>NZ_JBIVIC010000007.1:292445-387003 GCF_044749545.1 Pseudomonas sp. NPDC089396 | reverse complement strand
TGGTAGTGTGGGGTTTCCCCATGTGAGAGTAGGTCATCGTCAAGATTCATTTCGCAAAACCCCTATCTGCGCGAGCAGGTAGGGGTTTTGTCTTTCCGGCGCCTTTACCTCCGTAATCAAAGATGTTTTGTCCGTCTGCTACCTCTTCAAATGCACTAAACGGTGCGACAATTAATCCTGTTCGTTAACGTGACTTTTCCCTGCCTGGTCTGCGTCAAGGCTTAGGTTCGGGGCATCCTCGCGCCCGGACAGAGCGATGCCAGCGTACCGTGCTGCGCATTTCTGGACCTCCACCGTCCTATACAACTGAGGTTACAAGCAAGATGGCCAAGGCCGCCGATGTCGTTGTGCAATGCCTGGAAAACGAAGGTGTCGAGTATGTATTCGGCATTCCTGGTGAGGAAAACCTCGACCTGCTGGAATCCCTGCGCAAGTCGAAGATCAAGCTGGTACTGACCCGCCACGAGCAGTCCGCAGGTTTCATGGCCGCCACCTATGGCCGTCTGACCGGCAAGACCGGCGTCAGCCTGTCGACCCTCGGCCCTGGCGCGACCAACCTGGTAACCGCCAGTGCATACGCCTACCTGGGCGGCATGCCGATGATGATGATTACCGGTCAGAAGCCGATCAAGAAGTCCAAACAGGGCCGCTTCCAGATCATCGACGTGTGCGGCATGATGGACCCCATCACCAAGTACACCCATCAGTTCGCCTCGGCCGACAATATCCCGTCGCGCATGCGTGAAGCCTTCCGTCTGGCTGAAGAAGAAAAGCCGGGCGCAGTGCACCTGGAACTGCCGGAAGACATCGCCGCCGAGCAGACCGACGCCATGCCGATTCCACCGAGCCTGCATCGTCGTCCGCTGGCCGAGCATGTGGCCATCGAAGCCGCCATCGAAAAACTGCGCAACGCCCGCAGCCCGATCCTGGTGATCGGTGCCGGCGCCAACCGCAAGATGACCGCCAAGGTCCTCAAGCAGTTGATCGACCAGACCGGCATCCCGTTCGTCACCACCCAGCTCGGCAAGGGCGTGGTCGATGAACGCAGCCCGCGCTTCCTGGGCAACGCTGCGTTGTCCTCCGGTGACTTTGTCCACCGTGCCGTCGAAGCCGCCGACCTGATCGTCAACATCGGCCACGACGTGATCGAGAAGCCGCCATTCTTCATGGTCCGTGGTGGCACCGAAGTCATTCACATCAACTTCCGCTCCGCCGAAGTCGATGCCGTGTACTTCCCGCAGATCGAAGTGATCGGCGACATCGCCAACGCCGTCTGGCAGATCGCTGAAGGCCTGGGCGACACCTCGCACTGGGACTTCACTCGCCTGATGGCCATCCGCGAAGCCAACGAAGCGCAGATCGCCGAAGGCAAGGACGACGACCGCTTCCCGGTCTACCCGCAGCGCTTGGTCGCCGACGTGCGCCGTGCCCTGCCATCCGAAGGCATCGTGGCCCTGGACAACGGCATCTACAAGATCTGGTTCGCCCGCAACTACAAGGCCCACAAGCCCAACACCGTGCTGCTGGACAACGCTCTGGCGACCATGGGCGCCGGCTTGCCATCGGCCATGGCGGCGCACCTGGTGTACCCGGATCGTCCAGTGATCTCGGTGTGCGGTGACGGCGGCTTCATGATGAACAGCCAGGAGCTGGAAACCGCGGTACGTCTGGGCATGCACATCACCGTGGTGATCCTGCGTGACGACGGCTACGGGATGATCCGCTGGAAGCAGGCCAACATGGGCTTCACCGATTTCGGCCTGGACTACGGCAACCCGGACTTCGTCAAGTACGCCGAAGCCTATGGTGCCAATGGCCACCGTGTGGAAAGCGCAGAAGGCTTGCTGCCGCTGCTCGAGCACTGCATCAAGACCCCAGGAGTGCACGTGATCGATTGCCCGGTCGACTACAGCGAGAACGACCGCATCCTCAACAGCGAGCTGCGTGAGCGCGCGCTGGCGGTGTAATAGCTGAAGGCCAAATCGCCGGCAAGCCGGCTCCCACAGGTACGTCACTGCATACAAAGCCAGTGGTGAACTTGTGGGAGCCGGCTCGCCGGCGATTGCTTTTGTACGCAAGACAATCCTTCCCCACCGATCCCCATGTGCTAGGGTGCACGCAAAACGCCACCCCAGGACGCCTATACATGCTCCCCGCGCTCAGCGAAAAAGAACTCGACCGCCTCGAAGACCTGCTGATTACCTACGGCAACGACTATTCAGTGCTCAACCTGGCCGAACTCAACGGCTTCTTCACTGCCCTGGCCAGTTCCCCGACGCTGGTCATCCCCGAGCAGTGGCTGCCAGCAGTGGCAGGCGGCAAGGTCCCAAAATTCAAGAAACCCGCCCACGAAGAAGCCTACACGGCGCTGATGCTGCGCTACGCCCATCAAGTGGCGGAGCAGTTGGCGGATGACCTTGAAGGCTTCGAGCCCGTGTTCGAAGAAAGCGAAGCCGAGGAAGGTACCGCGATCATCATGGAGGAGTGGTGCTTCGGCTATATGCGCGGCACTCAGGTCGCCGGCTGGGCCGAGCTGCCAGCCGAACAGGATGCGCTGCTCAAGGCCATCTCGCTGCATGGCCTGGAAGACAATTTCGAAGTGCTCGATGCCATGAGCTTCAGCGAGCTGCAGGCCTGTGTGCCGCAAGTGGTCGCGGCGGCCAAGGGCTTGTATCGCTATCAGCGACAGCAGCGCCATTGAGCTGAACCGTCAGTGCCGTAGCCCGTTAGCCCTGATTATTTCGCCTGGCGAAATTATGGTTTCCCCACGGCACTGATTCTGTTGTCCGCCGATTCAGCGCAGCATGAGCTCTAGCCGCACCACGCCGGTGCCGACCCTGGAGCCTTCACCGTGATCAAACTCTACAACTTCCCCAAGTCCGGCCACGCCCACCGCATCGAGCTGATGCTCTCCCTGCTGAACCTGCCTGCCGAACTGGTCTTCGTCGACCTGGCCAAGGGCGCCCACAAGCAGCCGGAATTCCTCGCACTCAACCCGTTCGGCCAGGTGCCGGTGATCGATGACAACGGCACCGTCATCGCCGATTCCAACGCCATCCTGGTCTACCTGGCCAGCACCTACGACAAGCAAGGTCGCTGGCTGCCTCACGACCCGGTCGACGCCGCCCGTGTGCAACGCTGGCTGTCGGTCGCCGCCGGGCCGGTCGCCTTTGGCCCTGCCGCCGCTCGCCTGGTCACGGTGTTCGGTGCCTCGTTCAACACGGACGAAGTGATTGGCCGGGCCCACACCCTGCTCAAAGTCATGGATGCCGAACTGGCCAAGACACCGTTCCTGGTGGGCAACGAAGCGACCATCGCTGATGTCGCCAACTACTCGTACATCGCCCACGCCCCAGAGGGCAATGTCTCGCTGGAGCCGTACCCGCATGTGCGTGCCTGGCTGGCTCGGGTCGAAGCACTGCCCGGTTTCGTCGCCATGCCGCGCACCGTCGTGGGCTTGCAAACCACCGTGTGATCCGCGGATAACCGAGGAATGCCGCCATGTCACAACGCCCTGACCAACACAGCTCACCTTGGCACGCCGGTGAGAAACGCCTGCAGGAGCAGGTGGGAGTAGCGCAGCGCATGGAGGCGTTCGGGCAGAAGGTCATTCGTGACTACATGCCCGACCAGCACCGCAACTTCTACCATCAACTGCCGTTCCTCGTCGTGGGCGCGGTGGATGCCGACGGCAAGCCATGGGCGACGCTGCTGGAGGGCTCGGAAGGGTTCATCAGTTCACCCGACCCACGGCAATTGCTGATCGATACCCAGCCCGCCAGCGACGACCCGGCAACCCCGGGTTTGGCGGCAGGCGAGGCCATCGGCCTGCTCGGCATCGAGCTGCACACCCGCCGGCGCAACCGCATGAACGGCCTGATTCACCGCGCCTCCAGCGGCCAGCTGGCGGTTGCGGTGGAGCAGTCGTTCGGCAACTGCCCGCAGTACATCCAGTTGCGCACCTACCGCCGTGTGGATGAGCCGGCGCAGGGGCGGCTGGATTCAACCGTACTGGATGCACAGGCGGTGGCGATGATCGAGCACGCCGACACCTTCTTCGTCGCCAGCTATATCGATCACCCAGACGGCCATCGCGCCGTGGATGTCTCCCATCGCGGGGGGCGTCCAGGGTTCGTCAAAGTCGAAGGCAATCGCCTGACCATCCCCGACTACGCCGGCAACCTGCACTTCAATACCCTCGGCAACCTGCTGGAAAACCCGCAGGCGGGGCTGTTGTTCGTCGACTTCAGCAACGGCAACGTGCTGCAACTGACCGGGCGCACCGAGGTGATCCTCGACAGCCCGACGATCAAGGCTTTCGAAGGCGCCGAGCGGCTGTGGACGCTGACGGTCGACCACGTGGTGCTGCGCCGCGCTGCCATTTCCTTGCGCTGGGCCTTCCAGGAATACGCACCGACCAGCTTGATGACCGGCACCTGGGCCGAAGCCGAGCAACGCCTGCAGCAGCATGAGCGGCAACGCCGGTGGCTGACGTGGCGGGTGCAGCGGGTGGAGCAGGAAAGCCGGGATATACGTTCCTTCTACCTTGCCACTGATGGACCGGTAGCCTTCGCCCCGGGCCAGCATATTCCGGTACGTATTGCCTTGCCGGGCCAGGCTCCGCTGATTCGAACCTACAGCTTGTCCAGCGCACCGTCCGATGGTCACCTGCGCATCAGCGTCAAGGCCCAAGGCCCCGCATCGCGTTACTTGCATGAACGGATCGCCGTCGGTGACCCGTTGCAGGTGCGCCTGCCCATGGGCAGCTTCACCCTGGAGGGCGACAGTGACCGGCCCCTGGTGCTGATTGGAGCGGGTGTAGGCATGACCCCGCTGATGGCCATGCTGCGTGAACAAGTGGCCAGACAGAAGGGGCGGCGTATTCACCTGTTCCAAGGCGCCCGTAGCCTTGCCGAATTACCCTTCCGGCAGGAGCTGGCCGAGTTGCGCCGGCAAGCGGGTGCCCTCTTGAGCGTGCACCGGGCGCTGAGCCAGCCGGAGGCCGAAGCGGTGCCAGGGCGAGACTATGAGCACGCTGGCCGCCTCGGTATCGCACAGGTCAAGGCAGCGCTGCCGCTGGACGATCACGACTTCTACCTGTGTGGACCGGCGAGCTTCACCCAAGCGCTTTACGAAGGTTTGCGCGCAGTGCATGTGCCAGATGCCCGTATCCATGCTGAGGCCTTCGGCCCGTCGACGCTCAGGCGCCATGGCGACGACAACAAGCCGGTGCTGCAACAGCCGCCCGCCGCCAGCGAGCCAGTGCCGGTGTACTTCGCCAGTTCGGCCAAAGAAGCCCGTTGGGCTCCTTCCAGCGGTACCTTGCTGGAGTTGGCCGAGGCGCGCGGGCTATCGCCGGATTTCAGTTGCCGAGGCGGTTCATGCGGCACCTGCAAGACCAAGTTGGTGAGCGGGCAAGTGCATTACCCAAACCCGCCAGCCGAGCTGCCGGAGAACGGTACGGTGCTGATCTGCTGTGCCGTGCCTGCCAAGCTGGAGGAGGGCGCGCAGGCGCTGGTGCTGGAGCTTTGATGTGGCCTGTACCGGCCCTATCGCCGGCAAGCCGGCTCCCACAAGGTATGTCACTGCTCTCAGGCCCGGTGGGGTACCTGTGGGAGCCGGCTTGCCGGCGATAGGGCCGGTACAGTCAGCACATTATCCTCAGATAACCGATAATCCGACCACCCCCGATGCCCAGGAGCCGGCATGGACCACATCCACCTGATGAAGGTGTTCATCGCCGTAGGCGAGCTCGAAAGCTTCGCCGCCGCCGCCCGTCGCCTTGATATCTCCCCCGCCGCCGTCACCCGTGCCGTCAGCGCCCTCGAAGACCAGCTTGGCGTCAAGCTGCTGCTGCGCACCACCCGCAGCGTGCGCCTGACCGAGGCGGGCAATCGTTACCTGGAAGACACCCGACACATCCTCGCCAGCATCAACGAGGCCAACGAAGCCGCCGCCGGCATCAACGCCACGCCCAAGGGCGAGCTGGCAGTGACCGCCCCGATCCTGTTCGGCAAGAAGTTCGTCATGCCGTGCATCGTGCGCTACCTGCAGCAGTACCCCGAGGTGGACGTGACGGCCTACTTCCTCGACCGTATCGTCAACATGGTGGAGGAGGGCATGGACGTGGCCGTGCGCATCGGCCCGCTGCCTGATTCCGGCCTCAAGGCCCTGCGCGTGGGCAGGGTACGGCGCATGCTTTGCGCCTCACCCGATTACCTGGCGCGGTATGGCATACCGCAGCACCCGTCGGACTTGCCGGAGCATGCAGTGATCGCCACCACCAACCTGTCGCCACGGGCTGGCTGGCGCTTCGGCGTGACCGACGAACCCACCCTGGTACGCATGAAACCGAGGCTTACCGTGACCAGCAATGACGGTGCGATCGCAGCGGCGGTGGGCGGGTTGGGGATTGCCCGGCTGTTGTCCTATCAAGTGGTCGACGAGATCGCCTGCGGGCAGCTGCAGGTGATCCTCGCCGAATACGAAGAGGCACCCTGGCCTATTCATGTGCTGCACCGCGAGAGCAAGTACGGCTCTGCCAAGGTGCGATCGTTTGTCGATTTGCTGGTCGCCACCCTTCGGGCTCAAGGATTGGATTGATGTCGTACTACAACAACATTGGCTGATCCTAGTGTTTTCGGTCGGTTATCCAGCGTTACTAAGCAAAAACAATTTTGTTGTACGACGACCTATGACATGGCACTCTTTCGCCTGAAATAATTTGTCTCAATTCGCCCTGCCGGCGTCGAGGCAATCACCCGCGCCTCTAAAAACAATATTCAGGTGAACCATGAAGATGAAAGGCATCCGTTGGTGGATGGTCAGCCTTGTCACGGCTGGGCTGGTCGTCAACTACCTCGCCCGCAACACCCTCTCGGTGGCTGCCCCCACCTTGATGACCGACCTGTCCATCAGCACCGAGCAATACGCCAAGATCGTCGCGGCCTGGCAGGTGTGCTACGCCCTCATGCAGCCGATCGCCGGCTGGTTCATCGACTTCATCGGCACCAAGCTGGGTTTTGCCGTCTTCGCCATGGCCTGGTCGGTGGCTTGCGCGGGTGCGGCTCTGGCTACCGGCTGGCAGAGCATGGCGTTCATGCGCGGCCTGCTGGGCATGACCGAGGCGGCCGGCTTGCCGGCTGGGGTCAAGGCCACCACCGAGTGGTTTCCGGCCAAGGAGCGCTCGGTGGCCATTGGCTGGTTCAACATTGGCTCTTCGCTGGGTGCCTTGCTGGCGCCGCCGCTGGTGGTCTGGGCAATCCTGCACAGCGGCTGGCAGCTGGCCTTTGTGATTGTCGGGGTTTCCGGCATCGTCTGGACGCTGCTCTGGATGCTGTTCTACAAGCACCCGCGTGACCAGAAACACCTCAGTGCCGAAGAGCGCGACTACATCCTTGGTGGCCAGGAAGCGCACTTCAAGCAAGAGAAACGCGAGAAAGGTGCCTGGAAGCGTATCTTCAAGACCCGCAACTTCTACGCCATCGCTTCGGCACGCATCCTGTCGGAGCCTGCCTGGCAGACCTTCAACGCCTGGATCCCGCTGTACCTGATGACCGAGCGGCACATGAACATCAAGGAAGTGGCGATGTTCGCCTGGCTGCCGTTTCTCGCGGCCGACATCGGTTGCGTGCTCGGCGGTTACTTGAGCCCGCTGTTCCACCGTTACTTCAAGGTGTCGTTGTTCACCTCGCGCAAGATGGTGCTGGTGTTCGGCGCCAGCTGCATGATCGGCCCGGCCTGCATCGGCCTGGTGGAGAGCCCATATACCGCGATCCTGTTGCTGTGCATCGGCGGCTTTGCGCACCAGACACTGTCGGGCGCGTTGTACTCGATCACCTCGGATTCGTTCAGCAAGGATCAGGTGGCGACGGCTACCGGCATGGGTGGCATGTGCGGGTACCTGGGCGCGGCGGTGTTTACCCTGGTGTTCGGGATCCTGGTGACGCAGATCGGCTACAGCCCGCTGTTCGTCGTGCTGGCGGCGTTCGATATCGTTGCGGCAGTGCTGGTGTGGAAGGTGGCGCGAGAGGTGCGCGGGGCGCCGCAGGAGCGCCAGGCCGAGACCTCCGGTGGAGTGCTGGTTTAACGCATGGAACGGTGGGGCCGCGCAGCGGCCCCTACCGGCAAGCCCTTACAGCGCATGATACGCCATGCTGAAACCCAGGCTCATCTCCTGACCCTGCTGCAGCAAACGCAAGCCCGGTCGCCCAGGTAGATGGTGTGCATTGATCGGGTGGCTGACGGTTTCAAAACAGAAGAACGGCTTGTCCTGCGGGCAGAACAACAGGAAATGTTCAGTGCCGCTGGCGCTGCATTTGAGTTGATAACCCGCGCTGGGCTGCTCGATCACACAGTCCCCAGGCCACCCGCCGAACGCATGGTCGACCACGTGCGCCGGCAAAGGGCCTGGAGCCTCGAAGCACCAGTCTTGGGGAACGTCTGCCGAGTACGATGGCAACCGTCCCTCTTCGGCCAGCCACACATGCCGCGCCGCCGCTCGCAGCAGTGTGTCGGGATAGCGCGGGAAGTAAGGATGAAAGCCCAGCCCGTACCAGGTCGCGGCTTCATCCAGGTGCGTCACATGCAGCTCCAAATGCAGGCATCCTTCGTGCAAGTGCACATCCAGTACTGCCCGATAGGCGAACGGCACCCTGCTGTCTAGCGTCAGCCGGGCGCGTCGCTCACTGTGGTGGTCCACATGCCATGCCTGCTGCCAGGCAGTGCCATGAATGGGGTAGGGGTCGTGTGCGGTGTTTGGCGCCAGGGGCAGCCAGCCTGCGGGCCGCTCGAAACCACCCTCGGCAATACGGTTGGACCAGGGCGCCAAGGGGTAGCATCCCAGCTGCCGCGGTGTACCGCTGGCCAGGGCGGCCTGATCGGCATGGCGCAGCAGCGGTTGGCCGGTCGCTTTCACAACCCAGTTGATCAGGCTGGCGCCCAGTTCAGGCGCGATGCTCAGGTGGGTCAGGTGGTCTTGCAGGTGCAGTTCGGTGACAGCCATCAACGGCTCCTCGGAGAATGGAATCAGCTCGCCCTGCGGTAGGTGAGCAACACGATGCCGCATACCACCACGGCCCCACCGACCAGTTGCCAAGTCGACAGGCGCTGGTCCAGTAACGCCCAGCCCAGCAGCAGGGTGGCGATCGGTTCGACGTTCATCACCGGTGCATTCTGTGCCATGTTCAGTCGCGGCACGCAGACGAACAGCAACGTGAAGGCCACACCGTACAGGACCACCAGGCTGGCCAAGGCTATCCAGCCATTGCCGCTGGCAGGCAGCGCCAGGCCGGCAGGCATCACCCCGCTGGCCCCGGCCACCAGCATGCTGGCGAACACGATCAGCAAGGTCAGCAGGCTGCGCACCGGGCCGCGCACGGCGGCCAGTTTGTGGTCGGTGATCCACAACGCGCAGGCGAACACGCAGGCGGCGCAGAAGGCCAGGCTCACGCCCAGCAGCCAGTGCGGGTTGGCCTTGCCGGCCAGGTGCGCGGGCACGTCCAGAGCCAGTACCAGGCCACACAAGATCAGGCCCATGAACAGCACGGTGCGGCGGGTCGGGCGGGGACCGCCGAGCGCCCAGGTCAACAGGGCCAGCAGCATCGGGAAGGTATTGCCCACCAGCAGCGCCAGGGCTACCGGGATGCGCGCCACCGCCGAGTAGAGGCACAGGCTCTGGGTGGCGATCAGCAGCCCGAGCAGCAACTGCCAGCGCCGCGTGCCGACCGGCAGGCTCAGTGGCTGGCGCTGCCACAGCACCAGGCTGGCCAGCACCAAAAAGGTGATGCCGGAGCGGCAGAGGATGGCCACCAGCACGCCGGTGTCGTCATCGAAGGCAATGCGTGCGGCAATGTGGTTGCCGGCGAACGAGCATGCCAGCAGCGCCAGCAGTGCGACTGCCAGCCTGCGCGGAAAGAGAGAGTCAGAAGCAGCGACAGCCATGTGCAGCGTCCATTTTGCAGGGAAGGGCGGGCCGCCAGGGCCCGCCGGGTGAGGGGTTTACAGCACGACGCTCGGCAGCCACAGCGAAATCGCCGGGATGTAGGTCACGGCCATCAGCACCAGGAGCAGCGCCATATAGAACGGCAGCAGTGCCTTTACCGTGGCCTCGATACTCACCTTGCCGATTGCCGCCCCCACGAACAACACTGCACCTACCGGCGGCGTGACCAGCCCGATACCCAGGTTGACCAGCATGATCATGCCGAAGTGCACCGGGTCCACACCGATGCCGGTGATCACCGGCAGCAGGATCGGTGTGAGGATCAGTATCAGCGGCGCCATGTCCATCACCGTGCCCAGCAGCAGGAGCATGAAGTTGATGCACATGAGGATCACGTAGCGGTTGTCCGACAGGGTCAGGAACGCCGTGGTGATCTTCGACGGGATCTGCATCAGGGTCATCACGTAGCCGAAGCTGGCGGCGAAGGCGATCAGGATCATCACGATCGAGATGGTGCGCACCGTGCGGTGCATCAGCTTTGGCAGGTCGCGCCACTTGTAGTCGCGGTAGATGAACATGGTCACGAAGAACGACCACACGACCGCCACTGCGGCCGACTCGGTGGCAGTGAACACGCCCGACAGGATGCCGCCGAGGATGATCACCATGGCCATCAGCCCCCACAGCGCCTCACCGGCGATCTTCAGCGCCTGGCGCAACGGGATCACCTCGCCCTTGGGGTAGTTGCGCCGTTTGGCGAAGATCAGGCACAGCCCCATCATCACCGCGCTCAGCAGCAGCCCGGGCATGACTCCGGCCATGAACAGCGAAGCGATCGACACCGTGCCACCGGCCGCCAGCGAGTACAGCACCGAGTTGTGGCTGGGCGGGGTCAGCAGCGCCTGTACCGAGCCGCTGACGGTCACGGCGGTGGAGAACTCGCGGGGGTAGCCCTTGCGCTCCATCTCCGGGATCAGCACCGAGCCGACCGATGCGGTGTCGGCCACCGACGAGCCGGAAATGGCGCCGAAAAAGGTCGAGGCGGTGATATTGACCAGCGACAGGCCGCCCCGCACGAAGCCCACCAGCACGCCGGCGAACGCCACCAGCCGGCGCGACATGCCCCCCTCGGCCATGATCGCCCCGGCCAGCACGAAGAACGGTATCGCCAGCAGCGAGAACTTGTTAACCCCGCTGGCCACCTGGATCATCATCGCCTGCAGCGGGATGTCGATCCACCAGGCGCCGATCAACGCTGCCAGGCCCAGGGCGTAGGCCACCGGCATGCCGATCAGGATGAGCAGGATGAAACTGCCCAGAAGAATCACAGCATCCATTTACGCAGCTCCTTCGTTTTCTTCGACCAGGTCGAAGCGCACCACCGGGCGATTGCTCTGGTCACCCAGGACGAGTTTTTCGATCACGAAGATCAGGGTCAGCACGCCACCGAGCGGGATCGGTGCGTAGCTCATGCCCACCCGCACTCCGGGCAGCGATGCCATGAACTGGTTCCAGGTGGTGATGCACAACTTGGCGCCGTACCAGGTCATGAACACGCACACCAGGATCATCAGCAGCTGGACCAGCAGCCCGATCAGTTGGCGCAGGGGCGCAGGCAGGCGGTCGGTGAGCATCGCGACGGCCATGTGTGCGCCTGCGCGGTAACTGGCGGCAGCGCCGACGAAAGTGAACAGCACCATCAGCAGGATCGCTACCGGCTCCGGCCAGCTGGAGCCGGTGCCAAGCACATAACGGGCAAAGATGCCCCAGGGGATGATCAGCGACATGGCCAGCACCGCCAGGCCGGCGACCCAGATGCAGGCGCTGTACAGCCTGTCGTTCGCGCGCAGGAAAAGTGTTTTCATAGGCATCACCAAAGCGGCAGGGCGACGGTCGCCGCGCTGCCGAGGTCTTCTTGGAAGGGGGCTGGTGTTACTGGACCGCGTCGATACGCTTCATCAGGTCGGCGTACTGCGCGCCGTACTTCTCGCGTACCGAGGCGGTGGCGTCGTAGAACGGCTTCTTGTCGACGGTGATGAACTCCACGCCAGCTGCCTTGAGCTTCTCTTCGCTGGCGGCGGACTTGGCATCCCACAGCGCACGCTCTTCCATCTGCGCTTCGCGGGCGACCTTTTTCACCAACGCCTGCTGCTCAGGGGTGAGGCTGTTCCAGGTGGTCTTGGACATCACCACCGGCTCGGGCAGGATCAGGTGCCCGGTGAGGGTGTAGTACTTGGCACTCTGGAAGTGGTTGTGTTCGAGCAGGGTCGGCGGGTTGTTCTCGGCGCCGTCGATCACGCCGGTCTGCAGTGCGCTGAAGATTTCGCCGGTGTCCATGGCGATACCGTTGCCACCCATCGCGTTCATCATGTCGATGAACAACGGGTTGCCCTGCACGCGAATCTTCATGCCCTTGAGGTCTTCCAGGCTGCGCACCGGCTTCTTGGTGTAGATGCTGCGCGAGCCGCCGTCCATCCAGGCCAGGGCCACCAGGTTGAATTCGGAGTTGGTGATCTTGTCGAGGATTTCCTGGCCGATGTCGCCGTCGATGATCTTGCGCATGTGCTCATGGTCGCGGAACACGAACGGCATGTTGAACACGTTGACGTCCGGCACCACCGGGCCGACGATGCCGAGGCTGACGCGGGTCATCTGCACGGCGCCGATCTGCGCCTGCTCGATCACTTCCTTTTCCGAGCCCAGCACGCCACCGGCGAACATCTTGAACGTGATTTCGCCATTGCTGGCGGCTTCGAGCTTTTTGCCCATGTTTTGTTCGGCGACCACCGTGGGGTAGCCGGCCGGGTGGATCTCGGCGAACTTGATGTCCAGCGCGTGAGCTGGCAGGGCGAGGCTGAAGGCGAACGGGAGTGCGGCTAGAAGCAGCGTGCGTTTGAACGTCATGATGAAACTCCGTGGTTTTTATTATCTGGTTTCGGTCGTGTCGGTACAGGTGCGGCAGTGGGGTGTTCAGCCCCGGTAGGCAGGCTCCTCCAGACCCTTGACGCCTGGCTCCAAGGCAAATACTCCGCCGGCCAGGGGTTGGTCGGAGAGGTCGATCCCGTCAGGGCGGATCGAGGTGACAAACAGGATGTCCAGGTTGGCGCCGCCAAAGGCGCACATGGCAGGCTTCTTCACCGGCACATCCAGGGAGCGGTCGAGACGCCCGTCCGGGGTGAAGCGGTGGATTTGCCCGGCGTCGTTGCCGCAGATCCAGTAGCAGCCATCCTGGTCGATCGCGGCACCGTCCGGGCGGCCCGGGAAGGCGCGCATGTCGACGAACAGTCGCTTGTCGTGCGGTGTGCCGCTGTCGATGTCGTAGTCGAACACCCAGATCTTCTGCACGTTGGGGTGCGAGTCGGACAGGTACATGCGCGTGCCGTCGGGGCTGAAGGCCAGGCCATTGGGTACGATCATGCCGTCCTGCTGCAGGTGAAGTTGCCCTTCGCCGTCGTGCCGGTAAAGCGCACCGACGTGTGCGCCTTGGGACATGTCCATCAACATGCTGCCGGCCCAGAAGCGGCCCTGGCGGTCACAGCGCCCGTCGTTGAAGCGCATGCCGGCCTGGGCGTGCTCGGCGGCAGTGAGCAGACGGCTGTCGAGGCGGCCATCGGGCTTGGCCTCGAGGCGGAAAATGCCGCTTTCCATGCCGGCGACCCAGCCCCCTTCGGTACGGGCGATGCAGGCGAGCATCTGGTCGCCTTGCCAGCTCCGGTGGGCGCCATCCTGCCAGCGGTGCAACTGGCGAGCGGGAATGTCGACCCAGTACAAAGCCTGTTCGATGGGGTGCCAGACGGGGCTTTCGCCGGTGCCGTTGCGGGCGTCGACGATCAGTTCGCAGTTCATGGCGCTGCCTCCTGGCGTGCTACGGGTCAGTTGAACGGTCCGGCCACGGCGAAAGCGCCGCCCTGATAGACCATGCTCGGGTCATCGGCTGCAGGTGCCGGCTGGGCTTGCACCGCTTCGCGAAACACCTCGGAAGTGTCCTTGGGCACATAGCCCAGGTGTTCGGCATGGCGGTTGTCCCACCACACGGTGCGGTTGGCGGAGGCACCGTAGACGATGGTATGGCCGACGTTGGGCGTGAACAGCCCGCGTTCGATGAGTTGCACCAGGTCGTCGTAGCTCAGCCAGGTGCAGAGCATCCGCGGGTTCTGCGGCTGCGGGAAGGACGAGCCGATGCGGATGCTGACGGTTTCTATGCCATAGCGGTCGAAGTAGAAGCTGGCGACATCTTCGCCGTAGCATTTGGACAGGCCGTAATAGCTGTCGGGCCGGCGCGGCGAGTGGGCGTCGATACGCTCGTCCTGGCGGTAGAAGCCGATGGTGTGGTTGGAGCTGGCGAAGATGATGCGCTTGACGCCATGCTTGCGCGCCGCCTCGTAGACGTGAAACACGCCGCAGATGTTGGGGCCGAGGATGTCTTCGAAGGCATGCTCGGTCGACACGCCGCCGAAGTGGATGATGGCGTCGACACCTTCGACCAGTGCATGCACGGCGGCCTTGTCGGCGAGGTCGCAGGTCACCACCTCTTCATGCGGGCCTGCGGCAGGTGCCATCGGGCTGATATCGGAAAGGCGCAATACCTCGGCGAAGCCTTGCAGGCGTTCGCGAAGGACCTTGCCCAGGCCGCCTGCGGCTCCGGTGAGCAGCAGGCGATTGAGGGGGGTAGTGGTCATGGCCGGCTCTATTTGTTAATTGTTGTAGGTTGTCGTATGACTGCGATGGATTATCGGCAGCGTGTTCCGCGGTTGTCAATGTTATTTCTGTGACCCTGCCGGCCACGTGGGGGCGCCTGTTACAGCAACGACAGCGGATAGTTGAAGATCAACCGGTTCTCATCGAACTCGTTATTGCTGTAATCCCGCCGAATCGACGAGTTGCGCCACTTCACGCTCAGGTCCTTGAATGGACCGCTCTGGATCACGTAGGCCAGCTCCGACTCACGCACCCACTCCTTGCCATCGGTCACCGCCCCGGTGTGTACGTCGCGGCCGCTGATGTAGCGGTTCATCAGGGTCAGCCCCGGCACGCCCAAGGTGACGAAGTTGAAATCATGGCGCACCTGCCATGAGCGCTCGTTGGCATTGTCGAAGCTGGAGTTGTAGCTGTCGTTGGCCAAGGTTCCGCCGCTGGTACCGTTGACCCGCATCCAGGTGTCGCCATCGACTTTCTGCAGCCCGACCCAGAAGGTGTTGCCGCCATATTTGGCCGAGAACATTCCCGAGTACGTCTCGTTGTCCAGCTTGCCGGCCTTTTCCGAGCCGTCTTCGCCCCCGTGGAAGTAACCCAGGTTGGCGCCCAAGGTCCAGCTGCCCACCGGCTGGCTGTGGCTCAGTTGCAGGTACTGCTGCTCGTAGACGTCCTTGAGCTCCGCGTTCCACAGCCCGACCAAGGTACGGTCCTGGTTGAACTTGTACTCGCCACCGACGAAATTGAACCGGTCCGACACCCCACCGCCGTAGCTCATGTCCTCCATGCTGGCATCGTTGCGCGGGCTGTTGCCGCGGAACTGGCCGCCATACAGCGTCAACCCGGCCATCTCGCTGGACGTCACCTGCCCACCGCGGAAGGTCTGCGGCAGCGAGCGGCCATCGTCCGAGCGCAGGATAGGCAGTACCGGCATCCACTCGCCGATCTTCAGTTCGGTCTTCGAGATCCGCGCCTTGCCCGCCACTGCCAGGCGCCCGTAGTCATCCGCCGGCCGGCCATCGTCATGCCGCGGCAACAGCGCCGTGCCGTAGGTGCCACCACCGCCATCGAGCTTCACCGACCATAGCCCCAGCACATCCGCGCCAAACCCGATCGGCCCTTGAGTGAAGCCCGAACGCGCGTCGAGGATGAAGCTCTGCGTCCATTCCTCGGCCTTGCTCTGCGGGTTGCTCGGGTTGGTGAAGTTGCGGTTGATGTAGAAGTTGCGCAGGCCCAGAGTGGCCTTGCTGCCGTCGACAAAGCCTGCGGCCACGCTGGTACCTGGCAGGCCGGCAATCACACCGGCCCCGAGCAGGGCAAAGGGAAGGGTTTGGCAGATTTTCATTATTGTTGTGCTCCACAAAAGGGTGTGGCAGCCCGTCCACCGGGCACGCGCGAGCGGCCTGCGGCAGGGGCGGGTAGGTAATGGGCCGGTCAGGGCCGGAAAGGGTGAAACAGGGTTACGGCGCTAGGTGACCGTGGGTAGCAAGAGGAGGGGAGGCGAGAGGATTGGGTGTGGCGTAATGGTGATGGATGTCGACATGGGGTCGTCCGCTGATTGTTGTTTTTGTTATATGTTGTCGTACAACGTCGGCAATTTTTATCAAGCACTGGCAGCGCTGTCAACGCTTACGAAGGGAGTGAGGTCCTCAATTTCCGTTGGTTCATCATTCATTTCGAGCCGTAGAAGCTCTAGCGCGGGCAGCGCGCCATTATCGGAGACATACTACGACTCAGGCACGCCTGGGCCGATCAGGTACTGCGCTGTGTCAGCAGTGCACAGGCTGCCAGCACCTTCAGCCCGTGCATCACTTCTGGCGTGATCAGCCGTCCCAGGCACACACGCAAGCCGGTACCACATTCGCCATCGGCGAAGAACATCCCGCTGGCGCTCACGTTGCATCCACGCTCACTCGCCAGCTGTTGCAGCGCAGCCATGTCCGTCCCTTCGGGCAACACGAGCCAGTGAATGAATCCTCCCTGAGGCGGTACGTACCGCGTTCCCGCCGGAAACGCCGAGTGCACCAGCGCATCCATCACCTCGGTCTGGGCTGCCAGCCGCCCGCGCAGTTTCGCGCAGTGCTCTTCCATGTACCCGCGGCCGATGAACTCATCCAGCACCCGTTGCGCCAGGCTCGACACCGCCAGGTTGCGTGAAAACATCTGCGCCAGGATCGCGTCCCGATAGCGGCCGGCCACACACCAGCCCACCCGGTAACCCGGCGCCACGGTCTTGGAAAACGACGAGCAGTAGATGGTCTGCCCGGTCGTGTCGAAATGCTTGATCGCCTTGGGGCGCTGCGCCTCGTCCAGCAGGTCGAAGAAGATATCGTCCTCGATGATCGGCACATCCGCCGCCTGCGCCAGGCGAACAAGCCGAGCCCGCGCTGTATCGGGCATTGTGAAGCCCTGCGGGTTTTGCAACGTCGGGTTGAGGAAGATCACATCGACCTTTTCCTGCCTGAGCGCCCATTCCAGGTGCTCGAGGTCTATGCCGCTGCCGGCCTGGGTACGGATGGGCAGGGCACGCATCCCCAGGCGTTCGATGGTTTGCAGGATGCCGTAGTAGGTGGGCGTCTCGATGGCCACGGTTGCACCTGGCGTTGCAACGGCTTCGAGAGCCAGCTCCAGGGCCACGGTGTCGCCCGAAGTCACCAGGATATCGTCCGGGCTGCATGCCACGCCGCGTTGCAGCATCAGCCCGGCGATACGCCGGCGCAACGAGGCCAGGCCGGGCGGGGCGATCAACCCGGCCAACGGCTGATCGGCCTTGCTGGCCAGTGTCGCCAGGCACTTGCTCAGCAGCACCTGAGGCGCGAGCTCGTCATGCAGCACTGCCGAACTCAACGACAGATGGGTGGTGCTGGCCGCCTGGGCGAGCATGGCGACCACCGCATGGTCGACGTTGACACTGACGCTGGCCAGGTCGAAGCCTTGCACCTGGGCCGCGCCGTTGGCCACGAAATAGCCCACACGTGGTGTGGCCTGAACAAAGGCGTTGGCCTCGAGCTCGGCCAGGCCCCGTTGCACGGTGGCGATGCTGCTGTCGAACAGCCGCGCCAGTTCGCGCACCGAGGGCAGTTGCGTGCCATTGGGCCACTCGCCGCTGTCGATCTGGCGCAGCAGCCAGGCGTAGACGGTTTGCCAGCGTTTGTCGGGCTTGCGGTTCAGATCCATGGGGGCCTTGTGTCGAATCAGGCGGAGGCTCCCGAAAGGTAGAGCAAAATCACCCCGGTTGCAGCCACGATGACGATGTTCAGCAGCACCAGGGCAAAGCCGAAGCGGATCAGCCCGTGCTCTTCCTCACGGTTGGCCCCGGCCAGCCCGATGACCAGTGACAGGATCGACAGCGAGCCCAACGCCCCATGCCCAGCCGCGCTGTTGGCCATGGCGGCCAGCCAAGGGCCATGGGTGCCGGACAGCGCGGCGATGGAGGGCATGACCAGCGTGGTGCCGCCGACGTTGGAGCTGGTGACATACCCGGCCAGCCCAGCCAGCAGCGAAACCGTCGCCGCTAGCGATACCCCGGACAGCGCCTGCAATGCCCGCTGTGCCTCGACCAGGAAGCCCGCCTTGACCATCACCTGGGACAGCAGCAGGAACAGGAACACCGTGGCCAAAGGGAACCGCGCTCGGAGCAACAGCGCCCGCCACGGAAAACCTGTGCCCTGGCGCCCGACCATCAACAGCACCACCAGCAGCAATGCCAGTCCCGGCGACGCCAGCGGCTTCCATGACACACTCAACCCTTGCACCACCCACAGCCCATCCCAGCCAGTCAACAGAAACAGCCCCCGCGACGCAATGATCACCACCAGCAGCGCCAGGTACGGCCACGCTGCTTGCGGCCAACGCATCAGCGCCCCCCGCCGCGCCCAGGAGATCCCCAGCCCCACGCAGGCCACCGCCAGCCCCGCCAGCACGCCGGAAGCCTCCGGCCCGGTCCAGCGGTTGATCGCATACAGCACCGCGCTGAACAGCAGCGAGGTCAGCGCCAGCCCCAACCACGCCCGAAGGCTGCGAACCCCTGCCACGGCCAGCGCCACGCAGGCCAGGCAGAGAAATACGGGTGCACTGACCAGCGCCGAATGGCTGCCCAAGTCCTGTGCAGGCACATGGGCCAGCAGCGCGCCGATCACCGTGGCCAGCCCCAGCGTGCCCCAAGGCATCACTACCATCCCAGCCAAGGCCATCTTCATGCCCTGCTGACGCGAAAACAGCCCCATCAGCAACGGCACGGTCGCGATCAGCGACACCCCGAACCCGGTCATGGCCTCCAGCATCGGCGCCAGGCCCAGCACGATGAAGATCACCTGCATCGGCGGCGTCCACCCCAGCTCCCGCACCCACGCCCCGATCGCCTGCGGTGCGCCGGCGCGCTCGACCAGGATGGCGAAGGCCAGGCCCGGAGCGATGACGCTGCCCGTGTTGAGGAAAAGGATCACCGTATCCTGCACGATCGCCGCCGACACTGCGCCCGACAGCGGCTGCGCAGCGCCGAGGCCCCACAGCAGCAGAACGCCGGCCACGCCGGCAAGGGCTGCTTGCACGGGTGGGCGGCGCAGCAAAAGGATCAGCGTGATCACAAGGCCGAGGGGGGAGATTTGTAGGAGCAGGGCAGCCATGATGCGGGATCCTTCAACCATTCAAGGGTGAGGTGAAGGGTGAAGCTTGGGCATCTGCTGGAATAGATACAGCGTTTGGGGGATTTTCAATACAGTCTGGTTAAAGCGGCATGCGCGGCGCATTTCCTGCGAAAGCGACAGTCTTGCTCAAAATCCAAAGGCCTTGAGCGCCCCCTGTGGGAGCCGGCTTGCCGGCGATGTGGCCGCAGCAGGCAAAAGACGCTCGACTTGAATTGCCTGTTCGAGCCCTATCGCCGGCAAGCCGGCTCCCACAGGTTACTTGCCAATAAAAAAGGCTGCCAATCGGCAGCCTTCTCGACAATAGCCCGGACAATCAGTCCCAGCTCAAAGCCCCACCAGTCTGGTACTCGATCACTCGCGTCTCGAAGAAGTTCTTCTCCTTCTTCAAGTCCATGATCTCGCTCATCCAAGGGAACGGGTTGGTAGTCCCTGGATACTCTTCCTTCAGACCAATCTGAGTCAGACGACGGTTGGCAATGAACTTGAGGTAATCCTCCATCATCGCCGCGTTCATGCCCAATACGCCGCGAGGCATGGTGTCGCGTGCGTATTCGATCTCCAGCTGGGTCCCTTGCAGGATCATCTGGGTCGCTTCTTCTTTCATCGCGGCGTCCCACAGGTGTGGGTTCTCGATCTTGATCTGGTTGATCACGTCGATACCGAAGTTCAGGTGCATCGACTCGTCACGCAGGATGTACTGGAACTGCTCGGCCACGCCGGTCATCTTGTTGCGGCGGCCCATGGACAGGATCTGGGTGAAGCCGCAGTAGAAGAAGATGCCTTCCAGGACGCAGTAGTAGGCGATCAGGTTACGCAGCAGCTCCTTGTCGGTTTCGACGGTGCCGGTGTTGAATTCCGGGTCGGAGATGGCGCGGGTGTACTTCAGGCCCCAGGCTGCCTTCTTCGCGACCGACGGGATCTCGTGGTACATGTTGAAGATCTCGCCTTCATCCATGCCCAGCGACTCGATGCAGTACTGGTAGGCGTGGGTGTGGATCGCCTCTTCGAAGGCCTGGCGCAGGATGTACTGGCGGCACTCGGGGTTGGTGATCAGGCGGTACACGGCCAGGGCCAGGTTGTTGGCGACCAGCGAGTCGGCGGTGGAGAAGAAGCCGAGGTTGCGCATGACGATGCGGCGCTCGTCTTCGGTCAGGCCATCCTGGCTCTTCCACAGGGCGATGTCGGCGGTCATGTTGACCTCTTGCGGCATCCAGTGGTTGGCGCAGCCGTCGAGGTACTTCTGCCAGGCCCAGTCGTACTTGAACGGCACCAGCTGGTTGAGGTCGGCGCGGCAGTTGATCATGCGCTTTTCGTCAACGGCGACGCGGGCCGAAGAGCCTTCCAGCTCGGCCAGGCCTTCGGCAATGTCGAGGGCGTCGAGGGCGGCCTTGGCACGTTTCACGGCTTCGGAGTCAGAAGCGGTGGCAGCACGGGCTTCCAGGGCGGCGGCACCGCCGGCGCTGTCGAGCTTGTCGAGGGTGGCAGCGGCGTTGGCCTGCGCAGGGGTGTTGCCTTTGGCGGCTACTTCGCCGTCTTCCTTGTCGAATTCGTCCCAGCTCAGCATGGTCATTGGCTCCTGCTTGAGGGTTGCTTGTAGCAACCGGTTGGATATTTAGGTGATGCCGGTACTACGCAAGGCCATCAGGCGTTACGGCAGGCAGTGAGAGCGGGCTCTCGTCACGTTTGAAATTGTCTGTGTCAGCGCTTGTCCTTTCCTCGAACGAGGGGCCAAGGCGCCGGAAAGCTGTACGGCCACGATAAAACATGCGGTCTGGGCAAGCGGCGCTTGCGTCTCGCAGTCGATCATTAGCTCAACCCTTTTTGGGGGGGCGAAGTATACCGGAATTCAGGGTGGATCGGGGCGGTGCGCAGGTCGGGCGACGGTAATTTTTCGACCTGCGTTGTGTGCTTCCGTTCACCTGATGTCTGTCGTTTTCCTGAGGTGAGAGTCTAGCTCTAAATGAGATCTCATCCTATATCTTGTGTGCTTTTATTTTTGCGGCACAGCATATGGTGTTTTGATCCGGGTCAGGGCCTGAGGGTTGTGTTGCCTGTACGGGCCCTATCGCCGGCAAGCCGGCTCCCACAGGGACCGTACGGCTCTCGGGCTCGGTGTTGTACCTGTGGAAGCCGGTTTGCCGGCGATAGGGGCGCCGCGATCCTGTTTCTTGCGCCCAAAAAAATGCCGCCTCAACTGCCCGAAGGCGGTTGAGGCGGCATGTTCACCTCAGCGGTGCGAAGGCCTTATTGGCAGGCTTCGCAATCCGGCTCGTCGATGGCGCAAGCCTTCGGCACCGGCGCTGGGCCTGCAGCCTGGACTGGAGCGCTGTCGCCACCGCTGGACACGGCGTTGAGCTTGCCGGTGTTGATGGTCGACTTCTCGGTGCTGGTCGCGGCCAGGGCACGGAGGTAGTAGGTGGTCTTCAGGCCACGGTACCAGGCCATGCGGTAGGTCACGTCCAGCTTCTTGCCCGAGGCGCCGGCGATGTACAGGTTCAGCGACTGGGCCTGGTCGATCCACTTCTGGCGACGGGAGGCGGCATCGACGATCCACTTGGTCTCGACTTCGAACGCGGTGGCGTACAGGTCCTTCAGCTCTTGCGGGATACGCTCGATCTGCTGGACGGAACCGTCGTAGTACTTCAGGTCGTTGATCATGACCGAGTCCCACAGGCCACGGGCCTTCAGGTCGCGGACCAGGTACGGGTTGATCACGGTGAATTCGCCCGACAGGTTCGATTTCACGTACAGGTTCTGATAGGTCGGCTCGATGGACTGCGACACGCCGGTGATGTTGGCGATGGTCGCGGTCGGCGCGATGGCCATGATGTTCGAGTTACGAATACCTTTTTGCACGCGGGCACGGACCGGCGCCCAGTCCAGGGTTTCGTTCAGGTCGACGTCGATGTACTTCTGGCCACGGGCTTCGATCAGGATCTGTTGCGAATCCAGCGGCAGGATGCCTTTGGACCACAGCGAACCCTGGAAGGTCTCGTAGGCGCCACGCTCGTCGGCCAGGTCACAGGAAGCCTGGATGGCGAAGTAGCTGACCGCTTCCATCGACTTGTCGGCGAACGCCACGGCGGCATCGGAGCCGTACGGGATGTGCTGCAGGTACAGCGCGTCCTGGAAGCCCATGATCCCCAGGCCGACCGGACGGTGCTTGAAGTTCGAGTTGCGCGCTTGCGGCACCGAGTAGTAGTTGATGTCGATCACGTTGTCGAGCATGCGCACGGCGGTGTTCACGGTGCGTTGCAGCTTGGCGGTGTCCAGCTTGCCATCGACGATGTGGTTCGGCAGGTTGATCGAGCCCAGGTTGCAGACGGCGATCTCGTCCTTGTTGGTGTTCAAGGTGATCTCGGTGCACAGGTTCGAGCTGTGGACCACGCCCACGTGCTGCTGCGGCGAACGCAGGTTGCACGGGTCCTTGAAGGTCAGCCATGGGTGGCCGGTCTCGAACAGCATCGACAGCATCTTGCGCCACAGGTCTTTGGCCTGGATGGTCTTGAACACCTTGATCTTGTTGTACTCGGTCAGGGCTTCGTAGTACTCGTAGCGCTCTTCGAAGGCCTTGCCGGTCAGGTCGTGCAGGTCTGGCACTTCCGAAGGCGAGAACAGGGTCCACTTGCCGTCATCGAAGACGCGCTTCATGAACATGTCAGGGATCCAGTTGGCGGTGTTCATGTCGTGGGTTCGAAGACTGTCATCACCGGTGTTCTTGCGCAGCTCGATGAACTCTTCGATGTCCAGGTGCCAGGTTTCCAGGTAGGCGCAGACCGCGCCCTTGCGCTTGCCGCCCTGGTTGACCGCTACGGCGGTGTCGTTGACCACTTTCAGGAACGGCACGACGCCCTGAGACTTGCCGTTGGTGCCCTTGATGTAGGAGCCCAGTGCACGCACAGGGGTCCAGTCGTTGCCCAGGCCACCGGCGAATTTCGACAGCATGGCGTTGTCGTGGATCGCATGGTAGATGCCCGACAGGTCGTCCGGCACGGTGGTCAGGTAGCAGCTCGACAGCTGCGGGCGCAGGGTACCGGCGTTGAACAGGGTCGGGGTCGAGGCCATGTAGTCGAAGGACGACAACAGGTTGTAGAACTCGATCGCGCGGGCTTCTTTATCTTTCTCTTCCAGCGCCAGGCCCATGGCCACACGCATGAAGAACACCTGCGGCAGCTCGAAGCGCACGCCATCCTTGTGGATGAAGTAGCGGTCGTACAGGGTCTGCAGGCCCAGGTAGGTGAACTGCTGGTCGCGCTCGTGGTTGATCGCCTTGCCCAGTTTTTCCAGGTCGAAGTCGGCCAGGGCCGGGTTCAGCAGTTCGAACTCGATGCCTTTGGCGACATAGGCTGGCAGGGCCTTGGCGTACAGGTCGGCCATCTCGTGGTGAGTGGCGCTGTCGGCGACGCTGAGGAAGCCCAGGCCTTCGGCACGCAGGGTGTCCATCAGCAGGCGGGCGGTGACGAACGAGTAGTTCGGCTCGCGCTCGACCAGGGTACGGGCGGTCATCACCAGGGCGGTGTTGACGTCCTTGATGGCCACGCCGTCGTACAGGTTCTTCAGGGTCTCGCGCTGGATCAGGTCGCCATCGACTTCGGCCAGGCCTTCACAGGCTTCGCTGATGATGGTGTTCAGGCGCGCCATGTCCAGCGGCGCCAGGCTGCCGTCGGCCAGGGTGATGCGGATGCTTGGGTGCGGCTCGACCACGGCGTCGGTGTTGGCGCGGGTGGCACGCTCTTTCGCGCGCTGGTCGCGGTAGATCACGTAGTCACGGGCGACTTTCTGTTCGCCGGCACGCATCAGGGCCAGTTCGACCTGGTCCTGGATTTCTTCGATGTGGATGGTGCCACCCGATGGCATGCGACGCTTGAACGTGGCGGTGACCTGCTCGGTCAGGCGCGCGACGGTGTCGTGGATGCGCGACGAGGCGGCGGCGGTGCCGCCTTCAACTGCGAGGAACGCCTTGGTGATGGCCACGGTGATCTTGTCGTCGGTGTAGGGGACGACAGTGCCGTTACGCTTGATCACGCGCAGTTGGCCCGGAGCGGTGGCAGCCAGATCCTGGTTGGAATCGGCCTGCGGCGCCATGGCCTGCGGGTTCTCGCGAGTTGTGTCGGTTTGCATGGGTGGGTGTCTCCACAGTTTCTATATTGTTCAGGCGCCTTTTGGGCGCCCACCGTTCCGTCCACGTGTTCGATGACCCGGCTGGGGATGCGTCATGCGCGCGCATCCGACCGCTCGGGTGTACCGACTTCGGGACAGACTCAGGAAATGGGGGCAATAAGCTTGCCGCTCCCTGGCCGAAGTCAAAGGCTATAGGGCCATGCCGGCAAGCAGGCCCGAAAGCTGTTGTTCTCCAATCTTCCGCTGGAGCGGTTTGGCTGGTGAAACCACCGTAAGTTCAGCAGGAAAAAGCGCTTGAATTTCCGTACCGAGTTGTGTTTGAGATTTCGGCTCAAACCCAATATCTAGTGGTTTGCTGCAATGGGGATACAAGATAATGCGGTCTGGGGGTCTTTGCAAGGCGAGCGCCTGTGGATAACTTGTGCGTACTTTGTGTGTGAATAGTGGGTATTCGCTGTAGGCCTTGTGCCAAGAGGTTTGCACTATTTTTCTGCGTCGTGCTGCCCCGGGGTGGAAATTTTCGGGGGCGCACACTAGCACAAAAAACGGTTCAGTCGAGGGCGTTCTGGCTGAGGTTGGCAGTGCCTGGTGCGGGACGTAGTATCCGGGGCTGATGTTGCCTTTTGGTTAAACGGTGACAGTTCCGTCCTCATCGCCGGCAAGCCGGCTCCCACAGGTCTGGCGCAGGCATTGTCTGTGGGAGCCGGCTTGCCGGCGATGAGGCCGGCGCAGGCAAAACAAAGAACAACAATCGAAGGCAAGGCCATGGACCAACCCATACACCGCATCCTGATCGTCGAGGACGACCAGCGCCTCGCCGAGCTCACCGCCGAATACCTCCAGGCCAACGGCTACGAGGTCGCCGTGGAGGGCGATGGCGCCCGTGCGGCACGGCGCATCGTCGACAGCCAGCCAGACCTGGTGATCCTCGACCTGATGCTGCCCGGCGAGGATGGCCTGAGCATTTGCCGGCGGGTACGCAGCCAATACCCCGGCCCGATCCTCATGCTCACCGCCCGCAGCGACGAACTCGATCAGGTACAGGGCCTGGACCTGGGCGCCGACGACTATGTCTGCAAGCCGGTACGCCCCCGCCTGTTGCTGGCGCACATCCAGGCGCTGCTGCGGCGCAGCGAACCGACCCTGAACAAGAGCCAGGAGCTGGCCTTCGGCAAGCTGCGCATCGACAACCGCTTGCGCGAAGCCAGGCTTGGCGAACAGTTGATCGAGCTCACCGGCGCCGAATTCGACCTGCTCTGGCTGTTGGCCAGCAACGCCGGACGGGTGCTGACGCGCGAACAGATCTTCACGGCGCTACGTGGCGTCGGCTATGACGGCCAGGACCGCTCCATCGATGTGCGTATCTCCAAGATCCGTCCCAAGATCGGCGACGACCCGATCCAGCCACGCCTGATCAAGACCCTGCGCAGCAAAGGCTACCTGTTCGTTGGCGATGCGCCATGAACAACTCGATTTTCCTCCGTATCTACGGGGGCATGCTTGCTGTCCTGGTACTGGTCGCCTTGCTTGGCGTACTCAGCCTGCACCTGGTCAATGAAGTGCGCGCTGCCCAGCACCGCGAGGGCCTGGCACAGGGCACGTTCAGCCTGATGGCCGACAACCTGGCGCAACAGAACGAAACCGAACGCAAGCGCTCGCTGCTGATGTGGGAGCGCCTGCTTGGCGTGCCACTGGCACTGCAGCCGATGTCGACACGCACGCTGGACGGTGGCCAGCGCGCGCGCCTGTATCGCGGCCTGGTGGTGGTGAACAAGACCGGGCCACATGCCGCGCAGGTGCTGCGCAAGGTCGGCCGGGAGGACCTGCTGCTGGTGGCCGAGGTCAAGCAGGTCAGTGAACAACTGGCCCGGGCCACCCTTTATCTGCTGACCGATGAACTGGTGCGCTACCCGGTGACCGAGCAGCAGCAGCGCCTGGCGGAGCTCAAGCAGAGCAAAGGCTTTGGTTTTGGTGTCGCCCTGCAGCGGCTGGAGCGGGTCGGTCTCGACGATGACCAGCGGCGGCGGGTGGAAGAGGGTGACACGGTCATGGCGCTGGGCAGTGATGGTGATTCGATCCGCGTATTCGCCGGCCTGCCGGGGTCGCCCTGGGTGCTGGAAATCGGCCCGCTGTACCAGCTCAACCCCTATCCACCGCAATTGCTGGTGCTGATCACCTTCCTCGGCTTGTGCCTTATCGGCCTGGTGGTCTACTTGCTGGTGCGCCAGTTGGAGCGGCGCGTGTCAGGCCTGGAAATGGCCGCCACGCACATCGCCCAGGGCAGTCTGGAGACCCGCGTACCGGCGGGTGATGCCGACTCGGTAGGGCGTCTGGCGGCGGCCTTCAACGGCATGGCCGAGCACCTGCAGCGCTCGCTGAACATGCAGCGTGAATTGGTGCGCGCGGTATCCCACGAATTGCGCACGCCGGTGGCGCGCCTGCGCTTCGGCCTGGAAATGATCGAAAGTGCGCCGACCGAGCAAGCGCGCGCCAAGCACCTGGCCGGTATGGATGGCGACATCCAGGACCTCGACAAGCTGGTCGACGAGATGCTGACTTATGCACGACTGGAACAGGGGGCGCCCGCGCTCAAGTTCCAACGGGTCGACCTGGATGCCTTGCTCGACCGGGTGATCGAGGAACTGGCGCCACTGAACGCTCAAGTGAGGCTGGTGCGCGGCGTGTGCCAGGTGCATGACGCCGAGGGCGCCTGGGTCGAGGCCGAGCCGCGCTACCTGCACCGCGCCCTGCAGAATCTGGTCGGCAATGCCCTGCGCCATGCCGCTGGCGAGGTGCGTTTGAGCTACCAGCTGGGCCAGCAGCGCTGCCGTATCGATGTGGAAGATGATGGCCCCGGCATTCCCGAAGGCTTTTGGGACCGCATCTTCACCCCCTTCACCCGGCTCGACGACAGCCGTACCCGGGCTTCAGGCGGGCATGGCCTGGGCCTGTCGATCGTGCGGCGAATCATCTACTGGCATTCAGGCCGCGCTACGGTGGGGCGCAGCGAGGCGCTGGGTGGCGCATGCTTCAGCCTCAACTGGCCGCGTGAGCAGGCGCCGCAGTAGGGCTCAGACGCTGATCAGGCTGAGCAGGTGGCCGTCTTGCAGGCAGAACTGCCCTTCAAGCTCGCAGCCGTGCTGCCAGTCGGACGACAGGTCGGTGAGCAGGCGCAGGCGGGCCAAGCCATCGGTGGACCATTCCAGCACCTCGGCGTGCTCGAAGTAGAAACGCTGGCGGGTCAACGGGTAGAGGGTCTTGAACAGGCTTTCCTTGAGCGAGAAGGTCAGGGTGACCGACAGGCCAAGTTGGCTGCGGTCCAGACGCTCGAGCTCCGCGGGTGTGAGAATTTCGCCCATCAGCCGTTCAGCGCGGTCGTCGTCGAGCAGCGCTTCCTGATCCAGGCCGACGCCTCGACAGGCGGTATCGGCGGCAACCACCGCAGCCGCCCAGCCTTTGCCGTGGGTGATCGAACCATGGATCCCGGCAGGCCAGATCGGCGAGCGATCTTCGTGGCTGCCCGGCACATGATCGCGGCCATCCAGACGCTGCAGTGCGGCCCGCGCGCAGACGCGACCGGCCAGGTACTCGGCCTGGCGCTTGGCCACCGAGCGTTGCAGGCTGGCGCTGGGCACGATACCGGCGCGCAGGAAGTCGTCGGCGGCCAGCAGGGCCGGGTCGAAGGCGCAACTGACCAGTACCGCGCCGGGGAGTGGGCGGGGCAGGGGCCAGTGGTACTGGAGCGGGGCGCAGCAGGAAGGCAATGTGTTCATGGCAGGTATTGTGCCAGCCGACGGAGTTGTGTGGGAGATGGGGCTGCGTTGCAGCCCTATCGCCGGCAAGCCGGCTCCCACAGGTACCCCGCAGCGCCTGAGAGCGGTGGAATACCTGTGGGAGCCGGCTTGCCGGCGATAGGGCCTTTACTCGAACACTTTCTTGAAGAACGCCTGCATATCCGCCCAGGAACTTTCATCCGCCGCCTTGTTGTAGCCGATGTCCGGCCCCCCATGCTCGCCATGGCTCAAACGATCAGCATCCGGGTTGGTGAACCCGTGCTTGGCCCCGGGAATACTCACGAAACTGTAGTTGGCCTTGGCTGCATCCATCTCCGCCTTGAACGCCGCAACCTGCTCCTGGGTGACCATGCTGTCGTCGGCACCGTGCTCGACCAGTACGTAGGCCTTCACCTCGCCGGGTTTGGCCGGTGTCTGTGTGGCCAGTGGGCCATGGAAGCTCACCACGGCATCGAGTCGTTTCACGCCGCGCCGTGCGGCATCGAGCACCACCTTGCCACCGAAGCAGTAACCGACGGCACCCAGACTGCTCTTGTCGGTGTAAGGCTGTATTTCCAGCAGCTTCAGGCCCGCGTCGAAACGGCTGGCGGCAGCGTCAGGGTCTTTCATGGCCTCGGCCATGAACGCCTGGGCATCCTGCGGATGCTCGGTGTGCTTGCCATCGCCATACATGTCGATGGCCAGCGCGCTATAGCCCAGGGCCGCGAGGTCACGGGCGCGGCGCTTGGCATAGTCGTTCAGCCCCCACCATTCATGCACCACGACGATGCCCGGGCGTTTGCCCACGATTGCATCGTCATAGGCGTAATAGCCCATCAAGCGCTTGCCCTCGGCATCCTGGTAAGGGATTTCGCGAGTCACTATTGCCGCCTGGGCAAGCGCGGCACTGCACATCAGGGTCACAGCCAGCAGGGCACGCATGTTCACTACTCCTTGTTTGGCAAACGGTTCGTTCAGCCGAGGTTCAGCCAAGGTTCAGCCGCGGTTCAGGGCACCCTGCTTACTCTAGCTTCCAGACCGAAACAGCGCCTTCAACTGGAGCAAGAAGCCATGAAAACCTTCAACACCCTGCTTGCCGCCATCGCCGTGTGTGCCGCTGGCATGACCACCGCCCAGGCCACCGATGAAAACTTCGCCAGCCTGACCTACGGCCAGACCAGCGACAAGGTTCGCAAGTCTGGCCTGTTGCAAAGCAATACCGACAACCTCAACGCCGACGGCATCATCGGCAAGGACGATACCTGGGGTGTGCGCCTGGGCCGCATCAATGACCAGGGCCGCTACTACGTGACCTACGACAACGTCTCGGGCGATCACAGCGGCCTCAAGCTGCGCCAGGAGAACCTGCTGGGCAGCTATGACCTGTTCCTGCCGGTAGGGGATACCACCAAGCTGTTCGGCGGCGGCAGCCTGGGCATGACCAAGCTGACCCAGAATTCGCCGGGGGCAAGTCGTGACAGCGATTATGGCTACGCGGTAGGCCTGCAGGCGGGCGTGATCCAGGAGCTGACCGACAAGGCTTCGGTAGAGCTGGGCTACCGTTACCTGCAAAGCAACGCCTCGACCGAAGTGGCGCCCAGCGGTGGGCCTAAGGCGGGCACCCTGCGTCTGACCAGCAGTGCACAGACTTACCTGTCGGCGAACTACAAGTTCTGACGCGTGAGTCGAGTTATCCTCTACTGGCCTCATCGCCGGCAAGCCGGCTCCCACAGGGAACTCCACTGCTTTCGGGCCTGTGGGGTTCCCTGTGGGAGCCGGCTTGCCGGCGATGAGGCCAGTCCAGGCAATGCATGAAAAGGAGCCCCACATGAAACTTCTGGTGGTCGAGGACGAAGCCCTGCTGAGGCACCACCTCAATACCCGCCTGGGCGAAAGCGGCCATGTGGTCGAAGCCGTGGCCAATGCCGAAGAAGCGCTGTACCAGGCCGAGCAGTTCCATTTCGACCTGGCCATTATCGACCTCGGCCTTCCGGGCATGAGCGGGCTGGAGCTGATCGGCCGGCTGCGCAGCCAGGCCAAGGTCTTCCCCATCCTCATCCTCACCGCGCGTGGCAACTGGCAGGACAAGGTCGAAGGCCTGGCCGCCGGTGCCGATGATTACCTGGTCAAACCTTTCCAGTTCGAAGAGCTCGAAGCACGGCTCAATGCCCTGCTGCGTCGCTCCAGCGGCTTTACCCAGTCGACCATCGCCGCAGGCCCGCTGGTGCTTGACCTCAACCGCAAGCAGGCGACCCTGGATGAGCAGCCTCTGGCCTTGACCGCCTACGAGTACCGCATCCTCGAGTACCTCATGCGCCATCACCAGCAGGTAGTGGCCAAGGAGCGGCTGATGGAACAACTCTACCCCGGCGACGAAGAGCGTGACCCCAACGTCATCGAAGTGCTGGTCGGGCGCCTGCGCCGCAAGCTTGAAGGCGAGCACGGGTTCAAGCCGATCGACACGGTACGCGGCCTGGGCTACCTGTTCACCGAGCGCTGCCGGTGATCCGCTCGCTGCGGGTGCGGTTGATGCTGGCGGCGGCCGTGCTGGCGTTGCTGTTCATGCTGGCGCTGCTGCCGGCCTTGCAGAAAGCCTTCAGCCTGGCGCTGCAGGAGTCGATCGAGCAGCGTCTGGCCTCCGACGTCACCACGTTGATTTCGGCGGCACGCATCGAACATGGCCGGCTGCAGATGCCGGAGCTGCTGCCGGACGAACGCTTCAACCTGCCGTACACCGGCTTGCTCGGCTACATCTTCGACCGCGACGGCCAGTTGGTCTGGCGCTCGCGCGCCACCGCCGACCAGAACATCAACTATCAGCCGCGCTACGATGGGCGCGGCAACGAATTTGCCCTCATCCACCAGAACGATGGCGAAGAGTTCTTCGTCTATGACGTCGAGATCAAGCTACTCGGCGGGCAGAACGCGGCGTACAGCATCGTCGCCTTGCAGCCGGTGCGTGAGTACCAGCAAACCCTGGCTGGGCTGCGTGAAAAGCTCTACCTCGGTTTTGGCGCTGCCTTGCTGGCCTTGTTGGGCTTGCTGTGGGCCGGCCTGACCTGGGGCCTGCGGTCGCTGCGGCGGTTGAGCCGTGAGCTGGACGAAGTGGAGTCCGGCGCACGCGACGGACTGAGCGGCGAACACCCCCGTGAGCTGCTGCGCCTGACCGGTTCGCTGAACCGCTTGCTGCGCAGCGAACGTGAACAGCGCCAGCGCTACCGCGATTCGCTGGGCGATCTGGCGCATAGCCTGAAAACCCCATTGGCGGTGCTACAGGGCGTAGGCGAAAACCTGCAGCAGCGCACCGGCGAGCGCGAGCAGGCGCGGGTGCTGCAGAGCCAGGTCGAGCGCATGAGCCAGCAGATCGACTATCAACTGCAGCGTGCCAGCCTGCGCAAGAGCGGCCTGGTGCGTCACCGTGTGCAACTGCGACCGGTGCTGGAAAGCCTGTGCAGCACCCTGGACAAGGTCTACCGCGACAAGCGTGTCGAGGTCATGCTCGATGTGTCGGCGCAGGCAGAGGTGCCGATGGAGCAGGGCGCCTTGCTGGAGTTGCTCGGCAACCTGCTGGAGAACGCCTACCGGCTGAGCCTGGGCCTGATACGGGTGAGCCTGGAGGAGGCGCCTGGGCAGCTGACGTTGTGCGTCGAGGATGATGGCCCTGGGGTGCCGGCAGACCAGCGGGAGCGAATTCTCGAGCGTGGTGAGCGGCTGGACCGGCAGCATCCTGGGCAGGGGATCGGCCTGGCGGTGGTCAAGGACATCGTCGACAGCTATGACGCGGCGCTGAGCCTGGATGATTCGCCGTTGGGTGGGGCGGCTTTCAGGCTCACCTTTCACCTGGAGTGAAGGGCTGGCAGTACCGACCTCATCGCCGGCAAGCCGGCTCCCACAGATACTTCATCGCTATCAGGCCTGTGAATTTCCCCTGTGGGAGCCGGCTTGCCGGCGATGAGGCCAGTGATACCAGCCACCGCTGCGGGCGGATTCCCGCCATCCTCCCTGTTCAAATTCCGCCACCGGGCGGAAATCCGCCACTTCTTATCCGCCATTTCGCCCCGTCGTTGGGCATTTTCCTCTAGCAATCACGGCCCTCGCACAGTTCACGAGCATTTTGGCATCGCCCTTGCTATCTCCATTGGCAGAGGCCTGCCCAGGCAGCTCGAACACAACGACAAATCCCTCCAGGTGCAGGAGGGTTAGCGATTCAGGTGCCCAACCACCCTGGGAAGGGTGAAGCCAGCACACTTGAGGAAAAATGAGCCATGACGACACGTCAGCCGCTGTACAAATCCCTGTATGTCCAGGTGATCATCGCCATCACCATCGGCATCCTGCTCGGCCACTTCTACCCGGAAACCGGCGTTGCCCTCAAACCCTTGGGTGATGGCTTCGTCAAACTGATCAAGATGGTCATCGCCCCGATCATCTTCTGTACCGTGGTCAGCGGCATCGCTGGCATGCAGAGCATGAAGTCGGTCGGCAAGACCGGCGGCTACGCGCTGATGTATTTCGAAGTCGTCTCCACCATCGCCCTGATCATCGGTCTGGTGGTGGTCAACGTGGTCAAGCCGGGCGCCGGCATGCACATCGACGTCAGCACCCTGAACGCCAGCAGCGTGGCCGCCTACGCCGCTGCCGGCGCGCAGCAGACCACTGTCGGCTTCCTGCTCAACATCATTCCCAACACCATCGTCGGCGCCTTCGCCAACGGCGATATCCTGCAGGTGCTGATGTTCTCGGTGCTGTTCGGTTTCGCCCTGCACCGCCTGGGCAGCTATGGCAAGCCAGTGCTGGACCTGATCGACCGCTTCGCCCATGTCATGTTCAACATCATCAACATGATCATGAAGCTCGCGCCGGTCGGTGCCTTTGGCGCCATGGCGTTCACCATCGGCCAGTACGGTGTCGGTTCGCTGGTGCAGCTGGGCTACCTGATGGCCTGCTTCTACATCACCTGCCTGGCGTTCATCCTCATCGTCCTCGGCGGTATCTGCCGCGCCCACGGATTCAGTGTCCTCAAGCTGATCCGCTACATCCGTGAAGAGCTGCTGATCGTGCTGGGCACTTCCTCCTCGGAGTCGGCGCTGCCCCGCATGCTGGCCAAGATGGAGCGTCTGGGCGCGAAGAAATCGGTGGTTGGCCTGGTGATCCCGACCGGCTACTCGTTCAACCTGGACGGCACCTCGATCTACCTGACCATGGCCGCCGTGTTCATCGCCCAGGCTACCGACACCCAGATGGACATCACCCACCAGATCACCCTGCTGCTGGTGTTGCTGGTCGCGTCCAAAGGTGCCGCAGGCGTGACCGGTTCGGGCTTCATCGTCCTCGCCGCCACCCTCTCCGCCGTTGGCCACCTGCCGGTTGCCGGCCTGGCGCTGATCCTCGGTATCGACCGCTTCATGTCCGAAGCCCGCGCCCTGACCAACTTGATCGGCAACGCCGTTGCCACCGTGGTGGTGGCCAAGTGGGTCAATGAAATGGACAACGACAAGCTGGCGTCGGAACTGGCTTCCGGTGGTGCACCGCTGATCGACACTCGCCCGACCGACGACCTGGGCGTAGCTGAAGGCCCGGCTCGCTGAGTGTGATGCAATCATGAAGAAGGCGACCCTAGGGTCGCCTTTTTTGTGTCTGCAGTGGCCCTATCGCCGGCAAGCCAGCTCCCACAGGTACCCCACAGCGCTCAAATTCAGTGGAAAAACCTGTGGGAGCCGGCTTGCCGGCGATAGGGCCCGATCATTCAACCCGAGTCTCGCCGCTGTAAATCAGAATCTCTTTACACCGCCGACACAGATACCGCCGCCCCTGGTGCACCAGCCTGTGCCGCTGCGCAGTAAACGGAAAATCACTCTCCGGACAAGGGCACCGATAGATGTACCGGGTCACCACGCGCCGCTGCACCTCATAGTTGTGGCAACGGTTCGGCGGCAGCTCATACACCCCGCGCATGATCAGCTGCCACTCCTCGCCATGGGCCTGAATGCGCTCACCGAACAGTTGATGGGCAACCAGGTGCGCCACCTCATGGGCGACGGTCTGACGCAGGAAATCTTGCTGATTTTCGCGGTACAGCTGCAGGTTGAAGCGCAGCAGGTTCTCGTGCAGGTGGGCGACGCCGGCTTTCTGGCCGCGCAACTTGAAGCTCACGTGTGGGCGCGGGAAAGGGCGTTTGAAAAAGGCTTCGGCTTGCTGGTAACAGGTTTCGACGCGTTGTTTGAGCAGCTCGGGCATGGCGGGGTAATTCTCCTGACCGGTCATTATGCCGCAGCGAGGCGAAGGTGCCGAGCCCACTGGTCAGCAGGCAGACAAAGGCCGCCTTGCGGCGGCCCCTGGCTTGATGCCCCAGTGTTGGTTGGATCTAGTTGGTATAGACGGGCCCTACGCCCAGGCCCCAGATGATCACGGTAGCAGCCATGATCGCCACCAGTACCACCAGGCCCACTGCCAGTACCGAGCTGGAGAACAGGAAGCCTTCATCCGATGGAATGTTCATGAACGTCGGCAAGCCGACATAGAGCAGGTACACGGTGTAGCAGATGGCGGCGGTGCCCACCATCATGCCCAGCCACAGGTGCGGGTAGAGCGCCACCAGGCCGCCGATGAACAGTGGGGTGGCGGTGTAGGTGGCAAACGCGATGCACTGGGCCAGGGACGGGTTGGCATCGTAGGTGCGGGCCATCCAGTGAATGAACGCGCCCATCACCGCTACTCCGGCGAGCATCGCCAGGTAGGACATGATGCTCATCCATAGCGCGCTTTCCAGGGTCAACATGACCGCCGGACGGCCACCGATCACCCAGCCGACCTGGGTGGTGCCGATGAAGGCCGAAATGGCGGGAATCGCCGCCAGGATCAGCGTGTGTGTCAGGTACATGTGGCTGATGCTTTCTTCTTCCCCGCGAATCTCGCGCCATTCCTGATCAGGATGGGTAAAAAGCCCCACAACGTGATGAATCATGCCGGTCACTCCTCTCTATGTTGCCAACCGCCCCCCAGGTGGAGCGCAAGCGGCCCGAGGCCAAGACAACCGATGCAAGCGGTAATGTGGCCTTATGTCGCAGTATAGGAAGCCGTTGTCAGCATAAAACCGGCTTTTTAGAGCAAATTGCGCTGTCGGTAGTGCTGCTGATTACATTGAAGTCTTTATCGGTTAGCCCTACAGCCGCGTCAGGTTTGTGCGTAAAATAGCCGCCTTTTGTCACACCTCGCGGATTCAAGCGCTATGGGCACCCTCTCGGTCAACCAGAACAAACTGCAAAAACGCCTGCGTCGCCTCGCTGGCGAAGCCATCACTGACTACAACATGATCGAGGATGGCGACAAGGTCATGGTCTGCCTGTCTGGCGGCAAGGACAGCTACACCATGCTCGACGTTCTGTTGCACCTGCAGAAGGTGGCACCGATCACGTTCGAGATCGTCGCGGTGAACATGGACCAGAAGCAGCCGGGCTTCCCCGAGCATGTGCTGCCGGCCTACCTCAAGGAACTGGGCGTCGAGTACCACATCGTCGAGAAAGATACCTACTCGGTGGTCAAGGAGCTGGTGCCCGAGGGCAAGACCACCTGCTCGCTGTGCTCGCGCCTGCGCCGTGGCACCTTGTACACCTTCGCCGACGAGATCGGGGCGACCAAGATGGCCCTGGGACACCACCGCGACGACATCGTCGAAACCTTCTTCCTCAACATGTTCTTCAACGGCGCGCTCAAGGGCATGCCGCCGAAGCTGCGCGCCGATGACGGGCGCAACGTGGTGATCCGCCCGCTGGCCTACTGCAACGAGAAAGACATCCAGGCCTACTCGGACATGAAGGAATTCCCGATCATTCCGTGCAACCTGTGCGGTTCCCAGGAGAACCTGCAGCGCCAGGTGGTCAAGGACATGCTGGTGGAGTGGGAGCGCAAGCACCCGGGCCGTACCGAGAGCATCTTCCGCGCCCTGCAGAACGTTGCCCCGTCGCAGCTGGCCGACCGCAACCTGTTCGATTTCACCAGCCTGAAGATCGACGAGAGCGCCACCCCACGCTTCCTCGATGTGCTGAACATCTGAGCCCATGCGCGATTACCAGTGGCTGCACGAATACTGCCTGAACCGCTTCGGCTCGGCCCAGGCCCTGGAAGCCTTCCTGCCGCAGCCGCGTACGCCAGCGCAGCTGCGCGATATCAACGATGACCGCTACCTGTCGACCTTGGCCCTGCGCGTGTTCCGCGCGGGTCTCAAGCACAGCCTGGTGGACGCCAAGTGGCCGGCGTTCGAGCAGGTGTTCTTCGGCTTCGACCCGGAGAAAGTGGTGCTGATGGGGGCTGAGCACCTGGAACGGATGATGCACGACGAGCGCATCATCCGACATCTCGGCAAGCTCAAGAGCGTGCCGCGCAATGCGCAGATGATCCTCGACGTGGCGAAGGAGAAGGGCAGTTTCGGCGCGTTCATCGCCGACTGGCCGGTGACCGATATCGTCGGCTTGTGGAAGTACCTGGCCAAGCAGGGCAACCAGATGGGCGGGCTGTCGGCGCCGCGCTTCCTGCGCATGGTTGGCAAGGACACGTTCATCCCTACCGATGACATGGCGGCTGCGCTGATTGCGCAGAAGATCATCGACAAGGCGCCGACCAGCCAGCGGGATCTGGCGCTGGTGCAGCAAGCGTTCAACCAGTGGCATGAAGAGAGCGGGCGGCCGCTGTGTCAGCTGTCGGTGATGCTGGCGCATACCGTCAACCATTGAGACCGTCGGGGCCGCTTTGCGGCCCTTTCGCGACACAAGGCCGCTCCTACAGAGATACGCATTACCCTGTAGGAGCGGCCTTGTGTCGCGAAAGGGCTGCAAAGCAGCCCCAGACTTCAACTCCCTTCGCCCGCCAAGCGCCGCTCCTGCTGAAACTTCCAGCGCACAAACAGCAGCCCACTGACAAACAACCCCAGGCTTACCAGCACCTCAACCCAGCCAAACACCGCCCGCGCCGGATCGAACGCCGCCAGCACGCCCTTGATGAAATAGATATTCACCACAAAGCAGGTCCAGGCATGCGCCCGGGCACTGCCCATCAGCATGCCCGGCACCAGCAACAGCAGCGGCAGCAGCTCGATCGCCAGAATCACCCCGACCCGGGCCCCATGCAGGTTGGCGAACCACAGGTTGTTCACCACCAACAAGGCGATCAGGCCAAAAAAGAAGGCCAGGCTCAGCGCCCGCGTCAGGCGCACACGCGGTGCCAGCCATGCCAGCGACGGCAACACCTTGGGCTTTCTAGCCACGCGCGGCCTCCAGTGCCTTGGCCGTGGTCGCCAGGCGTTGGCCAAGGGCGCGGCACAGGGTGATCTCGTGCTGATCGAGTTCACGCTTGCCATCGGCACCGGCATGGTGGCTGGCGCCGTAAGGCGTACCGCCACCGCGGGTTTCCAGCAGTGCCGATTCGCTGTAGGGCAGGCCCATCACCAGCATGCCGTGGTGCATCAGCGGCAGCATCATCGACAGCAGGGTGGTTTCCTGGCCGCCGTGCAGGCTGGCGGTGGAGGTGAACACGGCGGCGGGCTTGCCGACCAGTTCGCCTCCCAGCCACAGGCTGCTGGTACCATCGAGGAAATATTTCAACGGCGCAGCCATGTTGCCAAAGCGGGTCGGGCTGCCCAGCACCAGGCCTGCGCAGTGGCGCAGGTCGTCGAGGGTGGCGTACAGCGCGCCGCTGGCCGGAATGTCCGGGGCGACGGCTTCGCATTCGGTGGAAATCGCCGGCACCGTGCGCAGGCGTGCCTCCATGCCGGCCAGCTCGATGCCGCGGGCAATGTGCCGGGCCATCTCGCTGGTCGAGCCGTGGCGGCTGTAATACAACACCAGGATAAACGGCGCACTCACGGCAGAATCTCCAGCACCTTCTCCGGTGGGCGACCGATCACCGCCTTGTCACCGGCGATCAGGATCGGCCGTTCGATCAGCTTGGGGTGCTGGGTCATGGCGTCGATCAGTTGCGCGTCGCTCAGGGCCGGGTTGGCCAGGTCGAGCGCTTTGTATTCGTCTTCGCCGGTACGCAGCAGCTGGCGCGGGGCGATGCCCAGCTTGCCGAGCAGGGCCTTGAGGGTGGCAGCGTCTGGCGGGGTTTCCAGGTAACGTACGATGGTCGGTGCCAGGCCCCGTTGTTCGAGCAGTTCCAGCGCGCCGCGGGATTTCGAGCAGCGCGGGTTATGATAGAGCGTCAGGTCAGTCATGTCGGGTCGCATCCAGCTGGGTGTGGCGGCTATTCTAACCGCAGCGACTGACCCATTTGCTCGAAAACTTGAGAAGGATTGACCCATGGCAAGGCGTTTGGCAGCAGTACTGGCCATCACCGCGAGCCTGTTGCTCGGTGGTTGCGGTGCCGACTACGGCGTGGACCAACACGGTAATACGGTAAAGGCCGAGCAGCTCGACGGGCACTGGCTGGTGCTCAACTACTGGGCCGAATGGTGCGGCCCGTGCCGTACCGAGATTCCAGAACTGAACACGGCGGCCAAGCTGTGGGCGGCCGACGGTATCAAGGTGGTCGGGGTGAACTTCGACGGCTTGCAGGGGCAGGAATTGAAACAGGCGACCGATACCCTGGGCATTGGCTTCACCGTGCTGGCCCAGGATCCGGCCGAGCGTTATGACCTGCCGCGTAGCGAGGCGCTGCCGGTGACCTACATCATCGATGACAAGGGCAAGGTGCGCGAGCAGTTGCTGGGCGAACAGACCCTGGAAGGGCTGCAGGCCAAGATCAAGGCGTTGAAAGGCGCTTGATGCAGGTCTGTACCGGCCTCATCGCCGGCAAGCCGGCTCCCACAGGTACCCCGCAGTTCTTCAGCCCTGTGGGGCTCCTGTGGGAGCCGGCTTGCCGGCGATAGGGCCGGTACAGCCAACAGAGAATCAGCCTTCCTCAGGCCAGAAGCGCAAAGGCTTCCCCGCAGCCGGCCAGAACCGCATCTGCTCGACCGGCGACACATCCCAACGCTGCACCGTCTCCAGCGCCTGCAAAAAGCGCTTTTCCTGCTCCATCAACGCCGGTGCGCAAAGCTTGCGGGTCTTGCCGACCTTGCCAAAGCTCAGGTGCTCGCCGTCCAGGGTATACGGCGCGAACCAATGGTTGCAGCCGGCATTGCCATAGGCGCGGCCATCGCTGGCCAGGGTCAGGGTCAGGTGGCTGTAGTCGATCAGCGGACGTTCACCGATCCACTCCAGCACATAGCTGCGTTCCTGCTGCAGCTTCGACGGTTCGGCGGCGCAGCCAAGCAGGCCGCTGGCAACCAGCACGCCGGTCAGCACATTCTTCACGCGGCGCTCTCCTGGCATTTCGGGCACAGGTGCTTGTCGCCACGGCTGGCCCAGCCCAGCTCGGTGACGCGCGCGGTGGCGGCCGGCTGACGGGCTTTCTTGCCCAGCTTGGCGTCCACGGCGAACTCGAAGTCCAGCACCGCGTCGCAGCTGTCGCACTCGACCTGCCAGGTGAGGATCTCCAGCTCGTTGAATACCGGGCCGCTGGCCACGGCAACCCACTGGCCGCGCGGGTTGATCAGGTGACGCACGCTTTCCACGGTCAGGCGCATGGCCAGGTCCTTGCTGCCCTTGAGGGTGACCAGCAGGGTGTCGCCTTTGTGCATCGAACCACCGTTGCCGGTCACCTGGTAACGGCCAGGTACCAGGGCGCGGCATTCGATCAGGGTGTGTTGCGGGTTGAAAAGGGTGTAGCGGAAATCGTGCTCGACCATGGGTCCTCCAGAAATGCCGCGTATCCTAGCATTAACCTGTGACCTGATTCTGCGGTTTGCCAGCCGCCCAGCGGATGATGTTGTCCAGCGTGGTCGCGGCAATGGCGTCCAGGGCTTCGCGGGTCAGGAAGGCCTGGTGTGCGGTGACGATCACGTTGGGGAAGGTCAGTAGGCGCGCCAGCACATCGTCCTGCAGCGGCAGGTCCGAGCGGTCCTCGAAGAACAGCTGTGCTTCCTCTTCATAGACGTCCAGGCCCAGGTAGCCGAGCTGGCCGCTTTTCAGTGCATCGATCAGTGCCGGCGTGTCCACCAGCGCGCCACGGCCGGTGTTGATCAGCATGGCGCCGGGCTGCAGCTGGGCCAGGCTCTGGGTGTTGATCAGGTGTTTGGTGTGCTCGGTCAACGGGCAGTGCAGGCTGATGATTCGCGCCTCGCGCAGCAGTTCGGGCAGCTCCAGGTAGCGGGCCCCCAGCGCCAGCAGCTCGGGGTTGGGGTAGGGGTCGTAGGCCAGCAGTTGGCAGCCAAAACCGGCCATGATGCGGGCGAAAGCAACGCCGATCTGGCCGGTGCCGACCACGCCGACGGTCTTGCCGTGCAGGTCGAAGCCGGTCAGGCCATGCAGGGTGAAATCGCCTTCGCGGGTGCGGTTGTAGGCACGGTGCAGGCGGCGATTCAGTGCCAGGATCAGCGCGACGGCGTGTTCGGCCACCGCATGCGGCGAGTAGGCCGGCACACGCACCACCGCCAGGCCCAGGCGCTGGGCGGCGGCCAGGTCGACATGGTTGTAGCCGGCCGAGCGCAGGGCGATCAGGCGCGTGCCGCCGGCGGCCAGACGCTGCAGGACCTGGGCGTCGAGTTCGTCGTTGATGAAGGCGCACACCACTTCGAAGCCCTGGGCCAGGGCGGCGGTGTCGAGGGTCAGGCGGGCGGGCTGGAAGTGCAGCTCCAGGGGCAGGTTTTGGCTGGCCTGGGTGAAGCTTTCCTGGTCGTAGTGCTGGCTGCTGAACAACAGGGCGCGCATGGTCGGGCTTCCTATTTCGAGGTAGTGGGGATTGTAGCCAGCTGCCAGGGCAGAAGTGTTGATCTGCACCGACCCTATCGCCGGCAAGCCGGCTCCCACAGGCGTCGGTGGCAACGCGGACAGGGTGGGAGCCGGCTTGCCGGCGATAGGGCCCCTGAGTTCAGGCGCTGAGCCGCGCCTGCGCCGCCAGCCGGCAGATCGCCCCGTCCAGCTCATCCAGTGCTTGCTGCGCCTGCGGATGATTCTGCTTGAGCAAAGTCTCACTGCGTTGGCACGCCGCGCGCAGCTGCGGCACGCCGCAATAACGCGACGCCCCGTTGAGTCGATGCACCTGCTCGATCAGCGCGGTGTGGTCCTCGGCCTCGCGCGCGGCGCGGATCGCTTCGCGGTCACTGTCCAGCGATGCCAGCAGCATGGCCAGCATGTCGGCGGCCAGGTCCGGCTTGCCGGCTGCCAGGCGCAGGCCTTCGTCAGGGTCGAGCACGCGCAGGTCACGGCTATCGGCCTGCGGCTCATCCAGGCGCTCCAAGGGCGCGGCGCCCAGGCTCAACCCGGTCCACTTCATCACGACCTGGACCAGCTGGCGTTCGCTGATCGGTTTGGTCAGGTAGTCGTCCATGCCGCTGTGCAGCAAGGCGCGCTTTTCGTTGGCCATGGCGTGGGCGGTGAGGGCGACGACCGGCAGCGGGCTGCCACTCTGGGTGTTTTCCCACAGGCGGATCTGCTCGGTGCAGGCACGCCCATCCATGCCGGGCATCTGTACGTCCATCAGCACCAGGTCGAAGGTTTCGCTCTGCACCGCCTGCAGTGCGGCCTGACCGTTGTCGACCGCCAGCACATCGGCCCCCAGGTCTTCGAGCAGGGTCTGCACCAGCAGCAGGTTGGCGGGATTGTCGTCGACGCAGAGGATCTTTGCCCGGCGCTGGCCGCGGTTGCCCGCGTTCGCTTCGGCGAACGGGCGACGCGGCTGCAGCAGCTCCAGTAGCAGGCGGCGCAGCTTGCGCGTGCAGGTCGGCTTGGACAGCAATTGACCGTGGCCATTGGGCAGGAACGGGTGGTAAAGCGCCTGTTCAGTGGTCGGGCACAGCACCACGCACAGGCATTGGAAGCGTTCCAATTGCTGGTGGTAGTGGCCCAGTTGCTCAGGCGACAAACTGCCCAGGTTGGCGCCCAGCACGGCGAACTCGAACGGCAGGCCGGCCTGGTGCGCAGCCTGCACACCCTGCAGCAGATGATCGTAGGAGGCGAACAGGCTTACGCTAAGGCCACAGTCCTCCAACTGGTGTTCGAGGGCCTGGCGGGCCAGCTCATGGCCATCGACGATTGCCGCGCGACGGCCCAGCAGCGGTTGCAGCGGTTGTTCCTCCATGTCGTCGTGGGCCTTGGGCAGGCTCAGGCTGATCCAGAACTGCGAGCCTTCGCCCGGCGTGCTGTCGACCCCGATCTCGCCACCCATCTGTTCGATCAGGCGCTTGGAGATCACCAGGCCCAGGCCGGTGCCGCCCGGTTGCCGGGCCAGCGAGTTGTCCGCCTGGCTGAATGCCTGGAACAGCGTGCGCACGTCCTGCGGCGACAGGCCGATACCGGTGTCCTGCACGCTGATGCGCAGTTGCGCGCTGTCTTCGTGTTCGTCTTCGAGCATGGCCCGTACGACGATGGTGCCTTCGCGGGTGAACTTGATCGCGTTGCTCACCAGGTTGGTGAGGATCTGCTTGAGCCGCAACGGGTCACCGACCAGCGACGACGGCGTGTCGCGGTAGATCAGGCTGAGCAGTTCGAGCTGCTTGGCGTGGGCGGCGGGGGCGAGGATGGTCAGGGTGTCCTGGATCAGGTCGCGCAGGTTGAACGGAATGCTGTCGAGCACCAGTTTGCCGGCCTCGATCTTGGAGAAGTCGAGGATCTCGTTGATGATCCCCAGCAGGTTGTCGGCGGACTTTTCGATGGTGCTCAGGTAATCCAGCTGGCGCGGGGTCAGCTCGCTTTTCTGCAGCAAGTGGGTGAACCCGAGAATGCCGTTGAGCGGCGTGCGGATCTCGTGGCTCATGTTGGCCAGGAACTCCGACTTGATACGGCTGGCCTCCAGGGCCTCCTTGCGCGCCATGTCCAGCTCGATGTTCTGGATTTCGATGGTTTCCAGGTTCTGGCGCACGTCCTCGGTGGCCTGGTCGATGCTGTGCTGCAGTTCTTCGTGGGCGCTGTGCAGGGTCTCGGCCATGCGGTTGATACCGCGTGCCAGTTCGTCCAGCTCGTGGCTGCCCATGGCAGGCAGGCGCTCTTCGAGATGGCCGTCCTTGAGCTGGTTGACCGCATGCTTGATGCGCGCGATCGGGTCATTGATGGTGCGGCTCATGCGCATCGCCAGCAGGCCACTGAGGCCAAGGCAGGCCAGGATCAGCAGCACGGTAGTGAACAGATTGCGGTAGCCACGCAGCAGTGTGCCGTCGTGGGACAGTTCAATTTCGACCCAGCCCAGCAGACGCTCGGCTTCGGCTGGGACAGCATCGGTAGCCAGGTCACGGTGATGACCGAACACCGGCATCAAGTAGCGGGTGGCGTCGTTGCCGCTGCGCCGCAACAGCTGAGTGCCGGTGCCGCCGCTGGGCGCCTGGTTGATCATGCTGGGGCCGGCATGGGCCAGGCGGCTACGGTCCGGGGCAAGGAACGCCACGGCGCGCACATCGGTCTGTTCCAGGGTTTGCGCAGCGATGCGCTCAAGCTGCGCGGGCGTCTGTCGGGCCAGGGCAGGGGCGGCCAGCGGAGCCAGTTGCTCGGCGATCATCTTGCCGCGCTGCAGCAGTTGGGTGCGCAACTCATTTTGCTGCAACCAGGTGAAGTAGCAGCCCAGCACCAAGGCCATCAGGCTGGCCGGTAACAGTGCCAGTAGCAGAACCCGGCTGCGGATTCCCAAACGATCGAGCACACCAGCCTCCTGTCATCTGCCTGTACGCCGCGGCCGGAGCCGCGAGCCAAAGCGGAAAGTTACTCTGCCTGCCGCATGAATGCACCTCTTTGCGATGTTTTCGCTGGCCTGTCACCGCATTGGTCGCGGGGCGGTTGCCTAGATCGGTAGCATGCTCAATAATTGCACGCAATTGAGAATGCATGGCAGTTGCCAATGAATCCCGTAGCTATTCACTCCTCCAGCATCCTGGCCATCGAGGACGACCCGGTCCTGGGCGCCTACCTGCATGAGGAATTGCAGCGTGGTGGTTTTCAGGTGACCTGGTGCCGTAACGGGCTCGAAGGTTTGGAAACGGCCAGTCGGCAGGCCTTCGACGTGGTACTGCTGGATATCCTCCTGCCGGGGCTGAACGGCCTGGACGCCTTGGCTCAGTTGCGTCGGCGCAGCGCCACGCCGGTGATCCTGATGTCGGCGCTGGGCGCTGAAGCCGATCGTATCTGTGGCTTCCAGCGAGGGGCCGACGACTATCTCCCCAAGCCTTTCAGCATGGCCGAGTTGAAGGTGCGCATCGAGGCGATCCTGCGCCGCGTCGCCCTCGAACGTCGCCACCAGCCAGCGCAGGAACTCGCCACGGGCGAGCTTCGCTTCGACGATGGCCTGTGCGATGTCAGCCTGGGCGGCCAGCATGCGGGCCTCACCCCCAGCGAGTACCGTCTGTTCGACATCCTCAATCGCAACTTCGACGAGGTGCTGAGCAAACCCTTCCTTTATCAGCAGGTGCTGCAGCGCGGCTATTCGCGGCATGACCGCAGTCTGGACATGCATGTCAGCCAGATTCGCCGCAAACTCAAGGGTATCGGCTACCACGAGCGGCAGATCCGTACCGTCTGGGGCAAGGGCTACGTGCTCAGTGTCGGCGAGGCGGAGTGAGCGATGCTCGACCGTCATTCGCTGTTCTGGAAGCTGGCTATCCTGCTGGTGGGCTTCTGCCTCCTTATGATCGGCCTGAGCTACACCTGGGGCCGCCACATGGAAACCCAGAACGCCTTTCTCGACGAGCCCGCCCGCCAGGTGCTGCGCGGCTATGCCAGCGAGGCCGAGCAGGCCTGGCGCAGTGGCGGACAGGCCGCTCTGGACCAATGGGTCGCGGCGATGCAGCAGCGCGAGCAGGGCTGGCTCGGCGTGCTCGACAGCCAACTGCGGCCCTTGAACAGTACCACCCTGGGTCCGGAGATCATGCAACGCCTGACTCGCCTGCGCGGCGTCGACTGGCCCATGAGCCGGCGCAGCACCGACCAGCCCTGGCTGCGCATTCCGTTCCCTGGGGCGCCGGCGCAAGGCATGCTGGTGATCGAGTTGCCGACACGTTTCACCCCCGGTCAGTACCAGATGGCCTGGCGTGTCGTCACCAACGGCATCATTCCTGGCCTGTTCACCTTGCTGCTGTGCGTCGGCCTGTACCGCATGCTGATCGTGCCGCTCAACCAGCTGCGCGAGCAGGCCAACGCCTGGCGCGCCGACCAGCTCTCGGCACGTCTGGACTCACGCACCATCGCCCGGCATGACGAGCTGGGTGAACTGGCCCGTGCCTTCGACCAGATGGCCGAGCGGCTGCAGGGTACGGTGGTCATGCAGCAGCAGCTGCTGCGCGATTTGTCCCACGAGATGCGCACGCCACTGAGCCGGTTGCGCGTGGCCTGTGACGGTGAAACCGACCTTGAGCGCCTGCGCGAGCGGCTGGGTCGTGAGGTGGATTGCATGCAGCAGCTGGTCGAGGACACGCTGCAGCTGGCCTGGCAGGACGCCGAACGGGCACCGATGAACCTTGAGCCGATCCAGGTGCAGGCGTTGTGGGAGCTGTTGGTCGAGGATGCCTGTTATGAAAGCGGTTGGTCGCCTGAGCGCCTGCGTTGCGAACTGCCGGCCCATTGCTGGGTGCAGGGCAACCTCAACCACCTGGCCCAGGCCGTCGAAAACATGCTGCGCAATGCCATCCGCCATTCGCCGGAAAACGGCCTGGTGCGTTTGGGCGGGCAGCGCGAGGGGAGCTATTGGCGCTTGTGGCTGGGAGATGAGGGCGGTGGCGTGGCCGAGGGCGACCTGGAGCGGATCTTCGCGCCGTTTTCCCGCCTCGACGGCTCGCGCCCGGGGGATGGTGGGTTCGGTCTGGGGTTGAGCATTGCCCGCAGCGCGATCCAGCGTCAGGGCGGTACCTTGTGGGCCGAGAATGGCAAGCGCGGGCTGCGCTTGTGCATGCGCCTGCCGGTTCATGTGCCGGCTGCACAGGCCCCATCGCCGGCAAGCCGGCTCCCACAGGTACAGCACTAACCCTGTAGGAGCCGGCTTGCCGGCGATAGGGCCCACATGGACAACACAAGGCCATATAGCTTGTAGCTATACCTACCACAGATTGCGTGATATGGCGGCGAAGGGTTTGCCGGTATGATAGGCACCCCTGCCGTCCGGATTGTGAAATACACCATGACCTTGCAGTACCCAACCATCGCCGATTGCGTCGGCAATACGCCCCTGGTTCGCCTGCAGCGCATCGCTGGAGAAACCAGCAACACTCTCCTGCTCAAGCTCGAAGGTAACAATCCCGCCGGTTCCGTGAAGGACCGCCCGGCACTGTCGATGATCACCCGCGCCGAATTGCGCGGCCAGATCAAGCCCGGCGATACCCTGATCGAAGCCACTTCCGGCAACACCGGCATCGCCTTGGCCATGGCGGCGGCGATCAAGGGTTACAAGATGATCCTGATCATGCCCGACAACTCCACCGCCGAGCGCAAGGCTGCCATGACCGCCTACGGCGCCGAGCTGATTCTGGTGACCAAGGAAGAGGGCATGGAAGGCGCCCGCGACCTGGCCGAGAAGCTGCAGGCCGAAGGCCGCGGCCTGGTCCTCGACCAGTTCGCCAACGGCGACAACCCGATCGCCCATTACACCAGCACCGGCCCGGAGATCTGGCAGCAGACCCAGGGCACCATCACCCATTTCGTCAGCTCCATGGGCACCACCGGTACCATCATGGGCTGCTCGCAGTACCTCAAGGAGCAGAACCCGGCGGTGCAGATCGTTGGCCTGCAACCGATGGAAGGTTCGGCGATCCCGGGCATCCGCCGCTGGCCCGAGGAGTACCTGCCGAAAATCTTCGACGCCACCCGCGTCGACCGCGTGATCGACATGTCCCAGCAGGAGGCCGAGGAAACCACCCGCCGCCTTGCCCGCGAAGAGGGCATTTTCTGCGGCGTGTCTTCCGGTGGTGCGGTGGCAGCCATGCTGCGCCTGTCCCAAGAAGTGGAAAACGCGGTGATGGTTGCGATCATCTGTGACCGCGGCGACCGTTACCTGTCCACCGGCCTGTTCGACCCGAGCTAAATGTCCAGAAAGAAAAGCAACAGCGGCCTGCGCTTCCAGCCGGCCGGCGGCAACCGTGCCCCCCAGGTCCCCGTGGGCAAGAAGCAGCGCCTGGAAATCGAGCGCCTGGCCGGTGACGGCCGCGGCATCGCCTTCCTTGATGGGCGCACCTGGTTCGTCAGTGGCGCCCTGGCCGGTGAAGCGGTCGAGGCACGCGTGCTCAATGCCCGCGGCAAGGTGGTCGAGGCGCGACTGGAGCGGGTATTGCAAGCCAGCCCCGAACGCCGCCAGGCACCGTGCCGTCACTACGAACGCTGCGGTGGCTGCAACCTGCAGCACCTGCCGCACGACGCCCAACTGGCGCTCAAGCAGCGCACCCTGGCCGAACAGCTGCAGCGGGTTGCCGGCGTACAGCCCGAAGAGTGGGCTACCCCCTTGAGCGGCCCGGAGTTCGGCTACCGGCGCCGGGCGCGGGTAGCGGTACGCTGGGATGTGAAAGCGCGCCAGCTGGATGTAGGCTTTCGCGCCGAGGCCAGTCAGGAAATTGTCTCCATAGATGACTGCGCAGTGCTGGTACAGCCTTTGCAATCTATTCTTCGTCACTTACCGACCGTGCTGCGCTCGCTGAGCAAGCCCCAGTCGATCGGCCATGTGGAGTTGTTCAGCGGCACCGCCGAAGCTGTACTGGTTCGCCATGTGGCGCCATTGCCAGCGGAAGACCTTTCGCGACTGCAGGCATTCTGCAGCGAAGCCAACGCGCAGCTGTGGTTGCAAGGCGAGGGTGAGCCGGCGCCGGTGGATGCCGAGGCGAAACTGGGCTTTGCCCTGGAGCCCTGGCAGCTTGAGCTGGCATGGCGCCCGGGCGATTTCGTCCAGGTCAATGCCCAGGTCAACACGGCGATGATAGAGCAGGCGCTGGCCTGGCTCGCGCCGCAGGCCGACGAGCGTGTGCTGGACCTGTTCTGCGGCCTGGGCAACTTCGCCTTGCCGCTGGCCCGTCAGGCACGTGAAGTGGTGGCGGTGGAAGGTGTACAGGCCATGGTCGACCGTGCCGCGGCCAATGCCCGAAACAACAATGTGCATAACGCACGGTTTTTTCAGGCCGATTTATCGCAGCCTTTGGCAGGCGCCGGATGGGCCGCCGAGGGCTTTTCTGCGGTACTCTTGGATCCACCGCGCGACGGTGCGTTCGAGGTGGTGCAAGGCATCGCCCGCCTCAAGGCCAGACGGCTGGTCTACGTATCGTGCAACCCGGCCACGCTGGCGCGAGACGCCCAGGTGCTGGTCGGCCAGGGGTACCGGTTAAAAAGGGCCGGGATTCTCGACATGTTTCCTCAGACGGCACATGTCGAAGCCATGGCGTTATTCGAAGCGGGCTAGCGAACTGGCCCCTTGGTGCGGCTTCCATGGACTGGGAGTCGCACGGTGATAGCCAGTGCACCCATGGGGTGCGCTGTATGGAAAGGTAAAAGAAAGATGGTACAGGTGAGAGTGCACCAGCCGGTCAACACCGACGGCAGTATCAATCTCGAAGCATGGCTGGATCATGTGGTGAGCGTCGATTCGGCATTGGATCGCGTGGCACTCAAAGAGGCCTGCGAGTTCGCCCAGGAAATCGAGAAGAAGGGCAACCCGGCCAAGCATTCATGGGCCGATGGTACCTCCAGTTTCCAGGCAGGTCTTGAGATCGCCGAAATCCTCGCCGACCTCAAGCTCGACCAGGACTCCCTGGTGGCGGCGGTCATCTATCGTTCGGTGCGTGAAGGCAAGGTGACCCTGGCCGAAGTCGGCCAGCGTTTCGGCCCGGTAGTGTCCAAGCTGATCGACGGCGTGCTGCGCATGGCCGCCATCAGCGCCAGCCTCAGCCCGCGCCAATCGCTGGTGCTCGGCTCCCAGGCGCAGGTCGAGAACCTGCGCAAGATGCTCGTGGCGATGGTCGACGACGTGCGCGTGGCATTGATCAAGCTGGCCGAGCGCACCTGCGCGATCCGTGCGGTGAAATCCGCCGACGACGAAAAGCGCCTGCGTGTGGCCCGCGAAGTGTTCGACATCTATGCGCCGCTGGCCCACCGCCTGGGGATCGGTCATATCAAGTGGGAGCTGGAGGATCTGTCCTTCCGCTACCTCGAACCCGATCAGTACAAGCAGATCGCCAAGCTGCTGCATGAGCGCCGGCTGGACCGCGAGCGCTTCATCAGCGATGTGATGAACCAGCTGCAGAACGAACTGCTGGCCACTGGCGTCAATGCCGATATCAGCGGCCGGGCGAAACACATCTATTCGATCTGGCGCAAGATGCAGCGCAAAGGCCTGGAGTTCAGCCAGATCTACGACGTGCGCGCGGTGCGCGTGCTGGTGCCCGAGGTGCGCGACTGCTACACCGCGCTGGGTATCGTGCACACCCTCTGGCGCCACATCCCCAAGGAATTCGACGACTACATCGCCAACCCCAAGGAAAACGGCTACCGCTCGCTGCACACGGCGGTGATCGGCCCCGAGGGCAAGGTGCTGGAAGTGCAGATCCGTACCCACGGCATGCACGAGGAAGCCGAGCTCGGCGTGTGCGCCCACTGGCGTTACAAGGGCACCGACGTCAAGCCCAGCTCCAACCACTACGAAGAGAAGATTTCCTGGCTGCGCCAGGTGCTCGAATGGCACGAAGAGCTGGGCGACATCGGTGGCCTGGCCGAGCAGTTGCGGGTCGATATCGAACCGGACCGGGTCTATGTATTCACCCCGGACGGCCATGCCATCGACCTGCCCAAGGGCGCCACCCCGCTGGACTTCGCCTACCGCGTACACACCGAGATCGGCCACAACTGCCGAGGCGCCAAGATCAACGGGCGCATCGTGCCGCTCAACTACAGCCTGCAGACCGGCGAGCAGGTGGAGATCATCACCAGCAAGCACGGCAACCCGAGCCGCGACTGGCTGAACTCCAACCTCGGCTATGTCACCACCTCGCGGGCGCGGGCCAAGATCGTCCACTGGTTCAAGCTGCAGGCGCGCGACCAGAACGTCGCCGCCGGCAAGACCCTGCTCGAACGCGAACTCAGCCGTCTGGGCCTGCCCCAGGTGGACTTCGAGCGCCTGGCCGAGAAAACCAACGTCAAGACCGCCGAGGACATGTTCGCCTCGCTCGGTGCCGGCGACCTGCGTTTGGCGCACCTGGTCAACGCCGCTCAGCAGTTGCTCGAACCCGATCGCATCGAACAGATCGAGCTGGTGCCGCGCAAGCCTACCGGGCCGCGTACCGGCAAGCGTGGCGATATCCAGATCCAGGGCGTGGGCAACCTGCTGACGCAGATGGCCGGCTGCTGCCAGCCGCTGCCGGGCGATGCCATCGTCGGCTACATCACCCAGGGTCGCGGCGTGAGCATTCACCGCCAGGACTGTGCCTCGGTGCTGCAGCTGGCCGGGCGTGAGCCGGAGCGGATGATCCAGGTGAGCTGGGGGCCGATACCGGTACAGACCTACCCGGTCGATATCGTCATCCGTGCCTACGACCGGCCGGGCTTGCTGCGCGACGTGTCGCAGGTGCTGCTCAACGAGAAGATCAACGTGCTGGCGGTGAACACCCGCTCGAACAAGGAAGACAACACGGCGCTGATGTCGCTGACCATCGAGATTCCTGGCCTGGATGCGCTGGGGCGCCTGCTGGGCAGGATTTCGCAGTTGCCGAACATCATCGAGACGCGGCGTAATCGAACCCCTTGAAAATGTGCACTGGGGCCGCTGTGCGGCCCATCGCCGGCAAGCCGGCTCCCACAGGTAATCCACTGGGCTCAAGGACAGTGGGTTACCTGTGGGAGCCGGCTTGCCGGCGATCGGGGGCAAAGCCCCCGCCTGGGAACAAATACCAATGACCTACACCCTCGAAGACCTGCTGCACCTCATGGCCCGCCTGCGCGACCCGCAGTACGGTTGCCCATGGGACCTCAAGCAGAACTACGCCAGCATCGTCCCGCACACGATCGAAGAAGCCTACGAGGTCGCCGACACCATCGAGCGTGGCGACTTCGAGCACTTGCAGGGCGAGCTCGGCGACCTGCTGTTCCAGGTGGTCTACTACAGCCAGCTGGCCCGGGAGGAGGGGCGTTTCGAGTTCGACGGCGTGGTCGATGCCATCACCCGCAAGCTCATCCGTCGTCATCCCCATGTCTTCCCCACCGGCGAGCTCTACGCGCCGCTGGATACCCCCAGCCTGAGCGAGGCCCAGGTCAAGTCGCGCTGGGAGGAGATCAAGGCCGAGGAACGCGCCGAGAAGAGTGACCCGCAACAACTGTCGTTGCTCGATGACGTGCCTGCAGCCTTGCCGGCACTGTCACGGGCGGCCAAACTGCAGAAGCGCGCGGCCACCGTCGGTTTCGACTGGCCCGATGCCTTGCCAGTGCTCGACAAGGTCCGCGAGGAGCTCGACGAAGTGCTGCAGGCCATGGCCGATGGTGATGCCCAGGCCCTGGAAGACGAAGTCGGTGACCTGCTGTTTGCCGCCGTCAACCTGGCCCGCCACCTCAAGCAAGACCCGGAAAATGCCCTGCGCCGCGCCAACCGCAAGTTCGAGCGGCGTTTCCGCTTCATCGAACAGGCATTGCGCGACAGCGGTCGACCCATCGAAGATTGTAACCTTGACGAACTGGACGCCCTTTGGGGGGAAGCCAAGCGTCAGGAAAAGAACCTGCCCAGCTGCGGCTGAGTGGCTGCATAAGTGAGTGAACATCCATGAGTATTTCCCTTCGCGATCAATTGCTCAAGGCCGGTCTGGTCAACCAGAAACAGGTCTCCCAGGCCAACAAGGCTGAAAAGAAACAGAAACGCCTGGAGCACAAGGGCCAGGTCGAAGTCGACGACAGCCAGCAGCGCATGGCCAAGGAAGCCATGGCCGAGAAGGCCAAGCGTGACCAGGAACTGAACCGCCAGCAGCAGGAGAAGGCCGAGCAGAAAGCCCGTGCCGCACAGGTCAAGCAGTTGATCGAAGCGACCCGCCTGCCCAAGCTGAACACCGAGGATTACTACAACTTCGTCGATGACAAGAAGGTCAAGCGCATTGCCGTCAACGCCTTGATGCGCAGCAAGCTGAGCAACGGCGCGCTGGCGATCGTTGCCCATGGCGGTGGTTACGAAGTGATTCCGCGCGAAGCGGCGGTGAAGATCCAGGAGCGCGACCCCAACCGCATCCTGCTGCTCAACACCCATGTCGAGGAAGCGGACGAGGATGATCCGTATGCGGCCTACAAGATCCCGGACGATCTGATGTGGTAAGACTGAAAAGCCCCGCCTAGGCGGGGCTTTTTCATGGAAGGTGGGGTCACTGCGTGTCGCGCTGGTTTTCCAGCTCTTCGAGCTCTACACGGTACTGGTGAGCTTCATGTTCATGGTGGAACATGCCCACCAGTTGACCCTGCTGGTGCACATCCCAGATCCGCACGCCAGCGGCCAGGCCTTCGTGGGACATTCTCGATTCGTCGCGTTCGGTTACTTGGACTGTCATCGGTAAACTCCACTTCTTGGTTGGTTGCGACACTGTGTCGCACACCCCTTTTATAGAGTTTGTTAGCAGGCTAAGTAAATAAAACTGCCATGAAACAAGTTTCATGTATGGTCGCGAACGCCTGTAGGAGCGGGTGCCCATAAAAAAGAAACCCCGCACAAGGCGGGGTTTCGAGCCAAACAGACTGCAGCGGATCAGTTACCTTTCACCGACTTGCCGTCGACCGTGCCATCCTGCAGCACGATCACATACTCCTTGCCATCGGTTTCGACCTGGCGCAATTGCACCAGCAGGTAGTCCCACTCCTTGGCGAACCACAGCTCGGTGATGCGCTTGCTCTGGCTCGGGTCGCGCACGCGCTCGACCTTCACGGCATCGACCTGGCCGGTCTTGGTGGTGACTTTCTCGGTGCCCAGGACGCGGAAGTCATAGGTGTCGATCTCGTCACCGTCGACCACCTGGTAGGTCATGCTTTTCTTGCCAGCGGCCACGTCATGCTGCAGTGCCAGCTGGTAGGAGGACTTGTCCAGCACGCCGCGGTTGAGCGGCAGGCTGACTGCGTCACCGCGGTCGCTGCCGGTCACTTTCTTGGCGTTCCAGTCAAAGTTCAGGTCGACCTTCTTGGCCTTGCCCAGGCCACCGCGTTCGAAGTGATACTTCTGCGGCAGCAGGGTGTCGTTGTCCAGGCGCAGGGTGCTTTGCTCGGTCAGGCTGGCGATCATCATGGAAGCCTTGAAGTTAAGGTCCCAGGTGCCGTTGGCATTTTTGACCAGGCTGCGCTCGGCAGTCCCGCTCATGGGCAGTTGCTTCCAGTCGGCGGTGTAGCTGGCCGAGAAAGGCTTCAGGTCAGCTGCCTGGAGTGGCAGGGCTAGCACGGCAAGAGCCAAGAGCAGGGCACGACGCATAATTTCTCCTAGGGTCGAATCAAATGACCACTGGCCGGCAGGGGCTGGCCATCCAGTAACGCACCCTGTTCGCCCAGGCGCAAGCGCCCCTCGGCAAACCAGTGCACTGCCAGCGGGTAGATCTGGTGTTCCTGGTGGTGTACCCGTTGCGCCAGGCTTTCAGCTGTATCAGCTGGCGCGACCGGTACCACTGCCTGTACGACCAGAGGGCCGCCATCGAGTTCCTCTGTGACGAAGTGTACGCTGCAGCCATGCTCGGTGTCGCCCGCTTCCAGCGCCCGTCGGTGGGTATGCAGGCCCTTGTACTTGGGCAGCAGCGACGGGTGGATATTGAGCAGGCGGCCTTGGTAATGGCGCGCGAAGCCACCACTGAGGATGCGCATGAAACCGGCCAGTACCACCAGATCCGGGGCGAAACCGTCGATGCGCGCCATCAGCGCATCATCGAAGGCTTCGCGGCCATCGAAAGCGGTGTGGTCCAGCACGGCAGTGGCGATGCCGGCCGCCGCCGCCCGTTGCAGGCCGTAGGCATCGGCGCGGTTGGAAATCACCGCGACGATGCGTACTGGGCTGGTTTCACCGCGGCAGCTGTCGATCAAAGCTTGCAGGTTGCTGCCGGAACCCGACAGCAGTACCACGACATTGCAGGGCGAACTTGGCATCAGTGTGCCTTGAGGTTCTGCAGCTCGACCTGGGCAGCGCCTTCGGCGGCCTGTTCGATACGGCCGATGACCCACGGCTGCTCGCCTTCGGCGCGCAGGACGTTGAGGGCGGCTTCGACCTGATCCTGAGCCACGCAGATGACCATGCCGACACCGCAGTTCAGTACGCGGTGCATTTCGTGTTCATCGACGTTGCCTTTTTCCTGCAAGAAGTCGAACACGACTGGGCGCTGCCAGCTGGCCACGTCAACCACGGCCTGGGCGTTTTTCGGCAGGACGCGCGGGATGTTGTCCAGCAGGCCGCCACCGGTGATGTGGGCCATGGCCTTGACCGCGCCGGTCTGCTTGATCAGTTGCAGCAGCGGCTTGACGTAGATGCGGGTCGGCGCCATCAGCAGGTCGGTCAACGGCTTGCCGTCGAGCTGGGTGTTCTCGATGTCGGTGCCGGACACTTCGAGGATCTTGCGGATCAGCGAGTAACCGTTGGAGTGCGGGCCGGAAGAGGGCAGGGCGATCAGCGCATCGCCAGTGGTGACCTTGGAGCCGTCGATGATCTCGGCCTTTTCCACCACGCCGACGCAGAAGCCGGCCAGGTCGTAGTCTTCGCCTTCGTACATGCCTGGCATTTCGGCGGTTTCGCCGCCGACCAGGGAGCAGCCAGCCAGTTCACAGCCGGCGCCGATGCCGGTGACCACGGTGGCGGCCACGTCGACGTTGAGCTTGCCGGTGGCGTAGTAGTCGAGGAAGAACAGCGGCTCGGCGCCGCAGACCACCAGGTCGTTGACGCACATGGCGACCAGGTCCTGGCCGATGCTGTCGTGCTTGTTCAGGTTCAGCGCCAGGCGCAGCTTGGTGCCGACGCCGTCGGTGCCGGAGACCAGCACAGGCTGTTTGTAGCCGGCCGGGATCTCGCAGAGGGCGCCGAAGCCACCCAGGCCACCCATGACTTCAGGGCGTGCGGTGCGTTTTGCCACGCCCTTGATGCGTTCGACCAGTGCTTCGCCGGCGTCGATGTCTACACCGGCGTCCTTGTAGCTCAGGGAGGGTTGCTTGCTCATTGATCCAGGCCTTTAAGAGGGAGGGATTCGTAAAAACGACCGTGACGGCCAAGGCCGGCTGGGAGGCACGGCTGCCTGAAACGTCAGAGGTCTGTGAAGGCGCGCGATTTTATCAGGGTTGCCGGGCAGCGGCCATCCTCAGGCCGACGGGCAGGGCAGGAAATGGTGAAAATCATGGCAAAGCCGAGCGCCCTGTGGGAGCCGGCTTGCCGGCGATAGGCCCGAACAGGCTGCCCAAGGCGACCGTATTGCGCCTGTACCGGCCTCATCGCCGGCAAGCCGGCTCCCACAGGGATTCGCGCGAGCGGTCTCACCGGCGCTATAGGGTCACTGGCTGCCACGCCCAAGCCTCTATAAGGTAAAGGGAGCACTTTGCCCTCAGCAATGGTCCCACCCTGCGCTACGCTCACGTTGCTCCGTGTTATCTGGACAGGAATCCCCCATGCGTCTTTCCTACATTCTGGCCGCCACCTGCCTGGCACTGGTCTCGCTCACCACGCAGGCCGAAACCGTCTCCAGCCTTTACCAGGTGCGTGAGCCGGTCGACGGGCAGGGCGCCGAGGCCCGTGCCGCCGCCACCGTCAAAGCCCTCGACACCTTGGTGCTGCGCCTGACCGGCGACCCCAAGGCGGCGCAGAGCCCGGCGCTGGCCGAGCTGCGCAAGGACCCGCAACAAATCATCAACCAGGTCGGCAGCGAGGCGGGCCCGCCCGAGTCGGTGATGGTCGAGTTCGACCCAGGCAGCACCGAGCGGGCCTTGCGCAAGGCCGGGCTGGCGCTGTGGGGCAGCAACCGGCCTTCGATGCTCGGTTGGTGGCTCAACGACAGTGCCGAGGGCAGCAACCTGGTGGGCGATGGCCAGGCCAGCGCCCAGCCCCTGCGCCGAGCCGCCCAGCACCGTGGCCTGCCGCTGCGCTTGCCGCTGGCCGACCTGCAGGAGCAACTGGTGGCCAATGCCAAGCAACTGGAAGGCGACGACCCCGCGCCGCTGCGCCAGGCCGCCGAGCGCTACGGCGCCGATGCCCTGCTGGCGGTGCACGCCCAGCAAGCCGACGGTAAATGGCAAGGCAAGTGGCAGCTATGGCTGGGCAAGCAGCACGAGCAAGGCAGTGTCGAAGCTGCCGACGAGGCTGCCCTGGCCGACGCGGTGATGCTGGCTGTCAGCAGTCGCCTGGCACCACGCTACGTGACCCGGCCTGGCGCCAGCAGCCGCATGCAGCTGCAGGTGCAGGGCATGAACCTGCAGCGCTATGCCGAACTGGGCCGCGTGCTCGAACCTTACGGCCCACGCCTGAAGCTGGCCGATGGCAAGACCCTGACCTACGCCGTTACCGCCGACCGCGAGCAACTGCGCGCCCAACTCGGCCTGGCCAAGCTGCAGGAATTGCCGACCGAGCAGGCACCCGTCACGCCGCCAACGCCGGCGCCTGACACAACCTCACCGACGGGCCAGCCCGCCGCCAGCCCGCCTGTAGCCAAGCCGTTCGACGGCTTGCGCTTCCGCTGGTAAGGAGAGGCAAAGATGCTCGATACCCGTCGCTGGATCTGGCTGGGCGCGGCCCTGCTGATCGCCGTGCTGCTATATAGCTTGCACAACATCCTCTCGCCGTTTTTGGTGGGCATTCTGCTGGCCTACCTGGCTGACCCTCTGGTCGACCGCCTGGAGCGCCTGGGGCTTTCACGCACCTGGGGCGTGGTGGTGGTGTTCAGCCTGTTCACCCTCATCCTGCTGGCCTTGCTCTTGGTCTTGGTGCCCATGCTGGCCAAGCAGCTGTTGCGCCTTTATGAGCTGGCGCCACAGATGCTCGACTGGTTGCAGCACGTGGCGCTGCCCTGGGTACAGCACCGCCTGGGGCTGGCCGATGGCTTCTGGAAGTTCGACAAGATCAAGGCGGCGATTGGCGAACACATGGGCCAGACCACCGACATCGTCGGCGTCCTGCTGTCCCAGGCCACCGCGTCGAGCCTGGCGCTGCTGGCCTGGCTGGCCAACCTGGTGCTGATCCCGGTAGTGGGCTTCTACCTGCTGCGCGACTGGGACGTGATGATGGCCAAGCTGCGCGGCCTGCTGCCGCGTCAGCGTGAGTCGCAGGTGGTGGGGCTGGCCGAGGAATGCCATGAAGTGCTGGGAGCGTTCGTGCGCGGCCAATTGATGGTGATGCTGGCCCTGGGGGTCATCTATTCCGCAGGCCTGATGCTGGTGGGGTTGGAGCTGGGGCTGCTGATCGGCATGCTGGCAGGCTTGGCAGCCATCGTACCGTACATGGGCTTCATCATCGGTATCGGTGCGGCGCTGGTCGCCGGGTTGTTCCAGTTTGGCGGCGATCTGTACCCGATGCTGGGTATCGTCGCGGTGTTCATGGTCGGGCAGGCGCTGGAAGGCATGGTGCTGACGCCGCTGCTGGTCGGCGACCGGATCGGCCTGCATCCGGTGGCGGTAATCTTCGCCATTCTCGCCGGCGGCGAGCTGTTCGGGTTCACGGGTGTGTTGCTGGCATTGCCAGTGGCTGCGGTGATCATGGTGCTGCTGCGGCATGTGCATGATGTCTACAAAGAGTCGGGCATGTATGCCGGTGACATCGATCCTGAGTTGTGACAGCGGGGCCGCGCTGCGGCCCTTTCGCCGGCAAGCCGGCTCCCACAGGGTGCAGTGGCGTTCCCACGGTGGGAGCCGGCTTGCCGGCGAAAGGGCTGAACAGCACTGCCAGACAGTGCAACTTGTTGATTTTGCTTATGCTATTTGCCTGGGCGATTGTGCCCCCCGCGTTGCGGGTATAGACTTTGCACACCGTTCATTTAAGGCCCCCTGTGGTCCTCCCGACCGCCCGCCAGCATGAAACCACCGATCCAGTTGCCCTTGGGTGTGCGTCTGCGTGATGACGCCACCTTCATCAACTATTACCCGGGCGCCAATGCCGCGGCATTGGGCTATGTCGAGCGGTTATGCGAAGCCGACGCCGGCTGGACCGAAAGCCTCATCTACCTGTGGGGTAAGCAGGGCGTTGGCCGCAGTCACCTGTTGCAGGCCGCCACCCACCGTTTCCAGCAGCGCGGCGAACCTGCCGTGTACTTGCCGCTGGCACAATTGCTCGACCGTGGCGTGGAGCTGCTCGACTACCTGGCGCAGTACGAGCTGGTGTGCATTGATGACCTGCATGTGATCGCTGGCAAGGCGGACTGGGAAGAGGCGATGTTCCATCTGTTCAATCGCCTGCGCGACAGCGGTCGGCGCCTGCTGCTGGCCGCATCGGCTTCGCCCCGGGAACTGCCGATCAAGCTGCCTGACCTCAAGTCACGCCTGACCCTGGCCCTGGTGTTCCAGATGCGCGGTCTCTCCGATGAAGACAAGCTGCGCGCCCTGCAGCTGCGTGCTTCGCGTCGTGGCCTGCACCTGACCGATGAGGTCGGTCACTTCATCCTCACCCGTGGCACCCGCAGCATGAGTGCGCTTTTCGACCTGCTCGAACGCCTCGATCAGGCTTCGTTGCAGGCGCAACGCAAGCTGACGATCCCATTCCTGAAAGAGACCCTCGGCTGGTAAGCCCCGTCTTTGCTGGGCTGCGAGCGAAAAACAAAAAAGTCACATGTTTTTCGATAAAATTTGCAAATGGTCCCGATAGAAGGCATAGTTTCCCCCTTCTAAAGGATTACAGACACGGTCGTGCCCATGCTCAAGCGCTTTGCACCCCTCGTGCCACTCGCACTCGTGACCCTGTTGATTGGCTGCGCGGCCCAAGCCCCGGTTTCCCAGCAACAGGATCACACCTCGGTCGCCCGCCAAGCGGCGATCGATGCCAAGGCTTCTCCTTCGTCGGTATTCAGTGAAGAGATGCAGGCTACCGAAGATGACCTGGAGGCCTTCTCCAGCAGCAAGCCTTACCAACTGCCGGTCCTGGCCGACAGCATCCTCGAACGCGGCATGTCGCTGATCGGCACCCGCTACCGCTTCGGCGGCACCACCGAGGCCGGTTTCGATTGCAGCGGTTTCATCGGCTACCTGTTCCGCGAAGAAGCTGGCATGAACCTGCCACGTTCGACCCGCGAAATGATCAACGTCGACGCGCCCAAGGTTGCCCGCAACAAGCTCAAGCCAGGCGACCTGCTGTTCTTCAGCACCAATGGCCGCGGCCGCGTCAGCCACGCCGGCATCTACCTGGGTGACAATCAGTTCATCCACTCCAGCAGCCGCCGTAGCGGTGGCGTGCGCATCGACAATCTCGGTGACCGCTACTGGAGCAAGACCTTCATCGAAGCCAAGCGTGCCTTGGCGATGGCGCCGGCCAGCAATATCGCGCGCAACTGATATCAAAGTGCTATATCCTGCCACGGCGGCGATGCTTAAAAGCTCGCCGCCGTGCGCGTTTACAAAAAGCGTCTAATCTAAATTCTCAACTCTTTTCGGCTGCGGCCCTGCGGTCTCAGACAGGATGTTCTGGCCATGGCGATAATGGCGCGCTTCGCATTCTTTTCCCTGGTGGCATTGCTCGCTGCCTGCTCCAGCCGTGCCCCGGCACCGGCCCCGGTGGCCAAGCCACAGGTCACCTACGCCCCTGCCGCCGCCTCGCCGATAGCCGATGACGTGCTCATCCGCGCCATTGGCCTGGTGGGCACCCCTTATCGCTGGGGCGGCAATACCCCCGATTCCGGTTTCGATTGCAGTGGCCTGATCGGCTATGTCTACCGCGATGCCGCCGCCATCAGCCTGCCGCGTACGACCCGCGAGATGATCGTCATGCGCGCGCCCACCGTTGCTTCCAATGCGCTGCAATCGGGCGATCTGGTGTTCTTCGCCACCGGTGGCGGTTCGCAGGTCAGCCATGCAGGCATCTACGTGGGTGAGGGGCGCTTCGTGCATGCGCCTTCCGCAGGTGGCACGGTACGTCTGGACTACCTGTCCAACAGCTACTGGGCCAAGGCCTACCTGCAAGCCAAGCGGGTGATTCCACCGGGGCACCTGGCGCAGAACCCCTGAGCGCAGCGGGTGGCTATCGCACTTTGCTCACCCGCCAGACCACATTGCCCACATCATCAGCGACCAGCACCCCACCGTGCTGGTCGCTGGCCACCCCGACCGGCCGCCCCATGGCCTTGCCTTGGTCATCGAGGAATCCGCTCAGCAGGTCTTGCGGTTTGCCTGCCGGCTTCCCGGCGCTGTCGAACGGCACGAAGATCACCTTGTAGCCACTGTGCGGCTTGCGGTTCCACGACCCATGCTGGCCAATGATCGCGCCTTGCCCAAAGGGCGATGGCAGGGCTCCCGGCTCGATGAACATCAGCCCCAGTGACGCGGTGTGCGGCCCCACGGCATAGTCCGGCGCCAGGGCCTGCGCGACCTTTTGTGGATCCTGCGGTTGTACCCGCTCGTCCACATGCTGCCCGTAGTAGCTGTACGGCCAGCCATAGAAACCACCGTCCTTGACCGATGTGATGTAGTCAGGCACCAGGTCGCTGCCGATCTCGTCGCGCTCGTTGACGGCCGTCCACAAGGCGCCGCTGCGAGGCTCCCAGGCCAAACCATTGGGGTTGCGCAGCCCTGAGGCATAGATCCGGTGCTGGCCGCTGGCCGGGTCCACTTCCCAGATCGCTGCGCGGCCTTGCTCCTGATCCATGCCGTTCTCACCGACGTTGCTGTTCGACCCGACGGTGACATACAACTTGGTGCCAGTGGGGTTGGCGATCACATTCTTGGTCCAGTGATGGTTGAGCGGACCACCCGGAAGATCGACGACCTTCTGGCCTTGCTCGCGGATCTGCATGGCGCCGGGTTCGTAGTGGAAACGCAGCAAACGATCGGTATCGGCGACGTAGAAATCCTTGCCTACCAACACCATGCCAAAGGGTGAATTGAGGCCTTCGATGAAGGTGCTGCGCATTTCCGCGACACCATCATGGTCGGCATCGCGCAGCAGGGTGATGCGGTTGGGGCTGGGCACCGCCGCGCCTGCACGTTTCATCGCCTTGCCCATGACCCAGCCACGGATGCCCTTGCCGTCTTCCGGCTTGGGCGGGGCGTTGGTTTCGGCCACGAGCACGTCGCCATTGGGCAATACGTACAGCCAGCGAGGATGATCGAGCCCTTCGGCGAAAGCGGTGACCTGGGTGCCTGTTGCCGCCATGGGTTTGCGCCCCTCTGGCCAGCCGATGGCGGGGGCGATGTTGACGGTCGGGATCAGCGTCTTGTTAGGGGCGGGCAACTGCGGCGCAGGGCCTGTGCCGTCGATCACCTCCAGGTGGGCGGTGTCGCCACAAGCTGCCAGGCAGGCGCCGAGCGCCCACGGTAAGACTATGCACATGCGCTTCATGGTCACCACCCTCGGAGTTTGGTCCATGACTATTCTGAGCTTGCCCCGTTGCCGGTGGTTCATTCGGGCGAGGCTGCAGGCGCCCATGAGCAAATCGTCCCGGTCGATTGACGCTCCCGGTGCAACCCTCTAACCTTCGCGGCGTGTTTCAGGTGCCCTGCCAGCCTCGACTGGGCAGGGTGAAACTGGGAAGCCGGTGGGCGCCAGCAAGGCGCGATTCCGGCGCTGCCCCCGCAACGGTAGGTGAGTAGCAGGCCGCGCAGGGCCACTGGATGCCAGCATCCGGGAAGGCGCGCAGGCTTGGGCCAAGGCCCGCTCACGAGCCCGGAGACCGGCCTGTCACTGCCAACGGCATCACGGAGGGTGATGCGCGGTGCACCGTGGCGTCCGGCCACGGCCCCTGCGCGTTCTCCGTCTGCCTGTCTATCGACCTGTCGCCGCTCTTTCGTGGCGTCAGCCTGCGGAGAACCCTGATGAGCGAACCCACCGACCGCGACGAACGCCACCTCGCGCGCATGCAGCGCAAGAAGGCGATCATCGACGAGCGCATCGCCAATTCCCCTAACGAATGCGGCCTGTTGCTGGTGCTGACCGGCAATGGCAAGGGCAAGAGCAGCTCGGCCTTCGGCATGCTCGCCCGTGCTCTTGGCCACGGCATGCAGTGTGGCGTGGTGCAGTTCATCAAGGGCCGCAACAGCACCGGCGAGGAGCTGTTCTTCCGGCGCTTCCCCGAGCAGGTGCGCTACCACGTGATGGGCGAGGGCTTCACCTGGGAAACCCAGGACCGCCAGCGCGACATCGCCGCCGCCGAAGCGGCCTGGGCCGTTTCCCGCCAGTTGCTGCAGGACCCGTCGGTGCAGTTCGTCGTGCTCGATGAGCTGAACATCGCCCTCAAGCATGGCTACCTCGACCTTGACCAGGTGCTCGGCGACATCCAGGCCCGGCCACCGATGCAGCACGTGATCGTCACCGGCCGCGCGGCCAAGCCCGAAATGATCGAACTGGCCGATACCGTCACCGAGATGGGCATGCTCAAGCACGCGTTTCAGGCCGGTATCCGCGCCCAGAAGGGCGTGGAACTGTGAGTCAGAGCCGCCATTGCCCGGCTGTATTGATCGCGGCACCTGCCTCTGGCCAGGGCAAGACCACTGTCACCGCCGCCTTGGCACGCCTGCACCGCAACCTCGGGCGCAGGGTGCGGGTGTTCAAGTGCGGGCCAGACTTTCTCGACCCGATGATCCTCGAGCGGGCCAGCGGTGCGCCGGTGTACCAGCTCGACCTGTGGATGATCGGTGCGCAGGAAAGCCGCCGCCTGCTGTGGGAAGCGGCAGGCGAGGCCGACCTGATCCTCATCGAAGGGGTGATGGGCCTGTTCGACGGCACGCCGTCGAGCGCTGACCTGGCGCGCCACTTCGGCGTGCCGGTGCTGGCCGTGATCGATGGTACGGCCATGGCCCAGACCTTTGGTGCCCTGGCCCTGGGCCTGGCGCGTTACCAGCCTGACCTGCCATTCGCCGGCGTGTTGGCCAACCGGGTCGGTAGCCTGCGCCACGCACAGCTGCTAGAAGGCAGCTTGACCGAGGGCCTGCGCTGGTATGGCGGTCTTTCGCGCGAGCGCGGCATCGAGCTGCCCAGCCGCCACCTGGGCCTGGTGCAGGCCAGCGAACTGAATGACCTGGATGCGCGCCTGGACGCCGCCGCCGAAGCCCTGGGCGCCAGCTGCGACGCCGCCTTGCCTCCGCCGGTGGCCTTCGCCGAGCCCGAGCCGCAAGCGTGCGCTGCGTCGCTGGCCGGCGTGCGCATCGGCGTGGCGCAGGATGAAGCGTTTGCCTTCACCTACCGTGCCAACCTCGATCTGCTGCGCACGCTCGGTGCGCAGCTCGAATTCTTCTCGCCACTGCACGACCGTGAGCTGCCGGAGGTGGACAGCCTGTACCTGCCAGGCGGTTATCCGGAGCTGCACCACCACGCGCTGGCTGCCAACACGTCGATGTGCAAGGCGATCCGTGCCCACCATGATGCGGGCAAGCCCTTGCTGGCCGAATGTGGCGGCATGCTTTACCTGCTCGATGCCTTGACCGATGTGGCGGGCGAACGCGCCGAATTGCTCGGCCTGCTGACGGGCGAAGCGACCATGCAGAAGCGCCTGGCAGCCCTGGCCCTGCAATCGGTGGAATTGCCGGAAGGGACCTTGCGCGGCCACACCTATCATCATTCGCTGACCAGCACCGAACTCGAGCCGATTGCCCGCGGTCTGAGCCCCAATGGCGGGCGCGGCAACGAAGCGGTGTATCGCCTGGGCCGCCTGACGGCCTCCTATGTACATTTCTATTTCCCCTCCAACCCCGATGCGACGGCGGCGCTCTTGCAACCATGAGCGAACACGCTTACAGCGCCGCCGAGCGCGCCGCGATCTACCGGGCGATTGGTGAGCGACGTGACATGCGCCACTTCGCTGGCGGCACGGTAGCCCCTGAACTGCTTGGCCGCTTGCTCGCGGCCGCGCATCAGGCGCCCAGTGTCGGCCTGATGCAGCCCTGGCGCTTCATCCGTATCAGCCAGCGTGACCTGCGCCAACGCATTCAGGCACTGGTCGAGCAGGAGCGGGTGCGCACGGCCGAGGCCCTGGGCGAGCGTTCCGACGATTTCATGAAGCTCAAGGTCGAAGGTATCGCCGACTGTGCCGAAGTGCTGGTGGCCGCCTTGATGGACAACCGCGAGCCCCATGTTTTCGGCCGCCGCACCCTGCCCGAGATGGACCTGGCCTCGCTGGCCTGCGCCATCCAGAACCTGTGGCTGGCGGCCCGGGCCGAGGGACTCGGCATGGGTTGGGTGTCGCTGTTCGACCCGCAGGCGCTGGCCGAGCTGCTGGGCATGCCCGCCGGTGCGAAGCCGGTGGCGGTGCTGTGCCTGGGGCCGGTGACCGCGTTCTACCCGGCACCCATGCTGGCCCTGGAACACTGGGCCAAGGAACAGCCGTTGAGTGAAATGCTCTTTGAGAACCAATGGGGAGAGCGCCCATGAGCGTGGCCTTGCTGACCGTGGCGGGTGTGGCCCTGGATGCCTTGCTGGGCGAGCCGCAGCGGCGCCACCCGCTGGTGGCCTTCGGTAACCTGGCGTCGAGCCTTGAAAAGCGTCTGAATGCGGGGGGCCGCGGCTGGCGCAGCCATGGCGTGAGTGCCTGGTTCCTGGCCGTGGTGCCACTGACCCTGGTGGCGTTGATTCTGTCCTGGCTGCCCTACATCGGCTGGCTGGTGGATGTGCTGGCGCTGTATTGCGCGCTGGGCCTGCGCAGCCTTGGCGAGCACGTGCTGCCGGTGGCCAGTGCCTTGCGCCAGGGCGACCTGGAGGAGGCGCGGCGGCGTGTCGGCTACCTGGTCAGCCGCGAGACGCGCGAGCTGGATGAGCCGGCCGTGGCCCGGGCGGCCACTGAGTCGGTGCTGGAGAACGGCAGCGATGCGGTATTCGCTGCGTTGTTCTGGTTCATCGTCGCCGGCGCGCCCGGGGTGGTGCTGTATCGCCTGAGCAATACCCTGGATGCGATGTGGGGCTATCGCAACGAACGCTTCGAGCGCTTCGGCTGGTGCGCGGCGCGCATCGACGACGGGCTCAACTATATTCCTGCCAGGTTGGTGGCCTTGACCTACGCATTTCTCGGCAAGACCCGCCTGGCGCTGGCCTGCTGGCGCAAGCAAGCCCCTTTGTGGGATAGCCCCAATGCTGGCCCGGTCATGGCGGCAGGCGCCGGAGCCCTGGCGGTCGAGCTCGGTGGCCCGGCGGTGTACCACGGCGAGCTGCACGAGCGCCCCCGCCTGGGAGAAGGTCCAATGGCCGATGCCGACGCCATCGAGCGCGGCTGGAGCCTGGTGCAGCGCGGCGTGTGGCTGTGGCTGCTGTTGATTTGCCTGGGAGCGTACCTCGATGCTTGAACATGGAGGCCGCCTGTTGCGGGCGATACGCCAATACGGGATTGCGCGTGAAGACTGGCTCGACTTGTCCAGTGGCATCGCCCCCTGGGCTTATCCGATCCCGGCGATCCCGCAGGATGCCTGGGCGCGTTTGCCGGAAACGGACGACGGCCTTGAGGCCGCGGCATGCCGTTATTACGGAGCACACCAGGTGTTGCCGGTGGCCGGTTCGCAAGCGGCGATCCAGGCCTTGCCGCACTTGCGCCCGCGCGGGCGCGTCGGTGTGCTATCGCCGTGCTATGCCGAGCATCCGCACGCCTGGCAACGCGCCGGGCATACGCTGATCGAACTGCAGCAGGACCAGGTCGAGGTAACCCTCGACAGCCTCGACGTGCTGGTGCTGGTCAACCCCAACAACCCGACCGGCCAGCGCGTGCCCCGCGAGCGCCTGCTGCACTGGCACGCCCGCCTGGCCGCGCGCGGCGGCTGGCTGCTGGTCGACGAAGCGTTCATGGACAACACCCCCGCGCACAGCGTGGTCGACTGCGCCGAGCGCCCCGGCCTGATCGTGCTGCGCTCGTTCGGCAAGTTCTTCGGCCTGGCCGGTGTGCGGCTGGGCTGCGTGGCAGCCGAGCTGCCGCTGTTGCAGCGACTGGCCGACAGCCTTGGGCCGTGGACCGTCAGCGGTCCGACCCGCGTGCTGGCCCAGGCGTGCTTCGCCGATGAAGCCGCACATCAGGCGCAGATCGAGCGCTGCACCCAGGCCAGCCAACGCTTGGCCGCGCTACTCGAGCACAGCGGCCTGGCGCCCAGTGGCGGTTGCGACCTGTTCCAGTACGTGCGTAGCGAACGTGCTTCGCACCTTTACGATTTTCTCGCCCGCCGCGGCATTCTGGTCCGTCTGTTCGAGCAGCCTGCTGCCGTGCGCCTCGGCCTGCCTGCCGGCGAAGCCGATGAACAGCGCCTGGCCCAGGCGCTGGCCGCTTATCAGAAGGAAACGGCATGACCACGCTCATGGTGCAAGGCACCACCTCCGATGCCGGCAAAAGCACGCTGGTCACCGCCCTGTGCCGCTGGCTGCTGCGCCAGGGCATCGGTGTGGTACCGTTCAAACCCCAGAACATGGCGCTCAACAGCGCGGTGACCGCCGACGGTGGCGAGATCGGCCGTGCCCAGGCGGTCCAGGCCCAGGCTTGCCGGTTGGCGCCTCACACCGACATGAACCCGGTGCTGCTCAAGCCCAACAGCGACACCGGCGCCCAGGTAATCATCCATGGCCGCGCGGTCACCAGCATGAATGCGGTGGCCTATCACGACTACAAAGTCGTTGCCATGCAGGCGGTGCTGGCCTCGCACCAGCGCCTGGAGGCTGCCTATCCGGTGGTGATGGTCGAAGGGGCGGGTTCGCCAGCCGAGATCAACCTGCGCGCCGGCGACATCGCCAACATGGGCTTTGCCGAAGCGGTCGACTGCCCGGTGATCCTGATCGCCGACATCAATCGCGGCGGCGTCTTCGCCCACCTGGTCGGCACCCTGGAGCTGCTGTCGCCCAGCGAGCAGGCGCGAATCAAGGGCTTCGTCATCAACCGCTTCCGCGGTGACATTGCCCTGCTGCAGCCTGGCCTGGACTGGCTGGAGGCGCGCACCGGCAAACCGGTGCTGGGCGTGCTGCCCTACGTCACCGACTTGCACCTGGAGGCGGAAGACGGCATCGACGTGCGCCAGGGCAGCAAGCAAGCGCGCGTGCTCAAGGTGATCGTCCCGGTGCTGCCGCGCATCAGTAACCACACCGATCTCGACCCGCTGCGCCTGCACCCGCAGGTGGACCTGCAATTCATCGGCCCCGGCCAACCGATTCCGCCGGCGGACCTGATCATCCTGCCCGGCTCCAAGAGCGTGCGCAGCGACCTGGCGCACCTGCGCGAGCGCGGCTGGGACACGGCTATCGCCCGGCACCTGCGCTACGGCGGCAAGCTGATCGGGATTTGCGGCGGCCTGCAGATGCTCGGCCGCGAAGTGCACGACCCGCTCGGTCTGGAAGGGCCGGCCGGCTCAAGTCCGGGGTTGGGGCTGCTCGACTACGCCACGGTTCTTGAAGCCGAGAAGCAGCTGCGCAATGTGGCTGGCACCTTGAACCTCGAAGGCTCGCCGGTGGCAGGCTATGAGATTCATGCCGGTGTCACCACGGGCGCAGCGCTGCAGCACCCCGCCGTGCAGCTTGCCGATGGCCGCAGTGACGGTGCTGTCAGTGCCGACGGGCAAATCCTCGCCACGTACTTGCATGGTCTGTTCGAAGGCAGCCAGTCGTGCGCCGCACTGCTGCGCTGGGCCGGTCTTGAAGCGGTGCAGACCATCGATTACGAAGCCCTGCGCGAACGCGACATCGAGCGCCTGGCCGACTTGGTGGAACAGCATCTGGATAACGACCGGCTGCGCCAATTGTGTGGAGTCGCCTGACATGCGCAATCTCATCCTTGGCGGTGCCCGCTCGGGCAAGAGCCGCCTGGCCGAACAGCTGGCGAGCGACAGCGGCCTGCCAGTGACCTACATCGCCACCAGCCAGGCGCTGGACGGCGAAATGAACGAGCGGGTGCAACTGCACCGGCAACGCCGGCCTGCCGAGTGGGGGCTGATCGAAGAGCCGCTGGCGCTGGCCGCCGTGCTGCGTGCCGAAGCCGCCGAAGGGCGCTGCCTGCTGGTGGACTGCCTGACCCTGTGGCTGACCAACCTGCTGATGTTCGATGACCCGCAACGCCTGGCCGAAGAGCGAGATGCGCTGCTCGACTGCCTGGCACAGTTGCCCGGCACGCTCATTCTGGTCAGTAACGAAACGGGCCTGGGCGTCGTGCCCATGGGCGAACTCACACGGCGCTACGTCGATCAGGCCGGTTGGTTGCATCAGGCCGTGGCCGAACGTTGCCAGCGCGTGGTGCTGACCGTCGCCGGCCTGCCTCTCATGCTCAAAGGACCTGCACTATGAACCAACCCTGGTGGCGTGACGCCTGCCAACCGCTCGACAACGCCGCCATGGAGCAGGCCCGCGCCCGCCAGCAGCAGCTGACCAAACCCGCCGGTTCGCTCGGCCAGCTGGAAGGCCTCGCGGTGGCGCTGGCCGGTTTGCAAGGGCGTGAACGGCCGACCCTGGAGCGGGTCGCGATCACGATCTTTGCCGGTGACCATGGCGTGGTCGAGGAGGGCATCTCGGCCTACCCGCAGGCGGTGACCGGGCAGATGCTGCGCAACTTCGTGGGCGGTGGCGCGGCGATCAGCGTATTGGCGCGCCAGCTGCAAGCCAGCCTTGAAGTGATCGACCTGGGGACGGTCGACCCGCACCTGGAGCTGGCGGGAGTACGCCACCTGCGCTTGTGCGCCGGCACGGCCAACTTCGCGCGCCAGCCGGCGATGACCGATGGCCAGTTGCAAGCGGCCCTGCAGGCGGGCCGTGACAGCGCCAGGCGCGCGACTGAAAACGGCGCGCAACTGTTCATCGGCGGCGAGATGGGCATCGGCAATACCACGGCCGCTGCGGCTTTGGCCTGCATCCTGCTGGGCTGCCCGGCCCGTGACCTCAGCGGCCCAGGCACCGGCCTGGACACCGCCGGCGTGCGGCACAAGGCCGAAGTGATCGAGCGTGCCCTGGTGCTGCATGGCCTGCGCGCCGACCAGCCCCTGGAGGCCCTGGCCTGCGTCGGTGGCTTCGAGATCGCCGCGTTGGCCGGTGCTTACCTGGCCTGCGCGCAGCAGGGCATCGCGGTGTTGGTGGACGGTTTCATCTGCAGTGTCGCTGCGCTGGTGGCGGTGCACCTCAATCCGCAATGTCGCGCCTGGCTGCTGTTCGCCCACCAAGGCGCCGAGCCCGGGCACAAGGCCCTGCTTGCCGCACTGGACGCCGAACCGCTGCTGGCCCTGGGCCTGCGCCTGGGCGAGGGCAGCGGTGCGGCGCTGGCCGTGCCACTGCTGCGCCTGGCCTGCGCCCTGCACGGGCAGATGGCGACCTTCGCCGAAGCGGCGGTGGCGGACCGCCCGGCATGATCCTCGACCTGCTGCGCCACGGTGAAACCGAGCAAGGCGGCCTGCGCGGCAGCCTCGACGATGCCCTGACCGAAAAAGGCTGGGCGCAGATGCGCGCGGCCGTGGTCGCGGGTGGGCCTTGGCAAGTGCTGGTCAGCTCGCCCTTGCAGCGCTGTGCACGCTTTGCCGACGAGCTGGGCGCGCGCCTGGGCTTGCCGGTGCAGCGTGAAGCTGACTTGCAAGAGCTGCATTTCGGCGAGTGGGAAGGGCGCACCGCCCTGCAGATCATGGAAACCCAGGCAGATGAGCTCGGGCGCTTCTGGGCTGACCCTTATGCCTATACGCCGCCTGCTGGCGAGCCGGTCAGCGCGTTTGCCGAGCGTGTCCTGGCGGGCATCGAACGCCTGCGCCGGGAGCACTCAGGCAAGCGCGTGTTGCTGGTCACCCATGGCGGCGTCATGCGCCTGTTGCTGGCGCGGGCCCGTGGTTTGCCCAAGGAGCAGCTGTTGCAGGTCGAGGTTGGGCATGGGGCGTTGGTGCAGCTGGATTTGACGGGCGACCTGCTGCGGGAGATGCGCTGAGATGCTGCCTTTCTGGATCGCCTTGCAGTTCCTCAGCAGCCTGCCGGTACGTTTGCCGGGTATGCCCGAGCCGCAACAAATGGGGCGTTCGTTGCTGTATTACCCCTTGGTGGGGCTGCTGTTCGGCCTGCTGCTGTGGTTCGCCAGTCACCTGCTGCAAGGGGCGCCGGCGCCGCTGCAGGCGGCCTTGCTGCTGACACTGTGGGTATTGCTCAGTGGGGCCTTGCACCTGGATGGCCTGGCTGACAGCGCCGATGCCTGGCTGGGCGGGTTCGGCGACCGGGAGCGCACGCTGCAGATCATGAAAGACCCACGCAGCGGGCCGATGGCCGTGGTCACCCTGGTGCTGGTGTTGCTGCTGAAATTCTGCGCCTTGTGGGTGCTGGTCGAGCGCGACGCGGGTGCGTTGCTGGTGCTGGCGCCGGTGGTGGGGCGGGCAGCGATGCTTGGCTTGTTCCTTTGCACGCCCTACGTGCGCCCGGGCGGCCTGGGGCAGGCCTTGGCCGAGCACCTGCCACGGCATGCAGCCGCTTGGGTGCTGCTGGCCAGCGTGTTGGGGTGCCTTGTCTTTGCTGGGTGGGGCTCGGCCTGGGCGATGCTGGCGGCGCTTGGGGTGTTTTGCTGGTTGCGACGACTGATGTGCCAGCGCTTGGGCGGGACGACCGGGGACACTGCCGGGGCTCTGCTGGAATTACTGGAGCTCACGGTGCTGCTGGGGCTGGCGCTCACGCTTTGAGCCTGGTTTTTCGTCAGCGCCGGGTGCCATGAAACTTCTTGCAACATCCAGGTTGCGGGTATATACACGTAACCATGTTGACCAGTGAATGCATCTGCACCCATTTGCGTCGTGCCGCCCGCGGGGTAAGCCGACACTACGACGAGGCCCTGGCGGGCTTCGGCATCAACGTTGCCCAGTTTTCCTTGCTGCGCCATCTGCAGCGGCTCGATCGCCCCAGTATCACCACGCTGGCCGAGGCCATGGGCCTGGAGCGCAGCACCCTGGGTCGGAACCTGCGGGTGCTGGAGGCCGAAGGCTTGGTGGCCTTGGCTGACGGTGATGACCAGCGTAACCGCGTGGTGCTGTTGACCGAGGCGGGGGCGGCGCGCCTGCGGCTCGCCCATCCGGCATGGGAGCACGCGCAGGCGTCGTTGGTGGAGCACTTGGGCGAAGGGCAGCGTGATGCATTGGTGCGCTTGCTGGAGCGGCTGGCCTGATCGGCTTCGATTGAACGCGGGTATATACCCGCATAACCTTGCGATGTGCTGGAGATAACGACAATGACTTCGGTGTGGCGAACCAGCGGGTGGATTCTGGTAGGGGCGGCATTGATCCTGGCGCTGTCACTGGGTGTCCGGCACGGCTTCGGCCTCTTTCTGGCGCCGATGAGCGCCGATTTTGGCTGGGGCCGCGAGGTGTTCGCCTTCGCCATTGCCCTGCAGAACCTGATCTGGGGCCTGGCCCAACCCTTTGCTGGGGCCCTGGCCGATCGCCTTGGCGCGGCGCGGGTGGTCATCATCGGTGGCATCCTCTATGCCGCTGGCTTGTTGTTGATGAGTACGGCCGATTCGGCCTGGTCGCTGTCGCTCAGTGCAGGCCTGCTGATTGGTATTGGCCTGTCCGGCACGTCGTTCTCGGTCATTCTGGGTGTGGTTGGCCGGGCCGTACCGGCAGAAAAGCGTAGCATGGCCATGGGCATTGCCAGCGCCGCCGGTTCGTTTGGCCAGTTCGCCATGCTGCCGGGCACCCTCGGGCTGATCGAATGGCTGGGCTGGTCGGCCGCGTTGCTGGTGCTGGGCCTGTTGGTGGCGTTGATCGTACCTTTTGTCGGTCTGCTGCGTGATCGCCCGCTGCCGAGCCACGGTGCCGAGCAGACGCTGGGCCAGGCCCTGCGCGAGGCCTGTTCGCATTCCGGCTTCTGGCTGCTGGCGCTGGGCTTCTTCGTCTGTGGTTTCCAGGTGGTGTTCATCGGCGTACACCTGCCGGCCTACCTGGTCGACCAGCATCTGCCGGCGACCACCGGCACCACGGTGCTGGCGCTGGTCGGGCTGTTCAACATCGTTGGCACCTACACCGCCGGTTGGCTGGGCGGGCGGATGTCCAAGCCGCGCCTGTTGACTGCGTTGTACTTGCTGCGGGCGGTGGTGATTGGCATGTTCTTGTGGGCACCGGTGAGTGAAGTCAGTGCCTACCTCTTTGGCATTGCCATGGGCCTGCTGTGGCTGTCGACCGTGCCTTTGACCAACGGCACGGTGGCTACGGTATTTGGCGTGCGCAACTTGTCCATGCTCGGTGGCATCGTGTTCCTGTTCCACCAGCTGGGCGCCTTCCTGGGCGGCTGGCTGGGCGGTGTGGTGTATGACCAGGCCGGCAACTACGACCTGGTCTGGCAGATCTCGATCCTGCTCAGTCTGCTGGCTGCTGCCCTCAACTGGCCGGTGCGCGAGCGCCCGATCGCTCGCCTGCAAGCGCAAGCCGCATGAACCGCTACCTGGCCCGCGGGCTGCTGCTGGCGGCCGCGGTGATGGCCTTGGTGCTGGTGTGGTGGGGCTGGCACCGGGGTGGGTTGGCGTTGATGCAGCTGGGCATGGGTGTTTGTTAAGCGCTACCCTGCAAGCTCAAGGACTGTCTTGCAGGAGAAACCTTTGATGCGTACCCACTGGTTGACGATGCCATTGCTGGCTTTGCTTACCGCCACTTCGAGCTGGGCTGCCGATTGCCCGGCGCTGTTGCAGGGCAGTTTGCCCGAGCTGCGCGGCAAGGAGCAGGTCGACCTGTGCCAGCGCTTTGCCGGCAAGCCTTTAGTGGTGGTCAACACGGCCAGCTATTGCGGTTTTGCGCCGCAGTTCGAGGGGCTTGAGGCGACGTACAAGGAATATCACGAGCAGGGTTTGGAGATGCTCGGTGTGCCTTCGAATGACTTCAAGCAGGAAGATGCTGACGCGGAAAAGACTGCCAAGGTCTGTTATGCCAATTATGGTGTGACGTTCACCATGACCAAGACGCAGGCGGTGAGGGGCAAGGATGCGATTCCGCTGTTTGTGGAGCTGGCGCAGCAAAGCAGTGCGCCGAAGTGGAATTTCTACAAGTATGTGGTGGATCGCAAGGGCAAGGTAATCGGCAACTTCTCCAGCCTGACCAAGCCTGATGATCCGGAGTTCCGGTCGGCGATCGAAAAGGCGATTGCATCGCAACCCTGACTGCTGAACCAGTGTTTTAGCTCCAGCTCTTGCTCTTGCTCTTGCTCTTGCTTCGGCTTTTGCTTCTAAGCGCGCGATAGTCCAGGCGCCGCAGAGTGCGACTTCAGGAGGCCGAACGGAGGGCTTGCGGAGGGAGGCGACGGGCATGGATGCCCGTCGAGCGCTGGGCCCCAGGATGGGGCCTGCAGCGCGGTCCTCCCGGGAGCAAGACCGGAGTGAGGGGACCCCGGAGCGAAGCGGAGGGGCCGGATGTGGGAGCAGGCGGTTTTTGGTTACTTTTTTCCAAGAAAAAAAGTAACCCGCCGTAAGGGCGGAAAGGTGACTTTGCGCCGCCTTGGCAAATGGATATTCACTCGTCTTGAAAGCCAAAAGCCAAAAGCCAAAAGCCAAAAGCCAAAGGTTCACGTAGTGGTTCAGAGGTTCTCGGGCATATCCGTTTGCTGCAGCGACCCCCACTCACCTTTCCGCCCTTACGGCGGGTTACTTTTTGTCTTGGCAAAAAGTAACCAAAAACCGCCGCTCCTACATCCGGCCCCTACGCTTCGCTCCGGGGTCCCCTCGCTCCGGTCTTGCTCCCGGGAGGACCGCGCTGCAGGCCCCATCCTGGGGCCCAGCGCTCGACGGGCATCCATGCCCGTCGCCTCCCTCCGCAAGACCTCCGCTCGGCCTCCTGACGTCGCAATTTGCGGTGACTGAACTTGCGCGCACCAGAAGCAAGAGCAACGGCAAGAGCAACAGCAAGAGCAACAGCAAGAGCAACAGCAAGAGCAACAGCAAGAGCGAAAGCTAAATGTAGGGCTGGGCGGTAGAATCGTCGCTAATGGCAAAGTGATGATTCGAGGTAACCGTGGAATTGCAGCAGGGCTTTGTCCTGACCCGGCACTGGTATGACACGCCCGAAGGCACCTGCGTGGAGTTCTGGCTCGCCACCGACCAAGGACCACGTCGGGTGCGCCTGGCACCCCAGGAGTCGGTCGCCTTCCTGCCCCAGGCGCAGGCCGAACACGCACGCCTGCTACTCACTGACGAAGCCGGCGCCCAACTCAAGCCCCTGCGCCTGCGCGACTTCGAACAACGCCCCATGGTCGGCCTCTACACCCGCCAACACCGCCAGCTCATGCAACTCGAACAACGAATGCGCAGCGCCGGTATCGACGTCTTCGAGGCCGACATCCGCCCCCCAGAACGCTACCTGATGGAGCGCTTCATCACCGCCGCGGTGCAGTTTACCGGCACGCCCGATGCCCACGGCGTGCTCTGCGATGCCCAGCTCAAACCCACCAGCGACTACCGCCCACCCCTGCGCCTGGTGTCGCTGGACATCGAAACCAGCGAACGCGGCGAGCTCTACAGCATCGCCCTCGAAGGCTGCGGCCAACGCCAGGTGTACATGCTCGGCCCAGCCGCCAACGCCCCCGAAAGCCTCGATTTCGACCTGCACTACTGCCATGACCGCGCAGCACTGCTGGTGTGCCTCAACCAATGGCTGGCCCAGCACGATCCGGACGCGATCATCGGCTGGAACCTGGTGCAGTTCGACCTGCGCCTGCTGCACGAACATGCCAAGCAACTGCAGGTGCCGCTGGCCCTCGGTCGCGAGGGTGCGCCCATGACCCTGCGTGCCCACGCCAACGGCGGCCACGTGTTCGCCGATGCCCCAGGCCGCCTGCTGATCGACGGCATCGAAGCGCTGCGCTCGGCCACCTGGAGCTTCCCCTCGTTCAGCCTCGAAAACGTCGCGCAGACCCTGCTCGGCGAGGGCAAGGCCATCGACACGCCGTACCAGCGCATGGACGAGATCAACCGCATGTTCGCCGAGGACAAGCCCGCGCTGGCCCGCTACAACCTCAAGGACTGCGAGCTGGTCACCCGCATCTTCGCCCACACCCGCCTGCTGGACTTCCTGCTCGAGCGCGCCGCCGTCACCGGGCTGGCGGTGGATCGCAGCGGCGGCTCGGTGGCGGCGTTCTGTCACCTGTACATCCCACACATGCACCGGATGGGGTTCGTCGCCCCCAACCTGGGCAGCCGCCCGGATGAGGCAAGCCCCGGCGGTTTTGTCATGGACTCGCGCCCGGGGCTATATGACTCGGTGCTGGTGCTGGACTACAAGAGCCTGTACCCGTCGATCATCCGCACCTTCCTGATCGACCCGGTGGGCCTGGTCGAAGGCTTGCGCCAGCCCGATGACGAGCACTCGGTCGAAGGCTTCAGGGGCGGGCGTTTCTCGCGCAGCCAGCATTGCCTGCCAGCCATCGTCGAGCGCGTATGGCAGGGCAGGGAGGCGGCCAAGCGCGACGGCAACGCGGCCTTGTCGCAGGCGCTGAAGATCATCATGAACGCCTTCTACGGCGTGCTGGGCTCCAGCGGCTGCCGCTTCTTCGACCCGCGCCTGGCATCCTCGATCACCATGCGCGGGCACCAGATCATGCGTCAGACCCGCGCCCTGATCGAAGCGCGTGGCTTCGATGTGATCTACGGCGATACCGACTCCACCTTCGTCTGGCTCAAGGGCGCCCATGACGAGGAGGCCGCCACCCGTATCGGGCGCGCGCTGGTGGCCGAGGTCAACCAGTGGTGGCGCCAGCACCTGCGCGACACCATGAAACTGGAAAGCGCGCTGGAGCTGCAGTACGAAGTGCATTACCGGCGCTTCCTGATGCCGACCATCCGTGGCACCGACGAGGGCAGCAAGAAACGCTACGCGGGCCTGGTGCGGCGCGCCGATGGCACTGAGGAAATGGTCTACAAAGGCCTCGAGTCGGTGCGCACCGACTGGTCGCCCCTGGCCCGCCAGTTCCAGCAGGAACTCTATGGTCGGGTCTTTCGCGGCGAGCCTTATCGCGACTACCTGTGCGAGTACGTGCGGCGCACCCTGGCCGGCGAGCAGGACGAGCTGCTGGTGTACCGCAAGCGCCTGCGTCGGCCGTTGGCCGACTACCAGCGCAATGTGCCGCCCCATGTGCGAGCGGCGCGCCTGGCCGACGAATTCAACCAGCGCCTGGGGCGCCCGCTGCAGTACCAACGCGGCGGCTGGATCAGCTACGTCATCACCACCGCCGGCCCGCAGCCGCTGGAGAACCTGCACGCGCAGATCGATTACCAACATTACCTGAGCCGCCAGCTGCAGCCCGTGGCAGATGCGATCCTGCCCTTCGTCAACGATGACTTCAGCCGCCTCACCGATCGCCAGCTGCTGCTGTTCTGAGTGGGTGCTAGATAGCTAGCCGCCGTCGTTGCCCTGCATTGCCTAGCCTCGTGCCGACACGCACTTTGGAGGTAGCCATGCAGGACAACACCCCGCAGCCGTCGGCTGAAGTCGATACCCTTGCCGTTGCGCAGGCCTATCAGGATCAGGTGATCGCCAAGCGCCTGCCCAGCTGGATGGCCTTGCTGAGCGAAGCCGAATTCACCGTGCTGGGCGATGCCCTGCGCAAGCTCATGGTCTGTCGCCAAGCGCTGGCGGCGGCGTTTGCACGGGTGCGGCGCATCGACGACTTCGCCAGGCCATTGCTGCAACAGGCGCTCGACCGTCACGGTCGGCTCCAGGTCGATCAGTTGTACTTTCGCCGGTGGTACGCCTACACGTCCCCTACGGTCAGCTACCTGGCCGGCCGCTTGCCCGTTCAGGACAGCGACTGTTACGAATTGCCCTTGCTGGAGGCCGCGCTCTACAACTTCACCGAGGATGAGTGCAGCGAGCAGCCCCGGCGCAACGCAGTGGTGGACATTCAGGGGAGCAGGCAGGCGGAACTGTCCGCACTGGCCTTTGCCGGGCTGTGCCGGGACCTGGATCTGGGCCAACAGTATCAGGACCATCTGGACGCCATCTTGCTACAGCCAACCGATCAGCACAGCGTCAAGGCGTCGCTGGCCGATTTCCAGCGCTACGGCATGCTGGCCGATGCCTTGCAGGCCAAGGCACAGGGTGTGCTGAGCGAGGCCGAGCTGCAACTGGTGGTCGGCCTGTGCCGCGACAACCGTCCGGGCTGGGTCGAAGGTGCACCGGTACAAGCCCGGCGACTCAAACTGTTCGGTTGCTCGATGCAGCGGATCGTGGTGCTGGAAGTGATCGATACGGGCGTGATCTACAACAGCATCAAGCGCATATTGGTGTATGTCCCCGGTGACCCGCAAGGTGCGTGGAGCGCCCGTGAGGACCTGGACGACTATGCACGCCGGGTGCTCGGCATGCGCCTGCGCGACAAAGGCTACCGGCAATTCTTCAGCCGCTTCGTGCGTCGCCGCGACGCCCAGCGGTTCTTTTCCGCGATCAGCGAGCGCCTAGATGACGTCCCCGACTGGGCCACGCGCGACCTCGATGAGCAGACCACCGGCTACCCGCTGCCGTTGTTCGACCACCTGGCCGCGGCCTGGATCGCCCAGTTCAAGGACGATGCCGAGATGATCACGCCACCCGTGGCACAGCTTGACCGCCAGGCGCAGGAACAGCACGACAAACGCTTGCGCGCCGAAGGCTGGACCCTGCTGGCCATCGCTGGGCTGTTCGTGCCGGCGTTCGGCGCACTACTGGCGGTGGTGATGGCCTACGAGCTGCTGGAAGAGTGCTTCCAGGCGGTCGCCGACTGGCTTGACGACGAGCGTGATGCCGCGTTGGAGCACCTGTTGCACGTTGGCAAAGGCGTGGCGATGGTCGGCGCGACCGCCGCCACCGTCACCCTGGCCCGCCGCGCCTGGAGCCGAGTAGACAGCTTGATCACGGCGCGGCTGGAGGATGGCAGCGAAAAGCTGTGGAACGGCGACCTGCAACCCTACCGCAGCGAAGGGCCACCCGATGACGCGGTGGTGGACGAGCAGGGCATTCATCGCGCTGGCGATAGCCATTGGGTCGAGATGCAAGGTGATTGGTACCAGGTCACCCATCACACTGTCGATGAGCAATGGTCATTACTGCCTTATCGCGGCCATGGCCCGCAGTTGCGTCACAATGGCGCGGGTGCGTGGCGGCTGTGGCATGAGCAACCGGCCGCGTGGCACGACACGCCGATGATGTTCCGGCGCCTGGGCAAACCCTACACTGAACTGGATGACCGACAGATCGACCAGGTCATGGCTATTCATGGCCTGAACCACCAACACCTACGTGCCTGGCACGTCTATGGTCGGCGTGAGGAGGCGGGCGTTGCCGATACAGTCAGCCGCCTTCTGCTGGCAAGCCGCATCCAGCGCCTGACCCATGAACTGAACGGTGGCCTGGAAGTTTCCGATCCTTCATTGCTGACGCACGCCATGGGCCTGGATGCAGCAGCTGGAAAAACAGGCCAGACGCTGGCCGATGCGATATGGGCCCAGCGTCGCGTGCTGTTGCAGCAGCGGTACGAGGCGCAGTTTCCCGACACCGACAGCAGCGTGATCCTGCGCAGGGGTTTCGCCAGCCTGCACCGCCTGGCCGCAGACGAAGTGCTGCGCGCTGCCAGCGAGGATGAGCGTGAAATCTTGCTGCAGACGCAACGGGTTCCGCTGTTCATGGCGCAGGCTGCCAGGGCTCAGGTCACGGGTATTCGCGTGGCGCGTGTGCATGAAGCACTGGTATTCGACACGCCGCAGAACCTCGACCTTGCCCGAGTTGCCCTGCAGCTGCTCGCGCGCTTGCCGGGCGCTGCGGCAGGGCCGGGTTGGAGACTGTTCGACGGCGACGCCAGCGGCCCTGTGCTGACGACAGAGGGCGGTGCAGCGCCTTTGGATCTGGTCCATCGGGCAGGGCTGTTCACCCTGCGCAGCGGCAACAGCGAACTCGCGGCCGAGCCGGGCGAGCTGTTCGACGTGCTGGCCCAGGCCTATGGCGCTGCGCAGCGTGACTCCCTCGGGCTGGGTGAACCCTTTGCCGCTGCGCTGCGGGAAAAACTGGCTGCGGATGCCAGCGCCCAGCGGGGCATGATCGTGCATTGGCTCGGCCTTGATCGGCCGAATCGTACCGTCCTCGCCCCGCTACGGTTTGACGACGGCAGAATCGGTTACCCGCTCAGTGGCGGCAGGTTCTGGGCCACGCTGGGCGGGCGCAGTCCCAGGGCCCTGCAAGCCCGGCTGCGTGACCTGTATCCGGCATTCAGCGACGAGCAGATCGGTCGCTGGCTGGAGATGCATGATGCGCAGTCGCGGCTGGAGGCCCTGGAGCAGCAGTACAGCTTGCTGCGCAGCCGTTTGAACCAATGGGTGCGAGGTGCCTTCCCCGCCTTGGAGCTGTTCGCCCGGCGCGAATTTCGCAAAGGCCTGATCGACTGCTGGCGCTGGCTGATCCCCGAGCTGCAGGGTGAGTCGTCGGCGGCACAACGCTACCTGTTCGGACATATAGGCGGTCGTATGCAGCACCTGCCGAGCCTCCCGGAGCCCATCAGTTTTCCCCATGTCTCGATCCTTGCCCTGCGCGCTTTGCGCCTGGAGACGGTTCCGGACGACTTCCTGCGCGCCTTCCCCAACTTGCGCAGCCTGGAAGTCACCAATTGCCGCCTCAGGCGTTTGCCGCTGCCAGGGGCGCTCACCCAGCAACTGGAAGTGCTCGACCTCTCGGGCAACCAGATCGCGCTGGATGAAGGTCAGGCGTTGGTCCTGGCCAACTGCAGCTCGCTGGTGTACCTCAACCTCGCCTTCAACCCGTTGGGCAGAAGCTTCTCGATCTTCGGCATGCCCAGGCTTAACGCGCTGTACCTGCGCAGAACACGGCTGGACACCTTCCCTTACGGCGTCATGGACAGCTCAGAGCTGCACACGCTTGATCTCAGAGGTAACTCGCTTTACGAGTTGCCTGAACATTTCCATCAGTCGCAACTGTGGCAACAGGGGCGAGTCAGCCTGTTCGGCAATTTGTTCGCAACGCCGTCAGAACAGGTGAGTACCTGGCATTGGCTGGAAGAAAATCGCGTGCCGTACCGCCTGCGCTGGCTCGACGTTGCACCCACCAGCAGCCGCGACAGTATGGCTTCGTTGTGGACACGTCTGGAGTCGGAACAAGGCGCCGCCGATTTTTTCAGCACCCTGGCGGCGCTGACGTCATCGGGCAATTTCAAGTCCTATCCGCTTGCCAGGAACTTCGCTGTTCGCTTGCTGGACATGTTCGAATACATGCTTCGGGACGATGTTTTGAAACAGGAACTGTTCGAGCATGCGGCGGTGACCGATTGCCAGGACAACGCAACCATTCGGTTCACCGACCTGGAACTGCGTGTGCTGGTCTGGCGTGCACGACACGGTGAACTGGCGCGCCAACCCGAACGTGCATTGCTGCACCTTGGAGGCCAGTTATGGCGTTTGCATGTCCTGGATCAGGTGGCCGCTGAGCATGCTTTGTGGACGGGTGCGGGCAATGAGTCGATCGAATTCGCACTGGCCTACAGGATTGCATTGCGCACCGAGCTTGATCTGCCGATTCAGCGGGATGACATGCTGTATGCGGGAATCCCCAACCTCACGCCGCAGGACATCCGTCGTGCCCGCCGCGCCGTCATCGCGGCGCAGTCGGTGGACGGGCTGGCACAGTACCTGGCGCGGCAGCGGTTCTGGCAGCAATACTTGAAAGCCACCTTCGCGACTCGCCTGGCGGTTCCGCAGGATATCCATGACGAACTGGAAAGGCTCATGGAGCTGGGCAACATGGAACATGACATCGAACTCCTGCATATCCATAACCAGCAAAGGGAGCACGAGGTGATGGTGCAGCTGACCCGCGAGGCCATGGGCCGGGCACGCACTATCACGCTTGGCGATAGCTGACCCCTGGCCGCTTTGAACTATGCTCTAACTGGGCTGCAATGTTTCCGGAGATGTCGTAGCCCAGTCATGGTAATCGAAAGTTACTTTTGAGCCGCGCAACCCCCAGGCAACTGGTTTAGGCTCCCGCGTCGGATCTTTCTCCATGATCTGTAGTCTTTGGTTTATCGAGAGAATAAGGAGATACGCATGCTCGTCCGGTCACTGACCCTCGCCACCTTGCTTGTTGTCGCTGGCCCTCTGTTTGCCGCCGACAGTGACGCACCTCTGGCCAAGGAACTGGGCAAGGCCAGGCCGTTGGTCGTCATTGCTCCGAGCAGCGCGGACCCCACGCTGCGCGGCCTCAACGACGCACTCAAGGACCCGGCCACCCAGGCCGCTTTCAAGGAGCGTGGGCTGGTGGTGTACAGCGTCGCCAACATGATGGGCAAGCGCGAGGACAAGAACCTCGAACAGCAGACCACCATGGCCTTGATCCGCGAGCTCAAGTTGGGTGCCAGCAAGGGCACCAAGGTGATCCTGGTGGGCAAGGACGGCGAGCGGCACGTACTCAAGGATGACGACACGGGCGAGAAGATCGACCCCCAGGCCATCCTCAAGGCAGTCGATGAGCTGCCGGCCACCGAGAAAGCGGTAACAGCACCTGAGCCGGTGGCGGCTGCTGTTCCCGAGCCAAAGGCCAAGGACAGCAAACCCGCCAAGCCGGCAAAACCTGCAGCGCCCCCCAAACCGCTTGAAGATTGACCGCAGCGGCGTATCAGTGGGTCAGCACACGGGACCTGAGCCAGTGGTCCAGGCTCAGTCGCCCCGATCCTTTGAGGAGTAAGGGCAGCAGTGCCACAAGGTAGATCAGCGGCAGTTTGAAGTTGCCGAAGCCCCGATCGGTAATGGCGTAGCCCTGCGCCAGTTCCGCCAGGCTCGACCAATGCGCTGGCCAGTGCACGGCGGCGATGGCCACCACGGTGACCACCATCAGCCCCGCGGCGGCCAGCCGCGTGCCCAGGCCCAGCAGCAGTAGCAGGGGCAGCACCAGCTCGGCCCACATCGACAGCTGCCAGTTCAGCTCCGGCGGCAGTGCGCTGAAGGGGAATGGGAAGCTGGACTGCAGGTCACTGAACCAGTTGCTGCCATTGAATTTCTCAACGCCCGACTCGAAGAACTCCCAGGCCAGGAACAGCCGTAGCGGCAGGTCGGCGCTCCAGCTGCCGGCGCGGTCGAGGGTGGTGAAGGTGCGGGTCAGGGTGGTCATGGCGTGTCTCCCGGTGTGAGGGTGTGTGGCCGGGAGTTTGCGGGGAAGGGGTATCTGCAGTGTGTCGAAGGGGGTGGGGTTGTGTATCCGACTGTAATGATTGGGTGTACCGAATGGCCCCATCGCCGGCAAGCCGGCTCCCACAGCTACAGCGAGTGATATTCCTGTGGGAGCCGGCTTGCCGGCGATAGCGTCATCAGCCTTTCATCACAACTCGATCTGTGCGCAAAGCCCGCCGCTCTGACGATTGCTCAAGGTCAGTCGCCCCCCCATGGCCTGGATCAGTTGGTGGGCAATCGCCAGCCCCAACCCTGTGCCCCCGGTACTGCGATTACGCGAACTCTCTACCCGATAGAACGGCTTGAGCACCTCGCCCAGTTCTTCGGCCGGAATCCCCGGGCCGTCGTCGAGCACCCGGATCACGGTATGCCCTTGTTCGCGGCTCACCTCCAGCTGAGCCTTGCCGGCAAACTTCAAGGCATTGTCCACCAGGTTGACCAGCACCCGGCGCAGGGCATGCGGGCGGGTTTCCAGCAGGCTATCGGTGCTGCCTTGGCGCTCCACCTGGGCGCCGCTGTCCTGGTAGTCGAACACCAGGCTGTCGAGGAAGGCGTCGAGGTTGATCCGGCACGGCGGCTCGGTGTTGATGTCCATGCTGCGGGCATAGGCCACGCCTTCGCGCACCAGGTGCTCCATGGCATTCAGGTCATGCCACAGCTTGTCTTTCTCGACTCCCTCGTCCATCACCTCGACGCGCAGCTTCATGCGCGTGATCGGGGTCTGCAAGTCGTGGGAAATCGCCGCCAGCAGCTGCATGCGCTCCTTGAGGTAAGCGGCGATACGCGCCTGCAGGGCGTTGAAGGCGACGGCGGCATACTTCACTTCGCGGGGGCCGCTTTCGTCCAGGCGCACCCCGGGCTTGTCCGGGTCGAGGGTGTCCAGCGCCTGCACCAGGCGCGTCAGCGGGCCAATGGCCAGGCGCACCGCCAGCCAGGTACAGAACAGCAGCACGGCCAGCTGGATCAGCAGTACCAGCGGCAGCCAGCGCGCGACCGGCACCGGCGAAGGGGTGACATCGATGGTCAGCGGTGCCCCATCGGCCAGGCGCAAGTGCGCCTGGAAGTGCGCGTTGGGGCCCGGAATATCCTGGAAGGTGAGGGGGTAGCGGTCGCCGATGGCCTTGACGATCGATTCGGCGGCCATCGGCGGTTCGCTGCTCGGCATCGCTTGCCCCGGCAGCCCCTGGTCCAGCCGGTAGCGGTAGGTACGCCGTTCCAGGCGCGGCAGCCAGGCGGCCCGTTCAGCCGCTGGCAGGCGATCGAGAATGGCCACCGAGGTGGCCACATCCTGCTCAAGGTTGCTGAGCATCATCGAGCGGCTGCTGATATAGCGCTCATAGGCCTGCAGGCTGAACGACAGCCCGTAGGCCAACACCAGCCCGGTGAAGAAGATCAGTGCCAGGCGCGAAGCCAGGGTGCGAGGCCATTTCATGAGGGCGACTCGAGCAATTGCACGGGCAGCGAGAACACATAGCCCTCGCTGCGCACGGTCTTGATGCAACTCGGCTCGCGGGCGTCGTCGCCCAGGCGCTGGCGCAGGCGGCTGACCAGCAGGTCGATGGAGCGGTCGAAGATGTCCGCCTCGCGGCCCTGGGTCAGGTTGAGCAGCTGCTCGCGGCTGAGCACCCGCTGCGGGTGGTCGAGAAATACCCGCAGCAGGCGGTACTCGGCACCGCTCAGGGCCACCAGGGTGCCTTCGCTGTCGAGCAGGTGGCGCGCGGTGGTGTCCAGGCGCCACTGGCCAAAGCCCAGCAGGCGGCTGCTTTCGCTGATGGTCAGGTTGGGCGGCAGCATGCGCGTGCGGCGCAGCACGGCATTGATGCGGGCCAGCAGTTCGCGGGCGGAAAAGGGCTTGGTCAGGTAGTCGTCGGCGCCCATTTCCAGGCCGATGATGCGGTCGGTCTCGTCGTTGCGCGCGGTCAGCATCAGCACCGGCGTGTTGCGATGCTTGCCGGCGCGCAGCTCGCGGCACAGCAGCAGGCCATCATCGCCCGGCATCATGATGTCGAGCACCACCAGGTCGACGCTGTTGGCTTCGAGGAACGCGCGCATCTGCCGCCCGTCGGCGACGATGCTGGTGCGCAGGCCGTTCTTTTTCAGGTAATTGCCGACCAACTCGCGGATTTCGCGGTCGTCGTCGACGATCAGGATGTGATCGACATGTTCCATCGCAGGAGTCCTGTGCAAGGGCAGTGGGGCGCAGCGTACCGAGGGCATTCGCGCTTGCCTGCCGGGGTTTGTATTGCAGTGTATCTGGCCCTGACACAGATACAGGAGGAAGCACATCACCGGTACGAACGACACATACGAGATACCTGGCAGGCGTGAAATGGCTCTCGACCGGGGAACATCACTCCCCACCTCTCGAAGATGCCAGGAGAAATGCCATGAACGTAAAGACCTTCGCCCGTGCCAGCCTGATCGCCGTACTCGGTTTCGGCGCCATCGCCGCCCAGGCGGCCACCGCGCCGATGAACAATGACGGCGTCATGCAGTACCACTACGGTGATCACCTGGACATCAAGAAAGTGCTGTCGGTCAAGGATGACCAGAGCAACGCCTGTGGCGTGGTCAACACCCGCCTGAACTACCTCGACTCCAAAGGCCAGCACGAGAGTGTGGAATACCGCACCTACGCCACCGGCGGTTGCCATGACAATTGATCGTCGGCTCTTGAAGGCGGGCGGCGTGGCCTTGGCGCTGGTGGGCCTTGGCCTGGCCGGCCAGCTGCTGGCAGGCGACAGCTACGGCGCCATGCCGTCGTTGGCCGGTGCCAGCCAGTGGCTGAACTCGCCGCCGCTGGACGCCCCCGCGCTCAAGGGCAAGGTGGTGCTGGTGGATTTCTGGACATGGGACTGCATCAACTGCCAGCGCAGCCTGCCGCACGTCAATGACTGGGCCCGGCGCTATGCCGACCAGGGGCTGGTGGTGGTGGGGGTGCATACGCCGGAGTACGACTACGAGCATGACGTCGGGCAATTGAAGCGCAAGGTGGCCAGCCTTGGCATCGGCTATCCGGTGGCGGTGGACAATGACCATCAGGTGTGGAATGCCTGGGGTAACCAGTTCTGGCCGGCGCATTACTTTGTCGATCGCCAGGGGCAGGTGCGGCATGTGCACTTTGGCGAGGGGGATTATGAAGGGCAGGAGAAGGTGATACAGACGTTGCTGGATGAGAAAGGGTGAGTCGTCAGTGCGGGCCCTATCGCCGGCAAGCCGGCTCCCACAGGTACTCCACAGTTAGCGAGTCCTGTGCTGTACCTGTGGGAGCCGGCTTGCCGGCGATAGGGCCGCTGCGGATTCAACTGAAACTGGCAAAATGCGCCTGCATCCGCCGCGCATCCGCCTCCCGCCCACTGAACAGCTCAAACGCCTTCACCGCCTGAAACACCGCCATGTTGCTGCCATCCAGGGTACGGCAACCCAACGCCCGTGCCGCCCGCAGCAATTCGGTCTCCAGCGGGAAATAGATGATCTCCGCCACCCACAGCCGTGCATGCAGCCATTCGACCGGCAGCGGCGTGCCCGGCAGCTTGGCCATGCCCACCGGCGTGGTATTCACCAACCCGTCAGCCGCCGCCAGCTCACCCGCCAGGTCGCTGCCGACCACCGCTCGGCCGGCGCCGAAACGCTGGTTCAGGTTGTCCACCAGCGCCTGCGCCCGTGCCGCGTCCACTTCGAACAGCACCAGCTTCTCGACACCTTCACCCAGCAGCGCATGGGCCACCGCGGAGCCTGCACCGCCCGCACCCAGTTGCACCACTTGGCGTCGTGCCACATCCGGCAGGCCACGGCGCAAGCCTTCGGCAAAACCCAGGCAGTCGGTGTTGTGGCCGACCCGCTTGCCGTCCTTGAGCACCACGGTGTTCACCGCGCCGATACCGCGTGCCTCGTCCGACAGCTCGTCGAGCAGGGGCAGGATCGCCTGCTTGAACGGGTAGGTGATATTCAGCCCGGTGAACCCGGTGCGCTGCGCGGCGTCGAGCAACTGGGGCAGGGCGCTGTCATCGAGCTGCAGCTGGTCGGCATCGATCAGGCGGTAGAGGTAGCGCAGCGCCTGTGCATCGCCCTCGTGCTCGTGCAGGGCAGGGGTGCGCGACAGCTGGATGCCACGGCCGATCAAACCGGCAAGGATGGTGGGCTGGGTCATGCGGCGTGCTCCTGCAACAGCTCGGCGAAGTGGCTGAGGGCCATGCGGTAGCCCTGGCTGCCGAGGCCGCAGATCACGCCAATGGCGATCGACGAGACGAACGACAGGTGGCGGAAGGGCTCGCGCTTGTGCACGTTGGACAGGTGCACTTCGATCACCGGCAGCTCACTGGCCACCAGCGCATCGCGGATGGCCACCGAGGTGTGGGTCCAGGCGCCGGGATTGATCAGGATGCCCGCGCAGCGGCCGCGCGCGGCGTGGATCCAGTCGATCAGTTCGCCTTCGTGGTTGGTCTGGCGGAACTCGATCTGCAGGCCCTGTGCCTGGGCCGTGTCGGCGCAGCCCTGGGCCAGGTCGGCGAGGGTTTCATGGCCGTACTGGGTGGGTTCGCGGGTGCCCAGCATGTTCAGGTTGGGGCCGTTGAGCACGAGAATAAGGGGCTTCATGGCAACATCGCTTTGTTGTTTTTGGATGCGCCTATCTTTGTACTACCCGGTTAGTTTCGTCAATCGGACCCGTCCGGTAAGTGGGCGATTATCGAACCCAGGCAAAAGCGAGATGACAAAATTGTAATGTCCCAGCCACCGCCCTGATAACCACGCCTCCCTACAGTCCTCCGGCAACGCTCGCCGACGAGGACTTTTGAAGTGCCCATCCCCCGCAAGATCGCCGTGCTCTGCCTGGTGCTCGCGGCCACCGCCAGCGCCCAGGCCGGGCAGGGCTTGAGCCTGCCCGAAGCGCTGTCTGCCGCCTTTGCCAACAACCCCGAGCTGGCTGCCGCCGGCCGCGAGATCGGCATCGCCGAAGGCGAGCGGCGCCAGGCCGGGCTGGTCCCCAACCCGGAGCTGTCCTGGGAGGTCGAAGACACCCGCCGCGACACCAGCACCACCACGGTCACCCTCAGCCAGGCGCTGGAGCTCGGTGGCAAGCGCGGTGCGCGCATCGCCGTGGCCAGCAGCGGCCAGACCATCGCCCAGCTCGACCTGCAACGCCAACGCAACGGCTTGCGCGCCGACGTGGTCCAGGCCTTCCATACCGCCTTGCGCGCGCAGACTGCGGTGGAGCTGGCGCAGCAGTCGCAGGCGCTTACCGCGCGCGGCCTGAAAGTGGTGCAGGGGCGAGTGACCGCCGGCCAGTCCTCCCCGGTGGAAGCCACCCGCGCTCAGGTTCAGCTGGCCCAGGCACACGCCGAAGTGCGCCGCGCCGAAACCCAGCGCACGGTGGCCTTCCAGGCCCTGGCACGGCTGACCGGCAGCCCGCTGGCGGCGTTCCGGGAGGTGCAGGCCGCTGACCTTTCCCCTGGCGCGGCCCCCAGCGCAGCGGCCTTGCTCGCTCAGCTCGAACAGACCGCCGAATGGCGCCTGGCCGCCGCCCAGATCGAACGTGGCGACGCGTCGCTGGGGTCGGAAAAGGCCCAGCGTATCCCCGACCTGACCGTCAGCCTCGGCAGCCAGTACAGCCGCGAAGACCGCGAGCGGGTCAACGTGGTCGGGCTGTCCATGCCCTTGCCACTGTTCGACCGCAACCAGGGCAATGTGCTGGCCGCCGCGCGCCGCGCCGACCAGGCGCGTGACCTGCGCAATGCCGTGGAATTGCGCCTGCGCAGCGAAACCCGCAGCGCCGTCAGTCAGTGGCGCACGGCGCTGCAGGACGTGGAGGACTACGACCGCACCATCCTGCCGTCGGCGCAGCAGGCCGTGGACATCGCCACCCGCGGTTTCGAAATGGGCAAGTTCGCCTTCCTCGATGTGCTCGATGCCCAGCGCACGCTGATCGAGGCGCGCGCGCTGTACCTGGAGGCACTGGCCCAGGCGACCGATGCGCGGGCGCAGGTCGAGCGCATCTATGGCGACGTAGCGGCTTTGAGCAATACAACGATCAGCAGGAGCAACCATGAATAACCCACGCAAGCTCGCCCTCCTGGCGGCTGCCGTCGCCGTGCTCGGCTTTGGCGGCCTGGCCTGGACCGGCAACCTCGGCCAGGGCAAGCACGATGACCACGCCGAAGACAGCCATGAGCACGCCGAAGACAACCATGCCCATGGCGAAGCGAGCGCCCAGGCGCACCAGGAAGAAGAGGGCAAGGTTCACCTGTCCGGCACCCAGATCAAAGCGGCCGGCATCCAACTGGCGGCTGCGGCTCCGGCCGAGATGAGCAGCGCCATCAGCTTCCCCGGCGAGATCCGTTTCGATGAAGACCACACCGCCCACGTGGTGCCCCGCGTGCCTGGCGTGGTCGAATCGGTGCAGGCCAACCTGGGCCAGGCGGTCAAGCGCGGCCAGGTGCTGGCGGTGATCGCCAGCCAGCAGATCTCCGACCTGCGCAGCGAGCAAATGGCCGCCCAGCGCCGCCTGGAGCTGGCGCGGCTCACTTTTGAGCGCGAGCGACAGCTGTGGCAGGAACGCATCAGTGCCGAACAGGACTACCTGCAGGCCCGTCAGGCGCTGCAGGAAGCCGAAATCGCCCTGGCCAATGCCCGGCAGAAAGTCGCCGCGGTGGGCCCGGCCGGCAGCGGCAACCGCTACGAGTTACGCGCGCCGTTCGATGCGGTGGTGGTGGAAAAGCACCTGACCGTGGGTGAGGTGGTCGATGAGACCAGCAACGCCTTCACCCTGTCCGACCTGAGTCGGGTCTGGGCCACGTTCGCCGTCGCGCCGCGCGACCTGGCCAAGGTCACCACCGGGCGCAGCGTGATCGTCAGCGCGCCGGACCTGGGCGCCCAGGTCGAGGGCCAGATCAACTACGTCGGCAGCCTGCTCGGCGAGCAGAACCGCGCCGCCACCGCCCGCGCCACCCTGGCCAACCCGGACGGCGCCTGGCGCCCTGGGTTGTTCGTCTCCATCGCGGTCAGCACCGAGCGCGTCAACGCCGCCGTGGTGGTGCCGCAGAGCGCATTGCAGAGCTGGGAGGATCAGACCGTGGTGTTCGCCCGTACCGAGGAGGGCTTCGAGGCGCGCCCCGTGCAGACCGGCCGTCGCGACGCCGGCCAGGTAGAGATCACCGCCGGCCTGGACGCCGGCACCCAGGTGGCTGCTGCCGGCAGCTTCGTCCTCAAGTCGGAGCTTGGTAAAGGCTCCGCCGAGCACAGCCATTGATTGCGGGGACGCTTGCATGTTCGAACGCCTGATTCAATTCGCCATCGAGCAACGCCTGGTGGTGATGCTCGCCGTGGTGCTGATGGCGGCCGTGGGTATCCACAGCTACCAGAAACTGCCCATCGACGCGGTGCCCGACATCACCAACGTCCAGGTGCAGATCAACACCGCCGCGCCCGGCTACTCGCCGCTGGAAACCGAACAGCGCATTACCTACGCTATCGAGACCGCCATGGCCGGCCTGCCGGGGCTCAAGCAGACCCGCTCGCTGTCGCGCTCCGGGCTGTCCCAGGTAACGGTGATCTTCGATGACGGCACCGATCTGTTCTTCGCCCGCCAACTGGTCAACGAACGCCTGCAGGTCGCCCGGGCGCAGTTGCCCGAAGGCATCGAGTCCGGCATGGGGCCCATTTCCACCGGCCTTGGGGAGATCTTCCTGTGGACGGTCGAGGCCGAAGAGGGCGCGCTCAAGGATGACGGTACACCGTACACGGCCACCGACCTGCGCGAGATCCAGGACTGGATCATCAAGCCGCAGCTGCGCAACGTGCCAGGGGTGGCCGAGGTCAACAGCATCGGCGGCCATGCCAAGCAGTACCTGATCGCGCCGGAGCCCAAGCGCCTGGCAGCCTACAAGCTGACCCTCAACGACTTGATCGGCGCCCTTGAACGCAACAACGCCAACGTTGGCGCGGGCTATATCGAGCGCAACGGCGAGCAATTGCTGATCCGCGTGCCGGGGCAGGTGGCCACGGCCGAGGACATCGCCAACATCGTCATCTCCACGGCCGATGGCACGCCGATTCGCGTCAGCCATGTCGCCCAGGTCGGCCTGGGCCAGGAGCTGCGCTCGGGCGCTGCCACCGAGAACGGTCGCGAGGTGGTGCTGGGTACGGTGTTCATGCTGATCGGCGAGAACAGCCGCACGGTGTCCCAGGCGGTGGCGGCCAAGCTGGTGGACATCAACCGCAACCTGCCCAAAGGGGTGGTGGCGGTGACGGTGTACGACCGCACCCACTTGGTCGAAAAGGCCATCGCCACGGTCAAGAAGAACCTGGTCGAAGGCGCGATCCTGGTGATTGCCGTGTTGTTCCTGTTCCTCGGCAACATCCGCGCGGCGCTGATTACCGCCATGGTCATTCCGCTGTCGATGCTGTTCACCTTCACCGGCATGTTCAGCAACAAGGTCAGCGCCAACCTGATGAGCCTTGGCGCGCTCGATTTCGGCATCATCGTCGACGGCGCGGTGGTGATCGTCGAGAACGCCATCCGCCGCCTGGCCCATGCCCAGCAGCGCCATGGCCGCATGCTGACCCGCAGCGAGCGCTTCCACGAGGTGTTCGCTGCGGCCCGCGAGGCTCGCCGACCGCTGATCTACGGCCAGTTGATCATCATGGTGGTTTACCTGCCGATCTTTGCCCTGACGGGCGTCGAGGGCAAGATGTTCCACCCCATGGCCTTCACCGTAGTGATTGCGCTGCTGGGTGCCATGATCCTGTCGGTGACCTTCGTGCCCGCGGCCATCGCGCTGTTCGTCACCGGCAAGGTCAAGGAAGAGGAAGGCCTGGTGATGCGCACCGCGCGCCAGCGCTATGCCCCGGTACTGGCCTGGGTGCTGGGCCGGCGCAAGCTGGCCTTCAGCGCGGCGGCCGTGTTGGTAGTGATGTCCGGGGTCATGGCCAGCCGCATGGGCAGTGAGTTCATCCCCAGCCTCAGCGAGGGTGACTTTGCCCTGCAGTCCCTGCGGGTGCCGGGCACCAGCCTGTCGCAGTCGGTGGACATGCAGCAGCGCCTGGAGCAGGCGATCATCACCCAGGTGCCGGAAGTGCAGCGGGTGTTTGCCCGCACCGGCACGGCCGAGATCGCCTCCGACCCGATGCCGCCGAACATCTCCGACGCCTACGTGATGTTGCGCCCGCAAGAGCAGTGGTCGGACCCTGGCAAGTCGCGTGAAGCGCTGATCGCCGAAGTGCAGCGCGCGGCCGCCAGTGTGCCGGGCAGCAACCATGAGTTGTCGCAACCAATCCAACTGCGCTTCAACGAGCTGATTTCCGGCGTGCGCAGTGACGTGGCCGTCAAGCTGTTCGGTGACGACATGGACGTGCTCAACCGCACCGCCGCGCAAATCACCAGCAGCCTGCAGCAAGTGCCGGGCGCTTCGGAAGTGAAGGTCGAGCAGACCACCGGTCTGCCGGTGCTGACCATCGATATCGACCGCGACAAGGCTGCCCGCCATGGCCTCAATGTGGGTGACGTGCAGGACGCCATCGCCATTGCCGTTGGCGGTCGCACGGCGGGCACGCTGTACCAGGGCGATCGCCGCTTCGACATGGTCGTGCGCCTGCCCGAGGCGTTGCGCACCGATGTCGATGGCTTGTCCAGCCTGCTGATTCCCGTCCCCGCAAGCGCCTCGGCCGGGGCTGCGCAAATCGGTTTCATTCCGTTGGCGCAAGTCGCCACGCTGAACCTGCAACTGGGGCCGAACCAGGTCAGCCGCGAGGATGGCAAGCGGGTGGTGGTGGTCAGTGCCAACGTGCGCGGGCGTGACTTGGGCTCGTTCGTCGAGCAGGCCGAGCTGGCGTTGCGCGAGCAAGTGGCGATACCGCCCGGCTACTGGACCCGCTGGGGCGGCCAGTTCGAGCAGTTGCAGTCGGCGGCCGAGCGCCTGCAGGTGGTAGTGCCGGTGGCGTTGCTGCTGGTCATGGCGCTGCTGCTGATGATGTTCAACAACCTCAAGGATGGTCTGCTGGTGTTCACGGGCATTCCCTTCGCCTTGACCGGCGGGGTGCTGGCGCTGTGGCTGCGTGACATTCCACTGTCGATTTCCGCAGGGGTGGGTTTTATCGCCTTGTCCGGGGTGGCGGTGCTCAATGGCCTGGTGATGATTGCCTTCATCCGTAGCCTGCGTGAGGAGGGCCGCAGCGTGAGGGTGGCGGTCGAGGAGGGGGCGCTGACGCGCTTGCGGCCGGTGCTGATGACCGCCTTGGTGGCGTCACTGGGGTTCATCCCGATGGCCCTGGCCACCGGCACCGGTGCCGAGGTCCAGCGGCCGCTGGCGACGGTGGTGATTGGTGGGATCCTGTCGTCGACGGCGCTGACCTTGCTGGTGTTGCCGGCGCTGTATCAGTGGGCGTACCGGCGCGAGGAGGTGTGAAGCAGGGGCCGCTTTGCGGCCCAATCGCCGGCAAGCCGTCTCCCACAGGATTTTGCAGCGCTGCGGTCCCTGTGGGAGCCGGCTTGCCGGCGATTGGGCTGCAAAGCAGCCCCCATTTCAAACCCGAGCAGCCTGCCGGTGCCCATCGCCCCCCGGCTCGTCATGCAACGAAATCCGCGCCGTCTCCGGCAACGCCAACCCCCCCACCAGCGCCACCAAAGCAATCACCACCAGGTAGAACGCCGGCGCCAGGCTGCTGCCGGTCAACCCGATCAACCAGGTCGCCACCAGCGGCGCAGTACCGCCAAACAGCGTGTAGGCCACGTTGTAAGTAATGGCCGAAGCGGTATACCGAGTGCGGGTCGGGAAACTCTCCGACAGCAGCGCCGCCGTGACCACCCCACTGCACAGCGCACCCACCGCCAGCAGGATCACCCCCAGCAGCGCCCCCGACATCGAGCCGGAGCTGGCCAGCCAATACGCGGGGAACACACAGACCATCACCCACAGGCAGGTAAAGCCAATGGTCTTGCGCCGCCCGACGCGGTCCGAGAACGCCCCGGCCAGCGGGCAGCCGACCGCGGCGAACAGCAGCGCCACGGTGGTCACCAGCAGCGACTGGGCGCGGGTCAGGTTGCCGACCAGTTGCAGGTAGGTGGCGAAGTAGGTGGTGAACATGTAGAACGACAACGCCGTCAACGAAATGAACGCCCCCAGGTTGCGGATGGTGCGGCCATGGCTGCGCAGGGTTTCCTTGAGTGGCGAGTGTTCATGGGCCTTGCCTTCGGCCAGGGCTTGGCGGAAGGCCGGGGTTTCTTCCATCCGCCAGCGCAGGTACAGGCCCACCAGCCCCAGCGGTGCGGCCACCAGGAACGGAATGCGCCAGCCCCAGGCGCTCATCGCTTCGGCCGACAGGCTGGCTTCCAGGCCATAGGCGATCACGGCTGCGCAGGCGAAGGCCGAGAAGGTCGAGACCGGCACGAAGCTGCCATAGAACGCGCGTCGGTTGCGCGGCGCATGTTCCATCAGGTAGGCGCAGGCCCCGGCATACTCGCCGCCGGCGGAAAAGCCCTGCAGGCAGCGCGCCAGGGTCAGCAGCGCCGGGGCGGCGAGGCCGATGCTGGCGTAGGTGGGCAGCAGGCCGATCAGTGTGGTGGAGCCTGCCATCAGCAGGATGGTGAGGGACAGGATGCGCTTGCGCCCGAGCCGGTCGCCCAGGGCACCGAACACGATGCCGCCCAGTGGCCGCAGGGCGAAGGCCACGGCGAACACGGCGAAGGTCTTGAGCAGCGCCACGTTGGCATCGCCGCTGGGGAAGAACTGGCTGGCGATGAGTGTGGCGAGAAAGCCGTACACGGCGAAGTCGAACCATTCGACGAAGTTGCCGATGGCCGAGGCGGCGATGACGCGGCGTAGCGTGGTGGGGGATACCTCATGAGATGCGGACATGTGCAGGTGCTCCGGTTCCATAGGCAGCCTGAAGGGACGTGACGTGGTCACGGCCGCGTCATCGTTGTTGTTTCAGGCAGTAGACCGGGGTGTGCGGGGTTGCGCTTCTTTGTGGGCGACATCAGGATATCTGTTTTGACCGTGCTGGCCCTATCGCCGGCAAGCCGGCTCCCACAGGTACACCACAGCTCTCAAAGCCTGTGATGTACCTGTAGGAGCTGGCTTGCCAGCGATAGGGCCAGAACAGATACACCCCAGCTCTCAAAGCCTGTGTTGCACCTGTGGGAGCTGGCTTGCCAGCGATAGGGCCAGAACAGATACACCCCAGCTCTCAAAGCCTGTGTTGCACCTGTGGGAGCTGGCTTGCCAGCGATAGGGCC
>NZ_JBIVIC010000007.1:0-292347 GCF_044749545.1 Pseudomonas sp. NPDC089396 | reverse complement strand
CTTGCCAGCGATAGGGCCAGAACAGGTACACCACAGCTCTCAAAGCCTGTGATGTACCTGTAGGAGCTGGCTTGCCAGCGATAGGGCCAGAACAGGTACACCACAGCTCTCAAAGCCTGTGATGTACCTGTAGGAGCTGGCTTGCCAGCGATAGGGCCAGAACAGGCTAATCAAAGCATCATGGCCGCCCCACTCGCCACGGCGCGTAATCCACCTCGCTGTAGCCGTTCGCCAGCCCCCTCTCATCGGTAACGAAACCGGGCATCTTGCGCAGGTCGAGTGCCATGCAGCGGCTGTTCAGCTGCGCCTGCAGGTTGCCATCCAGGCGAAACGCGTCGCGGCGCAGCGGGTGCGGGTACAGCTGCACCAGGCAGCCCTCGACGTGACCCTGGGCGTTGGCCTCGTAATACACCGAGGCCTTGCCAATGCTGGTCACCGCCTGGTCACGCAACAGGCTCTCCCAGAAGAACTGCTGCTGTGCAATGGCGCTGTGTCGCCCGGCACTCATTCACCCGTCAGAAACGCATGTCCACCGCCACCTCGAACGTCCTCGGCGCGCCCATGTAGTACTGCAGTCCGTACGCCTGCTTGGCATACACCTCGTCGGTCAGGTTGCGCACCCGCCCGGTGACCGTGGTGTGTTCGTCCAGCCGGTAGCGGGCAAAAGCACCGAACAGGGTGTAGGCGGGGGCCTTGAGGGTATTGGCATTGTCGGCATACACCGAATCGACATAGCGGCTGTCCACCCCGACCGACCACGCCGGGTCGAGGCTGTAGGTCAGCCACAGGTTGGCCACGTTGGCCGGCACGTTGACCGGGGAATTGCCCTCGCGCGACACCGACACGCCATTGACGGCTTCGTTGAACGCGTCGTACTCGGCATCGACATAGGCATAGTTGGCTTCGGCCAGCAGCTTCGGCGTCACCTGCAGCCGCCCCGACAACTCGATCCCGCGGGAAGTCTGCTGCCCGGCCTGGACCGTCTGGTTGGGGTCGACCGAATCGCGCACGGCGAAGTCCTTGCGCACGATCTGGTACAGCGCCACCGTTGCCGCACCACGCCCTTCCAGGAAATCGAACTTGCTGCCCACCTCCCATTGCTCGCCCTTGGACAGGTCGAACAGCCCGACGTTGGAGTAGGTCGCCGCCGCCAGCGAGCCGGCAGGCAGGTCGGCGGCGGTGCTGTACTGCACATAGACGCTGGCCGCAGGGGTCAGCGCGTAGGTCAGGCCGATGCGCCCGGACAGCGGTTCCCAGCGGCGTTCGAAGAAGGCCGGCGAGGTCGGCGTGACGGCGCCGTAGTTGGTCACTTGCATGTCCAGGTAGTCGTAGCGCAGGGCCGTCAGCAGGGCCAGGCGCTCGGTCAGTTGCAGGCGGTGCTCGGCGAACACGGCGCGGTTGGTGAGCTCATGGCGGCGCCCCTTGGTCAGGCCGGCATTCACCCCGGGGATGTCGTCGAAGCTGCCCGGGTCGAAGTGGTCGGGGTCGACCACGTCGGTGTAGTTGCTCGAGGTCGGGTAGAGCGTCTGGCGCATGCGCGAATAGTCCAGGCCCAGCGACCACTGGCTGGCCAGGCCGAACAGCTTGTGGTCATGGCGCAGCTCGACGCGGTCACCCAGCACGTTCTGGTCATGGCGCTGCAGGTAGGGGCTGGCGCGCAGTACGTTACCGTCGCTGGTATAGCTGTAGCGCTCCAGGTTGCGGTAGTCGCGCTGGGCGTTGTAGTGGTACAGCGTGTTCTGCACGCTGGTGCTGTCGCTGACCTGGTAGTCGAGGATCGAGCGCAGCCAGCGCACCCGCTGTTCATAACGGCCGTCGGCGACGTTGTAGTTTTCGAAGCGGCGGCTGTTGTCGATCTTCATGGTGCTGCGCCCGGGCAAGATCGGCGCCCCCCAGTACGGGCTGTCTTCGCGGTCCTCCTGGTACTCCAGGGCCAGAGTGTGGGTGAGGTCGGGGGCCAGGTCGCTGAGCAGTGAAAACGTAACGCTGTCGGTCTGCCGCTCGTTGCGGTCGATGTAGCCGTTGCCGTCGCTGTGGCTGTAATCCAGGCGCATGAAGTGGCGGGCATCGGCCGGGTTGCTGGCCAGGGCCTGGTTGATGCCGAAGGCCACTTCCGAGTCGTCGTAGCTGCCATAGCGCACCCGCCCGTCGAAGACCTGCTGGTCGCGGGTGGCGAGCTTGGTGATGTAGTTGATCGAGCCGCCGACCGAGCCTGCACCGTGCAGGAACGACGAGGGCCCGCCGAGCAGTTCGACCCGGTCCAGCACCCAGGCATCCACCGGCCGCATCGCGCTGCTGTAGCCAAGGTTGATGCCGTTGAACAACTGGGTGACCTGGTTCTGGGTGAAACCGCGATAGCTGACGAAGCCGCCAAAGCCGGGGTTGGCCGAGGCGTTCACGCCGGTCATGGCGTTGATCACGTCCTGGCTGTCCTGGGCGCCGCGCTCTTCGATCAGGCGGCGGTCGGACACGCTCACCGACGCGGGGGTTTCGCGGGCGGTCAGGCCCAGCCGGGAACCGGTGCGGATCGGTTCATCCAGTTGCACCCCGGAGGGGGCGTCACGCTCGCCGTCGATGGTGGTGGCGCCGAGTTCCACGGCGGCGTCGTCCGCCCAGGTGAAGGTGCAGGTGCCCATGAGGAGCACCAGGGAGGTATTGCGAAGCATATTATTGTGTCTTCCACGCAAGGGTCATGGCTGACCACGACCGCGCACGCAGGCGCGCCCGGCTGGGGTCAGGCGATGTGAAGGGCTGCTGCGGGGAAGGTGGCGGGGGGCGCACGCGGGGTGAGGGCAGGGCGTTGGTAGCGGGGCGGCGGTTGCGCCCAGCTGCGCACGACAATGGGTGAGGTGGCGGCGCTGTGTGCTGGGGCGAACGAGAAGCCAGCGCTGCTCAGGGGTACTGCCATGCCGAACGAAGAACAGACCGGGCAGTCGAGCTGGGCCATGTGCTGGTCGCCACCGGCGCCATCCAGGTCGATGGCGACACCGTGCTCGCTGTTCACCGAACAGAACCCGCCTTCCAGGCCGGCCAGGCGCAAGCCGCCCATCTGGCCATGGTGCAGGCCGCACAGCAATAGGCTGAACAGGACGCTGGCGTAGAGCGTCCAGGCGGTCAGCGTGCGGGTCTGCCGGGTGGTTTTCATGGCGGCGAATCTATCACCCGGACGAGCGGTCGGGTAGCCCCTGCGCGTGGAAGATTTGCCCGCTCAGGCGGCCCGTTCCAGCACGTCGAGCAGGTCGACGAACTCCAGCGACAGTTTGTGCCGCGGTGCCAGGTGCACCAGCGGCACCGAGGCCTGGTGCGACTCGCGCATCTTGATCGAACTGCTCAGGTACACCGGCAATACCGGCAGGCCTTCGCTGCGCAGCTGGTCGACCAGGGTCTGGTGCAAGGCTGTGCGCCCGGCGAACTGGTTGACCACCACGCCCTCGACCTGCAGCGCCGGGTTGTGGTCCTGGCGCATCTCCTCGGCCTCGGCCATGACGCTGAGCAGCGCCTGGCGCGAGAAACTGTCGCAGTCGAAGGGAATGAGCAGGCGCTCGGCGGCCACCAAAGCGCTGAAGGTGTAGAAGTTCAGGGCCGGGGGCGTGTCGATGTAGATCCGCTCGTAGTCTTCGCCCAGCTCGATCAGCAGCTTGCGCAGCTTGTTGATCTTGAACTTGTGCTCCAGCTTGCTCTGCAGGTCGCTGAGGTCGGGGCTGGCGGTGACCAGGTGCAGGTTGGGGTAGCGGGTCTCGGTGATCGCCACGCGGTGCTTCTTGCCCGCGGCGGTGGAGGGCGACAGGGTCTGGCGGAAGAAGTCGGCGATGCCGGCCGGGATGGCGTCGTCGGTCAGCCCGGTGAGGTAGTAGGTCGCGTTGGCCTGCGGGTCGAGGTCGACCAGCAATGTGCGATAGCCCTCGGCGGCACTGGCTGCGGCCAGGTTGCAGGCGATGCTCGATTTGCCCACGCCACCTTTCTGATTGAAAACCACACGACGCATGAGACGCTCATCCATGAAGTAGGTAAATGTCAGGTTGGGGTCAATCCTATGACCGAAAGACGACAGTATTATGACAAGACTTGTTACAGCTAGCGTAGCAGAGCGTTTTCTTCCCGCTCGCTCAGTTCATCTTCCACCTGCTGCATGCGCTGCGCGGCCAGCGCCTGCACCTTGGCATCGCGCGCCGTCTCGCGCATCAGCCGGGTGAGTTTTTCACTCAGTCGCTGGCCTTCTTCGGTCTCTTCCATGGCCCGCGCCTTGGCCGGGTCGCGGGTGGCCGCGACGATGCTGGCGAACTCGGCGTCGCTGAAGTGCTTCTCGCTGTAGAGCTTGAACAGGTCCTGGCGCTGGTCCTCGACCGTGAGGTGCTTGCGCAGCACCTCGCGAATGGTCTGTTCATCGAGTTGCGGGTGGGTGCGGGTGAGCAGCGCGGCCATGCGCTCGATGTTGTGCTCGTAGGCTTCCTGCAAGGGCAGGTTGGCCAGGATCTGTTCTTCGCGGGTGGGTTTCTGGTCGCAGGCGCCGAGGGCAGCGATGAGCAGCAGGGGCAACAGCAACTTCGGCAAGCGGGGCATGTGGGGGGCCTTGGGCGCAGATCAGACGGAGGATTATAGCGATGTCGCCCAGGCGCTGCGCACGCACTGGGCGTGCGCAGAATTTGCCACTCAGGGGGTGCCGTTGCGTCCGTGCGCAACGAAGCCGGGGCGGTCGGTCAGGCGTTCGAAGTAGGCGCTGACGGCTGGCAGCGACGGGTGCTCGAAGGGGGTCTCGAACCAGCGGTTCACCGACAGCCCGATCGGGATGTCGGCCAGGGTGAACCGATCACCCGCCACATAGGCGCCGGTCGTGGCCAGCTGTCGCTCGAGGATCTGCATGTAGTGCACCCATTGCGCGCAACCCTCGGCCAGTGCCTGCGGGTCCTGATGTGCGGGGGAATGCCGGACCAGCGACATGAAGGCATAGCTCCACGAGCGGTTCAGGTCCGTGGCCTGCCAGTCGATCCATTGATCCACGCGGGCCCTGGCGACCGCTTCGGCCGGGTAGCAGCCTCCATCGCCATAACGTGTGGCGAGGTAGCGGATGATGGTGTTGGATTCCCACAGGGTGAAGTCACCATCCTGGATGACCGGCACCATGGCATTGGGGTTGAGCGCAAGGAATTCAGGGGCGTCGGTGGGCTGGAAGCCCGTGCCCCAGTCTTCGCGTTCGAACGGGATATCGAATTCGGCGCAGGCCCACAGGACTTTGCGCACGTTGATGGAAGACGCTCTGCCCAGTATCCGTAACATGCCTTCGTCCTTGGTCGGGGAAGCGTCGATCGTCCATCAGGCCATGACTTGGGTCAAGGGGCTGGGTGAAGGCTGGGTGAAAATTACCCAGCCTGTTTCGCATTGGTGCATGTTCGCCTCCAAATGGGTCACGTGGCACACATTGCTTACTCCTTGGCGACGCTATTCTGTGCAGCCTGCACAGTCTTTCTTATGCCTCGCGCCTGCTTTTTCGGCTTTCCCGGCCTTGGCAAAAGCGGCCCGCATATTGCTCTTGTCGCTGCACCTTCAACCCGGAGCCACCCGACCATGAGCTCACCCTCCGAATTCCCTCTCTGCGAAGCGCCCCAGCATGCGCGCAAGGGCCTGTTGCCGATCGCCATGGTGCTGTTCAGTTTCACCTTCTTCACCGGCACCATGTTCGCCGGTGGCAAGCTCGGCATGGCCTTCGGCTTCGTCGACATGCTGTGGATCGCCGCCATCGGCAACAGCCTGCTGGCGCTGTATGCCGCAGCGCTGGCGTTCATCGCGTCGCGCAGCGGGCTCAATACCGTGCTCATGGGCCGCTTCTGTTTCGGCGAGGCGGGCAGCCGGCTTTCGGATTTTCTGCTTGGCTTCGCGGAACTTGGCTGGTACGCCTGGGGCACGGCTACCGTGGCCATCGTACTGGTCAAGCTGCTGGGGCTGGCCCCCGGTTTCACCGTGCCATTGATGGTGCTGTTCGGGCTGGGCTTCAGCATCACCGCCATTGTCGGCTTCAAGGGCCTGGACCTGCTGTCACGGGTGTCGGTGCCGTTGATGTTCGCGCTGTTGATCTTCTCCATGGTGATCGCCACCCGCGATGTCGGAGGCTTGCAACAGCTCGCGGCACTGGTGCCACACGAAACCCTGACCTTTTCCGCGGCGGTGACCATGGTCTTCGGCACCTTCGCCAGCGGCGCCACCCAGGCCACCAACTGGACGCGGCTGTCGCGCAGCGGGCGGGTGGCGGTCACGGCCAGTATCGTCGCGTTCCTGCTCGGCAATGGCCTGATGGTGGTGGCCGGGGCCTGGTGCGCGATGGTCTACCAGCAGGCCGACATCGTCGAAGTGATGATGCTCCAGGGCCTGTCGTTCGCGGCGGTGGTGATGCTCTGCCTGAACCTGTGGACCATCCAGGGGCCGACCATCTACAACGTCTCGGCGGCGGCCTGCCACCTGCTGCGCAGTGAGCGTCGGCGCACCATGACGCTGGCGGCGGCGGGTGTCGGCATCCTGCTGGCGATCGGTGGCATGTATGAATTGCTGATCCCGTTCCTGGTGCTGCTGGGGTCGATCATCCCGCCGGTGGGCGGGGTGATCATGGCCGACTTCTGGTACCGCCACCGTGGCAAGTACCCCGCGTTGGGGTCGGTCAGCCTGCCGCGCTACAACCTTGCCGGGCTGTCCGCCTATGCCGTCGGTGCGGTACTGGCCTACGCCTCGCCTTGGGTGGCCCCGCTTGTTGGCATCAGCGCCTCGGCACTGTGCTACATCCTGCTGCTCGAACTGCGTGGCCGACGCCAGGCGCTGGGCCAGGCCGAGGTCGAACCGTGAGCCTGGCACTGGAAGAACTCCTGTGCCTGCCGGGTTTGCAAGACATGCGCGTGCGGGCCGGCGCACGCAACCTGCAGCGGCGTGTGCGCTGGCCCTACGTGGCGGAAAATGAAGGCATCGCCGAGTGGGTGATGGGCGGCGAGCTGGTGTTCGTCACCGGCATCAATCACCCGCGTGGCGAAAGCAACCTGCTGAGCCTGGTCGAGGATGGCGAGGCGGTGGGTATCGCCGGCATGGTGATCCTCACCGGTGGCTCGTTCATCCAGCACATACCGCCCGCGGTGATGGCCCGTGCCGAGCAACTGGGCCTGCCGCTGATCGAGCAGCCCTATGCGCTGAAGATGGTGGTGGTCACCCACCTGATCGGCACTGCGCTGGTGCAGATGACCCAGGAGCGGCGTTCGCGCAACGACATCCTCGGCCAGTTGCTGACCGGTGATTACCCAAGCCTGGCCATCGCTCGCCAGCGTGCGGCGCACCTGCAGCTGGCCCTGGACGGGCCGCGCCGGCTGGTGGCGCTGCGCCTGTCGGCGGTCGACGAGCTGTTCGAACGGCACGGGCTGGCCCAGGGCGAACGCTTGTGGCAAGGCACCCGGCAAGCGCTGGAAGACCTGCTCGAAGCCTGGTGTCGCGGCCGGCCCGAGGCGGTCACGGCGCAATTGGCGGGTGACCTGTTCGTGTTGCTGCTGCCTGATTCGCCGCACCTGCGTGCAGCGTTGGCCGATCTGCACCGGCAACTCGCTGCGCTGGTCGGGGAAATGGGCCTGTTCATGGGGCTTTCCAGCCCCGCCGAAGACTGCGCCCATTATCGCCAGGCCCTCAACGAAGCCCGACAGGCGCTGGAGGTGGCGCAGAACCTGCGCCCGGCCACGGGCCTGTGCGACTTCAGCGAACTGGGCGTGCTGCGCTTGCTGCAGGGGATCGTCGACCGTTCGCTGCTCGACGACTTCGTCACCCGGACCCTCGGCCCACTGCGCAGCCCCGGGCGCAAACAGCCCAATACCTTGCTGCACACCCTCGACGCGCTGCTCATGGAAAACGGCAACGGCCTAAAGGCCGGGCAGCGCCTGGGCGTGCACCGCAACACCATCAACCACCGGATGCAACGTATCGAACAATTGAGCGGGCAGTCCCTCGACGACCCGCTTTTTCGTATGAATGCTGCGGTCGCTATGCTGATATGGCGCATGACCGAAGCCCAAGGCAAGGAGTAACCCCATGAACATCATCAATGCACGCCTGCGTGGCAAGGCCGGCCTGTTCCGTATCGAACTGCAGGGCGATCGCATCGCTGCCATCGAGCCCCAGGCCGACGTCGTCGCCGGCAGCGCTGCCGACGACCTGGACGCCCAGCAGAACCTGGTGGTGCCGCCCTTCGTCGAGCCACACATCCACCTGGATGCGACCCTCACGGCGGGCGAGCCGAAGTGGAACATGAGCGGCACGCTGTTCGAAGGCATCGAGCGCTGGGCCGAGCGCAAGGCCATCACTACCCATGACGACATCAAGACCCGCGCCAAGAATACCATTGGCATGCTGGTGGACCACGGCATCCAGCATGTACGCACCCACGTCGACGTGACCGACCCCAAGCTCACCGCGCTCAAGGCCATGGTCGAGGTGCGCGACGAAGTACGCGAACTGGTCGACCTGCAGATCGTGGCCTTCCCCCAGGAGGGCATCGAATCCTACGCCAACGGCCGGGCGCTGATGACCGAGGCGGTGGCCATGGGCGCCGATGTGGTGGGTGGCATCCCGCATTTTGAAAATACCCGTGACCAGGGCGTCTCGTCGGTCAAGTTTTTGATGGAGCTGGCCGAGCGCACCGGTTGCCTGGTCGATGTGCATTGCGACGAGACCGACGACCCGCAGTCGCGTTTCCTCGAAGTGCTGGCCGAAGAGGCGCGGGTGCGCGGCATGGGCGCGCGGGTGACGGCGAGCCACACCACGGCCATGGGCTCCTATGACAATGCCTACTGCTCCAAGCTGTTCCGCCTGCTGAAAATGTCGGGCATCAACTTCGTCTCGTGCCCGACCGAGAGCATCCACTTGCAGGGGCGCTTCGACACGTACCCGAAACGCCGCGGCCTGACCCGCGTGGCCGAGATCGACCGGGCGGGGATGAACGTCTGCTTCGGCCAGGACTCGATCGTCGACCCTTGGTACCCGCTGGGCAACGGCAACATTCTGCGCATCCTCGAAGCCGGCTTGCACATCTGCCACATGCTCGGTTACGAAGACCTGCAACGCTGCCTGGACCTGATCACCGACAACAGTGCCCGCACCCTCAACCTGGGCGAGCGCTACGGCATCGAGGTAGGGCGCCCGGCGAACCTGTTGCTGCTGTCGGCGGCCGATGACTACGAAATGGTGCGCAGCCAGGGCCACGCGCTGGTGTCGATCCGCCACGGCAAAGTGCTGATGCGCCGAACCCCGGCCCAGATCGAGCGCTTTGCTTAAAGCTTTCTCAAAAGCTGACGCGATTCCTGTGGGAGCCGGCTTGCCGGCGATCACCGGCAAAGCCGGTGCCATGCACCGCGGCGCCTGCATCGCCGGCAAGCCGGCTCCCACAAAGTCAGCGGCGATTGCCCAAAGGACAGCGGCAAGGCAGGCCCTGCTTCAAGCAGACATCCGCCCCCAGCTCTGGCATGGTATGACGCCGATCAAGCCAAGCTGACAAGGCCCTATGGACTCGCTCTACCTCATCGCCGTTGGTGCCATCGTCGCCGGATTCGTCCAGGGCCTGTCCGGTTTTGCCTTTGGCATGGTCGCCATGTCGTTCTGGGCCTGGGGCCTGGAGCCACGGCTGGCGGCCTCGCTGACCGTGTTCGGCAGCCTCGCCGGCCAGCTCATCGCCGTATTCAGCGTGCGCCGCGGCTTCAGCTGGCCACTGCTGTGGCCCTTCGTGCTCGGCGGCCTGGCTGGCATCCCGCTGGGGGTGTGGGTGTTGCCCTACCTGAACATGCTCTGGTTCAAGGCCGTGTTCGGCACCTTGCTGGTCCTGTGGTGCCCGCTGATGCTGCTGGCACCGCGCCTGCCACGGCTGCCGGGCAACCGCCTGGCCGATGGTGCGGTGGGTATGCTGGGCGGTGTCTTGGGCGGCATCGGTGGTTTTACCGGGACAGTGCCTACACTGTGGTGTACCTTGCGTGGCTTCGAGCGTGATACCCAGCGCGCGGTGATCCAGAACTTCAACCTGTCGATGCTGCTGGTGACCATGCTCACCTACCTGGGTACCGGTGTGGTCACCCGCGACATGCTGCCCTCGTTCGGCGTCGTGCTGCTGGCCATGGCCCTGCCAGCGCTGCTTGGCACGCGGGTGTACCTGGGGATCAGCGAGCAGGCGTTTCGCCGGGTGGTGCTGGGGCTGCTGACCTTGTCGGGCGTGGCCATGCTGATGGCCTCGTTGCCCCAGTTGCTGGGACGCTGAACGCTTGCCTTGGGGGTGCTGAACTTGGCAACCTTTGGACCGCTGCACATTTACCAGGCGCTACAGAAGGAATCGCACCGTTGAGTCGGGACAACGTCGGGAAACGCCTTGTGGCCACGCTGCTGGGCCTGATCGCCATGCTGCTGGTCTATCTGGTGTTCAAGGACTCCGCTCGGCTGGATGCGTCCCTGACTTACGCCTACCTGACCTACCCGAGCCAATTCAGCGAGCGCATCAGCAAGGCCAACGATCAGCTCAAGTACGAACAGCTGCAGTCACGCATCAGCCGCATTGGCCAGGGGGCCTTGAGTCAGGATCAGGTCGACAGGCTGGTGGAGCTGGCCCAGGCGCCCTACGCCCAGTTGTTCGCCAAGCCGTTCGAGGCGGGGCTGGTGGACCACCGCACCGGTTTGCTCATCGACCTGCGCAACACCGGCGACAAGGCCGTACGCGAGGTCAGGATCCACCTGCCGGCCAAAGGCCTGGTGCAGGTACGCGACGCGACGGGCAACGACACGCTGTACGAGGCCTCGACGCCCCTGGTGGAGATCGCCAGCATCGACCCTGGCGGGGTGTGCAAGGTCTGGGTCTATTTCGATGCCGATTATTCGCAGATCCGCCAGGGCGGTATCAGCATCAGCCACGCCGACGGGGTGGCGGATGTGCAGGTTTACCGCGAATTTGCCGGCTTCCCGGCGCTGGTGGCGCGCTACAGCGGGGAGCTGGTGGTGGTGCTTGGTGTGCTGGTGCTGGCTGTGCTGTGCCTGGGCTATGCCTGCCTGGCGCGGCGGCGCATGCCGAGCTTGCCGTCCTGAGCCGCTACCAAATGCCATAAGCCAGCACGACCCCTGTGGGAGAGGCCGGGGCAGGCAAACACAAGGTAGCTGGACGATTCCCTGCAGCCAGTGAGGGCCCTATCGCCGGCAAGCCGGCTCCCACAGGGGGAAACAGGGCTTTCAGCAACTGGACCTGTCAGCTACCCCCGTCGTGCAAGGCCAGGCTCTGGCGCAGTTGCTCGACCATGGCCATGCGCAACGCCTGCGGCGACTGCACGCAGATGGAACCCGCCTGCGACAGCAGCCAGCCCATCAACGCTCGACTGTCATGGACGGTGGCATCGAGTTTCGCGCCCCCGGTTTCCTGCGGCGCCAGGCGCATGTCCTCGGACAGCGGCTGATCTTCGAGTCGCCGGGCCAGGCCGTCGTCCACCCAGGCGCGCAGTTCGATCTGCGCCGTGGGTGAGAGCACATCCGGCTGTAGCTGCTCCAGCTGGCTTGGGTCCAGGCCCGGCTGCCAATACCAGCCATAGGGCATCCCCTTGCTGTTGCAGTGCACCGCAAACAGCGTGGCCAGCTCATTGAGGTCGCGCTCGACCGTGCGCTTGCTGGTCTTGTGGCCAAGCTTGGCCAGCGCGGCTTGCAGCTGTGCAGCGCTCTTGCCTGGGTGGCGGTCGGGGAGCAGTTTGAGCAACTGCCATTGGCGGGCGATGGTGTGGCGGGTAGGGTGGCTAGGCACGAGTCTCTTCCTTGAGCGCCAGGCGCAAGGAGCGCCCGGAGTAATGGCGTTTAGCTATTGCGCTTAGCATACCCGCTCAACGAATGGGATCCAAGTTTTAGCCAAGCCGGCGCTTCGTGCGTCCCCCTCAGTCGAGGCTGGCTTGCAACGCTTCGATGAACACCTCTTCAGCCCGGCTCAAGCGCTGCTCCCGGTTCCACAGCAAGTGAATGTCGACGTCCGCGATCCCTTCCTGCGGCGGCAGCTTCCACAGCAAACCCGCCGCCACATCTGCCGCCACCACATGCTCCGGCAGGCAACCGATGCCAAAGCCGGCGATCACCAGCCGACGCACTTCTTCAAGGCTTGGCGAAGAGGCCACGATCCGCCCGGAAAACCCCTGCTGGTCACGAAAAATGGTCAGCGGCGAGAGCATGCCGCCGATCTGATCGCTGGTGAAACTGACGAAGTTTTCCCGCTGCAGGTCGCCCTGCGCCTGACCGAACAGCGCATGGTGCTTGCCGCAGAAAAAGGCATAGCGCTGGCGCAGGAACAGGCGTTGCTCAAGCCGGGGCTGCGGTCGGCGGTTAAGGCTCAGGCCCGCCGTGGCGGTCTTTTCCTGCAGCGCGGCGACGATGTCGGAGCTGCGCATCACGTCGATCTCCACATCCACCCGCGGGTGCTGGCGGTGGAAGTCGGCGAGAAAATCGTCGAAACGGTCGCTGACGATGCGGCTGATCATCAGCAAGCGCACCTTGCCCACCAGCTCATCCGCCGGTTGCTCCAGCAGGCCGCCGATCTGCGACATCTGGCCGTACACCTCGCCGGCCAGCTGGAACAGTTGCTCGCCCATGTCGGTGAGCACGAAGCGTGGCCCGCGCCGGGCAATCAGCTGGCGGCCGAGCTGGTCTTCCAGGCGCTTGAGCGCCTGGCTCACCGCCGGCTGGGTCAGGTGCAGGCGCGCGGCGGCGCGGCTGATGGACAGCTCCTGGCCGATCACCCGGAAGGTGCGCAGCAGGTTCCAGTCGAGGCGGTCGTTGAGCAGGCGGTCGGACATGATCAAGCTCGATGATAAGCAGGGTTAATAGTTCGAATAATAAATAGAAAATTGACTAATCATAGCCCCGGCACGATAAATCTCAGTCAGGGCGCCGCCAGAGCGCCACCGTGACCCCGTAACTCCTGCCAAAAAAACAAGCAAAGGAGCCCCCATGAAGCCCATCGCTTCGCCCCAGCCGCGCCGTGCCGCCGCCGCCGCGTTCATCGGTACCATGATCGAGTGGTACGACTTCTACATCTACGCCACCGCCGCCGCCCTGGTGTTCGGCGCCTTGTTCTTCCCCTCCGACGACAGCCTGTTCAGCACCATGGCCGCCTTCGGCACCTTCGCCGTGGGCTTCTTCGCCCGGCCGCTGGGGGGCATCGTGTTCGGCCATGTGGGCGACCGCATCGGTCGCAAGAAGTCGCTGGTCATCACCTTGCTGATGATGGGCATCGTCACCGTGTGCATCGGCCTGCTGCCGACCTACGCGCAGATTGGCGCCGCTGCGCCGGTGCTGCTGATCATCCTGCGTGTGGTCCAGGGCATTGCCGTGGGCGGCGAGTGGGGCGGGGCGGTGCTGATGGCCGGGGAGCATGCGCCCAAGGGGCGCCGCAACTTCTTTGCCTCGTTCGCCCAGTTGGGCAGCCCGGCAGGGCTGATTCTCTCGCTGCTGGCCTTTGGCGCCGTCACCCGCCTGCCCGAGGAAGACCTGATGAGCTGGGGCTGGCGCGTGCCGTTCCTGGCCAGCGCGCTGTTGCTGCTGGTGGGCCTGGCGATCCGCCTGGGGGTCAATGAATCGCCCGAGTTCCTGGCCAGCCGCGAGCAGGCGGAAAAGGCCAAGCGCAAGGAGCAGGCGCCGGTGCTGGAAGTGCTGCGCACGGCCTGGCGGCCACTGCTGCTGTGCATCGGCGCCAATACCCTGGGTATCGCCGGAGTCTATTTCACCAACACCTTCATGATCAGCTACACCACCCAACAGCTGCACCTTGAGCGCTCGCTGATCCTCGAATGCCTGTTCTTCGTGGCGATCATCCAGTTCTGTGTCCAGCCGCTGGCCGCCTGGCTGTCGGAAAAGCTCGGCGCCACCCGCTTCCTGGCCCTGGTCGCGCTGTTGGCGATGGCGTCCCCATACCCGATGTTTGTACTGGTCAGCTCCGGCGAAGGCCCGCTGATCGTGCTCGGCATTGCCCTGGCGGCGGCCTGCATGGCCTCGTTCTACGCCGTGATCGCCGGCTACGTCAGCGGCATGTTCGAGACCCGCGTGCGCTATACCGCGATTTCCATGGCCTACCAGGTCTGCGGCGCCATCGCCGGTGGCCTGACCCCGCTGATCGGCACCTGGCTGGCCCATAGCTTCACCGGGCAATGGTGGCCGATGGCGCTGTTCTACACCCTGATCGCCAGCATTTCCCTGGTCTGCGTGTTGGCCCTGGCGCGCCAGTACGCCCGCAGCCAGCGCTTGGAACTGGCCTGAATCATCCGTTTTAGCGAGGAGTTTCCCCCATGTTGAAAAGCAATGGCGAACGCCTGTGGGCGAGCCTGATGGCCATGGCCGAAGTCGGCGCCACCGCCCGCGGCGGCAGCTGCCGCCTGGCCCTGAGCGACGAGGACAAGGCTGGCCGCGAACTGTTCAGCCACTGGTGCCGCGAGGCGGGCCTGAGCCTTTCGGTGGATGCCATCGGCAACCTGTTCGCCCGCCGCCCCGGCACCGACGCCGATGCAGCCCCGGTGATGATGGGCAGCCACCTCGACACCCAGCCCGAGGGCGGCCGTTTCGATGGTGTCTACGGTGTGCTGGCGGGCCTGGAAGTGGTACGTCGCCTGAACGACTTGAACATCCAGACCCGCAAACCGCTGGAAATCGCGGTGTGGACCAACGAGGAGGGCGCCCGCTTCACCCCGGCCATGTTCGGCTCGGCGGTGTTCACCGGCACCCTCGCGCTGGAGCAGGCCCTGGCCATCCGCGATGCCGACGGCATCAGCGTGGCCGATGAACTGCAGCGCACCGGCTACGCCGGCCAGCGTCCACTGGGCGGCAAGGTCGATGCCTACTTCGAGGCGCACATCGAGCAAGGCCCGATTCTCGAAGACAACGCCAAGGCCATCGGCGTGGTCACGGGCGGTCAGGCCATCCGCTGGCTGGACGTGACCGTCGAAGGCATGGCCGCCCACGCCGGCACCACGCCGATGCCGCTGCGCAAGGATGCTTTGTATGGCGCCGCGCGGATGATCCAGGCGGTCGAGCAACTGGCCGCCGATTTTGCCCCGCAAGGTTTGACCACCGTGGGCGAGTTGTCGATCGCCAAGTCTTCGCGCAACACCATCCCCGGTGCGCTGCGTTTCACGGTCGACCTGCGCCACCACCGTGACGCGGCGATCGAGGCCATGGAGCGCGACCTTGGCCAGCAGCTGCAGGCCATCGCCGCGCAGCGCGGCCTGCAGGTGCGCATCGAACGCCACTGGGTTAGCCCGGCGACGCCCTTCGATGCCGAATGCGTGGCGGCCGTGCAGCAGGCGGTGGACGGCCTGGGCTATGCCCAACAGGCGATCGTCAGCGGCGCCGGCCATGACGCTATCCTGCTGGCACGCTACTGCCCGACGGCCATGGTGTTCATCCCCTGCGTCGGCGGCCTGAGCCACAACGAGGCCGAAGACGTGCTGCCCGAGGACGCCCGCCAGGGTGTCGACGTATTGCTCAATGCCGTGCTGGCCCGCGCTGGCCATACAGAACAAGGAGAAGCCTGATGCGTTGCTACTTCCACCCCGAACAGCTGTTGCACCACCCTCGCAGCTACTACTCGCGCGGCGCCATGCGCACTCCGCAGGAAGTCCCCGAGCGCGCCCAGCGCCTGTTGCAGGCGGCCAAGGACCTTGGCTTCGACATTCGCCAGCCCGACGACGCCGGCCTTGCCCCGCTCAAGGCCGTGCACGGCGAAGCGTACCTGGCCTTCCTCGAAGAGGCGCACGCACGCTGGCAGGAAGTGCCCGAGGACTGGGGCGATGAAGTGATGTCGAACATCTTCGTGCGTGAGCCCAACGCCCTGCGTGGCATTCTCGCCCAGGCCGCGCGTTACCTGGCCGATGGCAGCTGCCCGGTGGGCGAGCGCACTTGGCGCTCGGCCTACTGGTCGGCGCAGAGCGCGGTGGCCGCGGCCAAGGCGATTCTCGATGGCGAGCCTGCAGCCTATGCCCTGTGCCGGCCACCGGGGCACCATGCGCGGTTCGATGCGGCCGGTGGGTTCTGCTACGTGAACAATGCCGCCGTCGCGGCCCAGGCCTTGCGCAGCCGCTACAGCCGCGTGGCGATCCTCGATACCGACATGCACCATGGGCAGGGGATTCAGGAGATCTTCTACGAGCGCAATGATGTGCTGTATGTGTCTACCCATGGCGATCCGACCAATTTCTATCCGGGTGTGGCCGGGTTCGAGGATGAGCGTGGCAGCGGTGCGGGGGAGGGGTACAACCTCAACCTGCCGATGGCCCATGGGGCCAGCGAGGCGGACTTCATGGGCCAGCTGGAGATTGCGCTGGATGCAGTGAAGGACTTTGGCGCCGAGGTGCTGGTGCTGTCGCTGGGGTTCGATATCTACGAGCTCGATCCGCAGAGCAAGGTGGCGGTGACGACCGAAGGGTTTGCAGCGTTGGGTGAGCGGATTCGGGCGTTGCGCATGCCGTGTGTGATCGTGCAGGAGGGGGGGTATCACCTGGAGAGCCTGGAGGCGAACGCGCAGGCGTTCTTTGCCCAGAAGCAAGACTGGCGATAGCTCACCCCTGTAGCTCGATCCTGTACCTGTGGGAGCCGGCTTGCCGGCGATGAGGCCGGAGCAGACAACAGATGGTGTCTGTTCGGGCCTCATCGCCGGCAAGCCGGCTCCCACAGGGTCATTTCCCACAGGGCAATGCCCCAGAGGGGCGAAGTCGCTGCGCCCCTAGCGCCCACTCCGGCGCACATGCTTGACCAACACCTTCTCCAACAACTCCCACATCGCAGGATCAGTACTGAACGCCACGTTGAACCGCATCCACCCGGTCGGCTCGGCATCGACCATGAACAACTGCCCAGGCCCGAGCATGATGCCTTTCTCCAGCGCATCATCGAGCAGCGCCGCGCTGTCCGGGATCGCCGGATGCCGGGTCCAGATGTACATCCCCTCGTCCGACTCGATGAACAACTCGAACCCCAGTCGGTGCAAGTGCCGGCCCACATCCTGGTGCGCATCGGCCAGGCGCTGGCGCAAGCGCTTGAGGTGCTTGCGCCAGCGGCCATCGATGATCGCGGCGTAGACCACGCGCTCCATCACCTGAGAGGTCGTCAGGCCCGAGCGCATCTTCATGTGCAAGAGCTTCTGCGAAAGCTCCGGGTTGGCCAGCAGGTAGCCGACCCGCACGTTGGGCGAGATGCTTTTCGAGTAGCTGCCCACGTACACCACCTGCTGCAGGTGGTCGAGGCTGGCCAGGCACGGTTGCGGCTCGGCGATCATGTCGGCGTAGAGATTGTTCTCCACCAGGCGGAAGCCGTGCTGGCTGGCCAGCTGCAGCAGCCGATGCAGTTGCGGCAGCGGGGTGCGCGAGCAGGTGGGGCTGTGCAGGTGTGGCTGGGTGAAGAACGCTGTCGGGCGGTGGTGCGCGAGCAACTGCTCCAGGTAGTTGAGGTCGTAGCCGTTGGGGGTGCGCGGCACCCCCACCAGCGTGGCACCCTGGGTGCGCAGCACGCTCATCAGGTTGGGGTAGCCAGGGTCGTCCACCAGCACCACGTCGCCGGGGCGCACCAGGGTGCGCACGGCCAGGTCCAGGGCCTGGCTGGCGCCATGGGTGAGCATCAGTTGCGCCGGGTTGGCGACGATCGACAACTCCTGCTGCAGGTTCTGCGCGGTCAGCGCGCGCAACTCCAACAGGCCCATCGGGTCGCCGTAGCCAGACAGCTCCAGCGGGCTGCCAGCAACCTGGCGCAGGCCGCGGCGCAGGCCCTCTTCGTACATCCAGTCGTTGGGCAACCAGCCACAGCCAGGCTTGAAGGGCAGCTGGCGGGTTTCGAAGATCTGCTGCAGGTACCACTCGGAGTTGAACAATGGTCGAGTGGCGTCGGCTTCGGCGTTGTGGTTGTCCAGCAGCTCGGCCGCCGCGCGGTTGACGAAGAACCCGGCGTTGCCCCTGCTCACCAGAAGCCCCTGGGCCACCAGACGGTCGTAGGCCTCGACCACGGTGAAGGTACTCACCGAGTGGCTGGCGGCAAAGGCGCGGATCGACGGCACCTTGGCGCCCGGCTTGAGCGTCTGGTTGTCGATCATCTCGCGCAGCCCGTCGATGATCTGGTTGACCAACGGGGTCGAGGAGTCTGGCTGTAATTCAAACATTCGGGTGCCTTGAAGGGTGCGTAGCGCCTGGTGTCTGCAGGGTGTATTGCATCGGTGGCCTGTACAGTGCAGTGCGACTTTCATGTCGCTGTGCATGGCTCTCTGAGTCATACATTTTTACATTAGGTGTCAGATATCGCCACATAAAGCATGTTCAGTTCGCCCGAGGGGCAAACCCGGGGCGCGTCAGCAGGCCGCCATGGAAGGTCTGCGTGTGTAGCCACACACTTCCTGCCCGCATTAGCACTGATGTACAGGTGAGGCCGATGACCATCGCGGTCTCGCAGTTTTCCTTGGATAAAAAGAAGCACGGGGTACACAACTGATGGACGCAACATCCACAACCACCACCGCGAAAAGCGGGCACGAGAGCAAACTCAGTGCCTCGCTCAAGTCGCGCCACCTGACGATGATGTCGATCGCCGGGGTTATTGGCGGCGCCTTGTTCGTCGGCTCCGGCAGCGTGATCCACAGCGCCGGCCCGGCTGCTGTCCTGGCCTACCTGGCCGGCGGCATCCTGGTGGTACTGATCATGCGCATGCTGGGTGAAATGGCGACTTCCTCGCCTGACACCGGCTCGTTCTCCACCTACGCTGACCGCGCTATCGGCCGTTGGGCCGGTTTCACCATCGGCTGGCTGTACTGGTGGTACTGGGTCATCCTCATGGCCTGGGAAGCCTATGTGGCGGGCAAGATCCTGCATGGCTTCTTCCCTGATGTGAGCGTCAACGTGTTCGTGCTGGCCACGACCCTGCTGCTGATCACTGTCAACTTCTTCAACGTCAAGCACTACGGTGAGTTCGAATTCTGGTTCGCGCTGATCAAGGTGATTGCGATCGTCTGCTTCCTGATCGTATGTACCGCTGCGGTCATGAACGTCTGGCAGTTCGGAGAAGTGCGTGGCATGACCCACCTGACCGCCGAAGGCTTCATGCCCAATGGCATCACCACGGTGATCGGTGCGCTGCTTGGGGTGATGTTCGCCTTCCTCGGCGCCGAAATCGTCACCATCGCCGCCTCCGAAGCCAAGGACCCGGCTTCCCAGATCGTCAAGGCCACCAACTCGGTGGTATGGCGTGTGTGCCTGTTCTACGTCGGCTCGATCTTCCTGATCGTCTGCCTGGTACCGTGGAACGACCCGCAACTGGGCGTCTCCGGCTATGGCGCCTACCGCCGTACCCTGGAACTGCTGGGCGTGCCATATGCCGAGCTGCTGATGAACTTCGTGGTGCTGACCTCGGTGAGCAGCTGCCTGATCTCGGGCCACTACACCGCTTCGCGCATGCTGTTCTCCCTTGCCCAGCGTGGCGACGCACCGTCGTTCTTCAAGATCACCCGCGCCGGCACCGGTGTACCGGTGTTCGCGATCATCGGCTCCTGCGCCGTGGCCGTGGTCTGCGCGCTGATCAACTTCAGCGAGACCCTGCGCCCGAAAGACGTGCTGGACACCCTGATGAACACCACCGGCATGATCGCCCTGCTGGTGTACCTGGTGATTGCCTTCTCGCAGCTGCGCATGCGCCGCAAGCTGATCGCCGAAGGCAAGGAAGTGCGCCTGAAGATGTGGCTGTTCCCTTGGCTGACCTACCTGGTGATTGCTTTCATCGTCGCCGCGCTGATCACCATGGCATTCATGCCTGACTACCAGATCCTGGTGATCTCCACCGGTATCGCCGCGGCTGTGGTAGTGGCCATGGGTGTGGTGCACCAGATCCGCAGCGCCAAGCAACACTAAGCGCTAGTGGTGGTTCGAAACGGCCGGCTCCCTTGGGGACCCGGCCGTTTCGCGTTGTTGGGCCTGGGGTTTCTCGTCGGGCATGTGGAAGCGCTGGTTCATCCAGGGGGAACCGAGCAGGGCGGCGGCGGCGATCAGGGCCAGGATGGCGAGGGCCAAGGAGGTTTTCATGGGCATGCGCATATTGAGACTGACTCGAAGCATAGACTGGCAGTTCCGGCCCTATCGCCGGCGGCTCCCACAGGTACACCACAGGATTTGAAAGTTGTGGGGTACCTGTGGGAGCCGGCTTGCCGGCGATAGGGCCCTCAAGCCCGACAGATGGCTTATGCTGAGCACACTGCCCGCCAATAGGAGCTCCAAATGGCCTGGTCCGCCACCCAGTATTCCCTCTTCGAAAACGAACGCACCCGCGCCGTGCGCGACCTGCTCGCCGCCGTGCCGCACCGCCCGGTGCGCCATGCCACCGACCTGGGCTGCGGCCCCGGCAACTCTACCGAAGTGCTGCTGCAACGCTGCCCGGATGCCCAGGTGACCGCGCTGGACAGCGACAAGGACATGATCGACAAGGCCCGTGAACGCAAGCGCCTGCACATCCCGCGGGTGCGCTGCGAAGTCGCCGACATCGGCCAATGGACCGCTCCCGAGCCCCAGGACCTGATCCTCGCCAACGCCTCGCTGCAGTGGGTACCCGACCACGGCGCGCTCTACCCGCACCTGGTGCGCCAGTTGAGCGAAGGCGGCAGCCTGGCGGTGCAGACCCCGGACAACCTCGACGAGCCGGCGCACCGCCAGTTGCGCGAGATCGCCAGCCGCGGCCCCTGGGCCGACAAGTTCGCCGACTTCAGCCTGCCGCCCCGGCACAAGGCCGCGTTCTACTACGACCTGCTCAGCCCCCTGTGCGCACGGGTGGATGTGTGGCGCACGACCTATCACCACCCACTGGCGGGCGGTGCCGAGGCGGTGGTGGAGTGGTTCAAGGGTTCGGCCCTGCGTCCCTACCTGACGCAGTTGGACGAGGACGAGCAGGCGGACTTCCTGCAGATGTACCTGCAGGCCATGCAGCGGGAATACCCGCCCGCCAGCGACGGCACGGTGCTGTTGCCGTTTCCGCGGCTGTTTGTGATTGCTACCCGCTAGCGCTGGCGCCAGCGCCAGATCACGTACCCGTAGATGCCGAGGTTGAGCAGCAGCACGATGGCGCCCAGTAGCCACTGCAGCTGCGGCGTCAGCCCGGCGGGGTAGATCAGAGGCCAGATGTAGTGCTCGACGAAACCACCTGGGTAGCCGGCATCGCCGGCGGCGAAGCGCATCTGGTTTTCCCAGTCGGTCAGGGGGCAGGGGAGGTGCAGGCCTTCGACTGCCAGGCCCCAGGCCAGGGCGGGCAGGTGCAGGAGCAGGGCGCGGGGCCATCGGAGGACCAGCAGGCCGCCGAACAGCACCAGCAGGATGAAGGCCAGGTGCAGCAGGACCAGGGTGTCGGCGGCTAGGCGAAAGAGCATGGCGAGTGTGCCTGGAGTTGAGGTACTGCCAGCATAGTTGTGTTGGCTTTACCGGCCCTATCGCCGGCAAGCCGGCTCCCACAGCTACTCCACAGCCCTGGAATGTTGTGGGGCCCCTGTGGGAGCCGGCTTGCCGGCGATGAGGCCGGTACTGCCACTACAACCCTTCCTCAACCATCTGCAGAAAGGTCGCCACCACCCGCCGCGTGCGCTGCTCACTCAGGCACACCAATGTCTCGGTCAGGTGCCGCTGACAATCCACGATCGGCAACGCACACACCCGCGCATCGGCACCAAACTCCGCCGCCGACACCACCCCCACGCCAATCCCCACCACCACCGCCTCGCGCGCCGCTTCCCGGCCTTCGACCTGAATCGCCGGGCGAATCCGCAGGCCGGCGCGCTGCATCTCTTCTTCCAGGGTCTGCCGGGTCACCGACCCAGGCTCACGCAGTACCAGCGGCGTGTCATCCAGGTCCGCCAGGCTGATCGAGCCGCGGCTGGCCCAGGGATGGTGGTGGGAAACGAACGCCACCATCGGGTCGCGGCGCAAGGGCACACAGAACAAGCGCTCATCGTCGACATCACGCCCCAGCAGGGCCAGGTCGGCCTGGTAGCTGAACAGCCGGGCGAGGGACTCGTCGGTGTTGCCGGTTTCAATCTTGACCTGGATCCCCGGGTAGCGCTGGCAGAAGCGTGCGATCTGCGGCAGCACGTGCACCGGGGCATCCACCGCCAGCACCAGGCTGCCGGTGTGCAGGGCACGGGAGTCCTGCAGCAGCTCAAGGGCTTCGGCCTCGCAGGCGAACAGGCGCTGGCTGACCCCGAGCAGACGCTCACCCAGGTCGGTCAACTGCACCGAACGCTTGTTGCGGTGAAACAGCAGCACGCCGAAACGTTCCTCGAGTTTTCGCACCTGGTCGGACACCGCGGGCTGGGTCAGAAACAGTTTTTGCGCGGCGCGGGTAAAGCTGCCGTGCACGGCCACCGCGTGAAAGGCCTTGAGTTGAGCGTGGGACACCGACATGACGACTCCAGTAACAAGCTGGGCTTATGTGTGAAATACGATAAATCGATTTTATTTATCAGTCACCCGCTGTTTCCATAGCCCTCAGCCCATCGCCGCCGCCACAAGCGGTTGCCGGGCCATGGCGCACACACCTGCGCCATCTGACCAATCACGAGCCCCGTCATGCAGTGCGCAACACAACAACAAGACAGGCGTTTTTTCACATTCTGTCGGCACACTTGAGCAAGAGGTCAGACTCACCATGAATCAATCCCTAGCCGCGTTGAAACGTTGGCGCATCCAGATTTTCGCCATCACCTGGCTGGCCTACGCCGCCTTCTACTTCACCCGCAAAGCCTTCTCGGTGGCCAAGCTCGGCATCGGCGAAGACCCCACCTTCATGCTCGACAAGGCCGCCATGGCCAACCTCGACGGCATCTACCTGGCCGCCTACGCCGTGGGCCAGTTCACCTGGGGCATGCTCGCCGACCGCTTCGGCCCGCGCGTGGTGGTGCTCGGCGGCCTGCTGATCTCGGCCGCAGCAGCCGTGGTGATGGGCAGCTACGCGACCTTCCCGATCTTCGCTACCTGCATGCTGAACGGCTGCGGCTCGGTGGGCGCGGTGCTCGGCGGGTTGCTGCCGGGCTACTTCGACAGCGTCACGGTGTTCATCGTGTTCGTCGGCTGCGCGCTGTTCTCCGCCCTGGTGCTGCTGCCGCACTGGAACAGCCGCCCGGCCAGCGCACCCCAGGCCCAGGACGTGGCACCCAACACCAGCATGGCGATCAAGCCACTGCGTACTTAAAGGAAAGCGAGCGAATGAGACCCTTCTGGCTGCAACAGGCCCTGGATTCTGAGCAGGACGCGGTGTGCCCGCCGCTGCAAGGCGATGCCCGTTGCGACGTGTGCATCGTCGGTGGCGGCTACACCGGGTTGTGGACCGCGCTGATGCTCAAGGAGGCGATCCCGGCGCTGGACGTGATGCTGATCGAGGCCGACATCTGCGGTGCCGGTGCCAGTGGCCGCAACGGCGGTTGCGCGCTGTCCTGGTCGGCCAAGTACTTCACCCTCGAACGCCTGTTCGGGGTGGCCGAAGCGGTGCGCCTGGTGCGCGAGTCGGAGCGCAGCATCGGTGCCATCGGGGCGTTTTGCGCAGCCAATGGCATCGATTGCGACTACCGCCTGGACGGCACCCTGTACACCGCCACCAACGCGGCCCAGGTCGGCACCACCGATGCGGTGATCGCGGCGCTTGAGGGCAAGGGGATCAATTCGTTCGAGCGCCTGCCGCTGGATGAAGTCCAACGCCTGGCCGGCTCGGCGCGGCACCTGGAAGGCTGGTTCTCGCCAGCCGCCGCCACGGTGCAGCCGGGCCGGCTGGTACGCGGCTTGCGCCGGGTGGCCTTGCAGCGCGGGGTGCGGATTCATGAAGGCACGGCCATGACCGGCCTTGAGCACGGCGCCCCGGTGCAGGTGCGCACGGCCCACGGCACGGTGCGTGCCGACCGTGTGGTGCTTGGCCTGAACGCCTGGATGGCGCGGGCCTTCCCGCAGTTCGAGCGCAGCGTGGCCATCGTCTCCAGCGACATGGTGATTACCGAGCCGTGCCCGGAGCTGCTGGGCCAGATTGGCCTGGACAGCGGCATCAGCGTGCTCGACTCGCGGATCTTCGTGCACTATTACCACAATACGTCCGATGGCCGCCTGATGCTCGGCAAGGGCGGCAACACGTTCGCTTATGGCGGGCGCATGCTGTCGGTGTTCGACCAGCCTTCGCCGTACCGGCCGCTGCTGCGCGAAAGCCTCGGCGATTTCTTCCCGGCCCTGGCCGACGTACCGCTGGCGGCCAGCTGGAACGGCCCGTCGGACCGTTCGGTGACCGGCTTGCCGTTCTTTGGCAAGCTGGACGGGCAGGGCAACGTGTTCTACGGCTTTGGCTACTCCGGCAGCGGGGTGGGGCCGTGCCACATGGGCGGGCAGATCCTCTCGTCGCTGGCGCTGGGGCTGGACAACCCCTGGACCCGCTCGCCGCTGGTCAAGGGGCCGCTGGGGCTGTTTCCGCCGGAGCCGATCCGCTACCTGGGCTCGCTGCTGGTGCGCAACGCCATCCGCCGCAAGGAGCGGGCCGAGGATCACGGTGTGCGGCCACGGCGCCTGGATGTGCGCCTGGCGCGCTTCGCCGCGGCGGCGGGCAAGGCCGATAAAGGGTGAGATTACTTGTCGATCCGCTGCGCGAGGGCGTATAAACTGCACCCACTTTTGGCCGGTCGCTTCCTGAACCGGCCGCTGAAACAAGAGAGTCGACATGGGCGCACAGTGGAAAGCCAAGCATAGAGAAACAGCTGCCAATGCCAAGGGCAAGATCATGGGCAAGCTGGCCAAGGAAATCCAGATCGCTGCCAGATCGGGCGCCGATCCCGACATGAACCCGCGCCTGCGCCTGGCCATCGTCCAGGCCAAAAAGGCCTCGATGACCCGCGAGACCCTGGACCGGGCAATCCGCAAGGGTGCTGGCCTGGACGGTGATGCCGTGCAATACCAGGCGGTGAGCTATGAAGGTTTCGCGCCGCACCAGGTGCCGCTGATCGTCGAGTGCCTGACCGACAACGTCAACCGCACCGTTGCGCAGATCCGCGTGCTGTTCCGCAAGGGCCAGCTGGGTGCCAGCGGTTCGGTGGCCTGGGACTTCAACCACGTCGGCCTGATCGAAGCCACCCCGGAAGGCGATGCCGACCCGGAAATGGCCGCCATCGAAGCCGGTGCACAGGACTTCGAGGAAGGTGAAGAAGCGGGCTCGACCCTGTTCATCACCGACACCACCGACCTGGACGCGGTGCAGAAAGCGCTGCCGGAGCAGGGCTTCACCGTGGTTTCGGCGAAGATCGGCTACACCCCGAAGAATCCGGTGAGCGCTGCCAGCCTGAGTGCCGAGGCATTGGCCGAGGTTGAGGCGTTCCTCGAGGCGATCGACGAGAACGATGATGTACAGAACGTTTACGTTGGTCTGACCGACTGATCATCGGGGCCGCTTTGCGGCCCAATCGCCGGCAAGCCGGCTCCCACAGGTACCCCACAATTCTTGAATGCTGTGGTGTACCTGTGGGAGCCGGCTTGCCGGCGATTGGGCCCGCGAAGGCAACCAAAGGACCCCAGCATGAACCCCACCTTCGCCTCCCTCAGCCTCGCCCACCTGCGCACCCTCGACTGCCTCCTGCAGCTCAAGAACCTCAGCCACGCAGCCGAACGCCTGGGCGTCAGCCAACCGGCCCTGAGCCGGCAACTGGCCCACCTGCGCGAAGCCTTCGACGACCCGCTTCTGGTGCGCCAAGGCCGCGGCTATGTGCTCAGCGAGCACGCCGAAGCCCTGGTCGAGCCCTTGCGCCAGGTGCTCGAAGAACTCAAGGCCTTGCGCCAACCCGCCACCTTCGACCCGGCCCGCTGCGAACGGCGCTTCTGCCTGGCAGCTTCGGATTACGTGGCCGAGCACATGCTGCCGCTGTTGATGACGGCCCTGGAGCAGGAAGCCCCGGGCGTGGCCATCGACTACCGCACCTGGCAGGCCGGCCAGTACGGTTTGCTCGCCAGCGGCGAGATCGACCTGGCCACCACGCTGTTCGACGAATCGCCGGCCAACCTGCACGGTCGCCTGCTGGGTGAAGACCGCGCGGTGTGCCTGATGCGCCGCGAGCATCCGCTGACGGCCAGCGAGGCGCTGAGCCAGGAGGATTACCTGGCGTTCAAGCACGTGCGCATCTCCGGTGGTGGCGACAAGGACAGTTTCATCGACCGCCACTTGCGCGCCCAGGGCTTGCAGCGGCGGGTCAGCCTGGAAGTGCCGTTCTTCTCGGCCGCCGTGCAGGTCATCGGCAACAGCCAGGCGCTGGCCACCGTGCCCGAGCATATCGCCCGCCAGCTGTGCCGGCTGCATGACCTGGCGTGGCGGCCGCTGGCGTTTGTCGAGCACACTCAGCGCTATTGGGTGGTGTGGCACCAGCGCTTGCAGGGGTCGGCTGAACATCGCTGGCTGCGCAACCGGGTGTTCGAGTTGTGGCGCCAATCGCAGTTCGGTGTGCAGGGTGGGCATGCGGATTTGCCATAGCAGGTATTCGCGAAGCGGGGTTATTCGCTGGGGGAGGGGCGCCTAGACTGGGGGCATTGTGTTGGCTGCACGGGCCCTGTCGCCGGCAAGCCGGCTCCCACAGGTACCCCACAGATTTCAAGACTTGTGGAGATCTTTGTGGGAGCCGGCTTGCCGGCGATGAGGCCAGTGCAGCCAGTAGAGATCCCTCAGGAGCCCCCCCGTGACCCCAGAACAATTCCGCCAGTACGGCCACCAACTGATCGACCTGATCGCCGACTACCGCCAGACCGTCGGCGAGCGCCCAGTCATGGCCCAGGTCGAACCCGGCTACCTCAAGGCCGCCCTGCCAACCGCCGCCCCGCAACAGGGCGAGCCGTTCGCAGCGATCCTCGACGACGTCAACCAGCTGGTCATGCCCGGCCTGTCGCACTGGCAGCACCCGGACTTCTACGGCTACTTCCCCTCCAACGGCACCCTCTCATCGGTACTGGGCGACTTCCTCAGCACCGGCCTGGGTGTGCTCGGCCTGTCGTGGCAATCGAGCCCGGCGCTGAGCGAGCTGGAGGAAACCACCCTCGACTGGCTGCGCCAGTTGCTCGGTCTTTCCTCGCAGTGGAGCGGCGTGATCCAGGACACGGCCTCGACCAGCACCCTGGTCGCGCTGATCTGCGCCCGTGAGCGAGCCACCGACTACGCCCTGGTCCGCGGCGGCCTGCAGGCCGAAGCCAAGCCCTTGATCGTCTACGTCAGCGCCCATGCCCACAGCTCGGTGGACAAGGCCGCGCTGCTGGCGGGCTTCGGTCGCGCCAACATCCGCCTGATCGCCACCGACGAACAGTTCGCCATGCGCCCCGAGGCGCTGCAGGCGGCGATCGAGCAGGACCTGGCCGCCGGCAACCAACCCTGCGCGGTGGTCGCCACCACCGGCACCACGACCACCACCGCGCTGGACCCGTTGCGCGCGATCGGCGAAATCGCCCAGGCCAAGGGCCTGTGGTTGCACGTCGACTCGGCCATGGCCGGCTCGGCGATGATCCTGCCGGAGTGCCGCTGGATGTGGGACGGCATCGAGCTGGCCGACTCGGTGGTGGTCAACGCGCACAAATGGCTGGGCGTGGCCTTCGATTGCTCGATCTATTACGTGCGCGATCCGCAGCACCTGATCCGGGTGATGAGCACCAACCCCAGCTACCTGCAATCGGCGGTCGATGGCGAGGTGAAGAACCTGCGCGATTGGGGCATTCCGCTGGGGCGCCGGTTCCGCGCGCTGAAGCTGTGGTTCATGCTGCGCAGCGAGGGTGTCGAGGCGTTGCAGCAGCGTTTGCGGCGTGACCTGGACAATGCTCGGTGGCTGACCGAGCAGGTGGAGGCGGCTGGGGAGTGGGCGGTGTTGGCGCCGGTGCAGTTGCAGACCTTGTGCATTGTGCATAAGCCTGCGGGGCTGGAAGGGGAAGCGCTGGATGCGCATACCAAGGGCTGGGCCGAGCGGCTCAATGCTTCCGGGGAGGCTTATGTGACGCCGGCGACTTTGAATGGGCGCTGGATGGTGCGGGTTTCGGTGGGGGCGCTGCCGACCGAGCGTGAGCATGTGGAGAAGTTGTGGGTGCGGCTTCAGGACGTGGTCAAGGGCTGACATCGCTGGGGCCGCTGTGCGGCCCTTTCGCCGGCAAGCCGGCTCCCACAGGTACACCACAGGCCTTGAAAGCGGTGATGTACCTGTGGGAGCCGGCTTGCCGGCGAAAGGGCTGCAAAGCAGCCCCCTACGGTCTATCAGTTGCTCACCGGCTGAAAGCTCCCCTTGCGACTGGCCTCAAAGGCGCCTTTCTCCATCGGCGTGGCCTGCGGATTCCCCAAATCTTCCATCGCCAGACGATGCGTCTCCGGCGCGATATACGCTGCCAGCGCACACAGGCAGGTAACAAAGAACGCCAACCCACCCACCACCAGCGGAATGTTCTCCGAACCCGGTGGCGCCACCAGGGCGAACAGCGCCGGCAGCATCGCGGTCAGCATGGTGCCGACGTTCTGCGCGATGGCCATGGCCGAAACCCGGTAGCGGGTGTGGAACAGCTCCGGGTAGAAGCTTGGGAACACAGCGTTGTAACCCTGGTAAACCATGCCCCACATCAGGATCGACGAGGCGAAGGCCAGCGGTACGTTCTGGATGCTGATCGCATACAGATAAACGAAGGCCAAAAGGCCCGAGCCCAGGCAACCGGCGATCATGGTCGGGCGCCGGCCGATCTTGTCGGAGAGGTTGCCGACAAAGGGGATCACCAGCACCGCGACGATGTTGCCCACCACCGGGATCCACAAGTACACGCTCTTGTCGAAGCCGATGCCGTAGGCCGGTTGTACCGCATAGGCGGCGCCGAAGATGGTGGCGACCACCGGAATCACGTTCATCAAGGCCATGAACATCACCAGCACCATGTGCTTCCAGCTGTGGCGGAAGGCCTCGCTGATCGGCGACTTGGCCACCTTGTCCTGCTTCTCTTCCTTCACGAACGCCGGGGTTTCATGCACTTCCTTGCGGATGATGAAACCTGCGATCAGCACCATCGCGCTCATCAGGAACGGAATCCGCCAGCCCCACTCGTTGAACGCCTCGCTGGGCATGAAGTAAGCCAGTGGCAGGAACACCGCGGCCGCCAGCACCTGGCCGGCCTGCACCCCTTGCAGGGTGAAGCTGGCGTAGTAGCCGCGGCGGCCGAACGGGGCGTGCTCCATGATCATCGAACTGGCGCCGGAGATTTCGCCGGCCACGGCGAAGCCCTGGATCAGGCGCAGCACCACCAGCAAGGCCGGGGCGAGGATACCGATGTCGTGGTAGGTGGGCAGCAGGCCGACAGCCATGGTCGACAGGCCCATCAGGAACATGCACAGCAGCAGCACGTTCTTGCGCCCGCGGGTGTCACCCCAGTGGCCGAGCACGCAGGCACCGATGGGGCGGGCCAGGTAGCCGACGCCATAGGTCGCCAGGGAGGCGATGATGGCCATTTTCGGGTCGGTGTTGGGGAAGAAGATCTGCGGGAAGATCAGGGCCGCAGCCTGGGCATAGATGAAGAAATCGTAGTACTCGAGTGCCGAGCCGATCCATCCGCTGGCGGTCGCTTTCTTGGCTTGAGAGCTTGAGTGGGCCATGGGTGTCTCCGTTGTTCTTGTTGGTTCCCGCACGGGCGAGCGTGGGGTTATTTGGGAGTGTTCGGTGAGCGCGCTGGGTTTCATGGTTGCCCAGGGGGTGGGGCGAATCAATTCGTCGAAACGGGTTTTGGGCGATAATCGAACACAAAACTAACTGTTCCGTACAAAATGATTGATGGGGCGACTTTACCTGCGAATAATCGATCGTGCCAAGAAGTCAGGTGGTGCGTTGCCTGCACTGGCCCTATCGCTGGCAAGCCAGCTCCCACAACTACCCCACTGCATTGACGACCTGTGCAGTACCTGTGGGAGCCGGCTTGCCGGCGATAGGGCCGGTGCAGCCCCCCTCACTTCCAGCCCCGTAGCCCCCATAACAAGGAACTCCACCATGCAGCGTTCGATAGCCACCGTGTCCTTGAGCGGCACCCTGCCGGAAAAGCTCGAAGCCATCGCCGCCGCCGGTTTCGACGGCGTCGAGATCTTCGAGAACGACCTGCTGTACTACGCCGGCAGCCCGCGTGAAGTGCGGCAGATGTGCGCCGACCTCGGCATCGCCATCACGTTGTTCCAGCCGTTTCGCGATTTCGAAGGCTGCCGCCGTGACCGCCTGCAGAAGAACCTCGACCGCGCCGAGCGCAAGTTCGACCTGATGCAGGAACTGGGCACCGACCTGGTGCTGGTGTGCAGCAACGTCCAGGCCGACGCGCTGGCTGAAGAACAGCTGCTGGTGGACGACCTGCGCCTGCTGGCCGAGCACGCTGGCCAGCGCGGCCTGCGCATCGGCTATGAAGCCCTGGCCTGGGGCCGTCACGTCAACACCTACCAGCAGGTGTGGAACCTGGTGCGCCAGGCCGACCACCCGGCGCTGGGGGTGATCCTCGACAGTTTCCACACCCTGTCGCTCAAGGGTGATCCTGCCGCGATCCGCGAGATCCCGGGCGACAAGATCTTCTTCGTGCAAATGGCCGACGCGCCGATCCTGAACATGGACGTGCTGGAGTGGAGCCGCCACTTCCGTTGCTTCCCGGGGCAGGGCGAGATGGACCTGGCCGGCTTCCTCGCACCGATCCTTGCCACCGGCTATCGCGGCCCGCTGTCGCTGGAGATCTTCAACGACGGCTTCCGCGCCGCGCCGCCCCGGCAGAACGCCGCCGATGGCCTGCGTTCGCTGCTGTACCTGGAAGAACAGACCCGCCTGCGCCTGGAGCAGGAAGGGACTGCCATGGAGCCTGGCGTGCTGTTCACCCCACCGGCCGCCAGCACTTACGACGGTGTGGAGTTTCTCGAATTCGCCGTCGACGAGGCCGTGGGCGCACGCCTGGGCAGCTGGCTCAAGCGCCTGGGCTTCGCCGAGGCCGGCAAGCACCGCAGCAAGGACGTACGCCTGCTGCGCCAGAACGACATCAACATCGTGCTCAACGCCGAGCCGTACTCCTTTGGCCACAACTTCTTCGAAGCCCATGGCCCGTCCCTGTGCGCCACGGCGCTACGGGTCAAGGACGAACAGGCCGCGCTGCAGCGCGCCACCGACTTCCGTGGCCAGCCGTTCCGCGGCCTGGTCGGCCCCAATGAATGCGAAGTGCCTGCCGTGCGCGCCCCGGACGGCAGCCTGATCTACCTGGTGGAGCAGGGCGCCCAAGGCCCATCGCTGTACGACACCGACTTCCGCCTGGACCCGGCCGCTGCTGCCAGCGGCGGCCTGCAACGCATCGACCACATGGCCCTGGCCCTGCCGGCCGAATCGCTGGACAGCTGGGTGCTGTTCTACAAGAGCCTGTTCGACTTCGCCGCCGATGACGAGGTGGTGCTGCCCGACCCCTACGGCCTGGTCAAGAGCCGCGCCCTGCGCAGCCAGTGCGGCAGCCTGCGCCTGCCGCTGAACATCTCGGAAAACCGCAACACCGCGATTGCCCACGCGTTGTCCAGCTATCGCGGCTCCGGGGTGCACCACATCGCCTTCGATTGTGCGGACATCTTCCGGGAAGTGGCGCGGGCGAAAGAGGCCGGTGTGCCGTTGCTGGAAATTCCGTTGAATTACTACGACGACCTCGCAGCGCGGTTCGATTTCGACGACGAGTTTCTCAGCGAGCTGGCGTACTACAACGTGTTGTATGACCGGGATGCCCAGGGCGGTGAGCTGTTCCATGTTTATACCGAGCCGTTCGAGGAGCGGTTCTTCTTCGAGATCATCCAGCGCAAGGGTGGGTATGCGGGGTATGGCGCGGCGAACGTGGCGGTGCGCCTGGCGGCGATGGCCAAGCGGCGCAGTGGGGCGGCGCGCAAGCCGGTGTTGTAAGTCGGCTGCACGGGCCCTATCGCCGGCAAGCCGGCTCCCACAGGGTGCTGCGTACGCAGTACCTGTGGGAGCTGGCTTGCCAGCGATGGGGCCACCTGGCAAAAAGCAGATGAAACAACCACAGGCCACCTTCGGGTGGCCTTTTGGTATTCGCGGGTAATACTTCCCTGTACAGGCGGCCGTGCTGGTGGCGCGGGCTGCGGGAGGTGTCAGGTGAAGAAACTATCCATTGTAGGTGCTGGAATCGTGGGCGAGGCAGCGGCTCAGATCATCGCGCGGGAAGAGTTCTGCCATGAGTTGATGCTGATCGATGTGCAGGGTGAGTTGGCAAAGGGCAAGGCGCTGGACATCTGGCAGGCGGCAGTCGAGTCAGGTTCAGATACCCGGGTTCTCGGCGGGTCCGATGCCCAATTGCTGCAGGATTCCGACCTGGTGGTGATTACCGCGGGGGTGCCGCGCAAGCCGGGTCAGTCGCGCCAGGATGTATTGAGTATCAATGTGCCGATTCTCGATAGCATCATGGCCGATATCAAACGCCATGCCCCGGCGGCGACGGTCCTGGTGGTGTCCAACCCGGTCGACGTGCTGACCTATCGGGCCTGGTCGCTCAGTGGGCTGGGCCGCAACAAGGTGTTCGGCCAGGCGGGGGTCCTGGATACAGCGCGCATGAAGTGTTTCATTGCCGAGGAAACAGGGTTTAGCGCTCGGGATATCACGGCGCTGGTGCTGGGAGGGCATGGCGACAGCATGGTGCCGTTGATGCGCTACTGCGCGGTCGGCTCGGTGCCGCTGTCTCACTTTTTGTCCGATCAGCAGATAGAGCGCATCGTCGAGCGCACCCGTCAGGGGGGCGGCGAGATTCTGGGTCTGAAGAAGGTCGGGAGCGCCTGCGATGCACCGGGCGTGGCCATTGCGCAGATGGTGGATGCGATCGCCCACGGGCGAAACCGCATTTTGCCAACAGTGGCGATTCTCGAGGGCGAGTACGGGCGAACGGATATAGCCATGGGCGTCCCCTGCGTGTTGGCCGGGGATGGCATTGTGCGGGTGATCGAGTTGCCGCTGGATGCGCAGGAGCAGGCGATGTTCGACCACTCTGCAGATCATGTGGTGCGTGATATCGCTGAAATGAAAGCGCTGTAAGCGGCCACTGCGGGGGCTGGCCAGCCAGCCCCCGCAAGATCCGTGGTGCAGCTCAGATCCCTGTGGGAGCCGGCTTGCCGGCGATAGGGCCAGCCCAGGCAACCCCAATCCTGAACACCCGACCAACAGCGAGCTTCCCTGCACCGCCTCGCTCACGGATAATCCCCAGCTATTCCAATAAACAGCGCGTGAGTAGGTATGAGCAATCCCGTAGTCAGCCTTGGCCAGCCTGAAATCGAAGGGGTGCGCAAGTCGCGCAAGAACAACCCCGAGAAAACCCGTGAGGACATCCTCCAGGCCGCCATCAACGAGTTCGTCCAGCAAGGCCTGGCCGGCGCGCGGGTGGACGCCATCGCCGAGCGCACGGCCACTTCCAAGCGCATGATCTACTACTACTTCGGCAGCAAGGAGCAGTTGTACGTCGAGTGCCTGGTCAAGCTCTACGGCGACATCCGCAAGACCGAGCACAGCCTGGACCTGGAGTCGCTGCCCGCGGAGCTTGCGATCCAGCGCCTGACCGAATTCACCTTCGACCACCATGATCGCAACGTCGACTTCGTGCGCATGGTCTGCACCGAGAACATCCACTACGGCGAGTACGTGAAGAAGTCGCCCGTCATCCGCGAGATGAGCAGCCTGGTGGTCGAGGCCCTGGCCAAGACCCTGCAGCGCGGTGTAGCCGAAGGGGTGTTCCGCCCCGGCATCGAGGTCATCGACCTGCACATGCTGATGAGCTCGTTCTGCTTCTACCGGGTTTCCAACCGCCACACCTTCGGCCATATCTTCGACATCGACATGTCCGACGAGCAGGTCAAGCAGCGCCACAAGGCGATGATCTGCGATGTGGTGATGCGTTACCTGCGCGCCTGAATCGCGCTCACTCGCCCAGCCGTTGCTCGCGCGACGGCGGGTAGCCGAAGTACGCCGCGTAGCACTTGCTGAAGTGCGAGACCGAGACGAAGCCGCAGGCCACCGCCACTTCCATCACCGACAGGTCGGAGTACTGCAGCAGCCGGCGGCTCTTGGTGATGCGCAGTTCCATGTAGTAGCGCCGCGGCGAGGTGCCGAGCTGGGCCTGGAACAGGCGGTCGATCTGGCGCCGTGAGCGGCCGCTGTAGGCGGCCAGCTGGTCGAGGCTGAGGGTTTCTTCGAGGTTGTTTTCCATCAGCTCGACGATGGTGCGCAGGTGCAGGCTCATGGACTTCTTCGCCCCTGGCCCGACCTGGCGGTAGCGCGCGCCGGAGAACGACAGAATCTCCTCGACGCCTTCGGCCAGGCCGTCGCCATACAACCGGCGCACCAACCCGAGCATCAGCTCCATGGCGCCATTGGGGCTGGCGGCAGTGAGGCGGTCGCGGTCGAGGGTGAAGCTGGCGGGGGTGATGCGCGTCTGCGGGCTGCGCTCGGACAGGCTGGCGCGCTGCTCGGGGTGGATGCTGCAGCCGTAGTCGTCGAGCACCCCGGCCCGGCCGAGGAACCAGGCGCCATTCCACAGCCCGCCCAGGGCCATGCCGTGGGCGGCAGCGTCGTCCAGCAGGCGGTCGAGCTCCGGGTATTTCAGCGGGGTACGCAGGCCGCCGCAGACGATCAGCAGGTCCAACGCCTTGAGTTCGCCGGCGGACAGCTCGGTGGCTACCAGCTCCAGGCCCAGGTCGCTCAGCACGCGGTCGCCGTCCAGGGACAGCGGGGTGAAGCTAAAGCTGTCGGCGCGCAGCAGGTTGGCGGTGACCAGTACGTCCATGGCCACGGTGAAGCTGGCCATGGAGAAGTGTTCGAGCAACACGAAGTCGACCCGGTAGGGCACCTGGGGGCTGCCGGCGGCGGACTTGAGCCGAAGCATGTTGCTGGTGCTGGTCTTTTGGCTGAACTGGCGTGGGGTGGGCACTCTGGACTCCGCTTCCTGGCTGGCCCGCAGAGTGTGGCGGGTGGCCGGGGGAAAGACAATCGCCAGGGTGGCGGTGTCGTATTCGAGGTCGGGTTGAGACAACTGCGGCCCTATCGCCGGCAAGCCGGCTCCCACAGGTACACCACAGGCCTTGAGAGTGGTGATGTACCTGTGGGAGCCGGCTTGCCGGCGATAGGGCCCATGCAGCCAACATCCAACTGAACCCTCACCGCTGGCAGCAACCCAACCCCTTACATGCCAACGGGAGAGCGCTCATGGAAATCGGAACGATCTGGATCATTGTCGCGGCCTTGATCATCGTGCTGGAAATCTTCGCCATCTGGCACATCATCGGCAGCGACCGGCGTGCCGAGCGCAAGATGCTGTGGGTCGTCTTCGTCGTCTATGCCCCTATCCCCGGTCTGCTGTTCTGGGCCTGGCGCGGCCCGCGGGCGGTGAAGGGCAGGGCGGTGCTGCAGGAGAAATGAGGCTGTCGTGCATCAGGCGCGATCTGCGCCTGATGCGACCGGGTAACGTCAGGCGAGGATGCTGAAGCGGATGGCAGGTCCGAGGCCGTCGACCATCACGCTGGCGTAGAACTTGACCCGGGTCAGGACCTTCAAGCCTTTCAGCTCTTCATGAATGCGGTCACGTATCTGCTTTTCGGCTTCATCGATGCGGTCGTGGGTGGTGCTGTGAAACAGGTGGACTTCACCGAGCAAGGTGGTTTCGATCTGCGGCAGCGTGTCCCAGCCGATGTTGCGCAAATGCAGGCGAGCGTCTGCGGCTGCGCCCTCGTCGTCATCGCTGCGGGGCTTGATGGTGTAGGCGAGCTGGAAATGGTGCTTGGTCATGGTATCTCCTTGATACAGGCAAATGGCTGGCCTCCGTGCCGGAGCCGGCAATTTACAAGGTCGAACGCCTGGCGCCTACATACGTGGTGTTGAACACCGGGGCCATAACCGCGAAATTTCCTACAAGTTTGGCGTCTGTACCGGCCCTATCGCCGGCAAGCCGGCTCCCACAGGTACCCCGCCGGACTTTCTGTGGGAGCCGGCTTGCCGGCGATAGGGCCGGTACTGCCAACGCAAAAGCCTTAGAATGACCTTTTCCCCCGAGCCACCCCCATGCTACCCATCGAACTCCTGCCAACCACCCCCGACCAGGCCGAGCTGATCCGCAATCTCTACCAGTTCTACGCCTACGAATCCTCCGCCTGGGAGCAGGAGGACGTGGAGGTGGACGGGCGCTTCTACATCCATGAAGAGCACCTGCAGCGCTACTGGCAGTCCCCAGGCTGGAGCGCCAACCTGGTGCTGGTCGACGGCTACATCGCAGGCTTCGTGCTAATCGAGCGCAGCGAGTTGCCGGATGTCGAGGCCCATGAGCTGGCCGACCTGTTCATCCTCAAGCGTTATCGCCGCCAAGGCATCGGCCGGGCAGTGGCGCAACAGCTTCTCGGCAAGCCCGGCGACTGGCTGCTGCGCTGCTACGCCCTTGACCCTGAAGCCGTCGCCTTCTGCAAGGCGGTGGTCGCCGACCTGCCACGGCCGGTGCAGCAGATCATGCTGGACGACGACCCGGACCTGCTCACTTATCGCATCACTTCTGCCCGCCACTGAGTCGTAAACGGCATGCGCAAAATTATGTGACCCACTTCACAAAAAAACAGCTCAAACGGCATAATGCCACCATCGCTGTTCACGATCCGGCCGCTCTGTTCCGGGGTTCCTTTTCGCGCACGTCGCAGGTTCAGGTAAATTTCATGTCGCTAGTCGCAAGCCCCGACATCATGTACCGGCTGTTGATCCAGAGCGTGGTGGACTATGCCATCTACCTGCTCACCCCCGACGGTACTGTCGCCAACTGGAACCCCGGCGCCCAGCGGGCCAAGGGATACCTTGCCGAGGAAATCGTCGGCAAGCACTACTCGCTGTTCTACACCGAAGACGAGCGCGCCGCCGGTGTGCCCGAGCAGAACCTGGAGCAGGCACGCCGCACCGGGCGCTTCGAGGAGATCGGCGCGCGTCTGCGCAAGGATGGCAGCGCCTTCCACGCCCATGTGGTGATCGATGCCGTGCGCGATGACGCCGGCCAGTTGGTCGGCTTTGCCAAGGTCACCCGCGACATTTCCGAACGCCGGCAGCAGGAACTGGAGCTGCTGCAGGCCAAGGAACTGGCCGAGCAGTACAGCCAGGAGATGGCCAACCTCTCGCAGTTCCTCGATTCGGTGATCGCCAACATTCCTGCCAGCGTCATCGTTCAGGACCTGGAAAGCCAGCGCATCCTGCTGGCCAACCAGCAGGCCGAACGCCTGTTCGGCGCGCGCGGCAGCAGCATGATCGGGCAACTGCCCGGCGAATGCATGGCCCCGGCCGCCGCCGACTACCTGGAGCAGCAGCTCATCCGTGGCGCCCGCAGCACCAAGGGCTTCGCCGCCGAAACCCGGGTCGATACGCTGTGTGGCCCGCGCACCTTGCGCAGCCGCGCGCTGCTCAGCCAGAACCGCGAGGGCCAGGCCGACTACGTGCTGTTCGTGGCCGAAGATGCCACCGAGGAGCTGGCGGCCCACGCGCAGATCCACCACATGGCGCACCATGATGCGCTCACCGGCCTGCCCAACCGCACGCTGTTCAACGAGCGCCTCAAGCAGGCCCTGCTGCGCGGCCATGAGCATGACAAGCTGACCGCCGCCCTGTGCCTTGACCTGGACAACTTCAAGAACATCAACGACTCGCTCGGCCACGCCTTCGGCGACAAACTGCTGCGCGCGCTGGGCAAGCGCCTGCGCCGCGAACTGCGCGAGCACGACACCCTGGCGCGCCTGGGCGGCGACGAGTTCGCCGTGGTCCTGGCCGGCCTGGATAGCCGCGATGCCGCCTGCAATACCGCGAAGCGGCTGATCGAGGCGATCAGCCCGCCGTTCCAGATCGAGGGCCATCAGTTCACGGTGGGCGTCAGCATCGGCATTGCCCTGGCCCCCGATGACAACGACCAGGCCGAACAACTGCTGGGCTATGCCGACATGGCCTTGTACGAAGCCAAGCGCAACGGCCGCAACCGCTACGAATGCTTCAACGTCGAGCTGGATGTCGCCGCCCGTCAGCGTCGCCTGGTGGAAACCGACCTGCGCACCGCGCTGCACCTGGGCCAGCTGCACCTGCATTACCAGCCGGTGGTGGATCAGCAGACCAGCAGCGTGACCGGCTACGAAGCATTGCTGCGCTGGGAGCACCCGACCCGCGGCATGGTCATGCCCATGGACTTCATTCCCATCGCCGAGGAGACCGGGTTGATCCACGAGCTCGGCACCCGCGCGCTGAACCTGGCGTGCCAGGAGGCGGCCAGCTGGGACAGCGAGCAGACGGTGTCGGTCAACCTCTCGCCGGTGCAGTTCAAGAACGGCAACCTGGTACATATCGTGACCCTGGCCCTGGCTGACTCGGGCCTGCCGGCGCAGCGCCTGGAGCTGGAGATCACCGAGTCGGTGCTGCTGGGCAACAGCGAAGAGAACGTGCGCACCCTGCGGGCGCTGAAGGACCTGGGCGTGTCGATTTCGCTGGATGACTTCGGCACCGGCTATTCGTCGCTGGGCTACCTGCGCTCGTTCCCGTTCGACCGGATCAAGATCGACAAGTCGTTCGTGCATGACATGTGCGACAGCCGCGAGGCGATGTCGATCATCCGCGCCATCACCGACCTGTCCAACAGCCTGATGATCAAGACCACGGCCGAGGGCGTGGAGTCCGAAGAGCAGATGCGCCGGCTGGCGGCCGAGGGCTGCTCGCACTTCCAGGGTTACTTCTACGGACGGCCGGCGCCGGCCAGCGAACGTTTGAAGCAAGTGGTCGCGTTGTAACGAGGGGCCGCTAAGCGGCCCTCGCACAAAGTGGTCGATCAGCGAACGGAAAGCTTGGTACCCCTGCAAGCGCAGCGGCGATTGCGCTTGGGTAAGTCGTCTTATCTCTTCTAGAATCCCTGCTGTCGAGTCACCCTGGCGCTGCATCCAGCTGCGCCGCCGTCGAGATCGCCATGAGTTCCAGTACCCCGTTGTCCGGCGTCAACCAGCCTTTGCGCGGCATTGTGCTGGTGGTGGTGGCGACGTTCCTGTTTGCCAGCCACGATGCCTTGTCCAAGTTTCTCGGTGGGTTGTACCCGATCGTCATGGTGGTGTGGGTCCGCTATGTGGTGCACACCCTGCTGATGGCCGGGATCTTCCTGCCCAAGGCCGGCCTCAACGTGCTGCGCACCCGGCGCCCGCTGCTGCAGACCTTGCGCGCGCTGAGCCTGCTCAGCACCAGCCTGCTGTTCACCACCGGCCTGCAGTACCTGCCGCTGGCCGAGGCCACGTCGGTCAACTTCCTTGCGCCGGTGCTGGTCACCGCACTGTCCGCGCCGCTGCTCAGGGAGCGGGTCACGGCGGGGCAGTGGCTGGCGGTGGGGCTTGGGTTCATTGGCGTGCTGGTGGTGGTGCACCCAGGTGGCGCGATGTTCACCCCGGCGATTCTCTACCCGCTCGGCTCGGCCATGGGCTTCTGCTTCTACCAGTTGCTCACCCGTATCGTCTCGGCCTATGACAGCCCGACCACCAGCAACTTCTACGCCGGGTTGTGCAACACCCTGGCGATGAGCGCGCTGGTGCCGTTCTTCTGGGAGCTGCCGCGCTGGGACCACGCGCTGCTGATGCTGGCCCTCGGCGGCTTCGGCATGAGCGCCCACCTGCTGCTGACCCAGGCCTTCCGGCATGCCGCACCGGCGCTGCTGGCGCCGTTCAGCTATTGCCAGATCGTGTTCGCCGGGCTGCTGGGCCTGGTGATCTACGGCCAGGTGCCGGACAGCGCCAGCTTGCTGGGGATCGCGATCATCTGCGTGAGCGGGCTGGGGGCAGCGTGGATGCAGCGCAGCAAGTGAAGCGCCGCACCGCTAGCGGCCTTGCTCACCCTTCGGCACGCGCCGATACAGTGGGCGCGGTGTGCTCGGGTCGAGTTCGGTGAGCAGGCTGCCGGCCAGCACGAACCCTGAACGTTGCGCCAGGCGCTGGCTGGCCTGGTTGTCGATGTCAGTGGTCAGCCACACGGGTGTGTCGAGGGCATCCAGCAGGCAGACCAGCGCTTCACGCATCAGGCCCTGGCCACTGCTGGCCTGGCTCGCCCAGTAGCCCACTTCATACTCGCCATTGCCGGGACGCAGGCCGATGCAACCGAGCACGGCATCGCCGTCCGGTTTCAGCACGAAGAAGCGCTTTTCCGCCGCTGGGTCGAGGAACTCGCGGGCACTTGCCTGCAGGCTTTCGCGCACTTCGTCCAGCGTCCAGTCAGGTTTGGCCCAGGCCAGAAAGGGCTCGTGCAGGCTGTAGCTGTCGAGCAGGGCCTGCAGCACCTGTGCGGCCAGTGCCGGGTCGGGGCGTACCAGGCGGGTACGTGGAGTGGAAAGGGTGCGGGGCAGAGTGGGGTAGGGCATGGGCCTTCCTGGCGTTGTCTGTCGGGTAAGTCCCCTAATCATAGAGGGGATTGACCGTGCCTGGCAGTGCGTGATTTGCTCGGGACCCCCCATCATCCCAGGGAAGTGAAGGATCGCCATGCCCGACTACAAGCTGCATTGCTTCGCCGAATCCGGCAACGCCTACAAGGCCGCCCTCATGCTCGAACTCACCGGCCAGGACTGGCAGCCGGTCTTCGTCGACTTCTTCAACGGCCAGACGCGCGGCCAGCAGTGGCGTGACGAAGTCAATGAGCAAGGCGAGGTGCCGGTACTGGAACACGCGGGGCAGAAACTGACCCAGTCAGCGTTGATCCTCGAATACCTGGCCGAACGCACCGGCCAGTTCGGCCCGCGTGACGACGCCGAGAAGCGCGAGATCTGGCGCTGGATGCTATTCGATAACCATAAGTTCACCAGCTACTACGCGGCGCTGCGCTTTCTGCTGTGCCTGAAGAAGACGGGTGAAACGGACGTGACCGGTTTTCTGCGCGAACGTGCCACGGCGGCCTACCGTATTGTCGATGCACACTTGGCGAAGACGCCGTTCATGGTCGGCGGGCGCTTGACCATCGCGGACCTGTCGTTGGCGGGGTATGTGTTCATGCCGGAGGACACCGGCATCGTGTTGACCGAGTTCAGCCATATCGAGGCGTGGAAGCAGCGGATTCAGGCGGTGCAGGGGTGGAAGCACCCCTATGAGCTGATGCCTCGGACGGCTTGATTGCGCAGGGGCCTCATCGCCGGCAAGCCGGCTCCCACAGGTACAGCGCAGCCCTCGGGATGTGCGCCGACCCTGTGGGAGCCGGCTTGCCGGCGATGAGGCCATCGAGCCAACCGACCTGTCAGTACCTCACTTCAACCCCCACATACGCCCCGATCCCGTCCCCCGGCCAGAACGACGCGGTGTCCTGCCCCCGCGCGTTGTACACCGGCGTCACCGCCGTCACGTAGGCCTTGTTGGCCAGGTTCTTCAGATCCAGCGAAACCTTCCAGTTGCCCTTCGGCGCCTCATACCCCAGGTTCGCCCCCCAGATGGTGTACGACGGCGCATACAGGCTGTTGGCATAGTCCACCGCCGTGCGCGACGCCGACTGCACGTTCACCCCGGTGTACCAGCCACTGTGGTCCTGGTACTGCAGCTCGCCCTGGTAGATGTGCTTGGGCACGCCCGGCAGCTGGTTGTCGCCGAAGGTGTCGTCATGCCGGTAGTAGAAGTCGTTGTAGGTGTACACCTGGCGCCAGCGCACCAGGTCGCCCTGAGGGTTCTCCCACAGGCGCGTGTTCAGGCCCGCTTCGACGCCCTGGTGGATCGTCGGCGAGGCGTTGAACGCACCGGTGACCGCCGCCGAGCTGGACGTCGCCGGGATGATCTGCACGTTCAGCAGCTCGTCATGAATCCATGAACGGTAGAGCGCCAGGCTGCCGTCGAAGATGCCGTGCGAGCCCTTGATGCCGACCTCGAAGGTGTTGGCCTTCTGCTCCACCAACGGGCGGATGTACGGCAGGGTCGGGCCGGAGCCGGAGTATTCCCACGAGGCAGGCGGGTCGATGCTGCGGCTGAAGTTGGTGAACACCTGCAGGTTCGGGTTGAACGCGTAGCGCAGGCCGATGCGCGGAGCGACGCTCCAGTTGTCGTAGTCCACATGCTGCGGGAAGGTGGTGGTGTTGCGGTTGACCGCGTGATCGATGTCGACCTTGCGCCGCACGTTGATGAACGACACACCGCTGGTGAGCCACAGGTTGTCGACCAGGTTGAGGTCGTTGCCCAAGGCGATCACCCGGTCGAAGGAGTCCTGGTAGTCGACCTTCTTCAGCGACACCTTGTCATCGTTGGCCGAGTTCACCCCGCCGCGCAAATGCTGGGTGGAGGTGAAGGCGATGTTGCTGCGGCTCTCAAGGCCGAACAGGGCGTCGACGCGGTCATAGCCCAGCAGCAGGCCCAGGTCATGCCAGTCCCAGTAGCTGGGGTTGCTCGGGCTGCGCGGGCTGTTGGTGTGGCGGTAGTCGTGGTACGACGCGCCGAAGGTCAGGCGGGCATCGTCGTCGAAGGTGTAGGTGGTCTTGCTGCCCACCCAGATGCTGCCGGGGCGGCGCGCGCCGGCACCGCTGCTTTCTGCCGTGGCGCTGGCGCGGCGGGGGTGGTGCAGGGCGTTGTCCAGGGTGGTGGCGCTGGGGTCGTTGTGGGTTTCGTCGCGGTAGCGCAGCAGCAGGCGGGTTTCCAGTTTCGGGCTGAAGCGGTAGCCGGCGTTGGCGACGATGCCGGAACTCTTCGCCAGGCTATAGTCGCGGTAGCCTTCGTTGCGGTAGTTGTCGGCCTGCAGGTAGTAGTCCAGGTCGCCTTCGACGCCGCCGTAGCTGATGGTCTGCTTCTGGTAGTGGTAACTGCCGGCCTCGGCGCGCAGGCGCAGGCCCGGGGCGCTGTAGCCGCTGTGGTTGACGAAGTTGACCGCGCCGCCGAGGGTCAGCGCGCCGTACTGGAAGGCGTTGGCCCCGCGCAGGATCTCGGTGTAGTTCACGCCGGCGGCGTTGAGGAATTCGTAGGGGGTGCCGCCTGGGCCGGTCAGTGGCAGGCCGTCGAAGAGGAACTTGATGCCTTCGCGGAAGTAGCCCGGCGAGGTGTTGGCGCCGGAGCCACGGATCGAGATCTTGGCGGCGTCGTTGCCGCCGGTGGACTGCACGAACACCCCGGGCTGGTAGGCGAGGGTGTCCTGCAGGGTCGCGGTGCGGCCCTTGGCGACCTCTTCGCTGTCGACCACGCTGGTGCCGCCCGGCACTTCGGCCAGGGCGCTGGCGGCCTGTTGTACTTCGCTCTGCTTGGCGCCCTGCACGGTCACCGTGCCGAGGGTCTGGTCAGCCGCTGAAACCGTGAACGGGGCCAGCAGGGCCGTAGCGGCTGTGGCCAGGGCGGCGTGGCGGATGGCCAGGCGCAGTGGATGGGGTTGGATCGCACGCATCGTTGTATTCCTTGAAAGTCATCGTAGGTACCTCGGCGTTCTATGGGCATAGTCAGGCCTGTCGAAAACAGTAAGAGCAGTTTCTGTGCCAGCTGGCAAAGTGCCGGAAGTTCTGGGGGGTGGCCGCAAGTTCTAACTTGAATATTGAACGGAATAATAAATTTTGTTGTGTCGCTGTTGTAAGCCAGACAGTGCCGGTTATATATAAATACCCATTCTGTCTGTGGGAGCGGCTTGTCCCGCGAACACCGGCAAAGCCGGTGCCATCCTCCGCGGTGCTTGTTTCGCGGGGCAAGCCTGCTCCAACAGGGGCCCGCAGCGTGGTGGCTGTTTGTATTGCAACAGTGGATGAGCAGTTTGTTCAGTTGTAATGCGATCAATACCGAGTTGGCGTAGTAAATACGCGGGCAACAAGCTGGCACGACAACTGCAATACCCCTTCTGGCATAAAAGGCAATTGGCCTGTATAGAGAAGGGAGTCGCTGCATTCGATGAATCATTTCATTCAGCCATGGTTGTTGGGCAGCGCTTTATTTATTGCCGCCTGCTCGCCAGCCACGCCAACGCAGACCACTGGCACCCTCAACGGTGAAACCGTGACCGAGGTGAACGGCGTGATGCGCTACCCGGCCAGCGACTTCGTCGAGCAACGCGTGGGCGAGCGGGGCGGCACCTTGCGCGTGTCCGCCTCGAGCGATGCCGGCAGCTTCGATATCCATGCCCAGTCCAACGGCAACATGCAGTGGCTGGGCCGCATCCTTTTCGATTGCCTGGTGTATCAAGCCGAGGACGGCACCCTCACGCCGTGGCTGGCCAAAAGCTGGGACATCAGCCCCGACGGCCTGACCTACACCTTCCACCTGCGCGACGATGTCACCTTCAGCGACGGCGAACGCTTCGATGCCGAAGCGGTCCGGGTCAACCTGGAGCACATGCGCGACCCGAAGACCAAGTCGCCGCTGGCCGCCGCCTACATCGCCCCGTACCTGCAGGGCCGGGTAGTCGACGACTTCACCTTCGAGGCGACCCTGCGCACGCCCTACGCGCCGTTTCTCGATGTGCTGTCGCAAGCCTGGCTGGGCATGATCTCGCCCCGACAGATCCTCGATGCGCCCAAGAGCATTGCCAGCCAGCCGATCGGCACCGGTCCCTTCGTGCTGACCGGCTGGGTGCGCGACCAGGGCGCCAGTTTCGCTCGCCGGCCTGGCTACCACTGGGCGCCGCCCGCCATCGGCCACCCAGGCGAGGCTTACCTGGACGGCATCGAGCTGAGCTACGTGCCCGAAGCGATGATCCGCTACACCTCGCTGGAAGCCGCCGACAGCGACATGGCTCTGGACGCCCCCGCGCAGAACGCCGCGGCGATCCGTGCCAACCCGGCGCTGACCCTGCGCAACCGCATCCGCAAGGGCAACCCTGCGCGCAGCATCACCTTCAACGTCGAGCGCGCGCCATTCGACGATGTACAGGTCCGCCAGGCGGTGGCCAAGGCCATCGACCGCGACGGCCTGGCCTGGATCTCCGGCTTCGGCGAGTACCTGGCCAAGGGCGACTTCCTCGCCGTCAACACCCCCGGCTACGACCCGGTGGCCCGCGATGCCCTGGCCTTCGACCCCACCGCAGCCGGCCGCCTGCTCGATGCCGCCGGCTGGACCGGCCGCGACAGCCAGGGTTTCCGTACCCGCGACGGGCAGCGTCTGGGCGCCACCTTGCTGACCTACGACAACCCGGCGTTCCCGGCCAACGTCTCGGTCGCCGCCCAGGCCGACCTGCGCAAGGTCGGCTTCGACCTGCAGATCGAGCTGCTGCCGATCACCCGGGTCATGGCCCTGCGCTACGCCGGCGACTTCGATGCCATCGGCGGCGGCTACTGGCACACCAATACCGCCGACGGCCTGTACATCCTCTACCACAGCCAGTCGATCCCCAGCGCGCGAATGATCGGCCAGAACGTCGGGCATTTTCGCGACGCCAGCCTCGACCAGTTGCTCGGCGAAGCCCGCCGCAGCACCGACCCGGCCCAGCGCCGCGCGTTGTATCGCCAGGCCCAGCAACGCCTGGCCGAGACCGTGCCGGCAGTGCCGTCGGTGGAGAGCCAGATGCTGCTGGCCTACCGCAAGGCCGTCGGCGGTGTGCTGTTCGACGGCTCGCACAACGTTCCCCTGTTCACCAGCGTGTGGCTGGCAAAGGAGCAACCATGAAGCTGCTGGCAACCCTGCTGCGTCGCCTGCGCGACGGCGTGATCGTGCTCTGGGCGGCGGCCAGCCTGACCTTCCTCGGCGTGCAGTACAGCGGCGGCGATACCGCCCTGGCGATCCTCGGCGGCCCGGATGCCATGCCGACCCCCGAGATGCTCGCCCAGGTACGCGCCGAATATGGCCTGGACCAGCCGCTGTGGGTGCAGTACGGCCACTACCTGGCACGCCTGGCCAACGCTGACCTGGGCGAGTCGTACCGGCTGCGCATCCCGGTCGGCCAGGCGATTGCCGAGCAGCTCGGCGCGACCTTGGCCCTGGCTAGCAGCGCAGCCTTGCTGGCCGTGCTGATTGCCCTGGTCTCGGCACTGCTCACCGCCAACCGTGGCCGACGCCTGCGGGCGCTGGTGTCGGGGATCGAGCTGGTGCTGTCGTCGGCGCCCAACTTCGTCATCGGCACGCTGTTGCTGCTGGCGTTCGCCTTCCACTTTCACCTGCTGCCGCCGTCCGGCTCGCGCGGCTGGCGCTCGCTGGTGTTGCCGAGCCTGGCCCTGGCGCTGCCGATAGCGGCGGTGCTGGCCCAGGTGCTGCGCCAGTCGCTGGAGCAGGTGCTGGAACAACCCTTCATCACCCAGGCCCGCGCCCGGGGCATGTCCGACACCGCCGTGCGCCTGCGCCATGCCTTGCGCCACGCCCTGGTGCCGCTGGTGACCCTGGCCGGCTTCGTCTTCGCCAGCCTGCTCGGTGGCGCGGTGGTGCTGGAGCTGTTGTTCGGCCGCCAGGGCATCGGCAGGCTGATGCTCGACGCCACCGCCAACAAGGACGTGCCGCTGGTGCTCGGCGTGACCCTGCTGGCGGCCGCCCTGTACGTGCTGGTCAACCTGCTGGTGGACCTGGCGACCCAGGCCATCGACCCGCGCACCACGCGTCCCTGAATTCACGAGAAAGGAACTGTCATGAGTCAAACCCCGATTACCGACGCCGAACTGGATGCGCACTTTGCGCCCATTTATGCACGCATCGCCGAAGGCGCGGTGGCCCGCGAGCAGCAACGCACCCTGGCCTACGAGCCGGTGGCCTGGCTGCGTGAAGCCGGCCTCGGCGCCGTGCGCGTGCCGCGCAGCCATGGCGGCCTCGGCGCCACCCTACCGCAGTTGCTGCGCCAACTGGTGCGCCTGGGCCAGGCCGACGCCAACCTGCCGCAGATCTTCCGTGCCCACTTCGGTTTCGTCGAAGGGCGGCTGTCGTCCAACGACGCCGCCTCCCAGGATTACTGGTTCGCGCGTGTGGTGGCCGGCGAGTTGTGGGGCGCAGCCATGGCCGAGCGCACCGACAGCACTGGCAACACCGTGCAACTGAGCGACGGCGACGATGGCTACCGCCTGGACGGCGAGAAGTACTACTGCACCGGCACGCTGTACGCCGACTGGGTGGCGGCGGTCGCCAACCACGGCGACGACTTCGTCAGCCTGGCGGTGCCGACGCGGGCGCCGGGGGTGGAGCGGGAGGATGACTGGGACGGTTTCGGCCAGCGCCTGACCGGCAGCGGCACCACGCGCTTCACCCAGGTACGCGTGCAAGCCGAGCACCTGCTGCGCCGCTTCGCCAAGGGCGAGTTGCGCGCCGAGTCGTACCTCACCGCGTTCTACCAGGCGGTGCACCTGGCCACCTTGGCGGGCATCGGCCGCGCGGTACTGGCCGATGCGGTGGCCTTCGTCCAGGGCCGCACCCGTACCTTCGGCGTGCCAGGTCAGTCGCATCCTGCCGAGGACCCGTTGGTGCAGGCTGTGGTGGGCCGCCTGGCCAGCCTGGCCTTCGCCGCCGAGGCGCAAGTCAGCGCCGTGGGCCAGAGCCTGCAGGCGGTGTTCGAGGCCGGCCAGGCGGGTGAGGTGCCCGAGCAGCTGTACACCGACGCCGAGATCCACACTTTCCAGGCCCAGCAGGTGGTCTTGCCGCAGGTACTGGAGGCCAGCACCTTGCTCTTCGAAGTCGGCGGCGCCTCGGCCACCAGCCGCGCCCGCAGCCTCGACCGCCACTGGCGCAACGCGCGCACCCTGGCCTCGCACAACCCGGCGATCCAGCGCGAACAGGCGCTGGGCAACTACTACCTCAACGGCATCAGCCCGGCCCAGGCCTGGCGTGCCCGCCATGCCGCCGCCAGCGAAGGGCAGGGCAGCGGCGACGAAGCCAGCGCGGTCTGATCAGGAGAATCACCATGAGCACCAAACAGATGAGCCTGGGCATGAACATCCTCGGCTTCGGTTCGCACTCGGGCGCCTGGCGCCAGGGTGAGGCGGCGATCGATGCCTACATCGACGTCAACTACTACCGCGACATCGCCAAGCTGTCCGAGCGCGGCTGCCTGGACGCGATCTTCCTCGCCGACGGCCCGGCGCTGCCGCCGGATGTGTCCGCCCAGCCGGGCGGGCGCCTGGAGCCGACCGTGCTGCTGACCGCCGTGGCCGCGGCCACCGAACGCATCGGCGTGATCGCCACCTGCTCCAGTACCTACAACGAGCCGTTCAACCTGGCCCGGCGCATCGCCTCGCTCGACCACATCAGCGCTGGCCGCGCGGCCTGGAACGTGGTCACCAATGCCGGTGACGCGGCGGCGCAGAACTTCGGCCTGACCGGTGCGCCGCTGCATGTGGACCGCTACGGGCGCGCCGAGGAGTTCGTCGACGTGACCCTGAAGTTGTGGGACAGCTGGGAAGACGACGCGATCATCGGTGACCGCGCCGCCGGGCGGTTCGCCGACCCGCGCAAGGTCCACACCTTGGACTTCAAGGGCCAGCATTTTCAGGTGCGCGGCCCGCTGAACCTGCCACGTTCGCCCCAGGGCAGGCCCGTGCTGGTGCAGGCCGGCTCTTCCGAGGGCGGCAAGGCACTGGGCTCGCGCTATGCCGATGCGATCTTCACTACCCAGACCACCCTGGCTGACGGCCAGGCCTTCTACCGCGAGATGAAGGCCCGGGCCAAGGCCTGGGGGCGCAACCCCGAGCACCTGAAGATCATGCCGGGGTTGTCGACGGTGATCGCCAGCACCGAGGCCGAGGCCCATGCCCGCTTCGACGAGCTCAATGCCTGGCATGGCGAACATGGGCTGTTGCAACAGGTGGCCGGGCGCATCGGGATCGATGCCAGCGAGCTGGACCCGGATGCGCCGCTGCCGTGGGAGAGGATTGGTGCGGTGGCGGATTTCGAGCGCGGGTCCCATGGGTTTCTGGAGGCCCAGTTGAACCTGGCGCGCAGTGAGAACCTGACCATTCGCCAGCTGTCGCGGCGGATTCTGGTGGGGCATCGGTTGGCGGTGGGCACGCCGGAGCAGGTGGCCGACACCCTGGCCGAATGGTTCCTGGCGGGGGCGGGGGATGGGTTCAACATCATGCCTGACATGTTCCCGTCGGGGGCGCGGGTGTTCGTCGAGGAGGTGGTGCCGTTGCTGCAGAAGCGGGGGTTGTTCAGGACCGAGTACAGCGGCACGACCTTGCGTGAGCACCTGGGTTTGCCCAGGGCGGTGAACCAGTTTTCCGAGGCTCGGCGCGAGGTCGCGTCGGCTGTTTGAGGGGCGCTGCGCGCCCCTTTCGCGACACAAGGCCGCTCCTACAGAGGATCGCGGTTTCTGTAGGAGCGGCCTTGTGTCGCGAAAGGGCTGCAAAGCAGCCCCAAGATCTCAACCCCACTACATAACTCAAGGATCCCCCCCCATGCACTACCGCCGCCTAGGCCACACCGATCTCCAAGTCAGCCTCCTCAGCCTCGGCACCATGACCTGGGGCCACCAGAACACCGAACAAGACGCCCACCAGCAACTGGACGCCGCCATCGCCGCCGGCATCAACTTCATCGACACCGCCGAGATGTACCCCACGCCCACCCGCGCCGAAACCTGGACCACCACCGAGCGCTACATCGGCACCTGGATCAAAGCCCGCGGCAACCGCGACAAGCTCCTGCTGGCCAGCAAGATCGCCGGCCCCGCCCGCGACCCCGGCGCCCAGGCGCACATCCGCGATGGCCTGTCGCACCACGACCGCAAGCACATCGTCGCCGCCCTGGAAGGCAGCCTGCGCCGCCTGCAGACCGACTACCTGGACCTCTACCAACTGCACTGGCCCGACCGCACCAGCAACTTCTTCGGCATCCGCGAATACCCCTATGCCGACGACCACCCGGAAACGGCGGCCGTCGAAGAAACCCTGGCGGTGCTGGACGAGCAGGTCAAGGCCGGCAAGGTTCGCCACATTGGCGTGTCCAATGAAACCCCCTGGGCTGTGGCGCAGTTCCTGCGCCACAGCGAAGACCGGGGCTTGGCGCGCATCGCCAGCATCCAGAATCCCTACAGCCTGCTCAACCGCCTGTACGAGAACGGCCTGTCGGAGTTCAGCCACCGCGAGGGCGTCAGCCTGCTGGCCTATTCGCCGCTGGCCTTCGGCGCGCTGACCGGCAAGTACCTGAACGGCGCACGGCCCGAGGGCTCGCGGTTGTCGTCGGTGTACCGCACGTTCAATCGCTATGGCAGCGACGAGGCCAACAGCGCCATTGCCAGCTATGTACAGATTGCCCGCGAGCATGGCCTGACCCCGGCGCAACTGGCCCTGGCCTTCGTCATCCGCCAGCCGTTCGTGGCCAGCGCGATTACCGGGCAGACCACCTTGCTGCAGCTGCAGGAAAACCTCGGTGCGCTGGAGGTGCAGCTGAGTGACGAAGTGCTGGCCGAGATTCAGGCAGTTCACCGGCGCCTGCCCAACCCAGCCCCGTAGCCCGCGCTCGGCAGGCGCCTTTTTCTTTTGTGGGAGCCGGCTTGCCGGCGATCACCGGCGCAGCCGGTGCCATGCACCGCGGTGCCCGCATCGCCGGCAAGCCGGCTCCCTCAGACAGCGCTGGATCAGAAGGACAGTCATGAACGCGATCGCCTCATCACCCCTCACTTTAACTACGCGCCCCCGCTGGCTATCCCGCCCCGGCCTGTACCTGGCCTGGACCCTGCTCGCCCTGCTGTTGCTGGCAGTAGCCGCCCCCGGCTGGCTGGCCCCCACCGACCCCCTGGCCGCCGACGCCCGCCTGGCCTACCACCCGCCCAGCAGCGTCTTCTGGCTGGGCTCCGACGAAAACGGCCGCGATGTGCTCAGCCGGCTGATCCACGGCGCCCGCCCATCGCTGCTCATCGGCCTGGCGGCGACCCTGGTCGGCCTTGGCCTGGGCACACTGCTCGGGCTGCTCGCCGGCCTGGCGCCCGCCTGGCTGGACAACCTGCTGATGCGCGCCGTCGACGTCCTGCTGGCCTTCCCCGACCTGCTGCTGGCGCTGGTGATCATCACCCTGTTCGGCCAGGGCACCAGCAACCTCATCCTCGCCGTGGGCATCGCCTCGGTGCCCCGTTACGCGCGGCTGGTGCGGGCCCAGACCCTGACCATCCGCCACGCCGGCTTCGTCGAGGCGGCGCTGACCCTGGGCCGCCGGCCGCTGGCCGTGGTGCTCGGGCACGTCCTGCCCAATGCCGTGCAGCCGGTGCTGATCCTCGCCTGTATTGGCCTGGGTGGGTCGATCACCGCCGCCGCGGCATTGAGCTTCCTCGGATTCGGTGCGCCACCGCCCGCCGCCGAGTGGGGCGCGATGATGGCCGTGGCCCGCAATTTCATGGCCAACGCCCCCTGGCTGATGGCCTGGCCGGCGCTGGCAATCACCTTGACCGTTATTTCCATCACCGTCATCGGCCGTGACTGGCTGCGGCGCAGCGAGGGCAGACGCGCATGAACAGCTTTGAAAAGAAGGGACCGCTGGTGGATATCCGTGACCTGCGGGTGAGTTTCAACGGCGTGCCCGTGGTGCATGGCGTAAGCCTGCAACTGCACGCCGGGCAGTGCCTGGCGCTGGTCGGCGAATCGGGCTCGGGCAAGAGCGTCACGGCGCGCACCCTGGTCGGCCTGACCGGGCAGGGCGCGCAGGTGCAGGCGCAACGCTTGGCCTTCGCCGGGCGGGATCTGCTCGGCGTCGATGAAGCTACCTGGCAGCGCTTGCGCGGCGGGCACATCGGCTTCGTCATGCAGGATGCGCTGGGGTCGCTCGACCCGCTGCGCCGGGTGGGTGCCGAGATCGAGGAGCCATTGCTGCTACACACCGGCCTGGGCGCCGAACAGCGACGCTTGCGCGTGCTCGAGTTGTTGCGCCAGGTCGGCGTGCCCGAGCCGGAGGTGCGGGCTCGGCAGTATCCCTGGCAACTGTCCGGCGGCTTGCGCCAGCGTGCCCTGATCGCCTCGGCCATTGCCTGCCAGCCACGCCTGTTGATTGCCGACGAGCCGACCACGGCGCTGGATGCCACGGTGCAGGCGCAGATCCTCGACCTGCTGGAGCAGTTGCGTGAGCGCGACAACAGCTTGCTGATGGTCAGCCATGACCTGGCGGTGGTTGCGCGCCTGGCAGACTGGGTGGCGGTGATGCGCGGGGGTGAAGTGGTGGAGCAGGGCAGTGCCGAACAGGTTCTTCAGGACCCGCAGGATCCTTATACCCAACGCCTGCTCAGTGCCGCGCGGGCGGTGCATTTTCAGCGTCCTTCAGGCCCTGCGCTGGCCCTGGTGGAGAACGCCGTGAGCGAGCAACCGGTGTTGCTGGAGGCCCGCGGCCTGGGCAAGTCGTTCAAGGGGCCGGATGGCCAGCTGCGTCAGGTACTCAAGGATGTCTCGCTGACATTGCGCGCGGGGCAGACCCTGGGCGTGGTGGGCGAGTCCGGCTCTGGCAAGAGCACCTTGGGGCGCATCCTGCTCGGCCTGGAACACCCGGAGCACGGCAGCGTGCAGTTCGCCGGCGAGGACTGGGTGGGGCTCTCGGGCGAGCAGCAGCGGCGGGTACGCCAGGGCATCCAGGTGGTGTTCCAGGACCCGCTGGCCTCGTTCGACCCGCGCTTTACCGTGTTGCGCGTGTTGTCCGAAGCGCTGGCCCAGGCCGGCGTGCCGCGCGGCTTGCGGCGTACCGAGGCGGCGAGGTTGCTGGAGCGGGTGCAACTGCCAACGCCGCTGCTCGACCGGCGCCCGCTGGAGCTTTCCGGTGGTCAGCGCCAGCGCATCGCCATTGCCCGCGCGCTGGCCATGAAACCGCGGGTGCTGGTGCTGGATGAGCCGGTTTCGGCGCTGGACGTGTCGGTGCAGGCGCGGATCCTGGCGTTGCTTGCCGAGCTCAAGGCCGAGCTGAACCTGGCCTGCCTGTTCATCTCCCATGACCTGGGTGTGGTCGAGCAGGTCAGCGACCAGGTGCTGGTGATGCAGGGCGGGCGGGTGGTGGAGCAGGGCAGTGCTGCGCAGGTGTTGCGCCAGCCGCGTCATGCCTATACCCGCGCATTGCTCGATGCCGTGCCCAGCCTGCCGCCCGCGCAGCCGCGCTGGGTCAGCCGGATTGCTGTTTGAAGCCACTGGCCCTATCGCCAGCAAGCTGGCTCCCACAGGTACCCCGCCGCACTCGAGACCGGTGGTACTCCTGTGGGAGCCGGCTTGCCGGCGATAGGGCCAGTGGCAGCACCTTGAACACTGAGGAAACCACCGTGACATCGACCCACCGCCTCCCCGATGGCTGGGACATCCGCCACCTACCCGACACCCCCACGGCCTTCGTCCGCGCTTTCATCCTGCGCCACCCCCTGGCCTACAGCGGCATGCTCGCCCTGCAGACCGTGTCGGTACTCTGCGCCGTCCTGGTCCCCTGGCAACTGGGCCAGATCACCCGCCTGGTCAGCCAGGGCCTCGAAGCCGCCCGCGCCATCGACACCCTGGCCTGGCCCCTGGCCGGTTTCGCCGCGTTGCTGGCCGTGGAAATGCTCAGCATGCGCCTGGCCAGCGGCCTGCACATCCACACCGTACCCCGGCAGCGGCGCGCCGTGACCCAGGCCCTGTTCGCCTACCTGCAGCGCCATTCGCACCGCTACATCACCAGCGAATTCGCCGGCGCCCTGGCGCACCGCATCAGCGAAGTGGCGCTGGGCACCACCCAGACCCTGGCGATCCTCATCTTCGACCTGATCCCGCTGCTGGCCACCCTGACCCTGGCGGTGATCCTGCTGGCCACCGCCAACGCCTGGCTGGCCGCCTTCATGGGCCTGTGGGCCGTGGGCTTTCTCACCCTGTGCTGGTTCCTCGCCCGCCGCAGCCACCCACTGGCCCGCGACTTCGCCGCCGCGCGGAGTGTGAGCACCGGCAAGGTGGTGGATGCGGTCACCAACCTCACCAACATCCGCCTGTTCGCCCGCCACCCTTACGAGCATGGCTACCTGGGCCGTTTTCTCGACCGCGAGGTGGCGGCGGCGGATCGCTCGCTGGGCTACATGGAGAAGATCCGCTGGCTGCAGAACGCCTGCGGTGTGCTGCTCAAGCTCGGCATCCTGCTGCTGGCGCTGTGGCTGTGGCAGCGCGGCAGCATCGACATCGCCACCTTCGTCACCGCCACCAGCCTGTCGCTGATGATCATCGCCGACGTGGCCGGCCTGTCACGGCGCCTGCTGGAATTCTTCGAGGCCACGGGCAACATCGCCAACGGCGTGCGTACTCTGGTGCGTCCGCACGAGGTGCGCGATGCGAGCGAGGCGCGGGACTTGAAGGTGGAGCGCGGTGAGGTGCGGTTTGCTGACGTGACCTTCGGTTATCACCCTGGGCGGCCGATTTTCCAGGGTCTGAACCTGCATATCCCGGCTGGCCAGCGGGTGGGCTTGGTGGGCGCTTCAGGCTCGGGCAAGTCGACGCTGCTGGGGTTGCTGCTGCGTTTGTATGACGTTGATGACGGTCAGGTACTGATCGATGGCCAGGACGTGCGCACGGTCACCCAGCATTCGCTGCATGAGCAGGTTGGATTGATCCCGCAGGAGCCAGGGCTGTTCCACCGCAGTATTCGCGAGAACATTCATTACGGTCGCCTCGATGCTGGGGACGATGCCTTGCAGGCTGCCATCGACCGGGCAGGGGCGCGGGATTTCATCGAGTCCATGGAGTTGGGGTTCGACTCGCTGGTGGGGGAGCGTGGCGTGAAGTTGTCCGGTGGCCAACGGCAGCGCATCGCGATTGCCCGGGTGTTGCTCAAGAACGCGCCGATCCTGGTGATGGACGAGGCGACGTCGAGTCTGGATTCGATTACCGAGCGGTACATTCAGGACAAGTTGGACGAGATCATGGAAGACAAGACAGTGATCGTGGTGGCGCATCGGTTGTCGACCGTGGCGCATCTGGATCGGATCGTGGTGTTCGATGGTGGGCGGATTGTCGAGGATGGAAGCCATGCGCAGTTGCTGGCGCGGCGGGGGTATTACCATCGGTTGTGGAGCCGGCAGGGGGAGGTGGCATGAAGGCGTTTTTGTTGTCGAGGCATGAAAATAATCAGTTTTAACCTCTTTCTTGTAGGACATTTCCCAAAGATACTCTTACCGCCTTTTTCTCGTTGCGGTCGCCTGAGCACACCTCTAGTCTCGGCCTGTCGTTGATTTTCGACGACGCGGCTTTGACAGGCCGTAACGAGATACCTTGCATTGCTTTGCCGTTTTATGGCGGCTGTGCATGGGGCACGCTCGCGTGCGCCGGTTCTGGTATCCGCCGGTCTGTCAACCTATGCACAGCTGCCACCCTTCTGTTTGACAGCAGTGGGTGGTCGCCCCAAAAACGGATACTACCTATGCTGAAAATTGTCCCCGATCCACCGCACAACCATTCCCTCGAAGACACCCTCATCCAGGCCACGGACTACGCGCTGTGTGCGCACACCGTGATCCATCAGGCTCTGCGTCTGCAGCACAAATCTCCTGCTTCGATTCTGATGATGGCGTCGATGCATGAAATGGAGGCGTTGCGGGTGATGCTTGAGTCCATGTTGATTCAGGTCCAGATGCCGGCTGAGCCCAGGACTTTGCACTAGGGCTTAAGTGATGTGTTGTCTGGGCTGGCCCTATCGCCGGCAAGCCGGCTCCCACAGGGATCTCTAGCGACCACGCGATCGGTGTGGGAGCTGGCTTGCCAGCGGCCAGCCCAGGCAGTGAGAATTTCAGGGAGATCGAACAATGACCACAGACGACACCCATTTCACGGTCGGCAAGACCACCTTTTTCCAAGGCGAAAACCGCACCCACCCCCTGTTCCGAATCGAGCCCGGCATCCCCTGCCAGAATGCCCGCGAACAGGCCTCGGAACTGATGGGCTATGTGCGAGAACTGACCATCATAGGTCTGATGGAGGAGAAGCCCATGATGATCTGGGCATCGCACTACCTGAGCGCGATGGCCAAGGCGCTGATGGATGATGCCGAGCTGGGCATGATGCACTGAGTGCTCTGTTGACTGAAATGGCCTCATCGCCGGCAAGCAGGCTCCCACAGGTACTGCGCAACATCCGAGAACTGCGCAGTACCCTTTGGGATCAGGCTTGCCAGCGATGAGGCCAGCCCAATCGTCCGCCATGTTTCAAACGGAACTGTGCCGCCCCAGCCTGAGTCGCATCCTTTGAAGCAAGGCGCAAAATATCCGAGGCGGTGACCTCACTCCAGGTGAGTTCTCTTGACGTTCTGATTACGATATAGGCGTGTAAATAGGGGCGTGAATCGGCTGAAATCTCATGTTGTTTTGGTTTCAACATGTTGATTTTTGCAAGTGCTGGCGACTACTCAGGGCTTGGCTAAGTCCCATCGGCACTCTTTCAAGCGATCTGCATCAGTACCACTTTCTTTCCGCAGGTCAATGTTGCCGTTTGCGTCGAGATAGATGTCGGTGCTCGGCCATTTTGGTGTGATACTGATGCAATGATTACGACCTTCTTTTTTGCTCCACCAAGAAAATTCCATAAAAAATTCGTCATCAGGGAATAGAAAGCCGTTATCAACTGCGCCACCGCCGGGGAGCATTCCTCCCTTGTAAATCCTGTCTTTGACGTTCCAGATGTATCGGAACTCTTGGTGTCCTTCCTTGGAGTAGTGGACGGTGACAGTAGGGAGCGCGATATCCCAATGACTGATGGCCAGAAATACTACTGGAATCCATATCCACCGCATGTACCTTGGTCGGGGCTTAATTGCACTCGTGGACACGCACTCCATCTCCCCAGTTTTCTGGCGCTACCGCCAACACTTCGTCCATGATTATCCTTGCTGTAATACCGCCGCTTGGGTGTTGTTTGTAGAGCTTCACGCCGATACTGATCGACACTCTATCGGCAACATCATCAAATGCTCGCAGTCCGTCAAATAGACTCGCTGTCAGATGCGGGCCAGGGTTTTTCTGGCGATCTTCAAGCCACCTTTTGATGTCCGAACCAATCTGCTCGACTCCCGCTCCATCCAGAAGGACGCTCTCTGAAATTCCACCCGCTACTCCAACGTATCCGTAATGGATGTTTGACCAGATGTCAAAGAAGTAATCGTACTTTCCCTGTTTGTGGCGCACGCCGGGGAAGAGCTTGCGAAGCTTTGGCTTGTGATCCCATTCCATGTCCTGACCCACTTTTTTCGTCCAAATGATCATGGCCCCAAGCTTCTTCGTCCATGCAATAGTGTTGAAATCCTGTGGGCCAGCTAGTCTGGCGTACCAAGGAAGTTTAACGAACTCCTTTGCCGCATTGCTAGTGTCGTAGTTTATCAGTGCTTTCATCTCCAGCACGGCCGGATCGTGAATGTTGGCGTTCATTTCCCCAGCAATGTAACTCGCCAGCTCTTCCATCATGTCTGGGTGATTGCAAGCGGCAGGATCTGGCTTCTTCTCTGCTGGCGTTGGAATGACGGATGTAGGGGCGAAGATGGATTGACTTGATGTTACCGTGTGGGTAGTAACGGCAGGAGCTGATGGCTGGGCAACAGCCGTAGTGGTTCGTGCTGTAGGGCGTACCTCATTTTGATAGGTGGCGTGATAGATCGAAGGAATCAGTCCGGCTTTGCAGGGGCAATCGCTGAAGCTATTCAGTGTGCCGGCCATGAGCCTGCCATGGCTCTCCATATGCGAAATGCCGCCGACGATCCGATACGTTTTCCCGTCCTTCCCGCATGAGACCAGATCACCTTCGCGAGAATGAAGGACACCAAAAAAGTTGATTCTGTGATCACCTTCCAGCACTTTCCCGCCGCAGGTGGTTTTATCACCCAGGCCAATGAAATATCCTTTATTCATTGATTTTTCTCCGTTTCACTCAATTGAGCCCAAGCTGATTTCGACCGTAAACTGACCGTCAAATTTATTTCAACAGCGCGACACTGAACAACCATCAAGCAGTGCCACGCCTCATGGCTCAGCCCTCGATAGCGGGTAGAAAATCTTCAGCCTTCGGCACACCTTCACGCACCACGAACAAGCAGGCGCCTTGGAGCGTATTGATAATCTCGTCACCATTGCTGAGGTAGCTGCCGACTAGGGCAACATTGCTATTGTCTTCACCCGAGCCCGTTACGATTTGAGCCATGCGGCCATCGTCATACACAACATAATCACCTTTCTGCGCTGCGCGTGCCGGCTGACCGTTGTCCAAAGTGAATACCAGCGGAGCTGTCGCTTGTTGTATCACCCCGCCATTACGCGTTTGGCTGCCCTCGGTGGCCACTCGGTAAATGCCGATCGGGGGATGGGCTCTAGCGTAAACCTGATTCTTACTAACAATCGCCAAGGCTTGTTCATTGAAGCCGGCAAGCTGCTGCTCCGTGTATGGCGAGTCGTCCAGAGTGCGAAGAAACTCAGGCGAGACTTCGTTGGTATACAACAGGGGGAATGCTGCATTCATTTGTATGATCCTGATTCAAGGGGGCTTTGAGCTATTTTCCCCTTGTCACCTTGGCGAGCACGTCATGCCTAGAGCATGTCTGGCCGACGACAATGAGGATTAGCAGGCTGCATCCTGGAGGAGTGTTTGTAGAAAGTAAGTATGAAATTTCTGACAGGCACTCATCCGCAGAGAATCTGTTTTGGCCAGCAAGCATCATCAACGCCAGGGTAGGTAACAATCGCCGGAATCAAAATCACTGGAATGGGCGGCTCACAAGCGGTGGAACGAGTGGTCATCGTCACTGGAATACACCGTGTGCCATTGAAATCGGCACTGCGCGAAATTTTGGCCAACATCATTCGTGTTGAAACACGTCTGTTCAAGTTGAACAGGGCCTGTAGCCCAAATCGCCTGCTTCGATTTGGATGACGGCGTCGATGCATGAAATGGAGGCGCTGCGGGTGATGCTTGAGTCGATGTTGATTCAGGTGCAGATGCCGGCTGAGCCTAGGACTTTGCACTAGGGCTCAAGTGATGTGTTGTCTGGGCTGGCCTCATCGCTGGCAAGCCAGCTCCCACAGGGATCTCCAGCGCCCACGCGATCGCTGTGGGAGCTGGCTTGCCAGCGATGAGGCCAGCCCAGGCAGTGAAAATTTCAGGGAGAACGAACAATGACCACAGACAACACCCATTTCACGGTCGGCAAGACCACCTTTTTCCAAGGCGAAAACCGGACCCACCCGCTGTTCCGCATCGAGCCCGGCATCCCTTGCCAGAATGCTCGCGAACAGGCCTCGGAACTGATGGGCTATGTGCGAGAACTGACCATCATCGGCCTGATGGAAGAGAAGCCCATGATGATTTGGGCATCGCACTACCTGAGCGCGATGGCCAAGGCGCTGATGGATGATGCCGAGCTGGGCATGGTGCACTGAGTCATCTATTGCCTTCACTGGCCTCATCGCTGGCAAGCCAGCTCCTACAGGGATCTCCACCGCCCTTGGGCGTTGTGCGGTACCTGTGGGAGCCGGCTTGCCGGCGAAGAGGCCGGAACAGACTGTTGCCCTACCAACACCCCCCACACACTTTGCCCTCGCACCAGCACCACCCACCCGGCAAACCCCAACAAAATCAACCCGTTGAACCCGGCACAACTCCTGCAACAGGCCTTCCAAAGCCCAGTCCCCGCAGGAGCGCCCTTGAACCGACCCATCTCCCCCCTGATCCCGCTCTGCGCCGCGCTGGCCCTGATCGGCTGCGAACGCACCGAGCATCACACCGCGCAAAGCACCCAGCCACAGCACGGCGGCACCCTGGTCTACGCCACCGACCGCGAACCCACCTGCCTGGACCCGCACGTGGCCGGCGACATGCCCCAGGTGTTCGTCGCCCAGCAATACCTCGACTCGCTGGTATCGATGGAGAGCAACGGCCAGATCGGCCCCTGGCTGGCGAGCAGCTGGGAAGTCTCGGCCGACGGCCTGCATTACACCTTCCACCTGCGCCGCGACGTGCACTTCACCGATGGCACGCCTTTCAACGCCGAAGCGGTGAAAGCCAACCTCGACCACATGGCCAACCCCAAGACCCAGTCCAGTACTGCCGGTGGCTACATCCGCCAATACCGAGGCACCGAGGTCCTGGACAACTACACCGCACGGGTCACCCTGGCCACCCCTTACGCCGCCTTCCTCGAAGTCCTGGCCCAGGGCTTTCTCGGCATCCAGTCGCCCACCGCGCTCACCCGCAGCCGCGACGAAAACTGCGAAAGCCCAGTCGGCAGCGGGCCGTTCAAGGTGGTGCGCTGGGACCGGCAGAATCAGGTCGAGCTGGTGCGCAACCCGGACTACAACTGGGCACCGCCGACCGCGCAGCACCAAGGGCCGGCCTACCTCGATCGGATCGTCTGGAAGTTCATCCAGGAACCGTCGGTGCGCTTCGCTTCGCTGCAGGCCGGTGAAGTGGACGTGATCGAAACGCTGCCACCGGAGTCGCACGAGGCGGCGCGGCGCAACCCGGATGTCGATCTGATCATCGCCCAGCGCCCCGGCAACCCCACCAATGGCACCTTCAACCTGCGCCGCGCGCCGTTCGACGATATCCGCGTGCGCGAGGCCTTCGTGCGCAGCGCCGATGTCGACGGCGCGCTCAAGAGCGTGTACTTCGGCGAGTTCCCCCGCGCCGGTGGCCCGCTCAGCGTGGCCACGCCGTTCTACAGCGGCGACTTCGAGCGCAACCAGGACTACGACCCGGCGCGCGCCGCCAAGCTGCTCGACGAAGCCGGCTGGACCGGCCGCGACAGCGAGGGCTACCGGACCCGGAACGGCCAGCGCCTGCGCGCCGTCGTGCTGATCGGCGCGCGCACGCCGCCTTCGGAGCTGACCCTCTGGGAGCAGGTCCAGGCCACCACCCGCCAGGCAGGCCTGGAGCTGGTGCTCGACCAGATGAGCGACGCCCAGGTCACCGCGCGCCAGGCCACCTGGGACTACGACATCCGCATCGGTTACTGGAACACCAATACCCCTGATGTGCTGCGCATCATCTTCACCACCGCCTTCGTGCAGCCGGCCGGGGTAGGGGGCTATCACCAGAACTCCTCCGGCTACGCCGATCCGACCTTCGACGCGCTGCTCGACAGCGCCCTGGCCACCCAGGACGCCGACCTGCGCCGCCAGCGCTACCAGCAGGCGCAGCAACAGGCGGCGGCGCAGTACCTGCAACTGACCACTTACCCGCAAAGCACCCGCCTGGGCATCTACAAGACCGCCCACGGCGTGCGCCTGGAGCCTTCGCTGGCGGTGACCTACCTCTATGACGCATGGGTGAACAAATGAGTACGACTGCGCTTGCCGTGACCGACCCGCGCCGCGAACGGCTGGCCGCCCTGGGCCGACGCGCCGCCATCCGCCTTGGCGGTGGCGTGCTGGTGCTGTGGGCGGTGGCGACCCTGACCTTCTTCGCCCTGCGTCTGATGCCCGGCGACCCGGTGCTGGCGATTCTCGGCGGCCCCAGTGGCAACCCGACGCCGGAAGCGATCGAGGCCGCACGCCAGGAATACGGCCTCGACAAGCCACTGGCGGTGCAATACCTGATCTACCTCGGGCGTCTGCTGCAAGGCGACCTCGGGGTGTCCTATTCGCAGCACCTGCCGGTGACCCGTGTGCTGGCCGAGCAGGGTGGGGCGACCCTGGAACTGACCCTCGCGGCCCTGGTGCTGGCGTGGCTGCTGGTACTGCTGCTGACCGTGGTTACCGCCGGGCGCGGCAGGCTGGTCGGTGGCATCGCCTCGCTGGCCGAAACCCTCAGCGCGGCGTTGCCGCACTTTTGGCTCGGCGTGGTGCTGCTGGCGGTGTTCGCCTTCGGCCTGCGCTGGTTCCCGCCAGCGGGCAGCGACAGCTTCGCAAGCCTGGTGCTGCCGGCGTTTTCGCTGGCCATTCCGTTGGCCGGCTTCATCGCCCAGGTCACCCGCGAATCGCTGGAACTGACCCTCGAACAACCCTTCGTGCTCACAGCCCGCACCCGTGGCCTGAGCGACCTGGCGGTGCGCTTCAGGCATGCCCTGCGCCATGCCTTGCTGCCAGGCGTGTCGCTGTCGGGTTGGGCCATCGGCGCGCTGATCAGCGGCGCGGTGGTGTGCGAGGTGATCTTCTCGCGCAAGGGTGTCGGCCGTCAGCTGTACCAGGCGGTGCAGGCCCAGGACCTGCCGCTGGTGATCGGCATCAGCCTGGTGGTAGCGGCCGGCTATGTGCTGGCAAACATTCTGGTCGACCTGCTGTACCAGTGGATCGACCCTCGGCAACAGGAGGCCGCAGCATGACTGACCTGACCCTCGACCAGGCGCTTGCGCCGCAGCGCCGGCAGCGGCACCTGAAACTGCCACCGCTGGGTGCCAGCCTGGCCATCCTGTTCCTCTTCGCCTTGCTGCTGGCAGCCCTGGCGCCGGGGTGGTTCACCCGTATCGACCCGCTGGCCATCGTCCCGCGTGACGCCTTCCAGCCGCCGAGCTGGGCGCACTGGCTGGGCACCGACCAGTCGGGCCGCGACATCTTTGCGCGGATCATCCATGGGGCGCGGCAGAGCTTGCTGATCGGCGTGGCGGCCACGGCCATCTCCATGGCCATTGCCATCACCCTGGGCTTGCTCGGCGGCCTTGGCGGCGCACGGGTAGACCGGGCGGTGGGCTGGCTGCTGGAAGTGCTGTTCGCCTTCCCCAGCATGGTGCTGGCGCTGCTGTTCGTGGCGGTGTTCGGCAGCGGCGTAGGCCCGCTGATCGTCGCCACCGGGCTGGGTGGCGCACCGGGTTATGCGCGCATGGTTCGCGGCCAGGTGTTGGCGGTGCGCAATGCCGGCTACATCGAAGCGGCGAGGGCGCTGGGCCACCCGACTTCACGCATCGTGTTGCGCCAGCTGTTGCCCAACGCCATGCGGCCGCTGCTGGTGACCCTGACCATGGGCGTCGGCCAGGCCATCGTCTGGGCCTCGGCACTGAGCTTCCTCGGCCTGGGCGCACGGCCGCCGGCACCGGAGTGGGGGACCATGCTGTCGATGGGCCGCGACTTCATCGCCAATGCCTGGTGGCTGACCTTCTTCCCCGGCCTGTTCATCGTGCTCACCACCTTGGCCACCACGGTGACTGGCCGCTATATCCAACAACGCCTGGAGGGCCGTCTGCCATGACTGACAAGACCTTGATCGTCGAAGGGCTGAACGTGGCCTTCGAGGGCCGCAGCGTGGTGCGTGACTTGTCCCTGGTCCTGGCGCCGGGCCGTTGCGTGGCGCTGGTGGGCGAGTCGGGTTCTGGCAAGAGTGTCAGCGCCCGCAGCCTGGTCGGCTTGGCCGGTGCCCGGGCCCAGGTGAGCGCCCGTCGGCTGAGTTTCGATGGCCATGATCTGCTGGACTTGAGCGAGCGACAGTGGCGCTCGGTGCGTGGCAAGGACATCGGCTTCGTGCTGCAGGATGCGCTGGTGTCGCTGGACCCGTTGCGCCCGGTGGGCAAGGAAATTCTCGAGGTGCTGCAGACTCACCAGTACGGCGACCGCCACCGCCGTGCCGAGCGGGTGCATGAATTGCTTGGGCGGGTGGGTGTGCCGGATGTCGAGTTGCGTGCGCGCCAACGCCCTGGGCAACTGTCCGGCGGCCTCCGGCAGCGGGCGTTGATCGCCAGCGCCTTGGCGCTGGACCCGGCGCTGGTCATCGCCGATGAGCCCACCACCGCACTGGATGCCACGGTGCAGGCGCAGATTCTGGAAGTGTTCCAGCAGATCAAGGCCCGTGGCGCCTCGCTGCTGATCATCAGCCACGACCTGGCAGTGGTCGCGCAACTGGCCGACGAGGTGGTGGTGCTGCGCCACGGCGAGGTGGTGGAGCAGGGCCCGATGCAGCAGGTGCTGCGCCAGCCACGCCATCCTTACACCCAGGCACTGCTGGCGGCGGTGCCGGCCGAGCACCCGCGCGGCAGCCGGCTGTCACCGGAGCGGGCGGGCGTGCGCCGCGAGCCACGCCCGCGCCTGCACAGCGACGTGCTGCTCGAAGGCCGTGGCCTGGGCAAGCGCTACCTCGGCCCGGACGGGTTGTTGCGCCAAGTGGTACAGGGTGTCGACTTCACCCTGCGCGCCGGCCGCACCTTGGGCATTGTCGGCGAGTCGGGCTCGGGCAAGACCACCGTGGCGCGCATTGCCCTCGGGCTGCTGCAGCCCGACCAGGGCGAAGTGCTCTATCGCGGCCAGCCCTGGAACCGGCCGGGCAATGCCGTGAGTGAGGCCGTACGCAGGCCGTTGCGCCGGGAGATCAGCGTGATCTACCAGGATCCGCTGGGCTCGTTCGACCCGCGCTGGAGCGTGGCGCAGATCCTCGACGACGCCTTGCAGGTGGCGGGGATCGAAGCCGCGGCCAGGCCGGCGCGCATCGCCGTGCTGCTCAACCAGGTGCGCCTCCCCGCGGCGCTGGCGCAGCGCCGGCCCTTGCAATTGTCTGGCGGCCAGCGCCAGCGGGTGGCGATCGCCCGGGCGATTGCCAGCGAGCCGAAGGTGATCATCTGCGACGAGCCGGTCTCGGCCCTGGATGTGTCGGTGCAGGCCCAGGTGCTCGACCTGCTGGCTGACCTGCAGGATGAACTGGGGCTGGCCTACCTGTTCATTTCCCACGACCTGGGGGTGATCCGTCATGTCAGCAACGACGTGCTGGTGATGCGCCATGGCCAGGTGGTGGAGCAGGCGCCGGTGGAGCAGTTGTTCGAGCGGCCTGCGCATGAGTACACCCAGCGGTTGCTCGGCGCGGTGCCGCGCCTGCCCGGCAGCGGTGCCGAGCTGGTGGTGCCGCCGTTGGATCTTTCGCACGAAGCCTTCGACCTGTTTGACGAATCACGGCTCTGGAAGATCGCGATCTGACCCTCGAAATCTGAAAGCTACGCAATCCCTGTGGGAGCCGGCTTGCCGGCGATAGGGCCCGAACAGGCTGCTCAAGGTGTATTGCCTGCGCCGGCCTCATCGCCGGCAAGCCGGCTCCCACAGGGAACCTGTGCAAGTCTGAAATTAAAGGAATGAACCATGACTACGTTTCAACGTTTTCCTACCCAAACCCCGGCCACCAGCGTTGCAGCACTGAAGGCCCGTATCCTGGCCCTGCTACCCGCTATCGGCGAGGGCGCTGCCCAGCGCGAGCGTGAACGCCAGCTGCCCCACGAAGCCATCGCCCAGCTCGCGGCAGCCGGACTCTACACCGTGCGCATCCCCAAACAGTACGGCGGCCCCGGCGGCAGTGTCAGTGATGTGATCGAACTGCTGCTGAAGGTCGCCTCGGTCGACTCCAACGTCGCCCAGGCCCTGCGCCCCGGCTTCGCCTTCGTCGAAGGCCTGCTGGTCTCGCGCGCCGACGGCGCCGAGCAGGAGCGCGAGCGCTGGTTCGCCCGCTACCTGGACGGCGCGGTGATCGGCAACGCCGGTTGGGAGCTGGGCGGCGCCAACGGTGCCATTGCCGCACGCCTGGTGCGCGAGGGCGAGCACTTTCGCGCCAACGGCAGCAAGTTCTACAGTACCGGCGCGCTGTTTGCCGACTACGTCAGCGCGGTGGCACTGGATGAAGACGATCAGCCGGTGTGGTTCATCCTGCCGCGTGATCGCGAAGGCCTGGAACTGGTCGACGACTTCGACGCCATGGGCCAGCGCCTGACTGCCAGCGGCACCACGCACCTGCGCAATGTGAGGGTCGAGGCCAGCGACATCCGCACGCGTACCGTGGAGGAGGGCAAGCGCACCCTGGTCACGCCGTTCCTGCAGCTGTTCCTCGGCACCGTGCTGGCCGGCATCGCCCGCAATGCGCTGACCGATGCCACCCGCTTCGCCCGCGAGCATGCCCGCCCGATCAAGCACAGCAGCGCTAGCCGTTCGGTGGACGACCCCTATGTCGAGCTGTCGGTAGGCGACATCGCCGCCCGCGCCTACGGCGCCGAGGCGCTGGTGCTCAAGGCCGCCGCGAGCATCGACAAGGCCTGGGCCGCGCAGCTGGACGAAGCGGCCGTGGAGCAGGCCGCCCTCGAAGTGGCGCAGGCCCAGTACCTGGTGGCCGAGCTTGCACTCAAGGCTGCCGAAACGCTGTTCGATGTGGGCGGCGCCTCCACCACCGGCCGCCAGCACAACCTCGACCGGCACTGGCGCAACGCCCGCACGGTGGCCAACCACAACCCGCGCCAATGGAAGGCGGCAGTGGTCGGTGCCTGGCAGCTCAAAGGCACCCAGCCGCCTGTCTCGGGGCTGTTTTGACCGCCCAGCTGGCCTTGCTGGCCGGCCATGTGCAAAGCCCCCGGGTGCCGGTGATCATCGGCGCCGCGCTGTTCATGGAGCTGCTCGACAGCACGGCGGTGATGACCGCCTTGCCGCAGATGGCCGCCGACTTCGGCGAACCGGGCCTGCGCATGAACCTGGTGGTGTCGCTGTACATGCTCGCCCTGGCGTTGTGCGTGCCGGTCAGCGGCTGGGCCGCCGAACGCTTTCGCCCGCGCCAGGTGATGCTGCTGGCGATGGGCCTGTTCACCGCGGCCTCGCTGGCCTGCGCGCTGGCCGAAACGCTGTGGCAGCTGTGCCTGGGGCGCATGCTGCAGGGCGCGGCCGGGGCGCTGATGACGCCGGTGGGGCAGGTGATCATCCTGCGCTGGTCGAGCCGCGAGCAGTTGCTCCAGGCCATGTCCTGGCTGGCCTTGCCGGCGCTGGTCGGGCCGTTGCTCGGGCCGCTGCTGGGCGGCCTGCTGGTGACGGTGCTGTCGTGGCACTGGATCTTCCTGGTCAACCTGCCGATCTGTCTGGTCGGCTGCTGGCTGATCGTGCGCCATGTGCCGGACTACCCGGCGCGCCGGGTGCCACCGCTGGACCTGCGCGGCCTGCTGCTCAGTGGCGGTGCCTTGGCCATGCTGGTGTTCGGCCTGGAGTCGCTGGGGCTGGGCCAGTTGCCCAGGGCATGGGCGCTGGCGCTGATCGCCGCTGGCGTCGTGTGCGGCCTCGGCTACCTGCTGCACGCGCGGCGGCATCCCAACCCTTTGGTCGACCTGTCGCTGCTGCGCTTGCGTAGCTTCGGCGTGGCCCAGGCGGGCGGTGGCCTGTTTCGCCTGGGCTCGGCGGCGCAGCCCTTTCTGATCGTGTTGCTGCTGCAGAACTGCCTGGGCATGAGCCCGTTGGCGGCCGGCTGGCTGGTGGTCAGCGGTGGTGTTGGCGCGCTGTTGATGAAGCTGCTGGCGGTGCCGTTGGTGCGTCGCTACGGTTATCGGCGAGTGCTCAGCTGCAATGCGGTGTTCAGCGGTTGCGGCATCGCCTTGTGCGCCGGTTTCGACCGGGACACGGCAGTGTGGCTGATGGCGCTGGTGCTGTTCGCCGCGGGGCTGGTGCGCTCGCTGCAATTTTCCACCCTGGGCGCGGCCAGCTACCAGGATGTGCCCGGCGAGCGTTCGGCGGCGGCCAGTTCGTTGTCGGCGATGTCCGTGCAGTTGACCATGGCCTTGTCGGTCAGCCTGGCTGGGGTACTGCTGGGTGCATTGGCCGGCCTTGAGGGGCGTAGCGAGACCTCGGTGGCAGATATTGCCACGGTGATGTTGGTGTGCGCGGCGCTGTGCGGGGTATCGGCAGGGGTGTTCCGGCGCTTGCCAGGCTGAGCAGGCACATGCGCAAAAGGTTCCGACTGATGTTGGCAAAGGCGGGCAGCTTCAATGCGGGTCCCAACTCCGTCCCTACCCGTAAGGAACTGCCATGCCCAACATCATTTCATTTGCCAGCAAGGAAACCAGCCTCGCCCATGCCGTCGCAACCAAAGTCGCTGAAGTCCGTGCGATAGCACCTTTGGTGCTGCCGGCTGCAGACGCCGAGATCGTCGACTGCTATGTCCGGCAGATCGAAGGCACCTACGACAGCGCGCGCGCCAAGACCGACACCGACCATGCCATCGAGTTGCTGTACATCGCCTACAACACCACACCACAGGCCCAGGGCGAAATCCGTAATGCCATCTCTAGCATCATGAGCCGCTTGATAGATGCTCAGCAGGCCAGCCAGCGTTCAGTCAGCGACGCCGTCACGCAGGCTTCGCTCATCGACCAGAAACTGCGCGACAGCCTGCCGGACTGGCTGGACATCAAGGACAGCGACAATCCACAAGAGATCAAGGCGTTCGTGGCCGAGGACCTGTTGCGCCTTGCCCAGCTGATCGAGCAGAAAGCCTTGCGCGTCAAGGACAGCTTGATGACTACCGCCAAGGACTATGACGCGATCATCACCGAGACCGAGCGCGTTACCCAGAAAAGTGAGGTATTGCTGAGCGACACCCTGGAGGCCAATGCCAAACTCGCCTCCGATTTGCGTGTGGCGAAGGCCACCAGCGAATCGCTTGAAACACTGGTGGAGGACATGCGCAAGCAGGTGGAGCAGTTTCAGCAACTGGCCGCCGATTACCAGCAGCAGGCGCAGAGTGCCGAGCAGAAGGCGTCCAGGGCCAACCTCCTGCAGACCATGTTCCAGGTAGTCAGTGCCATCGTGCCTATCGTGGCATTGGTCAGCGGTGTGGGGGCACCTGCGGTTGCCGCTGGCGCGATGGTCGCCAGCGTGAGCCGCAGGGTGGAGGATGAGCGGAACACCTCCAGCGCCATCAAGATTCGCGAGGATCGCAGTCGCCTGCAGGTGAAACACAAGCAGCTGCAGGACACGATCGAACAGGGTGAAAGCCAGGTGCAGTCGCTGAAACAGGAGCGCAGTCAGGCGGGCGCAAGCGCCGATGGTGAGTCCGCTCAAGGTTTGGATGAGCGCATCGCCAATGCAGAGCAGGCGCTGAGCGAGGCGAAGCGGAATAACGGCAGGCTCGAGGCTGAAATGAATGAGCTCGAAACCGCGCTGGCGCAGCTGGAACAGATTGCGGGCAACGTCGGCAAGGAGCAGGAAAGCAAGGCGAAGAGCCTGCGCGAGTTGCAGCTCGAAATGGTTATCAAGGCCGAAGACTACGAGAAAAAGCGCAGTGAGCATGGTGCGGAGTTGACCAAGCTCAAGGTGTTGCTGGCTGGGCAGCGCGATGAGCAAGAGACCAACGAACTGGCGATCCGTTCGCTGAATTTGAGCATGACGGCGCTCAAGCGCACCAAGGAAATCGTTGAGGAAATCGCGCACTTCTTCATGTCGTTTTCCGCGTTCATGCAGCAGGTGGTCGATGAGGCAAGCATTCGCGTCGAGGGCTATGAACACGTGGCCAGCAGCGAGACCTTACGTCAGCACAAACGCGAGCAAGTATTCGCCGCCACGGATGAGTTCTTCATCGAGCAAACGGCACAGTGGCTGGCGGTCGCCAGGGTGTGCGGCATTTTTGCCAAGACCTTCGAGAGTGGCTGGAGCAAGTTGAACGAACTCAACGGCAACTACATCAACGGCGAGCAGTTGGTTGCCTACCTTGCTGAGGCTGCTATCAAGCTGGCGGAGATCGCCAAGGCACGTGAAACCCTGAAAGCGCAGCGACTCAGCGATCTGGGCGACTATCGCAAGCAGATCGAGGCCGTGGCTGACCAGGCGCTGCAGACGTCGTCCTGACCCTTGTCGAACCTGTTCAGTAGAGAGGTGTTTTTATGGCCACCTGTATTGGGCTGCGAACGTTGGCCGTGATGGGCGTGTGGAGTTTTGCAATGGGTATAACCGTTGTCCAGGCTCAGCCGTCCGAGCAGTGGGAGGGCGTCGTGAAGAATCTGGAGCGACTCGAGCGCACGCTGCAGGAACAGAGCGTGGAGAAAGAGCGGGATATCGAGTGGCTACACAGACAGGTGCAGGAAAAAGAACGGGAAATCGAGTCGCAAAAAGCAAACATCGCAGGAATCGCCGCCGAAAGTGGTGACAACCGCCAGACCTTGGCGGTGTTGCGCAATGAGCTCGCGTGTACGCAGACCGTCAAGCTGTTATGGGACAGTCGGGCCGACAAGTTGGAGCAGCTACTGCGCCAGCAAAGAGCAACCCTTTCGGCGCTCGGGGAAGTGATTCCAACCCTGCGGCAATTGCGGGAGAGGGATAAGCCATAACAGTGCCGGCCCCATCGGCGCCAAGCCAATTCCCCCATCTTCCCGGCAGACCATGAGTCCCGCCGTGGTAGCTGTGGGAGCCGGCTTGTCGGCGATGAGGTCGGTGCCGATTGATGACGGTGTTCTGCCGAATCCTGGAGCTCAACATGCCCGACCCCGAATCGTTTGCATGCCTTGATCAAATCACCCTGACAATCCGCGACCAGGTCGCAGAGATTATCCAGCGTGAGCCGTTGGTCCTGCCTGCGGCGCAAAGCGCGCTGGTCGAGAGCTATATCGTAAGGACCGAAGGTGCATACAGCGTTGCGAGCTTCAAGGGTGATACCGAGCATGCGATAGACCTGCTTGTCATCGCCTACAACGTGACGCCCCATGACCAGGCCGAAATTCGCATCCAGATTGACGCGATCATGAAGCAGCTGAAGGTTGCGCAACAGGACAGCGAGCATGCCATCCTCCAGGCTACTGCCGTGGCCGAGGGAATCCATGCGCGGCTTGATGGCGTTTTTTCGACTTGGCTGAAGGCAAGGAATGATGGCCAGCAGGCTGTCATCCGGTTCTTGAGCGAAACCATGCTGGGGTTGGGTGAGGAGATCCAGCACAGCACCGCCAAGGTCAGAGAGGACTTGCACAAGATCGCCGAGCGCTATGACCGTATCCTTGTAGAAACACGACGGGTCAATGACGCCAGTCAGGCTGCCCTTGGCAAGCTGATAGCGGGGAATGAGGAGTTGCTGCGCGAGTCGCAGGAAGCCGGAGAGCGACAGAGGGAACTTGCCACGCTGCTCGCCGAAATGACTGAAGAAGTCCGACGTTACGAGCAGAGAGCCACCCAAGTAGAGGTCGCAATGAGCGAATTGCTTAACCTCGGGGCCCCACTGGTGTCGAGTGTGTTGCCGTTGTCGGTGTTCAACGAGATCAAAGAGATTTCGCTGTTGGCTGCATCGAGATTGAGCGGTGCATGTCGTGATCTCACATCGGTCGACGGGTTTGAAAATGACCGGCTGGACACACGGGCCATCGTGCAACAGCACATAAGTTTGCTTGAAAAAGTATCGGAATATGAAAAACACCTCGGTCTGCATGAGGATGGGTTGGACAAGATCACGACGTTGCTGATGGGGTGTTGCCGTCAGCAGAAGTCCGCCGAGTTTGCGTTTCGCGCATTCAACCTCAGCCTGGGTGCCCTTGCCCGTAACAAGGAAATCATCGAGGAAATGGCCTTCTTCTTCAGCTCTTTCTCCGACTTGATGCAGGCCATGCTAGCTGAAGCCCAGCTGCGTTTCGGGATTTACAAAGGACTTGATCAGCAGCGTGAGTTTGCCGAGAACAAGCTACACCGCCTGATGCGAGCTACGGACGCACTGTTCATCGAGCAAGTCGCGCAATGGCTGGCTGTGCATCGGCTCGCGGGCATTTTCGCGCAAACGTTCAACAGCAGTTGGCGGCGGCTCAATTCATTGAGCGCGCTTTACTTGCCAAGTGATGAGTTTGACACCCACTTGGAAAAAATCATCAAGTATCTCGCCGACGTCGCCGAGCAGCGCCAACAGCGCAGGCAGATGCGCAATACCCAGTTAGAAGATCGCCTGAGGTTGTTTCGCGCTTGCATTGGATAAGCGGTCGTCGATCAGCGGCATGAGCGACTACGCTCTAAACGAAAGTAATATTTTGAAATATTTGCCCAGTTGGCCCTGAAGGATCTTGTGCATTTGCAGCTTATGGAAGGCCGCGCTGGTTGGCAGGTCGCCCCATGGGGGGGCCGGACATCATGGGGTGCCCTGTGCAACCCGTGCAATTCCAAGCAGAGGCTCATCATGCTGAAGAAATGTATGTTGGCGTTGGCCATCGGTGCGGTGCTGTCGGCTTCGGCGGTACTGGTGCCTGACTCCCTCGGCGGTGCGTCCAGCGCGTATGCGAAGGATGGTGGCGGCGGTGGTGGCGGCGGACACGGTGGTGGTGGCGGTGGTCATGGTGGTAGTGGTGGCGGTGGCGGCCACGGTGGTGGCAGCGGCGGTGGCGGAGGCCACGGCGGCGGTAGTGGTGGCAGTGGCGGTGGCGGAGGTCATGGCGGCGGTAGTGGTGGCAGTGGAGGCGGGGGGGGGCACGGCAGTGGCGGTAGCGGTCATAGCGGCGATGGCGGTGGGCATGCCAGTTCGGGCCGTGGTGAAAGTGGCCGCAACGGGGCCGATGATGGGGCCAACCATGAAGCCAACCACGAGGCTAATCATGAGGCCAACCACGAAGCCAACCACGAAGCGAATCACGAGGCCAATCACAATGTGGGCGAGGCCCACGGTGTAGGGCATGGTGCGGATGATGGGGTCAATCATGATGTCGGGGATGATCATGGAGGTGATCGGACCTGACATTTGAGCAGGCCAGATGCGGCCCTATCGCCGGCAAGCCGGCTCCCACAGGTACACCACCGCGCCTGAGACCGGTGCTGTACCTGTGGGAGCCGGCTTGCCGGCGATAAGGCAGTAACGGCTACCGCAAAGCTCAGATCGACAACCGCACCACCCGCGCATCCAGCACCTGCTCTTCCTGCACCCGCCGCTTGTTCACCACCAGCTCCCCAATCGCAATCAGCCGCGTGCGCGTGACATTGCGCGACAACCCCAGCAACTGCGCGGTATGCACCTGGTTGTAATGGCAGAAGTGATAGGCCGAGCGCAGCAGCGCGTTTTCGACCTTCTCGTACAAATCCCCCGGCTGCTCCTCGTACAACCGGCTGAACGCCTGCAGCAGCAGATCCTCCACACCCTGGTTGCTGGCCTCTTCCTCCTGGCGCTCCAGGCGTAGATGGGACAGGCGCAGATCCTGCGCCTGCACCAGCCCATCGCCGCACGTCAGCAGGCTGTGATGAATCACGTTCTCCAGCTCGCGAATGTTCCCCGGCCAGCTGTACTCCACCAGCTTGGCCTGGGCCTTGGGGCTGAGCTCCACCGGGCCGTAGCCCAGACGCTCGCTGTAGCTGCGAATGAAGTGCCGGGCCAGCGGCAGGATATCGCCCGGCCGGTCGCGCAGCGGGTGCAGCTGCAGGGTCACCACGTTCAGCCGGTAGTACAGGTCTTCGCGAAAATGCCCGGCGTTGATGGCTTTCTCCAGCTGCACGTTGGTCGCCGCCAGCACCCGCACATTGATCGGAATGCTCTTGCGCGAGCCCAGCCGCACCACTTCGCGCTCCTGCAGCACGCGCAGCAATTTGACCTGGATCGGCAGGGGCAGGTCGCCGATCTCGTCGAGGAACAGCGTGCCGCCGTTGGCCTCTTCGAACCAGCCGGCCTTGGCCGCCAGTGCGCCGGTGAAGGCGCCCTTTTCATGGCCGAACAGCTCGGCCTCGACCAGCGACTCGGAGAACGCGCCGCAGTTGACCGCGACGAATGGGCCGTTGCGCCGGCCGCTGAGGTTGTGGATATGGCGTGCGACCAGCTCCTTGCCCGTGCCGGTTTCGCCGATGATCAGGACGCTGGCCTCGCTGGGGGCGACCTGTTGCAGGTGGGCGAGCAGCGCCTGCGATTTAGGGTCTTCGAAGACCTGCGCGGTCGCCCTGATCGAGGTAGCCAGTTGCGGTGACGGGGGGAGGGTCAGCAGTTGCATGGGCGATCCTTAGGAATAGAAGGATGGGGCAGGGCGCTTGCCGCTGAGGGCCCACTCGCCGAGCTCGTGGATGCGGTAATCCACCGGGTCGTGCAAGGTTTGCGTTCTCAGGTTGCGCCAATGACGGTCAAAGCGCAGCGAAGCGTGGGTGGCGCGGGCGCCGGTGACTTCGAACAGGCGGTTGCAGATATCCAGGCCGTGGCGCGTGGCCGCGACCTTGGCGGTGCCGATGGCCAGGGCCAGATCGCCGCGTTCCTCGGCGCTCAGTGTGTGCTCCTTGGCCCAGGCCCGGTCGAGTTGCAGGGCGGCCCGTTCGATCAGCAGCCGCATGCTTTCCAGGCCGACCCAGAACTCGCCGTAGTGGCGCAGCACGTAAGGGTCGTCGGCGGGGCCGGTGGCGCCCGAGCGGAACCACGGCCGGCTTTCCTTGAGGGTGTACTGGCGTGCTTCGTCGAACGCGCCTTCGGCAATGCCGAGGAACAGGTTGGCGAAATGCAGCTGGGCGATCAGCGGGCGCAGGGCGGCGAACGGTGTGCTCAGCGGGCCGGGGTCGAGCAGCAGTTCGTTATGCTCGACCCGCACCCGTTCGAAGGTGGCGCTGCCACTGTCGGTCTGGCGCTGGCCGATGTTGTTCCAGTCGTTGTGCAGGGTAATGCCGGTGCGGCCACTGGGGATCGCGGCAATCAGCAACTTGCCGCCGGTGCGTTCGTCCACGGCCGAGGCAATCAGCATTTCCGAGTCGCTGGCGCCGGAGCAGAAGCTCTTCTTGCCGGAGAACTCGCACCAGCCATCGAAGTGCTTGACCACCGTGCGCGTGTCCAGCGGATTGAGGGCGTTGCCCCAGAACCAGTGCTTGCGCGCAGTCTGTTCGAACCACGGCTGCCACTGTTCGGGGCGGGAAAACAGGCGCACGGTGGCCAGCATCAAGTGATGGAAGCCGAACACGTGGGCCAGCGAGCTGTCGACGCGGGCGAATTCGCGCACCACCTCGAAGGTTTCGTGCCAGCTGGCGCCCTGGCCACCGAAGGCCTGTGGGATCACCAGCGACAGCAGGCCGCTGTCGCGCAGCGCGTCGCGTTCGGCCTTGGGCGTGCCGCCGCGCTCGTCACGCTCGACGGCGCTCTGGGCGAACTGCCCGGCCAGTTCGCGGGCGATGGCCAGGGCAGGGCGTTGGGCAGGGGTTACCGGTGCATTCATGGCCGCTCCTCAGGCGCTCTTGCGCAGCGCATGGTGGGCGCCGAACAGCGGCACGGCGCGCTCGGCGGCGAGGCGGATGCGGGCATTCAAGGCATCGCTGGAAACCCGGTAATCGGCCAGTTCCGCCTGGCTTGCGTACACACCGATCGGCAAGGTCAGCGCCTGCAGGAAACTGAACAGCGGGCGCAGCTGGTGATCCAGCACCAGGGCGTGGCGTTCGCTGCCACCGGTGGCGGCCAGCAGTACCGGGGTGTCGACCAGGGCGTCCTGGCCGATCAGGTCGAACAGGTGCTTGAAGTGGCCTGGGAAGCTGCCGCGGTAGACCGGGGTGGTCACCACCAGCAGATCGGCCTTTTCCACCAGGCGCAGTTGATGCTCGACCGATTCGGGCAGTTCGCTGCGCCACAGCGCGGCGCCCAGGGGGCGGGCAATGTCGCCCAGCTCGATCAGGTGCGGCTTGATGTTCAGGTGCTGGCCCAGTTCGGCGAGGATGGCCTCGGTCAGGGTCAGGGTGCGCGAAGGGCGGGAAGTGCCGCCGGACAGGGCTACGACATTCAGGGGGGCGCTCATGGCAGGTCTCCGGTTGAATAAGCGGGACTTTGCTTGAGCAATCGTCGTGCCGGTTTTGAATTTTGTTATGAATCAACAGGTTGCGTGCCTTTGATGGCTTCGACCGGTGTTGCCTTGTGGGCGTTGGATGTTGATTCGGTGTTGCGCTGCAGACAGTTGGCCGGGTGTTGGCGGCTGTACAGTTGGAAACGTTATAGAGGAGTTGTTTGCAAATAAAAAAGAATAATAATTCATATTCTTATATCTTTATTTGATTCAAGGGCCCTATCGCCGGCAAGCCGGCTCCCACAGGTACAGCGCAGTGTTTGAGAATTGCGGTGGCGATGGGGCCCTTGAAGGGAGCGCAGCGTTTGAGCACTGTGGTGTCGGTGTGGGAGCCGGCTTGCCGGCGATAAGGCCCTTGAAGGCAAAAAAAAAGCCCGCTGACCGAGCGGGCTGAACGTAGAGCACTTGCGTGATTCAGTGGCCAAGCCCATCGCTGATGACGATCCCCTTGGCCTGCATCGCCTCGATCAACCCGGCCCGCACGTGGGGCAGGTTGAGCATGCTGGTATGGCGCACCCGCTGAACTTCCTCACCGCTATACGGCTGCCACTGTTCAGGCGAGCTGTCGCCTGCCATCCCATCCCGTGCCAGCAGCCAGTTGAGCAGGTCGGCAATCTGCTGATCGTTCAGCGCCGACTGTGAAATCCCCGGCACCCGCACCAGGAATTCGCGCCCGCCCGGCACCTTCAGGAAGTTGCCGACGAAGCCCTGCATGCGCGGTGTATCGTTGGCCGCCGACCCCTCACCACTGTCACGGTGGCAGCCGGCGCATTGCAGCTGGTAGTTCACCGGCACCGAGTACCCGGCCTGGGCAATCGGCACCGGTGGCACTTCATTGCCGGGCGCCGGGCGCTGGTTGGGGTTGGGCAGGGTCCTGGCCTGGGCCAGCGGCGCCAGCAGGCACAGGAGCAGAAGCGCCGTCACACCTTTCATGGCGCTACACCGCCACGCCGCGAATGATGGTGACGGTGCAGTTGTAGATCTTCGACTCGGCCCCCAGGCACCAGTTGATGTCGTTGTTGTTGAACGGCCGGTACAGCGGTTGCTCGTCGTCGTTGCGTGAGCACGCGCACTGGCCGCAGGCATGCTTACCGCAGCAGTCGTTGTACGAAATGATGTAGTTCTTGCCATCGGCCGGGTTGCGGCAGGTGCCGATCCAGGTCACCAGGGAGGCATCGGTGCCGGGCGGGCACGAGGTGATCGAGCCGCCACAGCACGAGCAGAGGAAGCCGTCGATCGAGCAGTTGCGCCAGTAGTCGCAGCTGGTCGGGTCGCCCGGGTCGCCCATCTTCGGCTCGTCGGCCGCCAGCGCCTTGGCAGTGCGGTCGATCGGCAGCAGCACCGGCAGGGCGGCACCGGCGACGATCAGCGAGCCGAGGCGGGCCAGCACCTTGCGCCGCGAGGTGGTGTCGGCGACATGGCGGCTGGAGCGTTCAAACAGTTTGTCGAGAAAACTCATGGTGGGCTCCGCGATCAGTGCTGCGCGCTGTGTGGGTGGGCGTGGTCATGGGCGTGGTCGTGCTTGTGCTCGCCATGCAGGTAGTGCTGCAGCGTGGCGCTGCCCAGGTGGACGGTTTCGAACAGGCTGTCGAGGTGTTCGCGGGAGTTCACCAGGCCTTTGGCGCGCAGGGTGCCGGCCTGGTCGATGAGCACGGCGTAGGGCAGCTTGCCGATCTGGTAGGTCATGCCGATTTCCGGGCCGACCACATAGGTGGCTTGTTGCAGGCCGTTGGCCTCGATCAGCGCCTGCTGTTCAGTGAAGTCGCCGTCGCTGACGTAGATCACGTCCAGCTCGCCGCTGTTGTCCTTGGCGATCGACTTCACCGCCGGCAGCAGCGATTTGCACACCGGGCAACCCGGGGCGAGGAAGAACAGCAGCTGCGAGCGCTCGGCGCGGTAACCGATGTTCACCGGGCGGCCGTGACGGTCGGCGGCGGTCACTTGCGGCGCAGGGTCGTTGACGGTGACGCCTTTGTCCACCATCAGCGCGCCCGCTGGGGCGATGCGGCTGTGCAGGACGCCAATCTGGCGGACCAGGGCCATGACCGTGAAGGCGACGGCGATCAGCAGCAGCCAGAGCAGGATGTTCGATGCGATAAGCAGTTGCATGGGGGTTATCTCCCAGTCAATTTGGCAAGACGCGGCTGGTTGGCCAACAGGCCATCCACCGCTACATGAATCAGCAGTGCCACGGCACCGGCCGCGATCACCACGAAGATATCCAGCGCGCCCAGCGCGCGTTCGGCCATCGGCACGGCGGCCAGGCCCGCGAGCAGGGCGATCACCAGGTTGCGCAGCAGCAGCACCGGGCGCAGCGGTTGCGCGGCACCGGGGCCGGAGCAGCCGCAGTCGATGTCGCGGCGCCCGCGCCACAGGTTCAGGCCGATGGCACTGGCGTACAGCGCCATCAACAGCACCACGCCCAGCGCCGCCAGGCCATGCCAGGCGGGCAGCAGCAAGGCCAGCGCCAGGCCCAGCTCGGCCAGCGCCAGGCTGGTTGTGGCTGCGGGCACCAGCGCATCGGGCAGCACCTGGTAGGCGCGCACGATGCCGTTGAAGGCGCGCCAGTCACGTAACTTGTGGCTGGCCGCGCTGGCCAGCAGTGCCGCCAGTGCGGTACTGGCGGCAATGACCAGGACAGGGTCGAGCATAGTCGTGTCTCCTGCTTACCAAGGGGCCAGGGTGAGCACCGGCGTGTCGGCGATCTGGTTCATCGCGCCGCTGTGCTTGCCGGTGGCCAGGTCGAAGAACTGCACGCCGCCTTCCAGGTCGGTGGCCACCAGGATCGGCGCCTTGTCGTGGCTCGCCTGCAGGCTCCACACCGGTTTCGGCGACTCCAGGGTGCCGAGCTTCTTGCCGGTCTTGAGGTCGAAGGACCAGATGATGGTGCTCGGGTCTTCCCATTTGCCATCGGTGTGCTGGTCGTGCATCAGCGCATACAGGCGGTTCAGGCCAGGAGCCACGGCCAATGCCTGCCAGCCACCTGGCGCCCAGCCCTGCTTGCGCTCTTCGTCGCTGACCAGTGACCAGGTAGGCAGGGGCTTGGTCTTGCCGCCCTCGAAGCTGACCGGGTACACCTCGCCATGGGTGGTAGTGAAATAGTAGGTGTCGCCGTTGGCGATGGCGCGCTCGTTCAGGCGCACCTTGTTCGGGTCGAAGAACGGCGTTTGCGTGCGCGACACTTCCTTGCCCTGGTCGTCGAGGGTGACCAGCAGCAGCTGGCCGTCACCGCACAGCGAGGCGAAGCTGCGCTTGCCCACCGGGTAGTTGAGCACGCAGCCGCTGATCGCTACTTCGCTGGCGACCTTGCGCGCCTGGGTGTCGACCACGGTCACCGAGGTCGAGGGCGTGAGGTTGAAGACGTAGGCCAGCTTGCTGTCGGCGCTGATGCCCATGGCGTACTTCTCGGTCAGGGTGCTGGCGCGCTTGGCCGGCAACACCACTTCCCATTCCGGGCGCAGGGTCTGGGTGTCCCAGGCCACCAGCACGTCGGTGCGCTCGCCGTAGGTGCCCCGCGAGTAGAACAGGTTGGCCGAGTACAGGGTGCGGTTGTCCGGGCTGAGCGCGGTCGGTGCGACGAAGGCATTGGTGGTCATGCCGAGCATGCGCTTGGCCTTGGGGTCGACCACCACCACCTTGCCGGCGATGGGATTCTTGAAATCCACATCGAGGATGTAGACACGGTGAGGGTCCGGGGGGAACGGCAGGGTGTTGCTGCCGATCTCTTCGGCGGGCAGCTCGGCCCGCACCGCGCTGGTGCTTGCGGCCAGGGCCAGGGCCAGGGCCGCCGAGATGCTGAGCCTGTCGACGCGACGCATTGGCTATCTCCGATGTTGTTATGGGTTATGCAGAAATCGCAGTCATCGCAGTTTGCCGCCTGGCCCGAAGCGCTGCTTTGGCCAGCGTGACATTCTCTTGAGGCTCCCTGACAAAACGCCTGGCAGGGCTGGCAGACCGGTAGCCAGGCGCCTGAAGATCGGACCGCACAGCTTTTCCACTGCCAATTCCAGGAGTCATGTCATGAGCGATATCCAGCTGTTACCTGCCGTGGTCGAATTCCTCGCCAGGCCCCATGGCCACTTCATCGAGGGCCAGTACCTGGCAGGCGAGGCGGGGCCGTCGATCGACGTGCATGACCCGTCCAGCGGCGCGGTCATCGGCCAGGTCGCCGAGGCCAGCGAAGCCGAAGTGGCGCGTGCCGTGGACAGTGCCCGGCAAGCGTTCAAGGGCGCCTGGGCACAGGTTTCGCCGTATCAGAAAGGGGTGGTGCTCAACCGACTGGCCGACCTGATCGAAGCCAATGCCGAGGAACTGGCACAGCTCGAAACCCTGTGCTCGGGCAAATCGATCAACCTCTCGCGCGGTCTGGAAATCGCTCAAAGTGTAGTCTTTCTGCGTTACTTCGCCGGCTGGGCGAGCAAGATCACCGGGCAGACCATGACCCCGTCGATCCCCTCGTTCGCCGGCGAGCGCTACACCGCGTTCACCCTGCGCGAGCCCGTGGGGGTGGTGGCCGGCATCGTGCCGTGGAACTTCTCGGTGATGATCGGCATCTGGAAGATCGCCTCGGCCCTGGTCACCGGTTGCACCATCGTGATCAAGCCCAGCGAGTTCACGCCGCTGACACTGTTGCGCATCGCCGAACTTGCGATCGAAGCCGGTGTGCCGGCGGGCGCCTTGAACGTGGTTAACGGCCGTGGTGCGGTGGGCCAGCGACTGATCGAGCACCCGAACGTGGCCAAGGTGGCCTTCACCGGTTCCGTGCCGACCGGCATCGCCGTGGGCAAGGCGGCGATGGCGGCCAACCTGACCCGCGCCACCCTGGAGCTGGGTGGCAAGAACGCGGCGGCGCTGCTGGCCGATGTGGACGTGGACGGTGCCGTGGCCGGCATCGTGCAGACCGCTTACGTGCACCAGGGGCAGGTGTGCGCCTCACCGGAGCGGCTGTACGTGCACCGCAGCAAGGTCGATGAAGTCACCCGCAAACTGGGCGCAGCGCTGGGGCAGTTGAAGATCGGCTCGGCGCTGGATCCCGAAGCCCAGTTCGGCCCGCTGGCCAATGCCGCACACCTGGAGAAGATCCTCGGTTTCTTCGAGCGTGCCCGCGCCAGCAACACGGTGATCTGCGGTGCCAAGGCGGTCGACCGGCCAGGTTACTTCGTTGAGCCGACCGTGGTGCTGGCCAACGACGCCAACGACCCGCTGTTGCATGAGGAAACCTTCGGGCCGATCGTCTGCGTGCTGCCGTTCGATGACGAAGAGCAATTGGTCGAGCTGATGAACGACAGCCCCTACGGCCTGACCGCCAGCCTGTGGACCAACGACCTGTCCAAGGCGCTGCGGTTGATTCCCCGGATCGAGGCCGGCACGGTGTGGGTCAACATGCACACTTTCCTCGACCCGGCGGTGCCGTTCGGCGGTAGCAAGGCGTCCGGGGTGGGGCGTGAGTTCGGTAGCGCGTTCATCGAGGACTATACCGAGTTGAAGTCGGTGATGATCAGGTACTGAGGGCTCACGCGGTCATAGGCTGTTGGCGACCTTGGCCGCGATGTCAGCCGGCAACCAGGCCTTCCAGACCTCAGGATGATCGCGCAGAAACGCTTGCGCGGCCTTTTCGGGCGCCAGGCGTTTTTCGCTCATCTGTGCCAGGGTCTTGTTGAGCAGGCCAATGGGCAAGTCGACTTTCTCGAACACCGCCACCAGCTCCGGGTAGCCATCGCGAAACGCCTTGGACACCCCGATCGACAGCTTCGCCGGCAATGACTCACTCCCCTGAGGGTTGGGGTTTTTCGGATCGAGGAGGGTGGCCCAGTTCTCGGCATTGAACGGTGGCTCCTGCAGCCGCACCAGGTCGTGGCGACCAATCAGCGGCGTCGGGCTCCAGTAATAGAACAGCACCGGTTTGCCGCGGCGGATCGACGAGTCGATTTCGGCGTCCAGCGCCGCACCCGTGCCACTGCGGAAGTTGTTGTACAGGCCATCGAGCCCGTAGGCCTTCAGTTTCTGGGTATTGACGATTTCCGACGTCCAGCCACTGGGGCTGTTGAGGAAGCGGCCCTTGCCGGGGGCTTCGGGGTCGTTGAACACTTCGGGGTAGCGTTTGAGGTCGTCGACACGGCGCAGCTCGGGGGCCAATGGCGGGATGCCGCGCGCCGCATCACCCTTGATCACATAGGCCGGTACCCACCAGCCTTCTTCGGCATGCTTGACCGTGTCGCCCAGGGCGAACACCTGGCCGGCCGCTTCGGCCTTGACCCAGGCGGGGCTGCGCCCGGCCCATTCTTCGGCGATCACCTGCAGATCATTTTTGGCCAACGCCACTTCCATGCTGACGGTGCTGCCGGGCAGGGTGTCGGTGGGGTAGCCGTAACCGCGCTCGACGATCAGGCGCAGGATTTCTGTGGTCAGGGCGCCGCTTTCCCAACTGATGGCGCCAAAGTGGATAGGCGCCCGCTGCTCGGCGCAGGCGGCGCTGTCGGTGCTGGCCAGGCCCACGGCGAGCAGCAGGCTGGCCAGCAGCGTTGGAATTTTCTTCATCTGCACCTCACGGGATGTCATTGACAAGTGTCGGGCAAGTGTAGACGACGGCTTCGGGCGCCCGCCTGGGCGGGCAGGAACGGCTTCTGTCTGTTTGTGGTGGAGGCGGGCTGCAAGGCTCAGCCCCCCGCAAGCCGAGATGGCAGGAGTACGAGATGAGCTTGAATCTGCAATTCGTGTATTACCGCAACTTCACCTTCGTCGGGAAGTTCCACATTCGCTGCATCGGTGACGATCTGCACAAGGTCAAGTCGATCCATTACCTGCTGGAGCGCCGAACAGCCGACGGCGTGGCTCACCTCGATGGCGCCACCGCGCTTTCGCAGGCCCATAGCGGCAAGGTGTCCGACCATGGTTGTCCGGCCACATTGAGCAGCGAGGTAGAGGCGGGCACGTATGTGATCACACCCCAGGTCAGCCTGCTCGACAGCCACATCATGAGTCTGGACCTGGAGCACGATACCGATACGGTGTTGCGCGAGGGCCCACTGGTGATCGAGGTGAGTGAGGCTGAACTGACCCGGCGCATCCTCGACAGCGTGCCCCTGTCGTTGGACACCCTCCGAGACAGGCGAGCCGTGGACAATTCCGTGGTGTTTCCGCTGTTGCCAGAGGCTCAGCGTTACCCCGCGCTGATTCTGGTTTTCAAGGCGGGTGGCCATGCGCGGTTCATGGCCGATCGGCATGACTTCGACGCAGTCATCGATCTTCAGCCGTTCCTGGAGACGCAAGAGCGCGACGATGTATACCTGCAAGTACTCGCCAACCATTACTGGATCGAGCAGCCGACGACGATGTCCAATGAGGCATTCGCTGCGCTTGCCCGGCGCCTGGCGGCGCTCGACTACATGGAACGCGTGGCTTTTCTGCCACCGCAGCTCGAACAGGGCTTTCTGTTCGCCGCAGCCGCTGCCGTTGCCACCTTGATCACCGGCGTGGCCGTGGTGGCTGGCAACCATGCCTATGACGAGGCACAGCCAACGCCCGACTTCCAGGCGTTGCAACGCTACCTGGACGAGCCGGGGCCCAGGGACAAGGGTTTGAACATTCGCAAGGCGTGGGAGGACGGGGTGAATGGCAAGGGCGCCCGGGTGCACTTCTCCGATGCGGGGCTGTACCCCAACCACGAAGACCTGCAAGGCAATGCCCGGCTGAAAGTCATTCCGCCCACGGTAAACTCCGACCCTAATCACGGCACTGCTTCGGCGGGTATCCTGCTGGCGCGCGACAATGGCTATGGCATGACCGGGATCTGCCACGCGGCCGAGTTGTTTTTGTATGACAACCGCGCAAGCGATGCCCGCGGCTATTCGCAGACCCTGAAGAAAATGCTCGCCTATACACGGCCCGGCGATATCGTCGCGGTCAATCGGCAGACGGCCAATATCAACGCCATGGTGGCATTCCTGCCGTCCCTGAATGACAAGACCTGGTGGGAGGTCACCCAGGCGCTGACCGAGCGTGGCGCCGTGGTGCTGAACGCGGCCTGCAACGGCGCCTACAAGAGCGACCACAGCGCCGGAACCAGCGCCAACTACGGGATCGATCTTTCAAGCTGGCGATACTTCGACGATCACGGCGACGCCGACGCAATCCTGGTGGGCGCCTGCCATTCCTGGGACGGCAAACCGCATCAGTACTCCAATTACAACTACCGCTACCGCATGCTCAATGGCTGGGGTGACAGTGTCGCGACCCTGGGCTATGGGGCGCTGCAGGACAAGGACGGCCACGACCGCGACTACACCGACACCTATGGCGGCACGTCCAGCGCCACGCCGATGGTGACGGGAGCCTTGGCCTTGATCCAGTCGTATGCCATGGAGCAGCACCACCTGTACCTGAACGCCGACCAGATGCACCTGCTGGTCATGCAATCGGGCTACACGGATGCCACGCTGCCCCATGCCGACCGCCTGCCCATGGGCGCCCGGCCCAATGTGCTGGGCGCCCTTGTGTTGCTCGATCGCATCCTCCAGGCCGGGCGCTTCCACTTGCCGGACGACGGCGTCTGTGGCGACGAATGCGCGTCCCAGGGCTAGACCCGGAACTGGTCCATCAACGCCTGTTGCTGGTTGGCCAGGCTGTTCAACGACTGGCTGACCCGCGCCGACTCGTTGGCCTGGCCTGACAGCGACTCGGTGACATCGCGGATGGTGGCGACGTTGCTGTTGATTTCCTCGGCTACCGCGCTCTGCTCCTCGGCGGCCGAGGCGATCTGCAGGTTCATGTCGGTGATCACGCTGACGGCCTGGCCGATGCGCTGCAACGCAGTGACCGCCTGACCCACCTGTTGCACACCGCCCTGGGCCTGGCGGTGACTGTTGTCCATGGCGCCGACCACTTCACGGGTGCCAGCCTGCAAGGCTTCGATCACCTGGCGGGTTTCCTCCACCGACTCCTGGGTCCGTTGCGCGAGGTTGCGCACTTCGTCGGCCACCACGGCAAACCCTCGGCCCGCTTCACCGGCGCGCGCGGCTTCAATGGCTGCGTTGAGCGCCAGCAGGTTGGTCTGCTCGGCGATCGAGCGGATCACTTCCAGCACCGAACCGATCTTCTCGCTGTTCTGCGCCAGGCCCTCGACCTCGGCCATGGCCTGGCTCATGTTGGCGGCCAGGGCGTCGATGCGTTGGGTGGTGTGGTCGATGACCGTCAACCCTTCGCGGGTGGCCTGGTCGGCTTCGCGCGCTGCTTGTGCGGCCTGTGCGGCGCTGCGGGCAACGTCCTGGGCGGTGGCGCTCATTTCGTGCGAGGCGGTGGCCACCTGGTCGACCTGGCGGTACTGCTGCTCCATGCCGGCGCTGGTCTGGCTGGCAATCGCCGAGCTCTGGTCGGCGGTGCCGCGGGCAGCCTGCACCGAGCGTTTGACCTCGGCGATGGTCGGTTGCAGCTTGTCCAGGAAGCGGTTGAACCAGCCGGCCAGTTCGCCCAGTTCGTCGCGCTTGTCGTAGGTCAGGCGCCGGGTCAGGTCGCCTTCGCCGCTGGCGATGTCCTTGAGCATGGCGGCAACGCCCAGGATCGGCCGGGTAACGCCGCGGGCCATCAGCCACACCAGCAGCAGGCCGGCGATGGCGGCGACCAGACTCAAGCCCAGTTCCAGCAGGGTGCCGCTGGTGTTCAGCGCGTCCAGTTCCTGCTTCAGTGCCTCGGCGGGGCCGGTCAGGGCGCTTTCTGGTACATCCAGCAGCACGCCCCAGGGCTTGCCGCCGGGAATCGGCTGGAAGGCGGCGAGCACTTTCAGGCGTTGCTGGTCATGGTGAACCGTCAGTTTGCCTTCAGCCAGGTCGCGTACCAACGCGGCGCCCTGACTCGGGTCGACCTGGTCGAAGCGCTGGGCCAGCTTGCTGGCGTCGGCGCTGTAGCCGGCCAGCAGGCCGACGGGGCTGAGGATACCGACCGTGGTCTGGCCTTGGTACAAGCTGCGGCTAGCCTCCTGGCTCAGGGCCTGCAGGCTGTTGAGGTTGATGTCGATGGACAGGGTGGCGACCACCTTGCCGTCGACGCTCAGCGGGAAGACGATGCTGGTCATCAGCACGCGTTGGCCGTCGATGTCGTAGAAGTAGGGCTCCACCACGCAGACCTTGCCACTGCTGCGCGGGCAGACCCACCAGGTGTTGGCGGGCTGGCCGCTGGGGCCGATTTCGGTGTTGGCCATGTCGTGCTCGGGCAGGGCCATGGCGGTCAGCTGGCCGGCACGCGGCTGCGACCAGTACAGGGCGAAGCGCCCGGTTTCGTTGCTGCCAAGTTCTGGCTTGCCGGCGAAGAGGCTGTCCTTGTTGTCCAGGGCGTTGGGCTCGAACACCAGTGACAGGCCGAGCAGGTCGGGGTTGGCCTGCAGGGCGGCGCGGACCTGGCGGGTCATGTCTTCGCGCAGGTCGAAGGCGTCGAGGAAGCGTTTGTCCGCCTGTTCACGCAGGAACAGCACCTGGCGGGCGAAGCCGGCGCCGTATTGGTAGGCGTCCATGAACTGGCGACGGATGTTCAGGGCCTGGACTTCACCTTGCGACTCGATGCGCGCCTGCGCCGCTTCGCCAAGCATCTGCATGCTGCTGGCTTTGACCAGGTCCGAGCTGTGGTCCATGCGGTAGAGGGAAAGGCCGACGAGCAGGGTGACGATGCCGGCCAGGCAGAGTCCGGCGAGCAGGGTGATCTTCCATTGGATGGAAAGTTGTCGCAAAGGCATGGGGGCGATCCCTTTTTTTGGCAGTAAGGGCTGGGGGATTTTTGGGGGGGCTGGTTTGGGGGCAGGGGTTGGGATCGAACGTCGTCCGCGCGGGCCTCATCGCCGGCAAGCCGGCTCCCACAGGTTCGGCGCCCATCTTGAGCCTGCGCTGTACCCGTGGGAACCGGCTTGCCGGCGATAAGGTCCACCCAGGCGCGCTCGACCTGCCAAACGCCACCAGATTCAAACCATGCACCCCCGCATCCCCTCTATATCGTCGGCCTCGCATTTTTCTTTATTCAAACGTTCAATTAAAATTCACCACCCCGGGTAACTCGCCGTACCATGGCGCTTTTGACATCCGCCCCCCACTGCTTCAGAGTGCGCGGTTTTTGTCTGTCCCCACGAGGTAAACCAAACCATGAATGCTGTGATAGCCGCCGTCGGCATCATGCTGATACTCAGCCTGTCCCGGGTGCACGTGGTGATCGCCCTGATCATCGGCGCGCTGGTCGGAGGCCTGGTCGGAGGGCTGGGTATCGAGGGGACGCTCAAGGCCTTCAACGGCGGCCTGGGCGGTGGCGCCACGGTGGCGTTGTCGTATGCCTTGCTCGGCGCCTTTGCCGTGGCCATCGCCAAGTCCGGCCTGGCCCATGCCCTGGCTGACCGTGCCCTGGGCATGATCGACCGCCAGGGGCACGCCAACGGTGGCAAGGTCAAATGGCTACTGATCGCCCTGATGCTGATAGTGGCGGTGTCATCGCAAAACATCCTGCCCATCCACATCGCCTTCATCCCGCTGCTGGTGCCGCCGCTTCTGTACGTGCTCACCCGCCTGCGCATCGACCGCCGGCTGATCGCCTGTGTCATCACCTTCGGCTTGATCACGCCGTACATGTTCCTGCCGGTGGGCTTCGGCAACATCTTCCTCAACGAGATCCTGCTGGCCAATGTCGCCCGCGCCGGGGTCGATGTCAGCGCGGTCAACGTCACCCATGCCATGGCCATTCCGGCCGCGGGCATGTTGGTCGGCCTGCTGCTGGCGGTGTTCGTCAGCTACCGCAAGAAGCGCGATTACGACCTGGCGCGCATCGAGCAGGTGGAGCAGGTCAGCGTCCAGTACAACCCGCTGACGCTGCTGGTGGCGGGGCTTGCCATTGCCTCGGCATTCATCGTCCAGCTGTGGCTGGATTCGATGATCATCGGCGCCATGGTCGGTTTCTTGATCTTCTCGCTGTCAGGCATCGTGCGCTGGAAAGAGACCGACGACCTGTTCACCGAAGGTATGAAGATGATGGCCATGATCGGCTTCATCATGATTGCCGCATCGGGCTTTGCTGATGTGATGAAAGCCACGGGGGAGGTCAACAGCCTGGTGGAAACATCGGCGCAGTGGATCGACCACAGCAAGGGCATTGGTGCCTTGCTGATGCTGTTGGTGGGACTGCTGGTGACCATGGGGATCGGTTCGTCGTTCTCGACGGTGCCGATCCTGGCCGCGATCTTCGTGCCACTGTGCGTGCAGCTGGGCTTCGACCCGCTGGCCACGGTGTGCATCGTCGGTACGGCGGGTGCCTTGGGTGATGCGGGCTCGCCAGCATCGGACTCGACGCTCGGGCCAACCTCGGGGCTGAACGTGGACGGCCAGCATCACCATATCTGGGACACCGTGGTGCCGACGTTCCTGCACTACAACCTGCCGCTGCTGGCCTTCGGCTGGCTGGCGGCGATGACGCTGTAGGGCCTCAGCCCTTGTGGGGCGGCGGGGAAATGCCGTTGAGCACGGTACTGCCGTCCTTGCTGCGGGTCAGGTAGACCGGCAGCACCTTGGGCAGGTTGTCCACCAGGCGCCCGACTTCGCGGGTGTTGTAGATGCCGCTGATGCGAATCCGCCCGGTGCTGGCATCGGCCAGCAGCAGCGGCTTCTCGAGGTAGCGGTTGATGACCGGCAGGGCCTGTTCCAGGCTGAGGTTGTCGAGTACCAGCTTGCCGCTGCGCCAGGCCAGGCTGTTGCCGTAATCGTCGCTCTGGGCCATCTGCGGCTCGAAGTCGCCGGTGCGGTAACTGGCCTGCATGCCGGGGCCGAGGCGGTAGCCGCCCGTGCTGCCATTGCTGCTGACCAGCACCGAACCTTGCACCAGGGTGACCTTGACCTGGTCTTCATACTTCCACACGTTGAACTGGGTACCCGTCACCCGCGTCTGGCCATGCGCTGCATGCACGATGAAGGGGTGCGCACTGTCGTGCTGCACCTTGAAGAACGCCTCGCCACGCTTGAGGGTGACCTGGCGTCGGTCCTTGTAATTGAGGTAGGTCAGTTCGCTGTTGAGGTTGAGCTCGACCGTACTGCCGTCGCTCAGCTGCACAGTCTGGGTGTTATCGCTGGCGCTGAAGTGCTGGTAGTGGTTGGGTAGCCAGCCTTGCTCCCAACCGACCCAACCCGCCAGGGGCAAGGCCAGCAGGGCAAGCGCCGCGGCCGACGCCATCGGGCGCCAGTTGCGGTGCTGGGGCAAGCGTTGCGAGGGCGGGTTGAAGTCGATGACCGTAGCGCTGCGGGGCAGCAAGTCGGCGGTTTGCCAGATCTCCAGCATGGCCTGGTACTCGTCGGCGTGGCGCGGGTCGGCGGCCAGCCAGCGGGCGAACGCTTCGCGCTCGACCAGCGTGCAATCGTCGGCGTGCAGGCGCATGCACCAGTGCGCGGCAGCGTCGGTAATGGCATCGTCTGGGCTGGGATTGAGGCGGTCTTGGTTCATTGCGGCTCCGGGTTTTGCGCATTCTACCCCCGCGAAGGGGTTCCGAGAACCGAGGTAATGGCGAATGACTATCAGTTGTGACGGTTTTTCGTCGGTTGGGCAATCGAATTTCAGTGTTTGAGAAGCTTTCGCGGCGTCCTGCAAGGGCCTCATCGCCGGCAAGCCGGCTCCCACAGGTACGGCGCAGACTCAAGGCCTGCAGGGATCCTGTGGGAGCCGGCTTGCCGGCGATGAGGCCGGTACAGTCAGAACTGCTCAGGCGTCATGCGGTAAAGTGACGCACTCCCTGCACGAATGCTCGCGTCCAATGCCAGGCTGCGCGGCAGCACGCGCTGGAAGAAGAACTCGGCTGTCGCAAGCTTCGCGCCATAAAACGCCGGATCTTCATCGTGCCTGGCCAAGGCCACTGCCGCCATGCGTGCCCACATGTAGGCGTAGGCGGTCAGGCCGAACAGGTGCAGGTACTCCACCGCCACACTGCTGACCAGGTTGGCATCCTCGCGCGCCCGCGCGCTCAACCACTCGCTGCAGGCAACCAGCCGCACCAGGCTGGCCTGCAAGGCGTCACGGTGCAGCGGTGTGCTCACGCAGAAGGCGCGTACTTCGGCGGCGAAGCCGGCCAGGGCCTGGCCGCCGTCGGCCAGCACCTTGCGCCCGAGCAGGTCGAGGGCCTGGATGCCATTGGTGCCTTCGTAGATCTGCGCGATGCGCACATCGCGCACGCGCTGCTCCTGGCCCCATTCGCGAATGTAGCCATGGCCGCCGAACACCTGCTGGCCAAGCACGCAGCTTTCCAGGCCGTTGTCGGTGAAGAACGCCTTGGCCACTGGCGTAAGCAGCGCCACCAGGCGTTGGGCGTGTTGGCGCTCGCCGGCGTCTTCGGCATAGCGCGCCAGGTCCAGCTGCTGGCCGACGTAGGCGGCAAAGGCGCGACCACCTTCGGTGAGGGTGCGCATGGTCAGCAGCATGCGCCGCACGTCACCGTGGTGGATGATCGGGTCGGCGGCCTTTTCCTGGGCCTGCGGGCCCACCGCGGCGCGGCTCTGCAGGCGCTCGTTGGCATAGCGGGCCGCGCTCTGGTAGGACGCCTCGGCGCAGCCGATGCCCTGGATACCAATGGACAGGCGTTCGTAGTTCATCATGGTGAACATGGCCGCCAGGCCCTTGTTGGCTTCACCCACCAGGTAACCGGTGGCGCCGTCGAAGTTCATCACACAGGTGGCCGAGGCCTTGATGCCCATCTTGTGTTCGATCGAGCCGCAGTGCGCGGCATTGCGCGGCCCCAGGCTGCCATCGGCGGCCACCCGGAACTTGGGCACCAGGAACAGCGAGATGCCTTTGGCGCCGGCGGGGGCGTCCGGGAGCTTGGCCAATACCAGGTGCACGATGTTCTCGGTCAGGTCCTGCTCGCCGCCGGTGATGAAGATCTTGCTGCCGCTGATGTGGAAACTGCCATCGGCCTGGGGTTCGGCGCGGGTGCGGATCAGGCCCAGGTCGGTGCCGGCGTGGGGTTCGGTCAGGCACATGGTGCCGGCCCAGCGGCCCTCGTACAGCGGGGGCAGGTAGGTGGCCTTGAGCGCCTCGCTGGCATGGGCGTCGATGGCCAGGCAGCTGCCGGCGCTCAGCGCCGAATACAGGCTGAAGCTGCAGTCGGCGGCGTAGAGCATTTCCTCGAACAGCACGCCGAGCATTTTCGGCATGCCCATGCCGCCGTACTCGGGGTTGCCACCCAGGCCCACCCAGCCGCCTTCGCGGTAGGTGCGCCAGGCTTCGCGGAAGCCGTCCGGGGTGGTGACATGGCCTGCGTCGAAGTGCACGCCTTGTTCGTCGCCATTGCGGCTGAGCGGGGCGATCAGGTTGGCGGTGACCTTGGCGGCCTCCTCGAGGATGGCGTCGGCGGTTTCGCCGTCTACGCGCTCGGCCAGGGCAGGCAGGCGCGCCCACAGGGCAGGGCCCTGGAACACGTCATGAAGGATGAAGCGCATGTCGCGCAGGGGGGCGGTGTAGTCGGTCATTGGCGGGGCGCTCGGGCAAATGGATTGGCTGACTGGTCGGGCCCTATCGCCGGCAAGCCGGCTCCCACAGGGGCTCCACTGCCCTGGTGTGGGAGCCGGCTTGCCGGCGATAGGGCCGCTAGGGTTTCAGAGGACTTTGGCGCGGTCGCGCAGCACGTACTTCTGGATCTTGCCGGTGGAGGTCTTGGGCAACTCGCCAAAGACCACGGTCTTCGGCACCTTGAACCCGGCCATGTGCTCCCGGCACCAGCCGATGATGTCGCTTTCGCGGGTATGTTCGTGCCCGGGCTTGAGCGCGACGAAGGCGCATGGCGTCTCGCCCCACTTCTCGTCGGCGCGCGCCACCACGGCAGCCTCCAGCACGGCGTGGTGCTTGAAGAGGGTGTCCTCGACCTCGATCGTGGAGATGTTCTCGCCACCGGAAATGATGATGTCCTTGAGCCGGTCCTTGATCTCGACATAGCCGTCGGCGTGCCACACCGCCAGGTCACCGGTGTGGAACCAGCCGCCACGGAAGGCCTCGGCGGTGGCTTCTGGGTTTTTCAGGTAGCCCTTCATCACCGTGTTGCCGCGCATGAAGATCTCGCCCAGGGTGTTGCCATCGCGCGGCACCGGTTCGAGGGTTTGCGGGTCGGCCACCATCAGGCCGTCGAGGGTCGGGTAGCGCACGCCCTGACGCGACTTGATCCGTGCCCGGTCCTCCAGTGGAAGGTCCTGCCATTCATCGTGCCAGGCGCAGACCGTCACCGGGCCGTACACCTCGGTCAGGCCATAGGTGTGGGTGACGTGGATCCCCATTTCCTCCACGGCGCCGATCACCTTCGCCGGTGGCGCGGCACCGGCGACCATGGCTTGCACCGGGTGTTCGATGGCGGCCTTGGCGGCCTCGGGCATGTTGACCAGCGCATTGAGCACGATCGGCGCACCGCACAGGTGGCTGACCCGGTGCTCGCGGATCAGGGTGAGGATTTTCTGCGGGTCGACCCGGCGCAGGAACACGTGGGTGCCGGCCAGCGCGGTGATGGTCCAGGGGTAGCACCAGCCGTTGCAGTGGAACATCGGCAGGGTCCACAGGTACACCGGGCGGTGGCCCATGCCCCAGGTCATCTGGTTGCCGATGGCATTGAGGTACGCCCCGCGGTGGTGATAGACCACGCCCTTGGGGTTGCCGGTGGTGCCGGAGGTGTAGTTGAGCGAGATCGCCTGCCACTCGTCATCGGGCCACTCCCAGGCGAACTCCGGGTCGCCTTCGGCGAGCAGGGCTTCATAGTCCAGGTCGCTGACCGCTCGGCCTTCGCCGTATTCAGGGTCGTCCACGTCGACCACCAGAGGCGGGTGTTCGAGCAAGGCCAGGGCCGCTTCGATGACCGTGTGGAACTCGCGGTCGGTGATCAGCACCTTGGCCTCGCCGTGGTGCAGCATGAAGGCGATGGCTTCGGCATCGAGGCGCACGTTGAGAGTGTTGAGCACGGCGCCGATCATCGGCACGCCGAAGTGCGCCTCGAGCATCGCCGGAATGTTTGGCAGCATCACCGCCACCGTGTCGCCGCGGCCGACGCCGCGCCCGGCCAGGGCGCTGGCCAGGCGTCGGCAGCGCTGGTACGTCTCGCGCCAGTCTCGGCGGATGGCGCCGTGGATGACGGCCGGGTAGTTGCCGTAGACGGCAGCAGTGCGCTCGATGAAGCTCAACGGGGTCAGGGCGACGTGGTTGACGGCAGCGGGCATCAGGCCCTGGGAGAAGATCGACATGCGGTAATCCTGTTAAGGAGGCAGACGCAGCCTGTGCGTGTGGCCCCCGTTGGCTGATTGTTAGCTCTGATCAGGGTGTGGGCAGCGCGCCGATGGCCGCTTGCCCCTGTCGCAGTTTTACGCGAACAGCTATGGTAGATGGAATATCGACTATAGCAATATAGTAAAACTACTATAACAAGAGCCTCTGCCGTGGAAACAACCCACACCGCCTTGCTTGCCAAGGACCCACAACCCAGCCTGTTGCTGGCGGCCGATTGCAGCGCGCTGGCCATCAACCCCGCCTTGCAGGCCCTGGTCCAGGGTGGCCCGCCGCTGGCCGACTGGTTACCGAACAACTGCCCGGCACTGGTACGTGCCTGCCTGCGCCAGCACCGTGCAATCGCTGAGGTGGAAACCCAGGTGGGCGAACGCATTGTGCTGTGGACCTTCATCCCCGACGACCAGGGCCAGCTGGTACTTGCCCGTTGCCGAGAGGCCAGCGAGGAACGACAGGCCGCACGGGAAGCCAATCGCGCCCGGCGCCTGTATCGGTTGATCATCGAGAACACCACCGACCTGATTTCCCGGCACAGTCCCGACGGCCGCTTTCTCGATGCCTCGCCTGCGGCCTACCGGCTGCTTGGCCTGTGGCCCGAGCAATTGCGTGGCATGCCGGTACTGGCCTTGCTGCACCCGCGTGAGCGCCGCCAGGCCCTGCGCCAGGCGTCCGCTGCGCTGGATCAGGACGGCTACCACACCATGACCTGCCGGGTGCGCCATGCCACCGCTGGCTACCGCTGGTTCGAAATCGCCTGCCGGGCGATCCGCGAAACCTACACCGGTGCAGTGGTGGAGGTAGTCGCCGTGTCGCGTGACATCACCCTGCGCATCGAGGCCCAGGAAAACCTCGCCCACAGCGCCCGGCTCGCCACCCTGGGCGAGCTGGCTTCGGGCATCGCCCACGAAATCAACCAGCCACTGGCGGCGGTGGTCAACTACGCCAATGCCAGCCTGCGCTATCTGCAGGGGCTGGAGCGCGACCCACAGGCGCGCGAGCGGGTCGGCCAGGGCCTGCAGCGCATCAGCGAGCAAGCTACCCATGCGGCCGAAGTGATCCGCCGCCTGCGCGCATTCCTGCGCAAGGGGCCGCGACGTCTCGAGGCCGTCGACCTGGCTGAAGTGGCGGCCGAGGCCATGCGCCTGTGCGCCTGGGAAGCGGCCCGCGACCAGGTGAGTGTCGAGCTGCGCATCGGCGCGCAGATGCCGGCTGTCTTCGCCGACCGGGTATTGCTGGAACAAGTGCTGCTCAACCTGCTGCGCAACGCCATCGAGGCCAACCGCGAGCAGCAGGGTCAACAGCCGTCGCGTATCCTGCTGGGCGCCGTGCGCGACGGCGACGGGGTGCTGGTCGAGGTGGCAGACCAGGGGCCGGGTGTGGCGCAGGAACGCCTGGAGGCGATCTTCACGCCATTCAACACCAGCAAGGCTGACGGGCTTGGGCTGGGCTTGAGCATGAGCCGCAGCCTGATCGAGGGTTTTGGTGGCAGCTTGTGGGCGCGCGCGGGTGAGTTCGGCGGGCTGGTCGTGTGCTGCCGCCTGGCGGTGAGCAGGGGATAAGGAGAGGGCAGGGTGCAAGCGAAGGTTTATGTGGTCGATGACGACCAGGGCATGCGTGATTCGACGGTCTGGTTGCTTGAGTCGGTGGGTCTGCAGGCTTTGCCGTTCGACAGTGGCCAGGCGTTTCTCGATGCCTGCGCAGACGATGGGCCGGCGTGTGTGCTGCTGGATGTGCGCATGCCGGGCCTGGGTGGCCTGGCGGTGCAGCAGGCGATGCGCGAGCGCGGGCTGGCCATTCCGGTGATTTTCGTCAGCGGCCATGCCGATGTGCCGATCGTGGTGCGGGCGTTCAAGGCGGGGGCCTGCGATTTCATCGAGAAGCCCTACAACGATCAGTTGCTGCTCGACAGTGTGCAGGCGGCGCTGGAGCGGGCAGAGGAGGCACGCAAGGGGGAGCAGGCGTTGGCGCAAGTGCAGGCGCTGATCGATGGCCTGACGCCGCGTGAATGGGATGTGTTCGTGCCGTTGGCGCAGGGGTTGAACAATCGGGAGATCGCCGAGCGGCTGGGGGTCAGTGTGAAGACCGTGGATTTGTATCGAGGGCGGGTGATGAAGCGGTTGCAGGCGCAGAGTCTGGCGGAGCTGGTGGGGATGGCGATTGCCTGTGGTGCGGTGGAGGCACTGAAAGGTTAATCGTTGATGCACCACCGTCCCTGTGGGAGCCGGCTTGCCGGCGATGAGGCCGGGCCAGGCAAAACCCGTCAGCCTGTCAGGGCCCTATCGCCGGCAAGCCGGCTCCCACAAGAAATACCCCCATTCCATGAAATTTTACATAGCTCCCTAATCAAAGCTTTGATATTCACTGCCTAGGCAGTAATATTTTTAAACAATTGCCCGAGCCCATGCCGATGTCCCATTTCACCCCGGAAAACTTTCAGACCTGCGCCATCGGCATGCTGTTGGGCCGCGCAGCGATCCTCAAGGACCGCATTCTCGACTGGCACCTCGAATCCGAGGGCGTCACCGCCGCGCAGTTCAAGGTGCTGATCATCGTCACCCAGTACCAGGTGGATACCCCGGCCGAACTCTGCCGCTACCTGGGCCTGGACAGCGGTTCGATGACCCGCATGCTCGACCGCCTCGAGCACAAGGGCCTGATGCTGCGCAACCGCTGCGCCGATGACCGCCGCCAGGTGCGCCTGGCCCTCACCGCCGAGGGCCAGCGCCTGGCCGACCGTTTGCCGGAGATCGGTGCGGCGGCGATGAACGAGCTGGTCAGCGTCCTGCAGCCTGACGAGCTGAAGACCCTCGAAGGCCTGCTGGCCAAGGTCCTGCTCGGCGCCGGCGACCCCCTGACGATTCGCCGCTTCGGCGATCGTTGAACCCCGTTACGCTTTTTCCAAGGTACTACCCATGGCCACTCCCGCAGACACCTCAACTCCCCCCGACGCGCCGCAACCCTCGCGCAAGCGCAAGGCCTGGCTGCTTGGCCTGCTGCTGCTGGTGCTGCTCGCAGGCGCGGGCACCTGGGGCTGGTACAGCCTGATCGGGCGCTGGCACGAGAGCACCGACGACGCCTACGTCAACGGCAACGTGGTGGAGATCACGCCGTTGGTGACCGGCACCGTGACCAGCATCGGTGCCGACGATGGCGACCTGGTGCACGCCGGTCAGGTGCTGCTGCAGTTCGACCCGGCCGACAGCGAAGTCGCCCTGCAGGCCGCCGAAGCCAAGCTGGCCCGCAGCGTGCGCCAGGTGCGTGGCCTGTACAGTAACGTCGATTCGCTCAAGGCCCAGCTGCAGACCCGTCAGGCCGAGCTGCAGAAAGCCCAGCAGAACTACAACCGGCGCAAGGTGCTGGCCGACAGCGGTGCGATCGCCGCCGAAGAAATCTCTCATTCGCGGGATGACCTGACCGTGGCCCAGGCTGCGGTGAACAGCGCCCGCCAGCAGCTCAATACCAGCACCGCATTGGTAGACGACACCGTGGTGTCCTCGCACCCCGAGGTCATGGCTGCCGCCGCCGACCTGCGCCAGGCCTACCTCGACCATGCCCGCACCACCCTGGTGGCGCCGGTCACCGGCTACGTTGCCAAGCGCACCGTGCAGCTGGGCCAGCGCTTGCAGCCGGGCACTGCGACCATGGCAGTGATCCCGCTGGATGAGGTGTGGATCGACGCCAACTTCAAGGAAACCCAACTGCGCAACATGCGCATCGGCCAGCCGGTGGACATCAGCGCCGACCTGTACGGCAGCGAGGTCAAGTACAGCGGCACGGTCGATAGCCTGGGCGCGGGAACCGGCAGCGCCTTTGCCCTGTTGCCGGCACAGAATGCCACCGGCAACTGGATCAAGATCGTTCAGCGCGTACCGGTGCGCATTCACCTGAGCCCCGATCAGCTCAAGGGCCATCCGCTGCGGATCGGCCTTTCCACCGTGGTCGAGGTCGACCTGCATGACCAGAGTGGCCCGGCCCTGGCCCAGCAGCCACCGCAGCAAGCCAGCTACACCACCCAGGTGTATGACCGCCCGCTGGTCGAGGCCGACGCGCTGATCGCCCGGTTGATCCACGCCAACAGCGCTTCCGGCAAGACGGCCCAGCGATGAGCGACAACGCCCCGGCCCAGTTCACGCCGCCGAGCCTGTTGCTGACCACCATAGGCCTGTCGCTGGCGACCTTCATGCAGGTGCTCGACACCACCATCGCCAACGTGGCGCTGCCGACCATTTCCGGCAACCTGGGGGTGAGCTACGAGCAGGGCACCTGGGTCATCACCTCGTTCGCGGTGAGCAACGCCATCGCCTTGCCGCTGACCGGGTGGCTGAGCCGGCGCTTCGGTGAGGTCAAGCTGTTCATCTGGGCCACGCTGCTGTTCGTGCTGGCCTCCTTTCTCTGCGGTATCGCCCAGTCGATGCCGGAGCTGGTGGGCTTTCGTGTGCTGCAGGGGGTGGTGGCCGGGCCGTTGTACCCGATGACCCAGACCCTGCTGATCGCCGTCTACCCGCCGGCCAAGCGGGGCATGGCCCTGGCCTTGCTGGCGATGGTCACGGTGGTGGCGCCGATTGCCGGGCCGATCCTGGGCGGCTGGATCACCGACAGCTACAGCTGGCCATGGATCTTCTTCATCAACGTGCCCATCGGCCTGTTCGCCGCCGCCGTGGTGCGCCAGCAGATGCGCACGCGGCCGGTGGTCACCAGCCGCCAGCCGATGGACTATATCGGCCTGCTGACGTTGATCGTCGGCGTCGGCGCGCTGCAGGTGGTGCTCGACAAGGGCAATGACCTGGACTGGTTCGAGTCGTCGTTCATCATCATCGGCAGCCTGATTTCGGTGGTGTTCCTGGCCATCTTCGTCATCTGGGAGCTCACCGACCGCCATCCGGTGGTCAACCTGCGGCTGTTCGTGCACCGTAACTTTCGCATCGGCACGATGGTGCTGGTGGGGGGTTATGCGGGGTTCTTCGGCATCAACCTGATGCTGCCGCAGTGGTTGCAGACGCAGATGGGCTACACCGCGACCTGGGCGGGGCTGGCGGTGGCACCGATCGGCTTGCTGCCGGTGCTGATGTCGCCGTTCGTGGGCAAGTACGCCCACCGCTTCGACTTGCGGGTGCTGGCGGGGCTGGCGTTCCTGGCGATTGGCGGCAGCTGTTACATGCGGGCTGGCTTCACCAGTGAGGTGGACTTCCAGCACATTGCCCTGGTGCAGTTGTTCATGGGCATTGGCGTGGCGCTGTTCTTCATGCCGACCTTGAGCATCCTGCTGTCGGACCTGCCGCCGCATCAGATTGCCGACGGTTCGGGGCTGGCGACCTTCCTGCGCACGCTGGGCGGCAGTTTTGCCGCGTCGCTGACCACGTGGATCTGGATTCGCCGGGCCGACCAGCACCACGCCTACCTGAGCGAGCACATCAGTGAGTTCGAGCCGGCGACGCGGCATACCTTGGAACAATTGGGGGGTGCCAACCTGCAGAGCTACGCGTTGCTGGAGCAGATGCTCAACCGGCAGGCCTACATGATGTCGACCGTGGATTACTTCACCCTGATGACCTGGGTGTTTGCCGGGCTGATCCTGCTGGTGTGGTTGGCCAAGCCGCCGTTCACCGCCAAGGCGGGGCCGGCGTCGGCGGGGCATTGAAACGTTTTTGAAAGCAGTGATTTCCCTGTGGGAGCCGGCTTGCCGGCGATGAGGCCACAGAAGGTTTTTGCCTGCACTGGCCCTATCGCCGGCAAGCTGGCTCCCACACCGACCGCCGATCTATTCCCATGAGATAGCTTTTCCCCTATTGTCGATGCTCCCTTCCCAAACGACCGGCAGTTCCATGGAGAAAGTCATCGTCATCACCGGCGCCAGCCGTGGCATAGGCGCCGCCACCGCCTTAATGGCCGCCCAACAGGGCTATCGCATCTGCATCAATTACCTCACCGACGACCAGGCCGCTGAAAGCCTGCTCGGTCAGGTGCGCTCACTCGGCGTCGAGGCCATCAGCGTGCGCGCCGATGCCAGTGTCGAAGACGAGGTGATCCAGCTGTTCCACCGCGTCGACCAGGAACTCGGCCCGGTTACCGCGCTGGTCAACAACGCGGGCACCATCGGCCAGCAGAGCCGCGTCGAGGAGATGTCGGAGTTTCGCCTGCTCAAGATGATGAAGACCAACGTCGTCGGCCCGATGCTGTGCGCCAAGCACGCCTTGCTGCGCATGGCTCGCCGGCATGGCGGCCAGGGCGGTGCCATCGTCAACGTGTCGTCGGTCGCCGCGCGCCTGGGCTCGCCCAACGAGTATGTCGACTACGCCGCCTCCAAAGGTGCGCTGGACACCTTCACCGTTGGCCTGGCCAAGGAAGTCGCGGGGGAGGGCGTGCGGGTCAACGGGGTGCGCCCTGGCTACATTCATACCGGTTTTCATGCCCTGTCCGGTGATCCGGACCGGGTGAGCAAGCTGGAAGCCGGCCTGCCCATGGGGCGTGGCGGCCAGCCGGAGGAAGTGGCCGAGGCGATTCTCTGGCTGTTGTCGCAGAAGGCATCCTATTCCACCGGCAGTTTCATCGACCTGGGCGGCGGGCGCTGAGGGCGGCCCCTCAGGGCCGCTCATCCTCCAGCAACTGGCGAACGCGCTCGGCCAAGGCCGGCAGTTCGAAAGGTTTGGTCAGCACGCCGGTACCTTGCAGCAGTTGCCCGTCGCTGAGCACCGCGCTCTCATCGTAACCGGTGATGAACAGCACCTTGAGGTCGGGATACTGCTGCCGGCAACGTTCGGCCAGCTGGCGGCCATTGAGGCCGTCGGGCAGACCGATGTCGCTGAGCAGCAGGTCCGGGCGCTCGGCGTGCTGCAGGTAGGCCAGCACGGCGGGCCCGTTCTCGAATGTTTCAACCTGGTAACCCAGTTCCTCCAGTACCTCGCCGATCACCAGGCGCAGGGCTGCCTGGTCCTCCACCAGCAGGATGCGCTGGCCGCCTGTGGGTTGATCCTGGAGTGGCAAAGGTTTGAGCTCATCCACGGGCACTTCGGGTTGCGCATGATGGCGCGGCAGGTACAGCTCGACCCGGGTGCCGGAACCTGGGGTCGACAACAAGCGCAGTTGGCCACCTGACTGGCGCACGAAACCGTAGGTCATCGACAGCCCCAGGCCGGTGCCCTGGCCCATGGGTTTGGTGGTGAAGAAGGGGTCCATCGCCCGCGCCGACACGTTCGCGCTCATGCCGCAGCCATTGTCGACCACGCTCAGGCGCACGTAATCGCCGCTCGGCAGTTCCAGCAGCCGCGCGTGTTCCGCGGCGAGCGTGATGTTCTCCCCCAGGACATCGATCGCCCCCCCGGCTGGGAGGGCGTCACGGGCATTGAGGCAGAGGTTGAGCAGCGCACTTTCCAGTTGCGGCGGGTCGATAAAGGTTGGCCATAACGGGTTGTCGAAGTGGCTGCGCAGGGTAATGGCCGGGCCAATGGCGCGGCGCACCAGTTCTTCCATGCCAGTCACCAGCGTCGCGACCTGGGTGGCGCTCGGTTGCAAGGTCTGCTGACGCGAGAAGGCCAGTAACCGGTGCACCAGCGACGAGGCGCGCTGTGCGCAACTGCTGGACAGTTCGAGCAACGGCGCCAGTTCGTCATGACGGGCCTGGTCCAAACGCTGGCGCATCAACTCCTGGGCGTTAAGGATGCTGCCCAGCAGGTTGTTGAAATCGTGGGCGATGCCGCCGCTGAGCTGGCCCACGGCTTCCATCTTCTGCGCCTGGCGCAGCGCTTGCTCGGCCTTGGCCAGGCGCTGCTGCTCCTTGATCCGCTCGCTGATCTCGTAGGCGAACAGGTACGCGCCTTGCAGAGTGCCGTCCTGATCACGCAGGGCATTGAAGCGCAGTTCGTAATGGCGTCGGTCATGCTCCGGACCAAAAGCGACCACCTCGGTAAAGCGCTCACCGGCCAGTGCCCGGCGCCACAAGGCCAACGCCTGCTGGCAATCGGCGGGCGCATTGGCCATCAGGGTAGGCAGGTGCTCGCCCACTTCCGGTGTTCGGCCGTAGAGACTGTGGAAGTCCTCCTTGGCTTGGCGGTTGACCGCCAGCCAACGCATGTCGGTATCGATCACGTGGACGTTGACCACGGCTTGCTCGACCAGCTCGGCGAACAGGCGCCGTTCTGCAAGGGCGGCGTTGACCCGCTGTTCCAGTACTTCGTTGAGCTGCTGCAGGGCCAGTTCGGCCTTGCGCCGCGCGGTCACATCCTTGAACAGCACCGCCACCTGGCGGCGCTCGGGCGGCTCGACGCGAAAGGTGGTCACTGACAGCACATGGCCAGTGGCAACCAGCTCTTGCTCGAAATGCAAGGGCTCGCCGGTGCGCAGCACTGCACTGTAGCGGGCCACCCAGACGTCGGCTTCGTCGGGCACCATTTCGCGCAGCTTCTGCCCGACCACGTTGGGGATCCCGGCGTGCTTGGCGTAGGCGGCGTTGGCCAGCACGTGCACATAGTCACTGAGCGGGCCGTGGGGGCCGTCGAAGAACTGGATGATGCAAAAGCCTTCGTCCATCGTGTCGAACAGAAAGCGGTAGACGTTCTGGTCCTGGTCCTGGTAACGCGTCAGCCGCGACTCCAGCAGGGCGTTGCGCTGCTGGAGTACTTCGATTTGCTGGCGCAGGGCGAATAGATCGCGGGATGGCATGCCGACTTCCGACAGAAAACTGACTGGCGTGACTTTAGCCTGTCCAGTCACAAGGTGCATAGCCGGTCACGGCAATGCCTGCAGGTTTTCCAGCAGGCGCTCGACGTGTTGCTTGAGCACGGCCAGCTCGAACGGCTTGTAGATCATCTCGACGCGCTCGCTGGGCAAGGTCTTGGCCATGCCGGTGCCCTGCCCATAACCGGTAATGAACAGCACCGCGATCTCCTGGGACATATTCTGGCAAGCGGCTGCCAACTGATGGCCATCGACCCCACCGGGCAGGCCGATATCGGTGATCAGCAAGTCAGGCCTTAGGCCCATGTGCAATGCCTGCAGGGCCTGCTTGCCATCGGCGAAGGTATGCACTTGGTGCCCGTAGTCTTCGAGTACTTCCCTGATCACCAGGCGCAGGGTGTCCTGGTCTTCCACCAGCATGACCCGATGTGAGCCCGATCGGGTGGCGTTCGATACCGGCTGCTCCTGGCGAACCGCAGGCTCGGGCAGGTCTGCGGTTTCCCTGGGCAGGTAGAGGTGGATGCAGGTGCCGTGGCCCTTGTTGCTGATCATCTGCAACTGCCCACCGGACTGACGTATGAACCCGTATACGATCGACAGCCCCAGCCCGGACCCCTGGCCCATCGGTTTGGTGGTGAAGAACGGTTCGAGGGCACGCTGTGCGACCTGTTCGGACATGCCAGTGCCGTTGTCACTGATGGTGATCTGCAGGTATTGGCCAGGCGGCACATCAAGTGCACGGGCCTTGGCCGGATCGAGCCGGGTGTTCTCGCAACCTATGCGCAGCGTACCCCCCAAAGGCATGGCGTCGCGGGCATTGAGGCACAGGTTGAGCAGGGCATTTTCCAGTTGCGGCGGATCGACCCGGATCAGCCATTGGCCGGCCAGGGTTTCATCGACGAAGGTGATGTGCGAATCGATCGAACTGCCGATGAGGTCGCGCATGCCGGCCACCAGTTGCTGCACGTCGACGGCTTGTGGCACCAGTTTCTGCTGGCGGGCGAAGGCCAGCAGGCGCTGTACCAGTGTGGCGGCGCGTTGGGTGTTGTGGCGGGCCACTGTCATCAACTGCCGGCTGTCCTGAAGGCGTGTTTCGGACTGCCGTTGCTCGGCCATCTCCAGCGCAGCAAGGATACTGCCCAGCAGGTTGTTGAAGTCGTGCGCAATGCCGCCGGTCAACTGCCCGATCGCCTCCATCTTTTGCGACTGACGCAGGGCTTCTTCGGTTTCGCGCAGGCGTTCCTGCTCGATGACACGCTCGGTGATGTCGTAGGCGAACAGGTAGCCGCCCTGGATTTCCTGTTGCGCGTCACGCAGTGGGTTGTAGCGGATTTCGTAGTGGCGCAGCGCGCCGGATGCGCCCAGCGCGATGATCTCGACGAACGCCTCGCCCGCCAGGATCCTTGGCCAGACCGGCTCCAACTGGCGCATGATGTCAGGCTCTCTGGCGAGCAGCTGCGGAATGTAGTCGCCGACCTTGGGAACGAAGCCGCGAAAACGCTTTAAGGTGTCCTGCGCGGTACGGTTGATGGCCAGCAGGCGAAAGTCGCGATCTGCCGCGAACACGTTGGCCAGACTGTGGTCGACCAGCTCCCCGAGCAGCTTGCTGTTGGCCTGCGCCTGGTCGACGCGTTGTGCACATTGCGCTTCAAGCTCTGCCACTTTCGCTTGAAGCTCTTCGAGGGTGGGGGTGGATGGGTCTGTCGGCATGCGGGCGATCCGGTATCAGGTCGCCCAACTATAGTCGCGTGCAAGGCAATGTGCCTTCAAAAGGAGCGGATGATCCGTCCCAGGGTTTCCATGGCGTTTTCCGCCGTTGCATTCCAGGGGCTTCCGTAGTTCAGGCGGATGCAGTTGCCGAAGCGTCGGGTGGGCGAGAAGATCGGCCCCGGGGCGATGCTGATGCCCTGCGCCAAGGCCATGTGAAACAGCTTCAGGGCGTCCATTTGCTCGGGCAATTCAAGCCACAGGAAGTAGCCGCCAGCAGGCTGGCTGACCCGCGTCTGCGCCGGAAAATGCCGGGCGATGGCGGCGAGCATGTTGGCCTGCTGGCCTTCCAGGGCATAGCGCAGCTTGCGCAGGTGGCGGTCATAGCCACCGTGCTGCAGGTAGTCGGCGATGGCCGCCTGGGCCGGCATCGAGGCACACAACGAGGTCATCAGCTTGAGCCGCTCGATCTTCTGTGCAAAGCGCCCGGCCGCCACCCAGCCGATGCGGTAGCCCGGTGCCAGGCTCTTGGCGAACGAGCCGCAGTGCATCACCAGGCCCTGGGTATCGAAGGCCTTGGCTGGCTTGGGCGCCTGCTGGGCGTAGTACAGCTCGGCGTAGACATCGTCCTCGATCAGTGGCACCTGGTGGCGACTCAGCAGTTCGACCAGTGCCTGTTTCTTCGCTTCGGGCATGCTGGCGCCCACCGGGTTCTGGAAGTTGGTCATGCACCACACGGCCTTGACCGGGTGTTTGTCCAGGGTTTGCGCCAGCACTGCCAGGTCCATGCCTTCGCGCGGATGCACCGGGATTTCCACGGCCTTGAGCTTGAGCCGCTCCAGCACCTGCAGGCAGGCATAGAAGGCCGGCGCTTCGATCGCCACCAGGTCGCCGGGTTCGGTGACAGCCTGCAGGCACAGGTTCAAGGCCTCCAGCGCACCGTTGGTGATCAGCAGTTCTTCCATGGGCAGCATCAGCCCGCCGACCATATAGCGCAGGGCAATCTGCCGACGCAGCTGCGGGTTGCCCGGCGACAGGTCAGTGACCACCATGCGCGGGTCCATCGCCCGACTGGCACTGGCCAGCGACCGGGACAGGCGCTGCAGCGGGAACAGTTCGGGGCTGGGGAAGGCCGAGCCGAACGGTACCGTGCTCGGGTCCTTGATCGATTCGAGGATGGAGAACACCAGGGCGCTGACATCCACGTCGGTCGATTCGCTCTGCGGCTCCAGGGCCTGCGGCTCACTGAACGGGCGTGGCGCGTGGGCATTGACGAAGTAGCCCGAACGCGGCCGCGCGCGGATCAGCCCGCGGCGTTCAAGCAGGTAGTAGGCCTGGAACACCGTCGACGGGCTGACACCGTGGGTCTGGCTGGCATAGCGCACCGAAGGCACGCGCTGGCCGGGGCCGAGTACCCCGGAGCGAATCAGTTCGGCAATGTCGTCGGCAAAGCGTTCGTAACGTTTCATGAGGGCTCGGCAGGCAAGGTGAACAGTTGAGTGTAAGGGATCAGCGATTGATCGGCGCCACGAAGCGGCTACGCGCCACGCTGCGCACCTCGGGTTGGTCACTGTCCTGGATTTCGAAGGCCAGTTCCTGCGAACTGCTGGCCGGGCGTTCGGCCAGCAGGGCCACCGATACCGGCAGCTCGGCCATTTCTCCGGCGGGAATCACCAGCTCGTTGCGGCCCTGCAGGGCGAAACCGTCGGCATCCAGCAGGCGCAACTGATACCGCTGGCTGTGCTCGGTCTTGTTGATGACCTTGAGCAGGTAGATGTTCTCGATCTGACCCTGGGCATTCTCGCGGAACAGGCCACGGTCCTTGATCACGTCCAGCGACACCATCGGGCGCAGCTGCAAGGCCACTACCAAGGCCGCGATCATCACCAGCAGGGCGGCGGCGTAACCCAGCAGGCGCGGGCGCAGCCAGCGGGTCGTGCCACCTTGCAGGCTGTGCTCGGACTTGTAGCCGATCAGGCCGCTGGGGTAGCCCATTTTGGTCATGACGTTGTCGCACGCATCGATGCAGGCGGCGCAACCGATGCAGGCCATCTGCAGGCCGTCGCGGATGTCGATGCCGGTGGGGCAGACCTGCACGCACAGGGTGCAGTCGATGCAATCGCCCAGGCCTTGCGCACGGGCATCGCTGCCTTTCTTGCGCGGGCCGCGTGTTTCGCCACGGCGTGGGTCGTAGGCCACGGCCAGGGTGTCTTTGTCGAACATTACGCTCTGGAAGCGCGCGTAAGGGCACATGTGCAGGCACACTGCTTCGCGCAGCCAGCCGGCGTTGAGGTAGGTGGCGGCGGTGAAGAACAGCACCCAGAACAGCGCCACGCCCTCCAGTTGCAGGGTGAACAGTTCCTGGGCCAAGGGGCGGATCGGGGTGAAGTAGCCGACGAAGGTCAGCCCGGTGAGCACACCGATGGCCAGCCACAAACCGTGCTTGAGCGTGCGGCGGGCGAGCTTGCCAAGGGTCCAGGGCGCGGCGGCGAGCTTGATGCGCTGGTTGCGGTCACCTTCGGTGACCTTCTCGCACCACATGAACAGCCAGGTCCATACGCTTTGCGGGCAGCTGTAGCCGCACCAGACCCGGCCGGCATACACGGTGATGGCGAACAGGCCGAAGGCGGCGATGATCAGCAGGGCGCAGAGGAGGATGAAGTCCTGGGGCCAGAAGGTGGCGCCGAAGATGTGGAATTTGCTGCTGGCCAGATCCCACAGCACCGCCTGGCGGCCGTTCCAGTCTAGCCAGGCCGTGCCGAAGAACAGCACGAACAGCACCCCGGCGAAGCCAATGCGCAGGTTGCGGTACAGCCCGGTGAAGCTGCGGGTATGGATGCCGCTGGCGCTGGGGCGCTTGGCAGCGATCTGGATGACGTCGATTTTCTCGTACATGGCTACGGTGCTCATCAGGCCTCGATCAGGCCTGAGCACTATGGCCCCCTGGCTGTTTTCAGCACAGACTCAGGTTGTGCGATAAAAAGCGTATCAGATGGCTGCCAAATAGCGTCCGAGACCTTATATCACCGAGCCTGGAACGCTGGCCTTCAAGTGCCTGCGGCTATCCACCGCACCTGCAACAGTCAGTGCATCGGCTTCGGCTTCGGTGATCGGAACACGTTGGCCGGCCAACAGCGCCACCGACATGTGCATCTGCTCATCGGTAACGATCTCGATGTCCGGGCCTTCGCCTTCGATGCGCAGCTCTTCGCCGATGAGTGTGCAGCGGCGGGTGCTTTCTTCGATTTCGACGGGCATGGGGTGGTCCTCCGGGGTGCGGTTACCAGTTGTGACCGCTGGGGTGGACGGGTTGCTGCATTGGTCCGCTGGGCGGGCACTTTGCGTGCGTTGCCCAGGTCAACCCAGAAAGGCCAGCGCGATTCCTGTAACCCCTGTGACCCCTGTAACTCCTGTGATCCCTGTGGGAGCCGGCTTGCCGGCGATGAGGTCCGGGCAGGCGAAGAACATCTCGGGCCCTATCGCCGGCAAGCCGGCTCCCACAGAGATGACAGGGATCGCGCTAGCCGTGGCTTTCAAAGCCTGTGAGGAGATATTCGATGGACCTTGTCTGGCAAACCCTGCAAGCAGAATTCGCCGATATCACCGACGAGCGCGAAGTCACCCGCATCCTCCTGCGCTTGCTGATGGCGGCGATCCTGGGCGCCGTGCTGGGCTTCGAGCGCGAAAGCAAGGGCAAGGCTGCCGGCGTGCGTACCCACATGCTGGTGTCGATGGGCGCGGCGCTGTTCGTGTTGGCACCGAGCATGGCCGGCGCCGACGAGCAAGCACTGAGCCGGGTGGTCCAGGGTATCGTCGCCGGTATCGGTTTTCTGGGGGCGGGTACGATTCTCAAAGGCAATGGCCACGACGCCAGTCATGTCAAAGGCCTGACCACGGCGGCCGGTCTGTGGATGACGGCTGCCATCGGCACGGCTGCAGGCATGGGGCGCGAAGCCACGGCGCTGATCAGTACCGTGATGGCGTTGCTGGTGCTGGCGACGATGCCGTTGGTGGTGGACAAGATCGAGGGGGAAGGCGAAGCGAAACGCAAGGAGGGGGAGGAAACGAAGGAAGAGGAGGGGGGCAGGAAGCACTGAGGGGAGCCGAAGCTCCCCTCAAAGCGTTGTTGCCTGCTCTTTTCTTATTATTGAAGACTGGCCATTTGTTGTTTTTATTAGCCTGCCTTGATGTCGCGAGCGACCCCCATGCGGGGTCAAGAGCAAACGTATTTTTTTGAGCGCTGACCTGCTTTCATCGTGATGATCCGATCCTGACTGCCGCTACCTTGAGGTAGTTTTATTGTTCTGTGTCAGATCGCGGGGCGAACCCCTGAAAAGCGTGTCGACTCCAAAAAAATCTGCTTGCTACGCCTCTGCCGTGTTGTTCTTGTTATGTCAGAGCCGTTATCTGTTGTTTTTATTGGGTATCGCATTTTTGTTGTTGTTGTACCAAAGATATAGCAGGTGCCGTGCCAACTTTTGAAAACCCTTTAAAATCAATGGCTTGATGAAAGTCACCCAATGCGAGCGGCCTGAAATTCTGCCGATTTGTTTCCCTGTTACCCGATTTTTTGCTGAATTGTGTGTGGGCGGTAACACTCCGCCCACACCCCTGTGACAATCGTGTGAATCACTGGGCGCTGCGCGCCCGCGCCACCCGCGAACCATTGGCCCGGCCCAGCACCTGGCTGATGCGTTGCCCGGCGGCGATCAGTCGGTCGAGGTCGATACCGGTTTCGATGCCCAGCCCCTGCAACAGGTACAGCACGTCTTCGCTGGCGATGTTGCCCGTGGCGCCCTTGGCGTATGGGCAGCCGCCAAGGCCCGCCACCGAGCTGTCAAACACACTGATGCCTTCGAGCAGGCTGGCGTACACATTGGCCAGGGCCTGACCGTAGGTGTCGTGGAAGTGCCCGGCCAATTGTTCCCGTGGCACCACGGCCGAGACCACGTCGAACAGGCGCCGGGTATCGCCCGCCGTGCCGGTGCCGATGGTGTCGCCCAGCGACACCTCGTAGCAGCCCATGTCATGCAGGGCCTTGGCCACCGCGGCGACCTGCGCGGCGCTGACCTTGCCTTCATAGGGGCAACCGAGCACGCAGGACACGTAACCGCGCACCCGCACACCGTGGCTGCGCGCGGCGTCCATGATCGGTTCGAAACGGCTCAGGCTTTCGCTGATCGAGCAATTGATGTTGCGCTGGGAAAAGGCCTCGGAGGCCGCGGCGAACACCGCCACTTCCTTCACCCCGGCCGCCAGGGCGTCCTCGAAGCCGCGCAGGTTGGGGGCCAGGGCGGCATAGGTGACGCCTGGGCGCTGCTCGATTGCGGCGAACACTTCGGCGGACCCGGCCATCTGCGGTACCCACTTGGGCGAGACGAAACTGCCCACCTCGATATAGCCCAGCCCGGCCGCGCTGAGGTCATCGACCAGGCGCACCTTGTCGGCGACGCTGATGGGTTGGGCTTCGTTCTGCAGGCCGTCGCGGGGGCCGACTTCGACCAGGCGGACTTTTTCGGGCAAGGACATGGCGGGGTTCCTGTGGCAGGTCAACGGTTGTCGTTATTGTTCAAGGTGGCGGCCAGGGCCTGTTCGCAGCGCTCCTGGGCGGTGTCCAGTTCCAGTTGCATCTGGTGGATGTCGAGCATCTGCTGTTCCAGCTGGGCGCGTCGCTCGGCGATTTTCCCCAGCATGCTGTTGAGCTGCTTGAGGTTGCCGCTGCTGGGGTCGTAGAGCTCGATCAGTTCGCGGCATTCGGCCAGCGAGAAACCGATGCGCTTGCCGCGCAGGATGAGCTTCAGGCTGACCTTGTCACGGGCTGTATAGATGCGCTCCAGGCCACGGCGTTCGGGGCTGAGCAGGCCCTGTTCCTCATAGAAACGGATGGCACGGGTGGTGATGTCCAGTTCGCGGGACAGGTCGGAAATGCTGTAGGTCTGGCTGCTCATGCTAGGGCTCGGCGTGGGGTATGCCGGTATCCTGAGGGCAGGTTGACGTATACGTCAAGCAGGGCTGTGGAGGGGTGTCGGTTTTGTGGGCCCTATCGCCGGCAAGCCGGTTCCCACAGGGACCCCACAGTTCTTGAGCGATGTGGTGAACCTGTGGGAGCCGGCTTGCCGGCGATAGGGCCGGTACAGACAAAAGCAGGTCAGTCAGGCTGCACCGAGCGCCGATACCCATTGGGCGTCTGCCCACTCAACCGCTTGAAGAACCGCGCAAAGTAAGTCGGGTCACTAAACCCCAGGCTATCCGACAGCTGCCCGATGCTCATCCGCGTGTAGACCAGATTGCGCCGCGCCTCCAGCAGCAGCCTTTGGTGCACCACCTGCAGCGCGCTCTGCCCGCACAACGCCCGGCACAGCTGATTGAGCTGCAGGCTCGGAACCTTCAAGCGGGCGGCAAAATCCTCCACCGACAGATGCTCGCGGTAATGCGCCTCGACCAGGCGCAAGTACTGCCCCAGCAACTGTCGGTCACGTTCATCGCGGTTACGCGGCGCCTGGCCCTGTTGCTGGCAACGGCTGATCCATACCAGCAGTGCCGTCACCAGGGCTTCGAGCAAGGCCGCCCGCCCCGGGGCGTTGCCCTGGTACTCCTGCTGCAGGGTATCGATCAGGCTGCGCAGGCGCACGCGGTCCTTGTCCAACGGGTAGCACGCCGCCTGGGTCAGCACCCCCAGCGGTGTACCCAGGCGTTGTTCCAGGTTCGCCACCAGGGCTGTGCCGAAGGTCAGTACGTGCCCCTGGATATCGGCGCTGAAGCGAAAGCCATGCACCGTCAGCGGTGGCACCACCTGGATCGCCGCCTCGTCGATGGCGCTGCGCACGCCCTCGATCTCCACCTCGGCCTGGCCGCGCTGCACATACAGCAGCTGGAACAGCTCAGCGTGCTGGTGCGGCTTGATCTCCCAATGGTGCAGGCGGCTGCGCGCGGGGATCGATTCGCAATGCAGCAGGTCGGTGCCAGGCCAGGCCTGGTTTTCGCCGTAGAGCTGGAACAACGGGACGCCGGGGAGGGTGGATTGCATGCGTGGGTGCCTGTCCGTTAATCGAACGATTTTTGTAAAAGTGCAGTTTTTCCATGGAATTGCACACTTATTTGGCGGCTGTTACCCGTAAAAATGCAAGTGCATACCCAAACAGCACGAGACAACAACAATGAAGACTCAGGTAGCAATCATCGGCGCTGGTCCGTCTGGCCTGCTGCTGGGCCAACTGCTGCACAAGGCCGGCATCGACACCGTCATCCTCGAACGCCAGACCCCTGACTACGTGCTCGGCCGCATCCGCGCCGGGGTGCTCGAGCAGGGCACTGTCGACCTGCTGCGCGAGGCGGGCGTCGCCGAGCGCATGGACCGTGAAGGGCTGGTGCATGACGGTGTCGAGCTGCTGGTCGGTGGTCGTCGCCAGCGCCTGGACCTCAAAGGGTTGACCGGCGGCAAGACGGTGATGGTCTATGGCCAGACCGAAGTCACCCGCGATCTGATGGAAGCCCGCTCGGCCAGCGGCGCGCCAATCCTGTATTCGGTCAGTAATGTCCAGCTCCATGAGCTCAAGGGCCAGCGGCCCTGCGTGACCTTCGACCACGAGGGCCAGCAGCAGCGCCTGGACTGTGACTACGTCGCCGGCTGCGACGGCTTCCACGGGGTCTCCCGGCAAAGCATCCCGGAGGGTGTGCTCAAGCACTACGAGCGGGTGTATCCCTTCGGCTGGCTAGGCATGTTGTCCGATACCCCGCCGGTCAACCATGAGCTGATCTACGCCCACCATGAGCGTGGTTTCGTGCTGTGCAGCCAGCGTTCGCTGACGCGCAGCCGCTACTACCTGCAAGTGCCGCTGCAGGAGCGTGTCGAGGACTGGTCCGACCAGCGTTTCTGGAACGAGCTCAAGGCCCGCCTGCCGGACGATGTGGCGGCGCGCCTGGTGACTGGCCCGGCCCTGGAGAAGAGCATCGCGCCGTTGCGCAGCCTGGTGGTCGAGCCCATGCAGTACGGCCACCTGTTCCTGGTTGGCGACGCCGCACATATCGTGCCGCCCACCGGTGCCAAAGGCCTCAACCTGGCGGCCTCGGATGTCAATTACTTGTACCGCATCCTGGTCAAGGTCTACCGCGAGGGGCGTACCGACCTGCTGCAGCAGTACTCGCCGCTGGCGCTGCGCCGGGTGTGGAAGGGCGAGCGCTTCAGCTGGTTCATGACCCATCTGTTGCATGATTTCGGCGAGCACAAGGATGCCTGGGACCAGAAGATGCAGGAGGCGGACCGCGAGTACTTCCTGTCATCGACGGCGGGGTTGGTGAACATTGCCGAGAACTATGTGGGCTTGCCGTTCGAAGAAGTGGCCTGACGAAAAGCGCGCGCGATCCCCTGTGGGAGCCGGCTTGCCGGCGATAAGGCCGGTGCAGACGAAAGCTGGACAACTGCCGTCATGAGTTGGCTTTTCGGGCCCTATCGCCGGCAAGCCGGCTCCCACAGGTACAGTGGCAAGGCTGCAATCTGTTATTGGGCCAATAGCGCCTCCATCTCCCGATAGCCGCGCTGGCGCGCATGTTCCAGCGCGCTCACCCCGTCCTTGTCGGCGATCTGGCGATCCGCACCCGCCGCCAGCAGGCGCCGGACGATCTCCACATGGCGGGGCCCGCCATCACCGAGGATCACGGCCTCCAGCAGCGCGGTCCAGTGCAGCCGGTTCAGGTGATTGACGTCCACGCCGGCATCGATCAGCAACTGCACGGTTTCCACATGCCCGCGTTCGGCGGCCGGGATCAGGGCGGTGCCGCCATAGCGGTTGGTGCTCTTGAGGTCGGCGCCATGGGCAAGGGTCAAGCGCAGGATGTCGTTCAATCCCCGCGCACCGGCATACAGGTAGGGGCTGTCGTCGATGTTGTCCTTGGCGTTCACATCCGCACCGGCCTCGATCAACGCTTTCGCCGCTGCCACCTGGTTGGCGTGGGTGGCGACCATCAGCGCGGTACGCCCCTGGTCATCGCGCTTGTCCACAGCGGCACCTTGCTTGAGCAGGCGTTGCAAGGTGGTGGTGTCATTGTGCGCGGCGGCGTTGTGCATGGCGGGCGTCTCGGCGAAAGCAAGGCTGGTGAACAAGGCGAAGGCTAAAGCGGTAAGTGACAAGCGCATGGCAAAGGCTCCTCAATGGCTGCCTAAATCCTAGAAAATCGACGGCAGGGGTTGAAGTCAAGAATGTGCATGACCCACAGTGCCCTGCTGAATAGCTTAAGCAGGAAGCCTACCGATGAAATTTCCGATGCCAGCGATCGCTGCCCTGTGCCTGGCTGCCACAAGCAGTTGGGCCTGGGCCGACCAACTGCTGCCCGCGCCCCCGGAGGTGCAGTCCGGCTACCGCAGCGGCCTGCAACCGGTGCACGCCAGCCGGCACATGGTGGCGGCTGCCAACCCGCTGGCCAGCGAGGCCGGGCGAGCGATGTTGCGGGCCGGCGGCAGCGCGATCGATGCGGCGATCGCCATGCAGATGGTGCTGACCCTGGTCGAGCCGCAGTCCAGCGGCATTGGCGGTGGCGGGTTCATCCTGTACTGGGATGGCCAGCAGGTGCAGGCCTACGATGGCCGCGAGACGGCGCCGGCCACCGTGACCGAAACGCTGTTCCTGCAACCCGACGGTAGCCCGATGCCGTTCAGGGCCGCGCAGATCGGCGGTCGCTCGGTGGCTGTCCCCGGGGTGCTGCGGGCATTGAAAATGGCCCACGAGCAGCATGGCAAACTGCCGTGGAGTGAGCTGTTCAAACCGGCCATTGCCCTGGCGCGCGAAGGTTTTTCGATTTCCGAACGCCTGCATACCCTGGTGGCCGAAGACCCCTACATTTCCAGCTCACCCGCCATGGCCCGATACTTTCTGGACGACCAGGGAAAGCCGCTGGCGGTAGGGACCTTGCTGCGCAACCCCGAGCTTGCGCACACCTTCGAGCAACTGGCAGAGCAGGGCGTCGAGGCCTTCTACACCGGCCCGATCGCCGAGGCGATGGTTGCCCAGGTGCGCAGCCATGCCAATGCCGGACAGCTGTCGCTACAGGACTTGCGCCAGTACCAGGCCAAGGCGCGCACACCGGTATGCGGCCCGTACAAGGCCTGGCAGATCTGCGGCATGCCGCCACCTTCCTCGGGTGGCGTAGGCGTGCTGCAGACCCTGGGCATCCTCGAAGCCGTGCAGCGTGCTTCACCCCAACGCGACCTGGCCACCCAGCTGCCACGCAAGGTTGCCTCCCCAGCGGGGTTGGAGCCCACCCCACTGGCGGTGCACCTGGTTGCCGAGGCCGAACGCCTGGCCTTTGCCGACCGTGCCCAGTACCTGGCCGACAGCGACTATGTGCCGGTGCCGGTCAAGGCGTTGACCGACCCGGCTTACCTGGCCGGGCGCGCCACGCTGATTGGCGACTCCAGCATGAAGTACGCCCGCCCGGGCACGCCGCAGGGCGCGAACCTGGCACTGGCCCCGGATCGTTCGCCGCTGCGCATTTCCACCTCGCACCTTTCTGCCGTGGACGACAGCGGTCAGGCCCTGGCCATGACCACCTCGGTGGAGGCAGCGTTTGGCTCGCACCTGATGGTCAAGGGCTTCCTGCTGAACAATCAGCTCACTGATTTTTCATTCATCCCGCAGGAAAACGGCAGGCCAGTGGCCAACCGCGTCGAACCCGGTAAGCGGCCACTGTCGGCCATGGCGCCGACGCTGGTATTCGCTCGCGATTCCGGTGAGCTGGTGGCCAGCCTCGGTTCACCCGGTGGCTCGCAGATCATCGGCTACGTGAACAAGGCCCTGGTCGGCCTGCTGGACTGGCAGCTCGACCCGCAGCAGGCCGCCAACCTGCCCAACTTTGGCAGCCGCAACGCGGGCACCGAAGTGGAGGCGGGGCTGGCCAGCCCGGCGCTGATCCGGCAACTGGCGGCCTGGGGCCATGAGGTCACGCCGCTGACCATGACCAGCGGCATGCAGATCATCCAGCGCACGGCCGACGGCTGGTCGGGTGGTGCCGACCCGCGGCGCGAGGGCGTGGCGCTGGGCGACTAGGCGTGGTAGAAGTCAGTCTTGTCATTCAGAAGTTGAATACCAAGATGTCCATCAGCGTGAAATCGAATAGAGCCCTGTTCGACCTCGACTTGCTGCGCGCCATCGTCGTGGTGGCCGATTGCGGCAGCTTCACCACGGCCGCCACGCGCCTGCATTCGACCCAGTCGACCATCAGCCAGAAGGTGCGCCGCCTGGAGGACATGGTCGGCCACCGCTTGCTGGTGCGCGGCAACCGTGACGTGCTGCCGACCGACGCCGGGCAGACCTTGCTGGGTTATGCCCGGCATATGCTGGCGCTCAACGACCAGATGCTCGAAGCCCTGGCCGGGGCCATGGTCGGCGTCACCGTGCGTTTAGGCGTACCCGAGGACTTCGTCGGCGGCCGCACCACCAATGCGCTGTCGGCATTCAGCCGTTTGCATCCGCAGGTCAAGCTGGAGGTCACCAGCGGGCTGTGCCGCGACCTCAGTCAGGCCTACGACAACGGTGAGCTCGACCTGGTGCTGCTCAAGCAGCGGCGCAACACCCGCGAAGGGGTGGCGTGCTGGCCGGAGCGTTTGCAGTGGATCGACAGCGCGCGCATGCCGTCCTTCGAGCTCGACCCGATCCCGTTGGTGACCTTTCCGCCGCGCGGGTTGTACCGTGAGGACATGATCAGTGCCATCGAAGGGATCGGGCGGCGTTGGCGCATCAGCTTTACCAGTTCAAGCCTCAGTGGCATCCAGGCGGCGGTGGCCGATGGCATGGGCATCAGCCTGCTGCCGCCGCGGGCGGCGACCGGCGAGCATCGGGTGCTGGGTGAGGGGCAGGGGTTGCCGGAGGTGGACAGCTACGAGATCGTCATCGTTCATCGGCCGACGGCGGATGTGATGGTCAAGGCGTTGGCCGAGGTGATGAGCGAGTTGCTTGCCGGTGGTGGGATCTAATATCTGTGTTGGCCCTATCGCCGGCAAGCCGGCTCCCACAGGTTCACCACAGCGCTCAAGAACGGTGGAGGCCCTGTGGGAGCCGGCTTGCCGGCGATAGGGCCACTGCAGACCTCAGGGCATCCCCAACCACTGCGGCAGTGCCAGCGAAACGAACGGCACATAGGTTACCAGCACCAGGAACAGCAGCAGGATCGACAGCCACGGCAGCGACGCGCGAATCGTCTGCCCCAAGGTCAACCCGGTCACCGCCGACGTCACGAACAGGTTCAGCCCCACCGGTGGATGCACCAGGCCGATCTCCATGTTCACCACCATCACGATGCCCAGGTGAATCGGGTCGATGCCAAGCTTCATCGCGATCGGGAAGAAGATCGGCGCCAGGATCAGGATGATCGCCGACGGCTCCATGAAGCTGCCCGCCACCAGCAACACCACGTTGACCATGATCAAAAAGCCGATCGGCGTCAGCCCTTCGGACAGCACCCACTGGGTGATCTGTTGGGGGATCTGCTCGGTGGTCAGTACATGGGCGAAGAGCATGGCGTTGGCGATGATGAACAGCAGCATGATGGTAAGCCGGCCAGACTCCAGCAGCACTTTCGGGCAGTCGCGCAGGCGCATGTCCTTGTACACGAACAGCGCGATGAACGCCGAATACACCGCCGCCACGGCCGCCGCTTCGGTGGGGGTGAACATGCCGCTGTAGATCCCGCCGAGGATGATCACCAGCAGCAACAGCCCCCAGAACGCGCGCCTGGCCGTGCGCAGCCATTCGGCGAAACTGGCCCGTGGTTGCGCGGGCAGCTTCTTGATCCGGGCGACGATATAGATCGTCACCATCAGCGCCACGCCGAGCAGGATGCCCGGGATCACACCGGCCATGAACAGCTTGCCGACCGAGGTTTCGGTGGCGGCCGAGTACACCACCATGACGATCGACGGCGGAATCAGGATGCCCAGGGTGCCGGCGTTGCAGATGATCCCGGCGCCGAATTCGCGTGGGTAGCCGGAGCGCACCATGCCGGCCACGGCAATCGAGCCGACGGCGGCGACGGTAGCCGGTGAAGAGCCCGACAGCGCGGCGAACAGCATGCACGCCAGCACGGCGGCAATCGCCAGGCCGCCTCGAATATGGCCGACGCAGGCATTGGCGAAGTCGATCAGCCGCTGGGCCACGCCGCCGGTGGTCATGAACGCACCCGACAGCAGGAAGAACGGGATGGCCAGGAAGGTGTAGCTGTCGGACGTTTCGAACAGCTTGATCGCCAGCGAGCTCAGGGAATCCTGGCTGAACAGCAGGATCGACAGCGCCCCCGACAGGCCCAGCGAAATCGCGATCGGCACGCCCAGGAACATGAACACGAACAGCAGCAGGAACAGGCAGATGACCGTCATCAGTGGTGCTCCTCACCGGAGTTGGCCAGCTTGCTGGCTTCGGCGGCCTCGTCGGCCAGGCCCAGGCCGTACTGGCGGTGGGTGAACAGGCGGTAGAGGATTTCCAGGTAGCGGATGATCACCAAGGCAAAACCGAACGGCACGATCAGCGCGATATGGCCGACCTTGATGCCGTAGCGGTCGAGGTCTTCGGCGCCGATGCCGGCGACCAGCACCGCGCTCACCCACTTGATGCTCGCCATCAGGAACAGCCCGGCATAGGCCAGGCAGCAGGCACAGGCGATCATCGCCAAGACCCGTTGCACGGGCTTGCGAAAGCGCCGGACCAGCACGTCGACACCCAGATGGCCTGCGGTGCGCACGCCGTAGGCGATGCCGAAGAAGATCAGCCAGCCGAACAGGGCCTTGGTCAGGGCGATGCTCCAGGTCATCTCCTGGGCGTAGTCCATCAGGTGGTCGCCGATGCTGAGCAACAACTCGCTGGCGAAGGTCCAGTGGTCACTGAGCGTGTAGAACATCGTGTAAAGGTTGTTCAGCGCCACGTAGATGAAGGTCACCAAGGTCATGGCCGCCAGGAGAAAGGCGATCATGCCTTCCTCGAAGTGCTCCCAGGCACGCCTGAGCGATTGCATAAGGATTCTCCAGACAAAGAGAGGGCGGGCCACCTGGGGCAGGTGGCCGGGGCAGGGCACAGGAAGGGTCAGGACGCCTTGTTGGCGTCGTCGGCAGCCTTGATCAGGTCGGCACCGATCTGGTCTGAGAACTTGTCCCACACCGGGCGCATCGACTCACGCCATTGCTGACGCTGCTCGGCGGTCAGCGGATCGATCTCGCTGGTCTTGGCGTCGAGGATCTTCTGCCGGGAGGTCTGGTTGAGGGCTTCGGCCTGTTTGTTCACCTCGACGGTGACCTCGTCCATGATCACTTGCAGTTCGCCGCGTACGTCTTCAGGCAGGGTGTTCCAGAACTTGGCGTTGGTGATGACCATGTAGTCGATCAGGCCATGGTTGGTCTCGGTGAAGAACGGCTGCACTTCGTTGACCTTCTGGCTTTCGTAGTTCGACCAGGTGTTCTCGGTGCCGTTGACCGTGCCGGTCTGCAGGCCCTGGTAGACCTCGGCGAAGCTCATCTTGCGCGGGTTGGCGCGGATGGCCTTGAACTGCTCTTCGAGCACGCTGGAGGCCTGAACGCGGAATTTCAGGCCACGGGCATCCTTGGGCAGCAGCACCTTCTTGTTCGCCGACAACTGCTTGAGGCCGTTGTGCCAGTAGGCCAGGCCGCGGATGCCCTTGTCTTCCATCGAGGTCAGCAGCGCCTTGCCTTGCGGGCCCTGCTGGAAGCGGTCGACGGCGGCCAGGTCGTCGAACAGGAACGGCAAGTCGAAAATCTGCACCTGCTTGTTGTAGTGCTCGAACTTGGCCAGCGACGGCGCCAGCATCTGCACATCGCCCAGCAGCAGGGCTTCCATTTCCTTGCCGTCACCGAACAGCGACGAGTTGGGGTAGACCTCGACTTTGACCTTGTCCTTGAGTTGTGGGTCGGCGGCGACCAGTTTCTGGAACATCAGCGCGCCTTGGCCTTTGGGCGTGCTGTCGGCCACCACGTGGGCGAACTTGATGATGATCGGGTCGGCGGCCTGGGCCAGGCTCGCCATGGACACAGCAGCGGCGCAGAACAGCGCGTGGGTCAGCTTGAACATCGATGTCACCTCTGACTTATTGTTGTAGGAGGATTGAGCGTCACGATGGACCAATCACCTGCGTGTGGAGAATCAGCATTTGTGTAAGGCGGCGTTCGGCTGGGCCGAACACCCGGCATCTGCTCTGCCTTGACTGGCCCTATCGCTGGCAAGCCAGCTCCCACAGGTTCACCACCGCACTCAAGAACTGTGAAGTCCCTGTGGGAGCCGGCTTGCCGGCGATAGGGCCAGTAGTTTCAACCAACCTCTCGAGCCAACAAGCGCTGCGCCCGCAACACCACCGGCGCATCCACCATCTGCCCATCCAGCTGAAACGCCCCGGCGCCACCGGCCGCCTCGCTCGCGGCCAGCACCTTGCGCGCCCACACCAGCTCGTCAGCACTCGGCGCCAAGGCCGCATGAATCACCGCCACCTGCCTCGGATGAATGCACAGGGCCCCGCCATAACCCATGTCGTAGGCATGCCGCATCGCCCGCTGCAAACCGTCGGCATCGTCAATGGCCGGAAACACCCCATCCAACGGCGGCAACAAACCGGCGCCGCGCGAATGCAGCTGGACGGCCATGCGCGCCTGATCGAGGAACTGCCGGGCCGCCGTACTTTCGGTATTCAGGTCAAGGTCCAGCGCCAGGTCCAGGCTGCCGAACGACAAGCGCTGGACACCTTCGGCCTGGGCGATCTGCTGCAAGGCCAGCAGGCCCTTGGCACTCTCGATGATCGGCCACACCGGCTTGCCGATGTGGCGGGCGACCGCGACCTGGGCAGCGTTCTCGACCTTGGGCAGCAGCAGCCCGACAACCCCCGCGTGTTGCGCGCAGAACCTAAGGTCGGCGCTGTGTTGGGGATGGTGCGGCGCATTGACCCGGACCCAGACGGCAGCCTGCGGCGTGGCCTGCAGAAACGCCGCCAGGTGCTCGCGGGCCTGCTGTTTCAACGGCTCTTCCACGGCATCCTCGAAGTCGACGATGACCGCATCGGCACCTGCCGCCAGGGCCTTGGCAAAACGCTCGGGCCGACTACCCGGCACGAACAGGGCGGAGCGCACGCTGTTCATACCGCACCGCCGGCAGCCAGGCTGGCCTGTTCGTGCGCGCTCAAGCCCAGCTCGGCGAGGATGTCCTGGGTGTGCTGACCCAGCGCGGGTACGGCATCCATGCGCGGGGTGAAGGCCGCATTGCGCCCCGGTGGCAGCAGCGACGGCAGCTTGCCGACCGGGCTGTCCACCTCGCGCCAGCCGTCGCGGGCCTGTAACTGCGGGTGTTGCCAGACCCCGTGCATGTCGTTGACCCGAGCGTTGGCGATCTGCGCCTGCTCCAGGCGTGCGACCACTTCGTCAAGCGACAGGTCGGCAAAGCCATCGATGATGATCTGGCGCAGCACCTCGCGGTTTTCCGAGCGCTTGAAGTTGGCGCTGAAGCGGTCATCGCTGGCCAGCGCCGGGGCGAGCAGCACTTTTTCGCAGAATAGCGCCCACTCCCGTTCGTTCTGCAGGCCGAGCATGATGGTGCCGCCACCGCCCGTGGGGAATGGCCCGTAGGGGTAGATGGTCGAGTGCGAAGCGCCGGCACGCGGGGGCGGCGGTGCGCCGTCGTAGGCGTAGTACATCGGGTAGCCCATCCACTCCACCAGGCTTTCCAGCATCGACACGTCGATGCGGCTGCCGACCCCGGTCTTGTCGCGCAGCATCAACGCCGACAACACGCCGGTGTAGGCGTACATGCCCGCCGCGATGTCGGCGATCGAGCAGCCGGCCTTGGCCATTTCGTTGTCGCCGGGCCCGCCAGTCACCGACAGGAAGCCGCCTTCGCTCTGGATCAGCAGGTCATAGGCCTTTTTCTTTTCATACGGGCCGCCTTCGCCATAACCGGAGATGTCGCACACGATCAGCCGTGGGAAGCGCGCATGCAAGGCTTCGAACGACAGGCCCATGCGCGCGGCCGCGCCCGGTGCGAGGTTTTGCACCAGCACGTCGGCCTTGGCCAACAGGGCGTCGAGGATGTCGCCCGCGGCCTCCTGCTTGAGGTCGAGGGTGAGGCTTTCCTTGGAGCGGTTGGTCCACACGAAATGCGAGGCCAGGCCGTCGACACGCTGGTCGTAGCCCCGGGCGAAGTCGCCACTGCCCGGGCGCTCGACCTTGATCACGCGGGCGCCGAGGTCGGCCAGTTGGCGGGTGCAGAACGGTGCCGCGATGGCGTGCTCCAGGCTGACGACGGTGATGCCGTCCAGCGGGCGAGGGGTTGCTTGAGTCATGGGGTAACCTCAGTGCAGATCGGCCAGGGAGCGGGCATCGCGCAGTTGCCACACGCGCTCGATCAGAGCCTGGCCCTGGGCCGGGCTGCGCGCGCCGGAGTACGCCAACAGGCGCTGGAACTTGGCCTCCAGCTCAGGGCGCGACAGGGTGTTGCCGGGGTCGCCCTTGGGTTCGTCGATGGCCGCGTGGAAATGGCGACCGTCGGTGCAGGTGACCTCGACGCGGCCCAGCCAGCGGGCCGGGTAGGCGGCGTCCACCTCAGGGTCCAGTTGCATCTGCACCTTGTCGCGAAACGCCGCCACGTGTGGATCGGTCAGCGCCAGGTCGCGGAACTCCAGCAGCTGCGCGCTGCCATGCACGGCGATCAGTCCAAGCACGGTGCCCATGGAGAATTTGGCCTGGTGCACGGTGGTGGGCGTGGTGACCCGGCCCAGCACGTCGATCGCGCCCTGGTGCACGCGGGTGACCACCTTGGCGATCTCGGCATGGCCCAGCCCTTCGCGGGTCATCAGCTGCAGCAGGGCATCGGCGGCGGGGTGGGTGTGGCGGCACGAGGCGTGGAACTTGAACGAGGTTTCCACCAGCGCCCAGCGTGTGCCCAGGCGGTCGCTCAGGCGCGCCGGGTCGGCGTCGCTGGACATGCCTGCCGCCAGGCCTTGCTCGCCTTCGAGGATGTTGCGCGCACCGCTCAGGCCGTCGGCGGTCAGGTAGGCGGCCAGCAAGCCGTCGGCGGCCGCCTTGGCCGTGTGCAGCTGCTTGGAATCGGCGGCATCGCGCAAGAACTCCCACAAGCCCGCGGCCTGGGTGCCGGCGCTGCCCAGCAGGTTGATGAACTGTTCCCGGTTGAAGTCCAGCAGCTTGCCCACGCCCACCGCGGCGGCCAGGGTGCCGACGGTGGCGGTGGTGTGGAAGATGCGGTAGTGCGAACGGCCAAGGAACTCACCGATGCGGATGCCCGCCTCATAACCGGCCAGCGCCGCCAGCAGCAGGTCCTGACCGGATTTGCCGAGGTCCTGGGCGGCCGCCAGCACGGCGGAGAACACCACGGTGGCGGGGTGCAGCACCGAGCTGTTGTGCAGATCGTCCTGTTCGACCAGGTGCGAGGCGGCGCCATTGACCAGCGCGGCGAAGTAGGGCGAAGACGTGCGTCCGCAGGTCAGCACCCGCGCGCTGCCTTGCGCCGGCCCCATGCGTTCGGCATAGCGCTCGAACAGCGGGATCGGGTGCGCACCCTGGCTGGCCAGGGCGGAGCCCAGCCAGTCGAGGAACAGGTCTTCGGTGCGGTCCAGCACGTGGCCTGGAATGTGCGCGTAACACAGGTCGGCGAGAAAGCCCGCCAGGGCTTGGGTATGTTGCATGTTCAGGCCCTCAGAAGCTGCGCGGCAGTTCGAGCAGGTGCTCGGCCACGTAGGACAGGATCAGGTTGGTGGAGATCGGCGCCACCTGGTACAGGCGGGTTTCGCGGAACTTGCGCTCGACGTCGTACTCGCAGGCGAAGCCAAAGCCGCCGTGGGTCTGCAGGCTGGCGTTGGCGGCCTCCCACGAAGCCTTGGCGGCCAGGTACTTGGCCATGTTGGCGCTGGCCCCGGCGTTCTGCCCGCTGTCGTACTCGGCGCAGGCGCGCCAGCGCATCAGGTCGGCCGCCTCGATTTCGATATGGGCCTCGGCAATCGGGAACTGCACGCCCTGGTTCTGCCCGATCGGGCGACCAAACACCACGCGATCGCGGGCGTAGGCGCTGGCCTTTTCGATGAACCAGCGGCCGTCACCAATGCATTCGGCGGCGATCAGCGTGCGTTCGGCGTTGAGGCCGTCGAGGATGTACTTGAAGCCTTTGCCTTCTTCGCCAATCAGGCTGCTGGCCGGAATCTGCAGGTTGTCGAAGAACAGCTCGTTGGTTTCGTGGTTGACCATGTTGGCGATCGGTTGCACGGTGAGGCCGTTGCCGATGGCCTCGCGCAGGTCGACCAGGAAGATCGACATGCCTTCGGACTTTTTCTTCACTTCGGCCAAGGGTGTGGTGCGGGCCAGCAGGATCATCAGGTCGGAGTGCTGGATGCGCGAGATCCACACCTTCTGGCCGTTGATCACATAGGTGTCGCCCTGGCGCACGGCGGTGGTCTTGATCTTGGTGGTGTCGGTGCCGGTGGTGGGCTCGGTCACGCCCATCGACTGCAGGCGCAGCTCGCCGCTGGCAAGCTTGGGCAGGTAATGGCGCTTCTGTTCCTCGCTGCCGTGGCGCAGCAGGGTGAACATGTTGTACATCTGGCCGTGCACGGTGCCGGAGTTGCCACCGCAGGCGTTCACTTCTTCAAGGATCACCGAGGCCTCGGCCAGGCCCAGGCCGGAGCCGCCGTATTGCTCGGGGATCATCGCCGACAGCCAGCCGGCGTCGGTCATGGCTTTGACGAACGCTTCCGGGAAGCCCTTTTCTTCGTCGATCTTGCGCCAGTAGCTGGCGTCGAATTCGGCGCACAAGGCGCGCACGCCTTCACGGATGGCAGTGAGGTCTTCGCTGTCGTACTTATGCATGCAGGTGGTCTCTGTCTGGTTTCAGTCGAAAAGCACTTCGGCGCTCTGTGCCACGCCATCGGCATTGCCGGCCCACAGCTGGGCCTGGCCCGGCGCGCTGATACGCCCGGCCACTTCGAAGGGGGTGGGCAAGGTCAGCGGGCGCACGCCGCGATAGGCGAAGTGCCGCACCTGTTTGCCGGGGTTGGCGCGAATGAAGGCGCGCAGGTTGAGGGTGGCGATCAGGGGGCCGTGCACGACCAGGCCGGCATAGCCTTCGGTGGCGGTGACGTAGGGTTGGTCGTAATGGATGCGGTGGCCGTTGAAGGTCACGGCGGAGTAGCGGAACAGCAAGGTTGGCGTCGGCGCCACGGCCTCGTTCCAGTCGGCCGGCTCAGCGGCTTGCGCGCTGCTGCGCTTGGGCGGGTTGGGTTCGCGGTAGACGATGTCCTGCTCTTCGCGCACGCACAGCTGGCCGTGCTGCGAATAGTCATGGCGCACGGTGACGAACAGCAAGGCGCCGGTGCGGCCGTGCTTTTCCTCGATGTGCACGATGGTCGACAGGCGATGGGCCTCGGTACCCACCTTGAGCGGGGCGATGAACTCGACCCGGCCCCCGGCCCACATGCGGTTGCGGTTGTCGGCCGGGGGCAGGAAGCCGCCGCGGGCCGGGTGGCCGTCACTGCCCAGTTGCGCTTCGGCCACCGGTTCCTGGAAGAAGCACCACATCCACAACGGTGGCAACGGTTGCCCGACGGCGGGCGCGGTCTCGCCGAAGGTGGCGGCGATACGCTTGATCAGGTTGCGGCTGAGCTCATCGACGGCTTCTTCCGTGCGGCCGAGCCAGGCACGGTAATCCGTGGGGGATTGCGTGGCAGTCATAACCATTGGCCTCTGCATTTGTTGTTATGCACTGGATCATGCGAGCTGTTTGGCATTCTGTGAATTTGCATTTGTGTGAAGCAGCGTTCGTGTATGCTGAACGCCGTTTTTTGCCTGTACGGGCCTCATCGCCGGCAAGCCGGCTCCCACAGTGACGGCGGTGTGCTTCATACCTGTGGGAGCCGGCTTGCCGGCGATGAGGCCATTGGCCACAACCGGAGCCCCAATGCATTTCGACCTGGCAGACCTGCGGCTTTTCATTCATATCGGCGAGTCACCCAGCCTGACCCAGGGCGCACGCCGGGCGTTTCTGTCGCCGGCCGCCGCCAGTGCGCGGATCAAGGCGCTGGAGGCGCAGCTCGACACGCGCCTGCTGTACCGTGACAGCCGTGGCGTCGAACTGACCCCGGCCGGGCACAAGCTGTTGACCCATGCGCGCCTGATCATGCGCCAGGTGGACTACCTGAAAGCCGAATTCACCCAGTTCGGCACCGATTCGGCCGGGCATATCCGCATCTTCGCCAACACCACGGCGGTGACCGAATTCCTCCCCGAAGTGCTGGCCGGCTTTCTCGCCCAACGCCCGGGGGTCACGGTCGACCTGCAGGAGCGGCTGTCGCGGGACATCGTGCGCGGCGTGCTCGATGGCAGCACCGACATGGGCATCATCGCCGGGCCCGTGGAAGCCAGTGGCCTGCAGGTGATGCACTTCAGCACCGACCGCCTGGTGCTGATCGTGCCGGCCGGGCACGAGTTGGCGGCACGCCAACGGGTGTCCTTCAAGCAGACCCTGGATTTCCAGCATATCGGCCTGCACGACGGCAGCACCTTGCTGAGTTTTCTGCGCGACCATGTCGAGCGCATGGGCATGACCCTGTCGCTGCGCATCCAGTTGTCGAGCTTCGAGGCCATCTGCCGGCTGGTGGAGGCGGGGGTGGGGATCGGCATCATTCCCGAGTCGGCGGCGCTGCGGCACAGCCAGACCATGGACCTGGTCACCATCAGCCTCGATGAGCCTTGGGCAGTACGGGAACGGAGCATTCTGGTGCGGGAGCTGGAGGCTTTGCCCGGCACGGTGCGGGCGTTGATCGCGACCTTGATGCCGCAGGCCTGAAGCGCATTTGGGCCGCTAGAAGAAACTGCGCTGGGCCTTGAACGTCACCATGCTCTGGCAATAGGTATTCATGCCCGCATAGGCCTCGCAGCCACCGCCACCGAGGTCGGAGTTGCTGTAGATCAGGTTGAGGTCAAGCCCCAGCCACGGCCGCGAGAGCTCCAGCGACCAGTCGGAAAACCCGCTTACCTGGCTGCCGTCGCCGATGGTGAAAGGGGTGCCCAGGCGATGGTGGGCCATCTTGACGGTGAGGTCGACGTCGAACAGCGGCAGTTGGCCGAGGTCGGCGAACAGGGTGCCGGTGCGGTGGTCGGGGGTGTCGCGCAAGGCCCCGCCAAAGCGGCTGCCCAGGACCGAGATGCCGCCGTACAGGGCATAGCTGTCGGCGCCTTCGATGTTCGGCTGGCTGTAGTGGATCAGGCCCATCTCGTAGCCCAGGGTGCTGTCGAAGTGATGCTTGTAGCCCAAGTAGCTGTCCAGGCGCAGGGTGGAATCGGGCGTCACGCCCATGCTCGGCGCGTACTGGCCAAAGTACCAGCCGCTTGGGTGGCTGAGGTCGAGGCCGCCGTGGAAGGCGCCGACTGCGCTCGGCGAGATCAGCCCTTGGGCCATGGTGCGCGAAGCGGTGGTGCCGAGCTTGAAATCGAAGTCGCCCAATTGACGCTGGATCTGTTGGGCCAGCAGCGTCGGGCTGAAGAGCAGGGCGGCACTCAGCAACAGCAGGGGCCTGGTCATGGTCACCGTCCTGGAAGGCTTGCACTTGAGCGACCCAGCATACCTGGGTTGGCCAGCAGGGCAAACCGTGGGGTGTGACTCAAAGCGGTTGGGCGATTTCGATCAGGTTGAGGTCCGGGTCGCGCACATAGACGGAGAGGATCGGCCCGGTCGCACCGGTGCGTTGTATCGGCCCCTGCAGGATCGGCCATTGGGCGTGCTGCAGATGGGCGATCACCTGATCCAGGTCGACACTGGCGATGAAGCACAGATCGAGTGCGCCAGGCACGGGCAGGTGGGCCTTGGGCTCGAACTCCTGGCCGCGTACATGGATGTTGATCTTCTGGTGGCCGTAACGCAGTGCCAGCCGCCCGGCACCGAAGGTTTCCAGTTGCATGCCCAGTACCCGGGTGTAGAAGTCGGTGCAGGCATCCACGTCGCAGGTGGTGAGCACCAGATGGTCCAGGTGATCGATCATTGGCAACCTCAGGCTTGGGGGACTGACGTAGCGCAGTCCGGCCCGGGCCATGATAGTGCACCCTGCGAGGCTTTCGACAACTGTGATGGCCGTCGTGTGGAAAGCTCAGCCTTTGCTAACCTTAAATTCCACGCGGTAAGGCCCCGAGGGGAACTGTGATGCGCAAGCCATTGCTCTACGTCGTGGCGGGTGTGCTTGGCCTGGGTGTCGTTGCCAGCTACTTCCTGGCGCGAGACCCTGCGACACCTGTAGCACCCGCAACAACCGCAGCCCCAGCTGCAGCTGCAGCTCCAGTCACACCCCCAGCTCCCGCCCCGGCCCCGGCTGCCGAGGCGCCAGCGCCCAAACAGACCGTGTTCAATCAGGAGCAACTGGACCAGATGATGGCGCCCATTGCCCTGTACCCCGATTCGCTGCTGGCCCAGGTGCTGATGGCATCCACCTATCCTGGCGAAGTCACCGAAGCCGTGGCCTGGTCCAAGGCCAACCCCAAGGCCCAGGGCGATGAAGCGGTCAAGCAAGTGGCGCAGCAGACCTGGGACCCGAGCGTGCAATCCTTGGTGGCGTTCCCGCAGGTGCTGGTGCTGCTCGGCCAGGACCCGGTCTGGGTGCAACGGATGGGCGACGCGTTCCTGGCGCAGCCCGACGATGTGATGGCTTCGGTGCAGCGCCTGCGGCAACAGGCGAAGGCTGCTGGCAACTTGCAGAGCAACCAGTACCAGAACGTCACGGTTCAAGCCGCGCCGGCACCCGCTCCCGCGGCATCCGGCGGCGCGAGTTCGACGAGTGCCCCGGCCAGCAGCTCATCGACCATCATCATCGAGCCCGCCAACCCACAGGTGGTGTACGTGCCCAGCTACAACCCCACCACCACCTACGGCACCTGGGCCTACCCCTCGTCGCCGCCGGCCTACTACCCGCCGTCACCGTTGTATACCGCCGGCACCGCGCTGATGGCGGGGCTGGCCTTCGGCACCGGCGTTGCGATCGTCAACTCGCTCTGGGGCGACTGCGACTGGGATGACCACGACATCGACGTGGACGTGAACCGCTACAACAACATCAATGCCAACAACCGCATCGGCAACAACCAGGGCAAGTGGCAGCACAACGCGGTACACCGCGATGGCGTGCCCTACCGCGACAACCTCAGCCGCCAGCAATATGGTCGCCAGCTCGACGGCGCCAGCCAGCGCGCGGCCTTCCGTGGCGACGATGCCCAGCGTGCCCAGGCGCGCGACCGCGCCCGGACTTCGATGGACCAGGCAGGCATCGAGCGGCCGGCCACGACCAACAGCGAGGCGCGCGACCGCGCCCGTGCTTCGATGGACCGGGCCGGCATCGAGCGGCCGGCCACGGCCGACAACGACGCGCGCGCCCGCGCCCGTGAGTCGATGGACCGGGCAGGTATCGAGCGGCCAGCCACCAGCAATCGCGAAGCCCGCGACCGGGTGCGTGAGACCCAGACCGAAAGACCGCGCGCGACGGACCGCCAGCAGAACACCCGACCCACCCGCGAGAACGTGCAGGCCAGGAACCAGAATTCCCAGGTCAGCCAGCGCCGGCAAGGTGACGGCCAGGCGCGTCAGAAGCTGCAAGACCGGCCCAGAAGCAGCGCCGGCAGTGCACGCAACAATGCCTTCGACGGCGTGCGTTCGCCTTCGCGGACCACGGCCCAGGCCAATCGCGGCCGCACCAGCCAGACCCTCGCCCAGCGGCCGAATACCTCGCGTGCGGCAGGGCATACCATTTCCAGGCCCAGCGCGCCCGCGCGTCGCGGTGGTGGGGGAGGAGGCCGTCGATGAAACGCATGAGCATGCTCGCCCCATTGATGTTGGCCATGGCGATGACGTGGCCGTGCTGGGCCGCTACCCAGGAGGCGTTCCCGACACCCGAAAAAGCCGTGGAATCCCTGGTCGCCGCCTTGGGCACGGAGAAGGCCGACGAGGCCCGCCTGGCGCAGTTGTTCGGTGAAGACTGGCGCACCTATATTCCGCGCGAAGGCGTGCAGCGCAGCGATGTGGACGCATTCCTGCAGCAGTACCACCAGCAGCATCAGATCGAAAATCAAGGCGATGCCAAGGCTATCCTGGCAGTGGGCAGCGAACATTGGACCTTGCCCATCCCACTGACCAAGGCCGCCAACGGTTGGCACTTCGACCTCAAGGCCGGCAGTGCCGAGATCCGCGCGCGGCGCATTGGGCGCAACGAACTGGGTGCGCTGCAATCGGTGCTGGCCTACCACGATGCACAAATGGACTACGCCTCGCAGGACCGTAACGGCAACGGCGCGCTGGAATATGCCCAGCAGATCTTCAGCACCCCTGGCAAGCACGACGGCTTGTTCTGGGAAGACGAGGCGGATGGCCAGGTCAGCCCGCTGGGTCCGCTGTTCGGCCAGGACGTGGTGGGGGACGACTGGTACGGTTACCACTTCCGCATCCTCGATGGCCAAGGCCCCTCGGCCCCGGGTGGCGCCTACAGCTACCTGATCGGCAACCAGATGAGCCGGGGTTTTGCCCTGGTCGCCTGGCCGGCCAAGTACAACGACACCGGAGTGATGAGCTTCATGATCAGCCATGATGGCCAGGTGTTCGAGAAAGACCTGGGCCCGCAAGGCGACAAGCTGGCCAAGGCCATGAAGCGCTTCGACCCGGACGACAGCTGGAAAGAGGTGAACCAGGACGGCAACGATTGAGCCGCGCTAGCGCCCCAGCAATTGCCCCAGAAGCCACTGCCCGGCGGGCCCCAGTGCACGTTGCCGTGACCAGGCCACGTCCATGGCGACCCGCCTCGGGTAGCCCGCCACCGGCAGCTCCACCAGGCCACTGCCAAAGCGCGCCACCAGCGCGGTGGGCAGTTCTGCCCAACCAAAGCCTCGTACTGCGAACTCCAGCAGGGTCAGGTAGTCCGGTGCCGACCAGGCCTGGCCACGGCCATGGTGCAGGCTGGGGGCGTAGGTCTTCATGTACAGCTGGCGCTCGGCTTGCAGATCCTCCGCTTGCAGCATCGGTTGTTTCGCCAAGGGGTGATCGCAGCTCACGTAGAGCTTGAACTCGGCCTGTTCAGGCAAACGCGCCACCCTGACATCGGCGGGGTAATGCTGCTGTGCGGCAAGGATGCCGATTTGCGCCAGGCCCTGCTGGACCAGTTCGACCACATCGGCGTCTTCGGAAGGCCCCCAGCGCAGTTCGGTGTGGGGATACAGTTCAGCGAAAAGGCTCATCGCAGCCCCTTGGGACGTCACGCTGTAACTGTCCGACATCACCACCGACACCAACGGCTCGACCTGCCCGGCCAGGCGCACCGCCAGGGCATCGAGGCGAGCGCTGGCATCGAGTATCGCTTCAACGTGCCCCAGCACCTGGCGCCCGGCCGCATTCAGCGTGGGGTGACGGCCGTCGCGGTCGAACAGGGGGCAACCCACGTCGGCCTCGAAGTTGGCGATGGCGATGCTGATGGTCGACTGACTTTTGCGCAGCTTGCGGGCCGCGGCGGAAAACGAGCCGAGTGCGGCGGCTTCGACAAAGGCGACGAGGGCTTCGGGCGAGTAGCGCATAGGTATGGATAAAACCGATAGGAGCTATGCCACGAGTATCAGTTCCATCAAAGCAAATGGGAAGCACCCGATGGGCGCTGGCGCCTCCTTGCGCCGTTAGTGTCTGGAGGCTGCGCGCACCTCGCGGGCGGTACAGCCGAAGTACTGGCGAAACGCCCGGGTGAACTGCGCCTGGTCGGCAAAGCCCCAACGAAACGCCAGTTCGCCGATCGGCAGGTGGCATTGCGGGTCGCGCAGCTGCCGGTGCACCGCCTCCAGGCGCTGCTGGCGTATCCATTCGCCCAGGGTGTAGGCAGTGCTGGAAAACAGCTTGTGCAGGTAGCGCAGTGAAAGCCCGCAGGCGCTGGCGATAGCCTGCGGCGACAGCTCAGGGTCGGCGAGGTTTTGCAGCACGTAGTGCTCGACCCGGGTCAGGTGCAGGGTGCTGAGGTTGGACCCTTCACTGCCAAGCACGCGTTCGTCCTGCTGCAGCGCCAGCAGCAAGGTGGCCATGGCCTGCTCCAGCAACAGGTGGCGGGCAGCCTGCGGGTTGGCATCGAAGTGCCGGGCACACAGGTCCAGCTGCTCGACGAAGATAAGCCCCAGGCCTTGGGTGGCATCGAAACAATGGCGGGTGTAACGCCGGTGCCCGCGCAGGTGGCCTTTGAGGGCACTTTCGGGAAGCTTGAGCACCCACAGGTCATTTTCGGCGCCGTAATGGAAACGGTAGGGTGCATCGCCGCGCTCGACGATGAAGCCGCCCGGGCGGCAGCTGAGCTGGTGGCCGTCCTGCTCGAAGTGCACCTCGCTGCGGCTGGGCACGGTGACCAGGTAGAACGCCTCGCGGTCCTGGCCGATCTGCGCCTTGCTGCGCGAATAGCCGAGCCGGCTCGAGCGCAGGCGCGACAGGCTGCAGGGCGTGCTGGGCGTGCTCCAGCGCTGCAGATGGCCATCGAAGGGTTGCTCGGCGGCGAACGCCAGGCTCAAGGGGAAGTAGGTGTCACTGACGGCTTCGGCCCAGCGCGCCTGGCGCTCGGGCAAAGCCCAGCTGTGGGTCGAGATTTCTGTCGGCATCATCGGTCCTTTTTCAAAGAGGGCAGCATTGAAAAAAGGAACTGCAGGCAAGCTACTCAAGCAGCTCTTGTTATTGTGCAAGCCGCCCGGCAGCGCGAGGCTTCCGGGCGGCTTTGTACGCCGACCACTGTATCAGGCGACGGGTGTCAGCCGGTAGGTCGCCGACGGTTCCAGGCAGGCCTGCCAGCCCGGCGGCACGACGATGTTGGTGGTGTCCTCTTCGATCACGCAAGGGCCGTGCACCCTTTGCCCCGGCAGCAGGCGATTGCCATTGAACACCGGCGTGGCTTGCCAATCACCTTCGGCGCTGAAGCGCATCGGGCGCTGGCTGTCCGGTACTGCCACGGGGACTTCGGCCGGGCCTTGCAGCAGCGGTTGGGGCGGGCGTGGCAGGTGGCCGATCACCGAGCACTCCAGGTTGACCAGCTCAACCGGGCTGCCCGGCTCACTGTAGGAGTACAGCGTCTGGTGGCGCTGGTGGAACGCCTCGATCAGTGCGCCCAGGCCGGTGCTGTCCAGCGCGTCAGCCTCCCACTCCACGCTGCACTCGTGGATCTGCCCGGCGTAGCGCATCTCCAGGGTGTAGTGGCAACTGCTGGCCTGATCGCCGAAACCGTCTTCGCGCAGGTTCGCCATACCCTGCTGGCGCAGATCGGCCAGCGTGCGGTTGAGCAACGGCAGGTCGGCATGCGCCGCGTCCAGGCGCATCGACAGGCTGGTGAGCTGGTCGTAGCGCACATCGGACAGAATCTGGCCAAAGGCGCACAAGCCCGACGCGACCTTGGGGATCAGCACGGTACGCATGCCGATTTCCTCGGCCAGGCGCACCACATGCATGCCGGCCGCGCCACCGGCACCGATCAGGGCGAAGTCACGCGGGTCGTGGCCACGCTCGATGGAGACCCGGCGAATGCCGTTGACCATGTTCAGGTTGACCAGGGTGGTAATGCCGAAGGCGGCGCGCTCCACGCTGATCCCCAGTGGTTCGGCGATCTTGCTGCGAATGGCCTCCAGCGCGGCCTGGCGGTTCAGGCGGATGCTGCCGCCCAGCAGCGCCCCGTCCGGCAGGTAGCCCAGGACCAGGTTGGCATCGGTCACCGTCGGCTCGGTACCGCCTTTGCCGTAGCACACCGGCCCCGGCGTGGCGCCGGCGCTGCGCGGGCCGACCTGGAGCATGCCCAGGGTGTCCAGCGAGGCGATGGAGCCGCCGCCGGCACCGAGGGTTTCCACCTGGATCATGGGGACGCCGATGCGTTGGCGCAGGAAGTCCACGTCCTTGCTGAAGTTGGTACGCCCGGCGTTGGTCAGGGTGATGTCGAACGAGGTGCCGCCCATGTCCACGGTAATGACATTGTCGATGCCGAATGGCCTGGCCACCGACAGGCCGGCCTGGGGTGCCGACGCCGGGCCTGAGTTGATCGCGTTGACCGCCCGTTCGCGCATCAGGTGGCCGGGGGCCAGGCCGCCGTTGGACTGGAAGTAGCGCACCGGCTGGTGCGCACCGAGTTCCTCGAACAGCGCGTCGATGCGCGCCACATAGCGGGCCATCACCGGACTCAGGTAGGCGTTGACCACGGTGGTGGAGGTGCGGGTGTATTCGCGGATCTGCGGGAACACTTCGACACCGGTACAGACGAACACGCCAGGTAGCGCGGCGCGCACCAGTTCGGCGGCGCGTTGCTCGTGGCTGGGGTTGCGCACGGACCACAGGAACGAAATGGCCACCGCCTCGACGCCCTCGGCGCGGAAATACTCGATGGCCTGGTGCACGGCCTGTTCGTCCAGCGGGCTGTGCTCGCGGCCATCGCCCAGGATCCGCCCGCCGATGGGCCGGCGCAGGTGCCGCGGCGCCAGCATGAACGCCGGCGGGTAGTGGGCGTCGTAGCGGTGGCCTTCTTCCTTGTGGCCCAGGCGGATTTCCAGGCTGTCCTCATGGCCTTCGGTGCACAGCAGGCCGACCTTGACGCCGGTGCGTTCGATCAGCGCGTTGAGGGCCACGGTGGTACCGTTGATGCACAGGTCGCAGTTGGCGATCACTTCGGCCGGGCTGTGCCCGGTGGCGTCGGCGATCTGCGCCAGCCCGGCGCGGATCGCCAGGGTGCCATCGTGCGGCGTGGAAGGTGCCTTGAACAATTGCACGCCGCCGTCACGGTCGGCCAGGATGAAGTCGGTGAAGGTGCCGCCGGCGTCGATGCCCAGGCGATATTGGTTGCGCATGTTGGATCTCCGGTCAGAGCTGGCCGCGGGCAGCGTGGGTGGCGGTTTCGTCGAGGTGGCCGTCGGCGTCGACGATCACGCGGTAGTCCAGGGCTGCGCCCTGGGGGGACACCAGGCCATTGCGCAGGTCTTCGAGTACCGATGTCACCGGCCGGCGCAGCGGGTCGCCGTAACCGCCGCCGCCTGGGTTGATGTTGATGATTCGCTCGCCGGGTTGCAGGGTCAGCATCGGGTTCTGCAGGTAATGGTCTTCCTGGCCGTCGGCATGGCGGTGGATCAGCCGGCCGAGCTTGGGTTGCAGCAGGCCATTGCGTGCTCCTGCGGCACCTGCCGTGGGCAGTTGGCGGCCCTCGCCGAAGCCGACGACGGTCATGGCGTGGTCCAAGGGTTCGATCTCCAGCCGCGTGCCGGAGCCGCCGCGGTATTCGCCGGCGCCACCGCTGTCGGCCATCAGGCTGTAGCGGTGGATCAGGATCGGGTAGGCGTGTTCGAGCAGCTCGATGTCACCGCTCATCAAGGCGCCGAAGCAGCACAGCGGCCCGCAGGCATGCCAGCCATCCATCACCTGGTTGGCGCCTGCGCCGGAGATGATCGAGGCCAGCACCATGGTCACGTACTCGCTGTTGCCATGGCGAGGGTCATGGCCGGCGATGTTGATGCCGCTGGTGTGCCCCCAGGAGGCGGTGACCCGCTGCGGCGAGGCCTGTTCCAGCGCGGTGCGCACGGCATCGGCCAGGGTTTCCATCGGGGTAGTGGTGCAGTTGACGTGGGGGGCGGGTTCGGCCGCGTTGCACAAGGTGCCCTTGGCGCCGACATCCACGCTCACGCAGCGGTACAGGCCTTCGTTATAGGGCGGCGCGACCTGGGCGAACATCATCAGGCCCAGGTACACGCCCGAGACCGAGTTGCCTTCGTAGGAGTTGATGAAGTAGGGCACCTGGGGCGGGCTTTCGATGCGCACGTGCGCCGTTTCGCCGCGGATTTCCACGTGTGCGGTAATCGCCAGCTCGCCCAGCCCATGCCCGGAATCTTCCAGTACCGCAGTGCCGCTGTAGTGACCGTCAGGTACGTCACGCAGCAGTGCGCGCATATGCCGGTCGGCCATGTTCTTCAACTCGGCGATGCACGCACGCACCTGCGCCACACCGTATTTGTCGAGCAGGTCGAGCAAATGGCGTTCGCCGACCTTGCAGGCGCCGTACTGGGCGTTGAGGTCGCCTTCCTGATAGGGGCGGGCGCGCATGTTGGTGAGCATGAAGTTGATCACGTCCTCACGCCGTTTGCCCCGTTCCCACAGCTTGACCGGCGGGATGCGCAGGCCCTCGGCGTAGATCTCCTTGGCATCGGGGTTGTAGCCGGCCGGCACCGGGCCGCCGATATCGGTCAGGTGGCCCTTGCACACGGTCCAGAACACCAACTCGCCTTGGTAGAACACCGGCTTGTACATGCAGCAGTCGAGGATGTGGCTGCCTTTGTAGGCCGGGTCGTTGTGGTAGATCACATCGCCTTCAGCGATGTCGTCGCCGAAAAAGCCGGCCACGCATTTCATCGCCGGAATCAGCGAGCCCAGGTGGATCGGGATGTCCTGGCCTTGCAGGATCATCTCCGGCAGGTGGTCGAACAGCGAGTTGGAGTAATCGTGCGCCAGGTTGAACACGCTGGAGCGGCCAGTCTTTTCGAGGGTCAGGGTCATCTCGCGCTGCGCCGTCTCCAGCGCACCCCGCACGACCGCCAGGGTAATCGGGTCAACTGAATTCATAGGTCACCGAGGTTTTTCTTGTGTTTTTGGGTGAGGCCGCCGCTGGCGACCTGTGGTGACAGGCTACGGGGGAAGGAGAACGCTGACTTGTCGTTGGGTGTACCCGTTGTTGCGTTTGCGCGCACGCACCAATCAGCAGCCACCGCTGCGGACGCGTAGCGCACAGGTATAGATAAAATCGATAGGAGCTATGTCGCGGGTATCAGTTCCATCAAAGAAAATGTGAACCACGACGTAATCACATGATGGAATCTGCAATGAAAAAGACTTCTTTCACCGAGCGCCTGGTCCATGCCGTTGGCTATGAAGTGTTCGCCGTGCTGCTCTGTGCGCCGCTGTTGTCCTGGGTAATGGGCAAGTCGCTGGCCACCGCCGGTGCGCTGGCCGTCACCTTGTCGATGATCGCGATGCTGTGGAACATGCTCTACAACGCGCTGGTGGACCGTGTAGTGAAGACCGAACGTATCCACTGGAAGGCCACCACGCGGTTCATCCATGGCCTGGGTTTCGAAGCCGGGCTGGTGGTGTGGTGCTTGCCGGTAGCGGCGTGGATGCTGGAGATTTCGCTGTGGCAGGCGTTCATGGTCGAGCTGGGCTTCTTCGTCGTCATCCTGCCCTACACCGTGCTGTACAACTGGGCGTTCGACCGGGTTCGGTATTTCGTGCTGCAGCGTCGGCTGGCGGCTTGAAGCGACCTTAGCCGATCGGGTCCTGCCCCAGCACCTTGCTCAAGGCCACCCGTGCGTCTTCCAGTTGCACCAGTGAAGCATGCCGGGCGCCCAGGGCGTCGCCGTTCTGGATGGCAGTGAGAATCGCCTTGTGCCGCGGCAGGGCCAGTTCGTCGAAGTTGGCGCGCTGGTTGGAGTAGCGCACCGATTCGCGCAGCGCCATCGACAGCATGTTGCACAGGTAGGCCAACAGGTCATTGTGGGTCGCGTCGGCGATGCGCGAATGGAAGTCGAGGTCGGGCTGCAGCCGTTCTTCGTGGCTGCGGGCAGCTTCCATGCGCTGATAGGCCTCGCTGATCGAGGCGACGTCGGCGGGGGTGGCGTTGGTGGCGGCCAGCGCGGCGGCCGCGGGTTCGATGACCCAGCGCACGCTGGACAGGGTGTTGAAGAATTCCTGCTGCGGCGTGGCTTGCATCAGCCAGTGCAGCACGTCGGGGTCGAGCATGTGCCAATCGTGGCGCGGACGCACCAGGGTGCCTACGCGGGGGCGGGCTTCGACCAGGCCCTTGGCGGTGAGCGCGCGCATCGCTTCACGGAACACCGGCCGGCTGATCGCGTAGGCTTCGCACAGGCTGACCTCGGCGGGCAGCTTCTGCCCAGGCGCGAGTTGGCCGGAAACGATCTGCAGGCCCAGGTCCTGGACCAGGGTGGCGTGCATGCTTTTGCGCGAGGTGGGCTGGCGGTAGTTCATGTGGGGCGGGGGCGATCCATCGGGACGGGCAGGGATGATAGCACCCCTGAGGCAGTACCGGCCCTATCGCCGGCAAGCCGGCTCCCACAGAGGCAATCGCGTGTGCAATCCCTGTGGGAGCCGGCTTGCCGGCGATAAGGTCAGTGCAGGCTCAATGCGAATGTTTGGGCACCGCCGCCCCTCGGCACCCGACCAGGAAGTCGAAGTCGCAGCCTTCATCGGCCTGCATCACATGGTCGAGGTACAACCGCGCATACCCGCCGCTGATCAGCTGCTGCGGTGCCTGCAGGTCCGCCAGTCGCCCCGCCAGCTCGTCGTCGGAAACATCCAGGTGCAGGCGCCCCTCATGGCAGTCAAGTTCGATCCAGTCACCCTCGCGCACCGCCGCCAAAGGCCCGCCAGCCGCCGCTTCCGGCGCCACGTGCAAGACCACGGTGCCATACGCGGTGCCACTCATGCGGGCATCGGAGATGCGCACCATGTCGGTCACGCCCTGGGCCAGCAGCTTGGCCGGCAGCCCCATGTTGCCGACCTCGGCCATGCCCGGGTAACCCTTGGGCCCACAGTGTTTCATCACCAGGATCGAGCTGGCATCCACGTCCAGCTCAGGGTCGTTGATGCGCGCCTTGTAATCCTCGAAGTTCTCGAACACCACGGCGCGGCCGCGATGGCGCATTAGCGCCGGGGTGGCGGCCGACGGCTTGAGTACCGCGCCCTTGGGTGCCAGGTTGCCGCGCAGGATGCAGATACCACCCTCGGCCACCAAGGGCCGGTCGATCGGGCGGATGACTTCTTCGTCATACAAAGGTGCACCCTGGCAGTTGTCCCACAGGCTCTTGCCATTGGCGGTCAGTGCGTCGGGGTTGGGCAGCAGGGCGTGTTCGCCCAGGCGGCGGATCACTGCAGGCAGGCCGCCGGCGTAGTAGAACTCCTCCATCAGGAAGCGTCCGGACGGCTGCAGGTCGACCAGGGTCGGCGTGCCGCGGCCGATGCGGGTCCAGTCTTCGAGTTGCAGGTCGACACCGATGCGCCCGGCAATGGCCTTGAGGTGGATTACCGCGTTGGTCGATCCGCCGATCGCGGCGTTGACGCGGATGGCGTTCTCGAACGCTTCGCGGGTGAGGATCTTCGACAGGCGCAGGTCTTCGTGCACCATGTCGACGATGCGCATGCCCGACAGGTGGGCGAGTACGTAGCGGCGTGAGTCCACCGCCGGGATCGCCGCGTTGTGCGGCAGCGAGGTGCCCAGGGCTTCGGCCATGCAGGCCATGGTCGACGCCGTGCCCATGGTGTTGCAGGTGCCCGCCGAGCGCGACATGCCGGCCTCGGCCGAGAGGAATTCGTTGAGGTCGATCTGCCCCGCCTTGTACTGCTCGTGCATCTGCCAGACGATGGTCCCGGCGCCAATGTCGCGACCTTTGTGCTTGCCATTGAGCATCGGCCCACCGGTGACCACGATGGCCGGCACGTCACAGCTGGCAGCGCCCATCAGCAGGGCCGGGGTGGTCTTGTCGCAGCCGGTGAGCAGCACCACGGCGTCCACCGGGTTGCCCCGGATCGATTCCTCCACGTCCATGCTCGCCAGGTTGCGAGTGAGCATCGCGGTCGGGCGCAGGTTGGACTCGCCACTGGAAAACACCGGGAACTCCACCGGGAAGCCGCCGGCTTCCAGTACACCCTTCTTCACATGCTCGGCAATCTTGCGGAAGTGGGCGTTGCACGGGGTCAGCTCGGACCAGGTGTTGCAGATGCCGATGATCGGCTTGCCCTGGAATTCGTGGTCGGGGATGCCCTGGTTCTTCATCCAGCTGCGGTACATGAAGCCGTTCTTGTCGGCGCTGCCGAACCATTGGGCCGAGCGCAGGGGGCGTTTGCTATCAGACATTGCGGGCACCTAATTAGTAATACTATTTGTCGTTATGCCGGCGACTTTACCGATAAAAACGCGGTGTGTGAAGGCTTGTTGTTTTAAATAGTAATACTATATGATCCTTCCACTTGCCGGAGGTCTGCCCCTAAAACCCCGGCTGTGTGCTGTCCCCATTACAAGAACAATTGGAGACCTCGCCATGATTCAGGAGCAGCGGCTCGTCCGCCTGATCACGCTGAAACTCATCCCCTTTCTGGTCCTGCTTTACCTGGTGGCCTACGTCGATCGCTCGGCGGTGGGCTTTGCCAAGCTGCACATGGGTGCCGATATCGGCCTGGGCGATGCTGCCTACGGCCTGGGTGCCGGGCTGTTCTTCATCGGTTACTTCTTCTTCGAAGTGCCCAGCAACCTGATGCTCGATCGCTTCGGCGCACGCCGCTGGTTCGCCCGCATCCTGCTGACCTGGGGCGCGATCACCGTCGGCATGGCGTTCATCACCGGGCCGACTGGTTTCTATGTGATGCGCTTTCTGCTGGGGGCGGCGGAAGCCGGGTTCTTCCCGGGTGTGCTGTACTACATCACCCAGTGGTACCCCGTGCGCCATCGCGGCAAGATCCTCGGCTTCTTCATCCTTTCCCAGCCGCTGGCGATGCTGGTGACCGGCCCGCTGTCAGGGGCACTGCTGGGGCTGGACGGCAACCTTGGACTGCATGGCTGGCAATGGCTGTTCATCTGCATCGGCACCCCGGCGGTGCTGCTGGCATGGCCGACCCTGCGCCTGCTGCCAGATGGCCCGGACAAGGTGCGTTGGCTCAGTGATGAACAGCGCAGCTGGCTCAAGGAGCAGCTGGCCAACGACCTGCGCGAATTCGGCCAGACCCGCCACGGCAACCCGCTGCATGCCTTGAAGGACAGCCGAGTGCTGCTGCTGGCGCTGTTCTACCTGCCGGTGACCTTGAGCATTTATGGCCTGGGCCTTTGGTTGCCGACCTTGATCCACCAGTTCGGTGGCAGCGACCTCACGACCGGTTTCGTCTCGGCGGTGCCGTACCTGTTCGGCATCATTGGCCTGCTGATCATCCCGCGCAGCTCCGACCGCCTCAACGATCGCTACGGCCACCTTGGCTTGCTCTACGCTCTGGGCGCCTTGGGCCTGTTCCTCAGTGCCTGGCTGAGCGCGCCGGTGCTGCAGCTGGGGGCGCTGTGCCTGGTGGCCTTTGCATTGTTTTCCTGCACGGCGATCTTCTGGACCTTGCCTGGGCGGTTCTTCTCCGGGGCCAGCGCGGCGGCCGGTATCGCCCTGATCAACTCGATCGGCAACCTCGGTGGCTACCTGGGCCCGTTCGGCATCGGTGCACTCAAGGAACACACCGGCCAGCTTTCGTCAGGTTTGTACTTCCTGGCCCTGGTAATGCTGTTCGGGCTGGTGCTGACCGGCGTCGTCTACAACCGCCTGGAGCGCCGCCAGCGCCTGGCAAACACGCAGGTGGCAGATGCCTCCCGCTGAAATCCGCAACCGACAAGCGAGCACAAGCATGCGACTGATCCAATTCGAAACCGCCGCCGGCCAGCGCCGGGTCGGCGTGGTGGAGGGCGAGCGCGCCCTGGAAATCCGCGGCGTCACCAGCACCCGCGAGCTGGCCTTGCAGGCCATCGCAGGCGGGCGTGACCTGGCCCGCCAGGTACAACTGGCCGGTTTGGGCGAGGGCCATGACTACCTGGCGCTGTTGGCCGAAGGCCGGGTGCTGCCACCGCTGGACCATGAAGACCCGGCGCACTGCCTGGTCACCGGCACCGGCCTGACCCACCTCGGCAGTGCCGCCACCCGCGACAAGATGCACCAGCAGCAGGCCGAGGGTGCGGTCACCGACAGCATGCGCATGTTCCAGTGGGGCTTGCAGGGCGGCCGGCCGCCGGCGGGTGAAGAGGGCGCGCAACCGGAGTGGTTCTACAAGGGCGATGGCGGCATCGTCGTGCGCCCCGGTGCCGAGCTGCCGCTGCCGGCATTCGCCGAGGATGCTGGCGAGGAGCCGGAGCTGGTCGGGCTGTACCTGATCGGCGAGGACGGTACGCCGTTCCGCCTGGGCTACGCCCTGGGCAACGAGTTCTCCGACCACGTGATGGAGCGGCGCAACTACTTGTACCTGGCGCATTCCAAGCTGCGCGCCTGCAGTTTCGGCCCCGAGCTGCGCCTGGGCGCGCTGCCGGCGCACCTGGAGGGCACCAGCCGCATTCTGCGTGATGGCCAGGAGCTGTGGAGCAAGCCGTTTTTGTCGGGCGAGCAGAACATGTGCCACAGCTTCGAGAACCTAGAGTTCCACCATTTCAAGTACACCCAGTTCCTGCGCCCGGGTGATGTCCATGTGCATTACTTCGGCACCGCCACGCTGTCGTTCGCCGACGGCGTCCAGGCCCGGCCCGGCGATACCTTCGAGGTCAGCCTGGATGCCTTCGGCCAGCCGCTGCGCAACGGTATCGCCGCTGCCCCGCGGGACGTCCGTCCTGGCCTGGTCAAGAGCCTCTGAACGCAATTGAAGGAGTCAAGCATGTCTGGAAGCAACTTCATTGGCGGCGCCCGCAGCGCCGCCGGTAACGTGCACCTGCAGAGTTTCGATGCACGCACCGGCGAGGCCTTGCCGATCGTCTTCAGCCAGGCCACGGTGCAAGAGGTGGATGCTGCTGCACGCGCCGCTGAAGAGGCGTTCGCCTGCTACAACCGCCTGGCCCCGGAGCGCCGGGCGCAGTTCCTGGACGCCATCGCCGAGCAGCTGGATGCCCTCGACGAGACATTCATCGCCACGGTCTGCCGTGAAACCGCACTGCCTGCCGCGCGGATCCAGGGTGAGCGCAGCCGCACCAGCAATCAGCTGCGGCTGTTCGCCCAGGTGCTGCGCCGGGGCGACTACCTGGGGGCGCGCATCGACCGCGCGTTGCCCGAGCGCCAGCCGCTGCCACGGCCTGACCTGCGCCAGTACCGTACCGGCGTCGGCCCGGTAGCGGTGTTCGGTGCCAGCAACTTCCCGCTGGCGTTCTCCACGGCCGGTGGCGATACCGCGGCTGCCCTGGCCGCCGGTTGCCCGGTAGTGGTCAAGGCGCACAGCGGCCACATGGCCACCGCCGAATACGTCGGCGAGGCAATCCAGCGGGCGGCCACGGCCACCGGCATGCCGGACGGGGTATTCAACATGATCTACGGTGCCGGCGTGGGCGAGCCGCTGGTCAAGCACCCGGCGATCCAGGCGGTCGGTTTCACCGGTTCGCTCAAGGGCGGCCGAGCGCTGTGCGACCTGGCTGCGGCGCGCCCGCAGCCGATTCCGGTATTTGCCGAAATGAGCAGCATCAACCCGGTGCTGGTGCTGCCAGCTGCGTTGCAGGCCCGTGGCGAACAGCTGGCCGGCGAACTGGCGGCATCGGTGGTGCTTGGCTGCGGCCAGTTCTGTACCAACCCCGGCTTGGTCATCGGCATCGCCGGGCCTGCGTTCACCGCCTTCAAGGCCGCCCTGGTCGCGCGCATGGCGGACCAGCCCGGGCAGACGATGCTCAATGCCGGCACCTTGCGCAGTTACATCAGTGGCGTGCAAGGCTTGCGTCAGCATCCCCAGGTACGACACCTTGCAGGCGCCGAACTGAACGGCGAGCAGGCTTTTGCGCAACTGTTCCAGGCAGAGGCAAGCCTGTTGTTCGACGGTGACCCACTGCTGCAGGAGGAAGTGTTCGGCCCGACCACGGTGGTGGTGGAAGTGGCTGATGAGGCGCAACTGCGCCGTGCCGTCGAAAGCCTGCATGGCCAGCTGACCGCCACCTTGCTTGCGGAGCCGGCGGACCTCGAACAGTTTGCCGCGCTGGTGCCGATGCTCGAGCGCAAGGCCGGACGCCTGTTGGTCAATGGCTACCCAACCGGTGTCGAGGTCAGCGATGCAATGGTGCATGGCGGGCCGTACCCGGCCACCTCCGATGCTAGAGGCACGTCGGTAGGCACCCTGGCCATCGACCGCTTCCTGCGGCCGGTGTGCTACCAGAACTACCCGGATGCTTTGTTGCCGGATGCACTCAAAGACGCCAACCCCTTGGGCTTGCTGCGCCTGGTCGATGGCGCGCACAGCCGCCAGGCGCTGAGCTGACGCTGCCGGCCCATCCCCGCCAGGCCTGACCTGGCGGGCTTTACCCAAGACCTTAGAACAACAACAAGAGGTTGCAGCCATGCCCAGTCGCTCCGTGCCCGCCGACCTGGTCGCGCGGGAGTCCCTGGATAACCGCCTGTTTCGCAAGATCAACTGGCGCATCGTGCCGTTGTTCATCGTGTGTTTCCTGTTCGCCTACCTGGACCGCGTCAACATCAGTTTCGCCAAGTTGCAGATGCAGAGCGCGCTAGGCTTCAGCGACGCGGTGTATGGCCTGGGCGCGAGCCTGTTCTTCGTCGGCTATTTCCTTTTCGAAGTGCCCAGCAACGTACTGCTTCACCGTATCGGCGCGCGCATCTGGATCGCCCGTATCATGATCAGCTGGGGGCTGACTTCGGCGGCGATGATGTTCGTCACCAGCGAAACCTGGTTCTACCTGCTGCGCTTTCTGATCGGGGTGATGGAAGCCGGTTTCGTGCCGGGCGTGCTGTATTTCTTCACCCAGTGGTACCCCAGCGACCGGCGCGCACGCATCAATGCCTATTTCAAGAGCTCGATCTGCCTGTGCGGCATCGTCGGAGGCCCATTGGCGGGGTTTATCCTCAGCCACTTCGACGGGGTCAACGGCCTGGCCGGGTGGCAGTGGCTGTTCCTGCTCGAAGGTTTGCCGTCGGTGCTGCTCGGCCTTTTGGTGCTGTGGCTGGTCAGCGATCGCATCGAGACGGCGCGCTGGCTCGATGCCGAGGAAAAACGCTACTTGCGTGAACGCCTGGATGCCGATCCGCAACCCAGCGGTAGCAGCTCGATCCGCGCGATCCTGCGCGAGCCGGCCTCGTTGGCGTTGTCGGCGATCTACCTGTGCCTGGTCATGGCCCTGACAGGCCTGCTGTTCTGGATGCCGCAGCTGATTCGCAATGCCGGGGTGGCCGATGCGATGGACATCGGCTGGCTGACGATGATCCCGTACCTGGTGGCGGTGGTCGGCAACCTGCTGGTCGGCCGCAGTTCCGACCTGCGTGGCGAGCGGCGCTGGCACATGGCGAGTTGCGCGACGATGACCACCGTCGGCTATGCCCTGTGCGCGGCGTTCAGCGGCCAGCTGCCGCTGCTGATACTGGGCATGAGCCTGATCATGACCGGGATCATCGCCTGGATGCCGATCTTCTGGACCCTGCCACCGAAGTACCTGACGGGCCTGGCGGCGGCGGCCGGCATCGCGCTGATCAACTCCATCGGCCAGCTCGGCGGCATCGTCGGCCCCTTCCTGGTGGGCAAGGTGCGCGATGCCAGCGGCTCGCCGACACCGGCCCTGTGGCTGCTGACGGTGGTCAGTCTGCTGGCGATCGTATTGATCCTCTGGGGTGTCCCCCGCCGCCTGTATGCGGCCCCAACCGTATCCCCCATCGACTGAGGAGGTTCCATGCACCATGTCGTTTCCTTCGGCCCTATTGCCAGTGCCCAGGTGCTGGCGGAGCTCGACCAGCGCTACCACTTCCAGCGCTTCGACGAGCCGCTGGCCGACCCTGAACGTTTCCTCGCGGCTCTGGCCACGGCGGACGGGCTGATCGGTAGCAGCTTGCCGTTGGGCGCCGAACTGCTTGACCAGGCGCCTGCGCTCAAGGTGATCGCCAGTGTCTCGGCGGGCTATGACAACTATGACCTGGGCTACCTGCGCCAGCGCGGTATACGCCTGAGCAACACCCCGGATGCCGTCACCGAGACCACCGCCGATACCGGTTTCATGCTGTTGATGATGGCCGCGCGGCGCGCCTGCGAGCTGGCGCAGCTGGTGCGTGATGGCGGCTGGACGCGCAGTATCGATGCGTCTCGCTTCGGCCTGGACGTGCACGGCAAGACCCTGGGAATCGTCGGGCTTGGGCGCATTGGCGCGGCCGTGGCCCGGCGCGGGCATTTCGGCTTTGGCATGCCGGTGGTGTACAGCGGCAACAGCGACAAGCCTGAGTATGAAGCGGCGTTCGGCGCGCGCCGCCTGCCGTTGCCCGAGCTGCTGGCCGAGGCCGACTTCATCTGCGTTTGCGTGCCCCTGAGCGCGGTGACCTACCACTTGTTCGGCCGCGAGCAATTCGCAGCCATGCGCCCAGGGGCGATCTTCGTCAATATCGCCCGTGGCGCGGTGGTCGACGAGCCGGCGCTGGTAGAGGCGCTGGCCGAGGGACGGTTGCGCGCGGCCGGGCTTGACGTATTCGAGCGCGAACCATTGCCGGCCGATTCCCCCTTGCTGGCGATGCCCCAGGTGGTGGCCTTGCCACACATCGGTTCGGCCACGGTCGAGGCCCGTGGCTTGATGGCGCGTACTGCGGCCGCGGAACTGGCGGCGCTGCTCGAAGGCCGGGCGGCCAGGCATCCGGTGGTCTGATAGCGGGCTGTGGGCGCAGACAAACGAGCAAGACGGATCAGCCTGTGAGAGGATGGCCGCTTTCCAGCCAAGTGGCCAGACAGGACCCCGAAACCTAGCCTGATGAAGACGCCAAAACGAATCGAACCGCTGATTGAAGACGGCCTGGTCGACGAAGTACTGCGACCCCTGATGAGCGGTAAGGAAGCCGCCGTTTATGTAGTGCGCTGTGGTACCCAGGTACGTTGCGCCAAGGTCTACAAGGAAGCCAACAAGCGCAGCTTCCGCCAGGCCGCCGAGTACCAGGAAGGCCGCAAGGTGCGTAACAGCCGCCAGGCCCGGGCCATGGCCAAGGGCAGCAAGTACGGGCGCAAGGAAGCCGAGGATGCCTGGCAGAACGCCGAAGTGGCGGCGCTGTTCCGCCTGGCCAATGCCGGCGTGCGGGTGCCCAAGCCGTTCGATTTCCAGGATGGCGTGCTGTTGATGGAGCTGGTGACCGACGCCGACGGCGATGCTGCACCGCGCCTGAACGATGTGCACCTGGAGGCAGAGGAAGCGAGGGAGCACCATGCCTTCGTCATCCGTCAGATCGTGCTGATGCTCTGTACCGGGCTGGTGCATGGCGACTTGTCCGAGTTCAACGTGTTGCTGGGCCCGGACGGCCCGGTGATCATCGACCTGCCGCAGGCGGTGGATGCGGCGGGTAACAACCACGCGTTCAGCATGTTGCAGCGGGATGTGGCGAACATGGCGCACTATTTCGGGCGCTTTGCCCCGGAATTGAAAGGCACCCGCTATGCCCAGGAGATGTGGGCGCTTTACGAGGCGGGTGAGCTGCGACCGGACAGCCCGCTGAGTGGCGAGTTCGCCGAAGATGAGCATGCCGCCGACGTGATCGGGGTGATGCGCGAGATCGAGGCGGCGCAGCGGGATGAGGCCCGGCGCCAGGCGGCGCTGGCCGAAGCTGAACATGGCCCGGTCAAGGGCGAGGAACCGCCGCCGCCCTGGTTGCAGTGAATTCAAGGCTTGCACCAACAAATGCTTGCGCGATCCCTGTGGGAGCCGGCTTGTCGGCGATGAGGCCGGAGCAGGCATCCTGGTCTGTCTGATCGGGCCCTATCGCCGGCAAGCCGGCTCCCACAGAGAGAGAGCGTTGCTTTCAAGGCTTGTGTCAGGAAGCTCACCTACCTGGCAATCAGGTTGCGCCGGAACAGGTAAATGTTGACGCGCCCCCTGTGGGAGCCGGCTTGCCGGCGATGAGGCCGGAGCAGGCATCCTGGTCTGTCTGATCGGGCCCTATCGCCGGCAAGCCGGCTCCCACAGACAGAGAGAGCGTTGCTTTCAAGGCTTGTGTCAGGAAGCTCACCTACCTGGCAATCAGGTTGCGCCGGACCAGGTAAATGTTGACGCGCCCCCTGTGGGAGCCGGCTTGCCGGCGATGAGGCCGGGGCAGGCAACCTGGACTGTCTGTTCGGGCTCCCGTTCGACATCCTCTGAGTGGGCAGAGACGCTTCTCTGGTCATCCACTATTTGATACAAAACGTATCTCATAGTGATCGACCCGGGTAGACAACCAACCATGCGCCTCATCCACTGCAGCGAAGAACGCCATGCCGAGGCCATTCTCGCCATTTTCAACCATGCCATCCTCAACTCGACCGCCCTGTATGACTACAAGCCGCGCGAACCCGCGTCCATGGTCGAGTGGTTCGCCAACAAGCGCCGCAACGACTTGCCGGTGATCGGCTACGAGGACGAGCAGGGCACGCTGCTGGGCTTCGCCAGTTACGGTCCGTTCCGCGACCGCCCGGCCAACAAGTACAGTGTCGAGCACTCGGTCTACGTGCACCACGACTGTCGCGGCATGGGCCTGGGCAAGCGCTTGCTCAGCGAGCTGATCGAGCTGGCGAGCCAGCGCGACGTGCATGTGATGGTCGGCGGTATCGATCTCGCCAACGAAGCGTCCATCGCCTTGCACGAGCGCCTGGGTTTCGAGCCGGCAGGCGTCATTCGCGAGGCGGCCTACAAGTTCGGCCGTTGGCTGGACCTTGCTTTCTACCAGAAGATCCTGGCCACGCCGCTGCAGCCCACCGAAGGCTGATCAGGCCGCAGGGGGGACGAAGTCGTTGCGCTGGTAGAAGCGCTCCAGTTCGTGCGCTGCCGGCTCCTGGCCGGTGAAGATGCGCAGGTACTCGGGGATGAAGTGCATGCGGTAGGTCAGCGGCTCGGAAGTCTTCATGCTGATGTAGCCGATCTGCGTGAAGTAGATGGAGCGGGCGCGGGTGGTGGCGGCGTCCTCGCTGAAGCCGAAACGGTCGAACATCTGCTTCAGGGCATCCATGCGCACCTTGTCGGCCTGCTGGATTTCTTTTGCCACCTGCTCTGACTGCAGCGCCCAGCTGCGCATGGCGAACTCGCACTGTGAATCGAACAGCTCCGTATTGAGCCAGCAATCGAACACATTGAGGATCGCCTCGGTGATCGACGCCGCATAGGCCTGCGACTGGGTCACCAGGTTGTGGGTGTTCTTGTTCTTCCACTGCTCGATCAGCGCCGCCAGCAGCGCTTCGCGGTCCTCGAAGTACCAGTAGAAACTGGTGCGGGCCAGGTTGAGTTTTTTCGCCAGCGGCAGCACGCGCACGGCGTCCACCCCCGATTCCTTGAGGGTTTCGAAGGCTGCGTTGAGCCAGCTCTCGATCGAGCCGCGGGCGGTGATTTCCGGGTTGTTCGACGTCATGTTCATAGGCGCATTGTTCCGTATCCATGGGGGCCTGACAAGCTCAATGTACACCACTGTCGAATTAATTGACACCTGTGTACATGGCGGCTAATGTCGATTTTGCCTGATGACCTGAACGCGAGAACGACCATGTCCAATGATCCGTTGCTTCAGCCGTACCAACTCAAGCACCTCACCTTGCGCAACCGCATCATCACCACCTCCCACGAACCCGCCTACCCCGAAGACGGCATGCCCAAGCAGCTGTACCGCGCCTACCACGTGGAGCGGGCCAAGGCCGGCGTGGCCATGACCATGACCGCAGGTTCCGCCGCCATCTCGCGCGACAGCCCACCGGTGTTCAACAACGTGCTGGCCTACAAGGATGAAGTGGTCGGCTGGATGAAGGACTTGACCGACGAGTGCCACGAACACGGCGCAGCGGTAATGATTCAGCTCACCCACCTGGGCCGCCGCACCCGCTGGGACAAAGGCGACTGGCTGCCGGTGGTGTCGCCCTCGCACAATCAGGAGCCGGCGCACCGGGCCTTCCCCAAACGCCTGGAAATCTGGGACATCGAGCGCATCGTCAAGGACTACGCCGATGCCGCCGAACGCATGCAGGCGGCTGGCCTGGACGGTATCGAGCTGCAGGCCTACGGCCACTTGATGGACCAGTTCTGGTCGCCGCTGACCAACGAGCTGGAAAACGTCTATGGCGGCTCCCTTGAAAACCGCCTGCGCTTTACCTTCGAAGTGCTCGCGGCGATTCGCAAGCGGGTGGGCGACCAGTTCATCGTCGGCATCCGCTACACCGGCGACGAGGTGCTGGCCGGCGGGCTGAGCAAGGCAGAGGGCCTGCAGATTTCGCAGCTGTTGAAGAACAGCGGCATGATCGACTTCCTCAACGTGATCCGCGGCAACATCGCCACCGACGCCGGCCTCACCGACATCATCCCGATCCAGGGCATGCGCAACGCACCGCACCTGGACTTCGCCGGCGAAATCCGCTCATTGACCGGCTTCCCGACCTTCCACGCCGCGAAGATTCCGGACGTCGCCACCGCTCGCCATGCCATCGCCGCCGGCAAGGTGGACATGGTCGGCATGACCCGCGCGCACATGACCGACCCGCATATCGTGCGCAAGATCATCGAAGGCCGCGAAGATGAGATTCGCCCCTGCGTCGGTGCCAACTACTGCCTGGACCGCATCTACCACGGCGGCGCCGCCTACTGCATCCACAACGCGGCCACCGGCCGCGAGACCACCATGCCGCACCAGATCCCCAAGGCTGCGCAGCGGCGCAAGGTGGTCATCGTCGGTGCTGGCCCCGCAGGGCTGGAAGCGGCGCGGGTGGCCGGCGAGCGTGGCCATGAAGTGGTGGTGTACGAGGTGGCCGACAAGGCCGGCGGGCAGATCCGCCTGACCGCGCAATCGGAGCGACGCAAGGAAATGATCAGCATCGTCGACTGGCGCCTGGCCCAGTGCGAGCGGCTGGGGGTGAAGTTCCACTACAACGTCTGGGCCGACAGCCAGATCATCCTCGACGAAGCCGCCGACGTGGTCATCGTCGCCACGGGCGGCCTGCCACACACCGAGGTGCTGGAGCAGGGCAACGAACTGGTGGTGTCGAGCTGGGACATCATCTCCGGCGACGTCAAGCCGGGGCGCAATGTGCTGGTCTATGACGACGCCGGCGACCATGCCGCGCTGCAGGCGGCCGAGTTCATCGCCCAGAGTGGCGCGCGTACCGAGATCATGACCCCGGACCGCACCTTTTCGCCCGAGGTCATGGGCATGAACCTGGTGCCCTACATGCGTGCGCTGCAGCAGCTGGACACGACCTTTACCGTGACCTGGCGCCTGAAAGCGGTGAGCAAGACCGCAGACGGCCTGCTGGCGACCATCGGCACCGACTACAGCGAGCTGCGCCAGACCCGCCTGGTCGACCAGGTGGTGGTCAACCACGGCACCCGGCCGCTGGACGACCTGTACTTCCAGCTGGTGCCGCTGTCGAGCAACGAAGGCGCGGTCGAGTACATGGACCTGATCGCCGGCCGCCCGCAGGCGGTGGCCCGCCGTGACGATGGCCGCTTCCAGCTGTTCCGTATCGGCGACGCGGTGGCCTCGCGCAATACCCACGCCGCCATCTATGACGCCCTGCGCCTGGTGAAGGACCTCTGAGCACCCAGCGATACCCCAGAAGAACCAAAACCAGCACCACCCTTTGCTGTTACTGCCCTGGCTCCAACAACGACAACGATATCCAGTGGAGAGTGTAACCATGCACATCGGTACCCGACCGAGCCCTGCGCCATCCCTGCAGTTTCGTGACGATTCCAGTGTTACCGAGCATGCCCTGGCCCCGGTAGACAGCCAGTTGCTCGCCGCCCAGGCCGCCATCGACCGCAAGGCCTTGCGCCGCTACCGCCTCGACCGCATCCGCCAGCAGCTGCGCGCCCACGACTATGGCGGCATCCTGCTCGCCGACCCGATCAACATCCGCTATGCCACCGACACCAACAACCTCGGCCTGTGGGTGATGCACTCGCCCAGCCGCTATGTGTTCGTGCCCACCGAAGGCCCGGTGGTGCTGTTCGAGTTCACCAGCAGCCGGCACAACAGCGAACACGTCGAAACCATCGACGAGATCCGCCCGGCGCTGCCCTGGCTGTACTTCCTCGCCGGCCCTCGGGTCGAAGAAAAGGCCGCGTTGTGGGCCGCCGAGGTGGCCGAGCTGATGGTCCGCCACAGTGGTGGCAACCGCCGTCTGGCGGTCGACCGTTGCGACCCGTGGGGCGCCGAAAAGCTCAAGGCCAAGGGCATCGAGCTGTTCGACGCACAGCCGCTGATGGAGCAGGCGCGGCTGATCAAGTCGGCCGAAGAGGTCGCCAGCCACCAGGTGTCGATGGCCGTCTGCGACCTGGCCATCGCCCGCATGCGTGCCAGCCTGCGGCCGGGCATCACCGAGAACCAGTTGTGGAGCATCCTCCACGGCACCAACGTGGCCCAGGGCGGCGAATGGGCCGAGAGCCGCCTGCTCAGTTCCGGGCCGCGCACCAACCCCTGGTTCCAGGACGCCACCGACAAGGTCATCGAAGCCGGGGAAATGGTCTGCTTCGACACCGACATGGTCGGCCCCGGTGGCTACCTGTCGGACATCTCGCGCAGCTTCGTCTGCCCCGGCAAGCCGGTGACCGCCGCCCAGCGCCAACTGCTCGACGTCGCCTCGCAGCAGATCAGCCACAACCTCGACCTGCTGCGCCCGGGCCTGTCGTTTCGCGAGTTCGCCGAACGCTGCTGGCCGGTGCCCGGCAAGTACGAGCACAACCGCTACATGATGATGCTGCACGGCGTCGGCCTGGTCGACGAATACCCCAGCGTGGCCTACGCGGTGGACTTCGCCGAGTGGGGCTATGACGGATTTTTCCAGGAAAACATGGTGGTCTCGGTGGAAAGCTACATCGGCGAGCGCGGCGGGCGCGAAGGCGTGAAGCTTGAGGAGCAGGTGCTGATCACCGCCCATGGCGCGATCAAGCTGTCGAGCACGCCGCTGGTCGATGACCAATGGTCTTGAGGGAGGGTCAGCCCATGAATCCGAAGAGCATAGCGCTGCGCCAGGTACCCCCGCTGGCCGCACCCAAGCCGTCCTTCCTGCGCCTGGAATCGATCCACAAGCAGTTCGGCCCTTATGAAGTGCTGCACGACGTCAATTTCGAGATGAGCAAGGGCGAGGTGGTGGCCATCATCGGCCCCAGTGGCTCGGGCAAGAGCACCTTGCTGCGCTGCATCAATCAGCTGGAGCCGCCGACCCGTGGGCGCATCCGCCTGGATGAGCTGGACATCGACGCCGCCGTGCCGTTGCCGCGTGCCGAGTTGCTGAAACTGCGCCGGCGCATCGGCATGGTGTTCCAGTCGTTCAACCTGTTCCCGCACATGACCGTGCTGCGCAATGTCAGCCTGGCCCAGGTGCGTACCCTCGGGCGCAGCCAGCGCGAGGCCGATGCGCGGTCGATGCAGCTACTGGAGCGGGTGGGCCTGGCCGCCAAGGCCGGGCACTATCCGGCGCGCTGCTCCGGTGGCCAGCAACAGCGCATCGCCATTGCCCGGGCGTTGGCCCTGGAGCCGGAGCTGATGCTGTTCGACGAACCCACCTCGGCGCTCGACCCCGAGCTGGGCCTGGAGGTGCTGGCGGTCATGAAGGAGCTGGCCGCCGAGGGCATGTCGATGATCGTGGTCACCCATGAGATGCACTTTGCCGAAACCGTCTCCGACCGGGTGGTGGTGATGGCCGACGGGCGCATCATCGAGCACGGCCCCAGCGCCCAGGTGATGCGCCAGCCGCGCCATGAGCGGGTGGCGAAATTCCTCCAGGCCGTGAGGGACCGCTGATGAACGACATTCTGTCGATGTTGCTGGCGGGCGTGCCGTGGACCCTCGGCGTGACCCTGTGCGCCTTCGCCGCCGGGGTGGTGCTGGGCTTTCCGCTGTGTGCCCTGCGCATGGCCCGCACGCCGCTGCTGGCGGCACTGGGGGCCGCCATCGTGATGACCGTGCGCTCGATTCCGCCGATTGTCTGGCTGTTCTTCATCTTCTTCGGCATCGGTGGCGGCTACCTCACCTTGTCGCCGTTTGTCGCAGCGGTGGTGGGTTTGGGGCTGATCACCGCCGCGCAGATGGCGGAGGTCTATCGCGGTGCCTTCGCGGCCATCCCCGATGGCCAGTACGAAGCGGCGCACGTACTCAACCTGTCGGCGCCGCAGCGCTTCTTCGACGTGGTGCTGCCGCAGCTGATGCGCATCTCCATCCCCACCGCGGCCACCTATGCCATCGGCCTGCTCAAGGACTCGGCGGTGGCTTCCACCCTGGGGGTGTCGGATATCAGCTTCCAGGCCTACCAGGTGTCGCAACAGACCTTCCAGGGACTGGGCGTCTACAGCGCCGCGGCGTTGGTGTACCTGGTGCTGAGCGTGCCGGTGGCGCTGGCTTCGCGCTGGCTGTCGGCGACCTTGCAGCGGAGGATCAGCCAATGAACGAATTGCTGGCCCTTTGGGCCGAATGGTTCCCGGAGTTGTGGAAAGGCTTCGTGCTGTCGTTGCAAGTGACGGCGATCAGCCTGGCCCTCGGCGTGGCACTGGGCTTGTTGCTGGCCCTGGGGGTGAGTGCCAAGGGCAGGGCGCTGCGCTATCCGTCACTGGTGATCGTGGAGCTGGGGCGCGGGGCACCGGCGCTGATCCTGCTGCAGTATTTCTACTTCGGCCTGCCGTCGGTGAGCCTCACGCTGAGTTCGTTCTGGGCGGCGGTGCTGGCCCTGGCCTACTGCACGGCGGCCTACACCAGCGAGATCATCCGGGGTGGCCTGGAGGCGGTTGCCCGTGGCCAGCACGAAGCCGCCGAAGTGATCGGCCTGGACCGTGTCGATGCCCTGCGCTACGTGATCCTGCCCCAGGCCCTGCGGGTGGCACTGCCGTCGCTGCTGGGCTTCTCGATCATGATGTTCCAGGCCTCGTCGCTGTGTTTCACCATCGCCTTGCCCGAAATCGTCAGCCGCGCCTCGGCCATCGGCTCCTCGACCTTCCAGTACATGCCCGTGCTGGTGCTGGCCGGCCTGATGTACGCGGCTGTATGCGCACCGGCGAGCCTGGGCGTTGCGGCCCTGGAAAGAAGACTGGCGCCCGGCCAGCACACACCTGCCTGAACCCTGTCCCTGACACTGCATAGGTAATCAAACATGAAACCCATCAAGCGCTTAAACCGTTACCTGGCCCTCTGCTTCGCGATGGTGGGCAGTGCCCAGGCCCTGGCCGAGTGCAAGCCCACCCACAGTTTCGAAACCCTCACGCCGGGAGTACTGACGGTGGCGGCCTATGTGTTCCCGCCGTATTCCATTCCGGGGCCGGACAAGACCTTGGGCGGGGTGGACGGCGAGATCATCCAGCAGATCGCCGCCCGCGAATGCCTGGAGATCAAGGCCAGCGTGCTTGATCCGGGGGCGGCGATCCAGTCGGTGGTCACCCGCCGCGCCGACGTGGTGATCGGCGACTGGTACCGCACGGTCGAGCGCGGCAAGGTGCTGGGCCTTTCGGCACCGTTGTACCTGGACGTGATGGGCATCATCTCGCCCCAGGGCTATGCCACGGTCGCGGAGCTTGAGGGCAAGCGCGTGGGTACCGTGCAGGGTTACCTGTGGATCAATGACCTGAAGCGGGTGCTGGGTGACAACCTGGTGCTTTACCCCAACCCGGTGGCCATGGCCCAGGACCTGGCGTCCGGGCGTATCGAGGCGGGCATCGACAGCCATGCGGTGGCGGTGGTGTCGCAGCAGAAGGGTGCGTACCAGGGGGCGAGCATCAAGGTGTCGGCGCCCGATCCGCGGGTGAAGGCCACCGAGCAGCCGGGGCAGACGGCGATTCCGTACATGCTGAGCAACGTCGAGCTGGGCAAGGCGCTGGATGCCAATATCCAGGCGTTGCATGGCAGTGGCGAGATTGCCCGGATTCTCGAGGCCCATGGGTTGGACCGACAGGCGGCAGAGGTGGGGGCGCCGCGGTTGGTGGAGTGAGGGTGGCCTGACGGGCCCTATCGCCAGCAAGCCGGCTCCCACAGGTACACCACAGGTCTTGAGAAATGTGGGGTTCCTGTGGGAGCCGGCTTGCCGGCGATAGGGCCAGCCCAGCCACTGCAAAACAAACCTACTGCACCCAGCGCAACAGACAATCTCCTCATCCGCCCTTTTCACTGGCGCCCAACAGGCATATGGTGTACGCCGTCCATATTCCCTGGAGCTGTCATGTCCAACCGTTTCCCGTCCGTCCGCCCCCGCCGCCTGCGCCAGAACGAATCGCTGCGCACTATCTTCCAGGAGACGGAATTCCGCCTCGAAGACCTGATCCTGCCGATCTTCGTCGAGGAAGGCATCGATGACTTCGTGCCGATCACCAGCATGCCGGGGGTCAACCGCATCCCCGAGAAAATGCTCGCCCAGGAAATCGAGCGCTACGCCCGCGCCGGCATCAAGTCGGTGATGACCTTTGGCGTTTCCCACAACCTCGATGCCTCCGGCAGCGACACCTGGAACGAAAACGGCCTGGTCGCGCGCATGGCGCGCATCTGCAAGGACAGCGTGCCGGAAATGGTGGTGATGTCCGACACCTGCTTCTGCGAGTACACCAGCCACGGCCATTGCGGCGTGCTGCACGACCATGGCGTGGACAACGACGCCACCCTGGCCAACCTCGGCAAGCAGGCGGTGATCGCCGCCGCTGCCGGTGCCGACTTCATCGCCCCGTCGGCGGCGATGGACGGCCAGGTCCAGGCCATCCGTGGCGCACTGGATGCCGCAGGCTTCCACGACACCGCGATCATGGCCTATTCGACCAAGTTCGCCTCGTCGCTCTACGGCCCGTTCCGTGAAGCCGGCGGCACCACGCTCAAGGGCGACCGCAAGGCCTACCAGATGAACCCGATGAACCGCCGCGAAGCCGTGCGCGAGTCGCTGCTCGACGAGCAGGAAGGGGCCGATGTACTGATGGTCAAGCCAGCCGGCGCCTACCTCGACGTGATCGCCGACATCCGCGCGGCCTCGCGCCTGCCGCTGGCGGCGTACCAGGTCAGTGGCGAATACGCGATGATCAAGTTCGGCGGCCTGGCCGGCGCCATCGACGAAGGCCGGGTGGTGCGCGAGAGCATTGGCGCGATCAAGCGTGCCGGTGCCGACCTGATCCTCACCTACTTCGCCATGGACCTGGCACGCGAGGGCATCTGACCCTGGCAGCGAGAAATCGCTGAGTGTGGAATTATTTAGTGTCCCTGTGGTTCTGATGCCAGAGAAGCTCAGCCACAGGGACACTGGGATGAAATCACGCAAGAAAACCGTCAAGCCAATCGGCTTGCAAGACATCACCATCGTCGACGACGCCAAGATGCGCAAGGCGATCACCGCCGCTGCACTGGGCAACGCCATGGAGTGGTTCGACTTCGGCGTCTATGGCTTCGTCGCCTATGCCTTGGGCAAGGTGTTCTTCCCCAACGCCGACCCCAGCGTGCAGATGATCGCTGCGCTGGCGACCTTTTCGGTACCCTTCCTGATCCGTCCGTTGGGCGGGCTGTTCTTCGGCGCCCTGGGCGACCGCTTCGGCCGGCAGAAGATCCTTGCCGCCACCATCGTGATCATGTCGCTCAGCACCTTCGCCATCGGCCTGATACCGTCCTATGCCTCGATCGGCATCTGGGCGCCGATCCTACTGCTGTTGGCGAAGATGGCCCAGGGCTTCTCGGTGGGCGGGGAGTACACCGGCGCCTCGATCTTCGTCGCCGAGTACGCCCCGGACCGCAAGCGCGGCTTTTTGGGCAGTTGGCTGGACTTCGGCTCGATTGCCGGGTTCGTGCTGGGGGCAGGGGTGGTGGTGCTGATTTCCACCATTCTTGGCGAGGAGAAATTCCTCGAATGGGGTTGGCGCCTGCCGTTCTTCCTGGCCTTGCCGCTGGGCATCATCGGCCTGTACCTGCGCCATGCGCTGGAAGAGACGCCAGCCTTCCAGCAGCACGTCGAAAAGCTCGAACAAGGCGACCGCGAGGGCCTGGCATCCGGGCCGAAGGTGTCGTTCAAGGAGGTTGCGACCCAGCATTGGCGCAGCCTGGTGACCTGCGTCGGGGTGGTGATCGCCACCAACGTCACCTATTACATGCTGCTCACGTACATGCCCAGCTACCTGTCGCACAACCTGCACTACAGCGAAGACCACGGCGTGCTGATCATCATCGCGATCATGGTCGGCATGCTGTTCGTACAGCCGGTGATCGGCCTGCTCAGCGACAAGTGGGGCCGTCGGCCGTTCATCATCGTCGGCAGCGTCGGCCTGTTCGCCCTGGCCATTCCGGCCTTCATGCTGATCAACAGCGGCGTGCTCGGGGTGATTTTCGCAGGCCTCCTGATCATCGCCGTGATGCTGAACTTCTTCATCGGCGTCATGGCCTCGACCCTGCCGGCGATGTTCCCCACCCATATCCGCTACAGCGCCCTGGCCAGCGCCTTCAACATCTCGGTGCTGATCGCCGGCCTCACCCCGACCCTCGCCGCCTGGCTGGTGGAAACCACCGGCGACCTGTACATGCCGGCCTACTACCTGATGGTGATCGCCGCCATCGGCCTGATCACCGGCCTGACCATGAAGGAAACCGCCAACAAGCCCCTGCGCGGCGCCGCGCCAGCCGCGTCGGACATCGAAGAGGCCCGCGAACTGCTGCAGGAGCACCATGACACCATCGAACAGAAGATCGAGGACATCGATACCCAGATCGCCGAGCTTGAGGCCAAGCGCAAGCTGCTGGTGCAGCAGCACCCACGGATCGAGTAAGGTATGAGGGTCTGAACTCAGTAGATAAACTTCATGGTCGATGGCTTCTCAGCGCTGCCACCCCTTAATGCCCTGCGGGTGTTCGAGGTGGTGGCGCGGCACCTCAATTTCCGCCTGGCGGCCGACGAGCTGGGCGTGACCCAGGCGGCGGTGGCGCAGCAGATTCGCGCCCTGGAGGCGAACCTGGGGCTCAAGCTGTTCGACCGCCTGCCCAGAGGGCTTGGCCTGACGGGGGCCGGCCAGCGCTACAGCGGCGACATTCGCAGCGCCTTCGCCCTGATCGCCAGCGCCACCCAGGCGCTGCGGCCGGATGGCGCACAACTCACCGTCAGCGTGACCCCAACCTTCGCCGCCAAGTGGCTGATCCCGAGGCTGGCATCCTTCACCGAGCAGCACCCGGGCATCGATCTGCAGGTGCTGGCCACCGACCGCCTTTCGCAGTTTCGCCCGGAGGGTGTGGACCTTGCCGTGCGCTACGGGCGCCCGCCCTTCGGCCCGGCGCTCAATACCGAACTGTTTCTGCCCCAGCGCATCGTGGCCGTGGGCAGCCCGGCGTTGTTGCAGGCACAAGGCGCGCCGGCCGACCTGCAGCAGCTGCAGCGCTACACCTTGCTGCACGACGCGCACAACTTCTGGCCCGACTTCATCGGCGAGGTGTTCCAGCTGCCGCTGCAGCCTGCAGCGCGGAACGTGCGCTTCAACCAGACGGCGTTGGCGATCGATGCGGCGATTGCTGGCCAGGGCCTGGCCTTGGCCAGCTATTACTTCGTGCAGAGCGACCTGGCCGCCGGGCGCCTGGCCTTGGCGTTCGACCACGAGTTGCGTCTGGACCAAGCCTTCTACCTGGTGTGGCCGCGCAATGCTTACCAGCCGCCCGCGCTGGCTACCGTTCGTGACTGGCTGATCGAGCAGGCAGTAGATTTTCTATCGACTGATTGAAGCTTGCCTGGCTCCCTGCAGGGCGACGCCGGCTGCTAGGCTGAACCCATCATTCATGCAGACCAAGCTCGACAAGGGGGCCCCATGGCAGTTGAAAAAGTAGCAATCGTGATCGCCGGTGGCAGTGGCATGGGCGCGGCAGCCGCCCGGCGTCTGGCGGCCGACGGCTTCAAGGTTGGCATTCTGTCGTCGTCCGGCAAGGGCGAGGCACTGGCCCAGGAGCTGGGTGGCATCGGCGTGACCGGCAGCAACCAGTCCAATGAGGACATCAAGCGCCTGGTCGATGCGGTGGTCGCCCAGTGGGGCCGGATCGACGTGCTGGTCAACAGCGCCGGCCACGGCCCGCGTGCACCGATTCTGGAAATCAGCGACGAGGACTGGCACCAGGGCATGGAGACTTACCTGCTCAATGTCATTCGCCCGACCCGCCTGGTCACGCCGATCATGCAACGCCAGCAGGGCGGGGTAGTGATCAACATCTCCACCGCCTGGGCGTTCGAGCCGAGCGAGATGTTCCCCACCTCGGCGGTATTCCGCGCGGGGCTGGCGTCGTTCAGCAAGATCTTCGCAGACACCTATGCCGGCGAAAACATTCGTATCAACAACGTGTTGCCGGGCTGGATCGACAGCCTGCCGGCCACCGACGCACGCCGCGACAGCGTGCCGCTCAAGCGCTATGGCACTGCCGAGGAAATCGCCGCGACCGTGGCCTTCCTGGCAAGCGAAGGTGGGGCGTACATCACTGGGCAGAACATCCGGGTCGACGGTGGGATTACCCGCAGCGTTTGAGGTTGATTGTCCTGGCCCTATCGCCGGCAAGCCGGCTCCCACAGGGTTCTGCAGTGCTGCGGACACTGTGGGAGCCGGCTTGCCGGCGATGAGGCCCTTCAGGACAACAACGTTTCGCGGGCCAGGGTGTTTTTCAGGGTGCGCTCGACCACATCGACCAGCACCATGGTCTGGTGGTCCACTTCGATGTTGATCAACTCGCCGGCCTTGTAGTGGGCGAAGGTGGTCTGGCGCAGGGTTTCCGGAATCAGGTTGATGGTGATCAGCGTGTCGTCGACATCGGCGACGGTCAGGCTGCAGCCATTGACCCCGAGGAAGCCGCGCGGGAACACGTACTTGGCCCATGCCGGCGGCATGCGGAAGGTGATGAAGGCACCGGTCTGCTTGATCGACAGCTCGACGATTTCGGCGGTGGTGGCGATGTGGCCGGCCATCAGGTGGCCGCCGACTTCGGCGTTCATCTTCGCCGAGCGCTCGATGTTCACGCCTTGGCCGGCCTTGAAGAAGCGCAGGTTGGTGCGCTCCAGGGTGGCGGTCATGGCGTCGAACTTCACCTGGGTGCCGTCGATTTCGGTGACCGACAGGCAGGTGCCTTCGACACTGACGCTGGCGCCGATCTTCAGTTCGTCGAGCAGCTCGGGGGTGAGGTCGACGGTGAATTCGTTGTGGCCCGGGTAGGTGGTCACAGCGAGAAGAGGGCGCACGGCCTGGACGATGCCGGTGTACATGGGTTGCTCCTGGGCACGGAAATGAATGCCCGGAAAACTATGCCCCTGGGGCTTTAAAAGCAAGTTGACTGTACCGGCCCTATCGCCGGCAAGCCGGCTCCCACAGTGTCCACGGCGCTGCAAAACCTGTGGGAGCCGGCTTGCCGGCGATAGGGCCGGTACAGTCTCAAACATGCCCGCTGCTGCTGACAATCCTCAAACACAGCGCCTCGAAAGGCTCCAGGTTGATCATCAAGCGCCCATCTTCAGTCAGGTCCCCCTCGACCGTCTCGTGGACCATGTCCACCACCGTCCCCGGCGTAAACCCGGTCAGCAGCAGCTCCTCGGCAATCACCTCCTGACCAAAGTTCAGCGCACTGATCTGTATGCCGCGCCCGGCCGGCAGCTCATGCACCATCACCAGCAACCCCGCACTGCTGACCTCGGGCACCAGCACCTGACGGCTGGTGGCGATGCCATAGGCCTGGCGCACGGCAAGCAGCTTTTTCACCTTGCTGGCGAACGAGTCGGGGTTTTCCAGCTGGCTGTCGAGGCTGCCGTACAGCGCGCGGGCACGCGGCATGCCGCGTACCGATTCAGTGGCCTGCGGCTCGAGCCCGGCCAGGTCGTAGCCGCCGCGGTGGATCCAGCGGGTATCACCATCGAGCATGCGCTCGGCCACCGCCTCGGCAGGCAGCGGCAGGGCACCGACCAGGTCCCACCCGGACAGCGCCACCACGCCAGGCTGCATGGCGTTGTACATCACCAGCAGCAGGTGCACCTTCTGGATCTGCTCGATCTCGGCCGCGCCAATCTGCTCCAGGTCGCGGATGCCCAGCGCCGCGGTGATCAGGCTGGCACTGGTGCAGGCAATGCCGTTGGTGACGAAGCGCAGATTGTACGGGGCGTGTTCGCCGGACAGCCGCTCGTAGATCTCTTCGCGAATGTGCTCGCGCAGGATGCCGCCGGGCAGGGTCTGGCCCTTGTACAGGTACATGTCGTGGGCATGCAGGGTCCAGAAGTGCACCAGCTCGACGGTCAGTTCGTCGTGATTCTGCAGGGCATGGATCAACGACGCCGGGTCGATGCCAAAGCCATGCATTTCCTTGAGCATCAGGCGCAGGAACTCGGTGTCGCCGGTCAGCAGGGCATGCTGGTAGGCGGGGCGGGTAATGAAGTCGTAGGACAGGTCGGCGCCGCCCTTGGACATCTGCGCGATGTCGTCCAGGGTCAGGTTCAGCTCCTGGAAACTGAAGCCGCCGGCCTTGCGGATCATGCCACCGATCAGCTGGTTGCCGACGATCGACAGCGGGTGGCTCTCCGACCAGGCTGTGGCGCTGGCGCGGGTTTCCACGCCGAGAAAACCGTTGGCATCCAGGCGCAGACCACGCGCGCCCAGGCAGTCCAGCGCGTGCAAGGCGTCGCCGATGATCATCTGCTGGGCGGCGAAGCTGGGGTCGAGCCAGTTGAGCGACGGCTGGCCTTCCTTGAAGTAGTGCAGATAGACCCAGCGCCGGGTCTTGCCATCGACCCCGGTGATCGGTGCCGTCACGCTCCAGTCGGTTTCCTTGACGCCCGGCTCGAAGAAGATCACCCGTTGCAGCTGGCCGACGATGTAGTGGTGGGCCTTGAGCTGGTCGCACTGGGCCGGCAGCAGGTTGACCGCATCGCGCCCAGGGGGCACGTCGGGCAGCAACGGCCAGTCCTCCTCGCGGATCTCGACCATGTGATAGAGCCCGGGGTAGGCGCCATGGGCCAGTTCGGCCAGGCGAAAATCGGCGCCCTTGCCGGTGTGCGAGGGGATCAGGTCGTCGATGGTCACGGCATTGTGCGCGGCGGCCATGCGGCTCATCTGCACCAGGTCCTGCTCGCTGCCGTAGAGCGGGTCGATGTCGAAACTGATGCGGTCGAAGTTGCCGTCCACGCTGGGGGTGAAATCGCGCCCGCGCACGCCGCCGGACTGCTTGATCGGGCCGGTGTGGATGCCTTGCACGCCGATGTCAGACAGGCGTTTCCACAAGGCTTCGTGACCCAGGGCAGACAGCACCGAGTCGCCTTCAGGCGCAATGATCGCGTCGGGGTAGACGGTCAGCCACACCGAGGCGATTTCCGTGGCGCGGCGTGGCTGGGCTTCGGCGTAGGGGTTCTGCCACAGGCGTGACTGGCCGGAGTACAAGCGCGCCCGCTCCTGGGAGGCCTTGAGCATGGAGCGGTCTTCGAGCCATTTGACGTATGACGGGTCGGGCTGGGTCATTTGGCGTCCTCGCTGCGGGTCGGCATTGGCTCAAGTTATGACGGTGCGGGGGGCGGAATGTTCGGTTGGGGGGAAAGTTTGTAGGCAGTCAGCATCTCCCACGGCTACACCACGGTCACTGAAAACAATGCTTTCCCCTGTAGGAGCCGGCTTGCCGGCGATAGGGCCCGAACAGCCAGTACAAGGCTACATCAGTCCGCTTTTGCCTGCCCTGGCCTCATCACCGGCAAGCCGGCTCCCACAGGGATTAGCGCTGGCTTTTGGATTTCGAGCATTTCCACCGCCCATGAGCATTGTGATGAACCTGTAGGGGCGGGCTTGTCCCGCGAAGAAGGCTTACTGGGCCTGCCGCGTTGCCTGCCAGCACAACAGTGATCCCGCAGTCACCAGCACCGCCCCCTGCCAGAACTGCAACCCCAACTGCGCACCAAGCCATGCGGCGGCAAATGCCGATGACAACACCGGCGCCGCATACGAAGCAGTCGCCAGCAAAGTCAGATTGCCGCGCAGAATGCCGATGTTCCACAGCGCATACCCACCCGCCATGCCCACCGCTGCCGCCAGCAACTCCAGGCTGTGGGGCAAAGAGAAGGGCGGCAGCGCCTCGCTGCTGAACAGGTACTTGACCCACAGCACGCCAGCAGTCAGCAGAAAGAACAGCACCACATGGCTTTGCCCATTGGCATAGCGCCGAGTCACGTTGCAGTACAACGCGAAGGTGATCGCACAGGCCGCCGCCAGGCTGTAGCTCAGCGGATTGGAGGCAACATTGCTGGCGATACTGTCCAGCGAAAGTCCATCGGTACTCACCACCCACAGGATGCCCAGCAGGGCAATGGCGGTGCCGGGCACGATCAGCCAGCGCGCCGGCTGGCGGTTCATGAAGATCGCCAACAGTACCGTCAGACTTGGCCACAAGTAATTGACCACCACCAGCTGGATCGCCTGTGTACGGCTCACGGCGTAGCCCAGGGCCAGGCACAGGCAGATCTCGTAGGCAATGAACAGCGCCGACCCGCTGAACAGGTAGAAGCGCGAGGCGTGGCGCAGGCGCGGGCGGCCCAGCAGCATCACCAACAGGGCAGCGCCCAGGGTGTAGATCAGCGCGGCGCCGCCAATCGGGCCGAAGTGCTCGCTGACACTGCGGATCAGGCCGCTGGCGGTGCTCCACAAAAGGATCGCCGCCAAGCCGCAGGCGGTGGCGGCAGAGGGGCTGGTGATGCGCATGGCGGGCTCTCTCGGGCGAAAAAATCGGCAAGTCTAAAGGCTCGGCTGCCGTGGGTCACTGGGCTGCCTGGTGCGTGATCGGTTCAGCGCCGAGCAGAAAGTTGCTGCGGCGCCAGGAACGCATCATGGAAGTAGTTGCGCAGCGCCTGCATGGCCGGGCTGAAGGCCCGCTCGCGGTGCCAGGCCAGACCCACGCTCATCGGCGTCACCGGGTCGCTGATGGTCACGGTTTCGATGCGCTTGCCTTCCAGCGACCAGGGTCGGTGCACCAGGTCAGAAAGGATCGCCACGCCGCTGCCATTGGCGACCATGCTGCGCACCGCTTCCACCGAGCTGGTGCGCACGCGCACGCTGGGGCGTTGACCGGCCTGCTCCCAGTAGCGCATGGCGCTTTGTTCGGCCTCGTCCACGGTGAGCAGGATGAAGGGCTCACGGGCGACATCGGCGAGGCTCACGGCCGAGCGTTCGCACAGCGGGTGATGGCTTGGCAGCCACAGGCGGCGTTCGGAGTTGAACAGGGTTTCCGAGACGATGTCCGGGTGGGTGAGGTTGGCGGTGAGCACCACCGCCATGTCGAAGCGGCCGTCCAGCAGGCCTTGTTCGATGGTGCTGCGCTCCTGTTCGTGCACCTGCAAGGTCACATCGGGGTGCCAGTGCTCCAGGCGCTGTAAATGGTGCGGCAGGAAGTAGCCGATCACCGTGTAGCTGGCCGCCAGGCGCAGCAGGCCACTGGCGCGCACGTCCGGCAGTGGGCTGTTCAGCGCATCGTCGACGCTGCGCAGGATCACATAGGCGCGGTTGAGAAAGTGCCGGCCGGCCTCGGTCAGGTTCATGCCCTGCGGGGAGCGCTGGAACAGCAGCACGCCCAGCATCGCCTCCAGTTCCTTGATCGCAGTGGTCACCGCCGACTGGGAGATATTGAGGTGGATCGCCGCCTGGGAGATCTGGCCGATCTCGGCAGTGGCGACGAAGTAGCGAACCTGGCGCAAGGTCAATGACACGGGCAACTCCTGGGTATCTGTTTTTCCGAAGACACCCTATCTGTTTATAGATCTTCCCAAGGGGGTAGGGAGAATCTAACGTGGCCTTCATGCAGCCACAAGCACCAGGAGATAGACATGCAGGCGGTGGATTTCAATTCGGACATGGGCGAGGGCTTCGGCCCGTGGACCATCGGTGATGGTGTCGACAACGAACTGATGGCCTTCATCAGCTCGGCCAACATCGCCACCGGCTTCCACGCCGGCGACCCGGGCACGATGCGCCGCACGGTCGAGCGGGCCAAGGCGCTTGGCGTGGCGGTGGGTGCGCATCCAGGCTTTCGTGACCTGGTCGGCTTCGGCCGCCGGCACATCAACGCGCCGGCCCAGGAGCTGGTCGACGACATGCTCTACCAGCTGGGGGCACTGCGGGAAATCGCCCGTGCCCAGGGCGTCAGCCTGCAGCACATCAAGCCGCACGGCGCGCTGTACATGCACCTGGCCCGTGATGAAGAGGCCGCGCGGCTGCTGGTGGAAAACCTGCGAGTGATCGAGCCCGAGCTGCTGCTGTACTGCATGCCGGGCTCGGTGATCTGCCGTATCGCCCAGGAACTCGGCCAGCCGGTGGTCCGCGAGTTCTACGCGGACCGCGAGTACGACCTGAGCGGCTCCATCGTGTTCACCCGCAATGTGCGTGGCTACGAGCCGCAACGGGTCGCCGAGCGGGTGCTGCGGGCATGCCAGGAGGGCGTGGTGCGGACTGTCGAAGGGCAGGACCTGGCAATCGAATTCGATTCCATCTGCCTGCACAGCGACACGCCGGGCGCCCTCGACCTGGTCGAGGCCACGCGCACGGCGCTGGACAACGCTGGCATCAAGGTGCGCACGCCGCGTTAGGCGACATCCGCTGCACCGCATTGTTTTTGCCTGCCATACCGATAAAGATTCCAAGAAAAGGAGCAGACATGGCCGAGCCGCTTGCCACATCCCCGATCCGCTACAGCTTCGGTGCCGACGAGCACCTGTTCGCCGAGGTCAGCGAAAGCATGTCGCTGGAAGCCTTCTTCAAGGGGTTGGCGGTCACCCGCGCAGTCGAGCGCCTGGCGCTGGAGGGCGTGCTCGACGTGTGCCTGGCCAACGCCTCCTTCCAGATCCGTTTCGACCCCGACCGTATCGCCCCCGAAGCCCTGCTCGAAGCCGTGCGCGGCGCCGAGGCGCAAGCGGTGGCCGAGCGTTCGTTGAGCACGCGGATCATCGAGATCCCGGTGCTGTACAACGACCCCTGGACCCATGAAACCCTGATGCGGTTTCGTGACCGCCATCAAGACCCGCAGAGCACCGACCTGGAGTACGCCGCGCGGGTCAACGGCCTGGCCGATGTCGACGCGTTCATTGCCGCGCACAGTGGCGCGCCGTGGTTCGTGTCGATGGTCGGCTTCGTCGCGGGCTTGCCGTTCATGTTCCAGATGGTCGAGCGCGAGCGCCAGTTGCAGGTGCCCAAGTACCTGCGCCCGCGTACCGACACGCCCAAGCTGACCCTGGGCCATGGCGGCTGTTTCGGCTGCATCTACTCGGTGCGGGGCGCGGGCGGTTATCAGATGTTCGGCGTTACCCCGGCGCCGATCTACGACCCGCAGCAGACCCTGGCCTACCTGAAGGACCACATGGTGTTCTTCCGCCCGGGCGATATCGTGCAGTTCAAACCCATCGACCGCCGTACCTACGACCAGGCGGTGACAGACGTCGAGGACGGGCGCTTCGACCTGCGTATCCGCCCGGTGGAGTTTTCCCTGGATGCGTTTCTCGCCGACCCTGTCGGCTATCCCAAGTCGTTGCAGGAGGCGTTGGCATGATCAAGGTGCTCAAACCTGGCCTGGCCACCTCGGTGCAGGACCTTGGCCGCGAAGGCTTCTATCACCTGGGTATTCCGCCTTCCGGCGCACTCGATCAGTACGCCCTTCGCGCCGCCAACCATCTGGTGGGCAACGCGCCTGGTGCTGCCGGCCTCGAATGCGCGCTGGTGGGGCCGGAGCTGGAGTTCCAGCACGATGCCCTGGTGGCGGTGTGTGGTGCGCAGATGGCGGTGCTGCTCGATGGGCGTGAGCAGCACCCGTACACCGCGTTTGCGGTGAGGGCAGGGCAGGTGCTGCGTTTCGGCTTCCCCAGGGCGGGGGCGCGGGCGTACCTGGCGGTGGCCGGCGGCATCGATGTGCCTGAGGTGCTTGGCAGCCGGTCGACCTACGCGCTGGGCGCACTCGGTGGCTATCACGGGCGCAAGTTGATGACGGGTGACGTGCTGCCGGTTGGCCAGCCCAGCGGCAAGACCCGCGCGGGGGCCAGCCTGCCCATGGCGCTGCGCCAGGCACTGGGTGGGGAAGTGGTGTTGCGGGTGGTGCCGGGGTTGTACTTCCACCGCCTGAGCGAGGCGGCGGCGCAAAGCTTCTTCACCGATGCCTGGACGGTCGGGTCCGAAGCCGACCGCATCGGTTATCGCTACAAGGGCGGCGATGCGCTGAGTTTCCAGCCGCGCGAGCAGCCATTTGGGGCCGGGTCGGATCCGTCGAACATCGTCGACAGCTGCTACCCGATTGGCTCGATTCAGGTGCCGGCGGGGCTCGAACCCATCATTCTGCACCGCGATGCGGTGTCGGGTGGGGGCTATGCCATGATCGGCACGGTGATCAGCGCCGACCTGGACCTGGTCGGGCAGATGCAGCCGAACCAGCAGGCGCGGTTCTTGCCGGTGAGCATGGAGCAGGCGCTGGAGGCGCGGCGGTCGTACAAGAAGAAGCTGGGGTATCTGGCGAAGTTGTTTGGCTGAGTCTGTACTGTACTGCATGGTACGGTACAGTACGAAATCCTGTGGCCTGGCTTACCGGCCCTATCGCCGGCAAGCCGGCTCCCACAGGTACTGCGCAACCTTCAAGATTTGCAGAGATCCCTGTGGGAGCCGGCTTGCCGGCGATAGGGCCGGTGAAGGCTCAGCCAAAGGCTGGGTCGTACGCCACGCTGCCAGCAGGAACATCCCCTGCAAAAGGCAACGCCATGAAGTACTCCGGCGGCACACCGGGGTAACTCAACTGCGCATACGCCTTGAAACCAAAGCGCTGGTAATAGTCCGGCTCGCCGAGCAACACCAGCCCTGCGGCACCTTGCTCGCGCATGCCGTCCAGCGCCTCGCGCATCAATGCCGCACCGATCCCTTGCCCCTGCCTGCCCGGCGCTACAGCAATCGGCCCCAGCCCATACCAGCCGAGGTCTTGCCCATCGATCCTGACAGGCGAAACACTGACCTGCCCGACGATCCCACCCTCATCTTCTGCCACCAGCGACAGCGTCAGTGCGCCATTGCCGCGCAAGCGTTCGATGATCAGGTGCTCGGTAGGCGCCTGGCCGGGGGCGTGATGTGGGTGGTTGGTGAAGGCCTGCAAGGTCAGGCGGCTGATGGCGGAGCAGTCGGCGGGGGTTTCGGGGCGGATGAGCATGGCGGCTTCCAGGGTGGATGACTGATTGGCGAAGGCCGACGATCAGTATGCCATGACGAAATAGCGCGTCCCTGCGCTCGGTCAAGCGATAGCGGTCAGAAGCTGTACTTGGCAGTCAGCATCAGGTTGCGTGGGGTGCCCCAGGTGTCGCCGGCATAGTCCACAGAACCTGCGACGGCGGAGTAGTACTTGCGGTCGAACACGTTGTTGGCGTTCAGCTGCAGGTCGAGGTTCTGGTTGACCTGGTAGCCGGCCATCAAGTTGGTGATCGCATAGGAGCCCTGGACCAGGCGGTACTCGCTGCCGTCGGCGACGGTGAAGTCATTGTAGATGCGGCTCTGCCAGGTGACGTTGCCGCCAATGCGGGCTTTTTCCAGCGGGCCCTGCAGGCGGTAGGTGGTCGACAGCTTGAACATGTGCTCCGGCGTGTCGGTGTCGAAGCGCTGGTTCTCGTTGGCCGGCTTGGCGGCGTCCTTGAGGGTGTGCACGCGGGCGTAGGTGTAGCCGGCACCGACCTGCCAGTTCGGCGTCAGCGCGCCTTGCAGTTCCAGGTCGATACCTTGGCTGCGCACTTCGCCGGAGGCGACGTAGCAGTTGGTCGGGTCGCTGCAGCCGCTCAGGTCGGTCTGCGCGACGGCGCGGTTTTCCTGGTCGATGCGAAACAGCGCGATGCTGGCATTGAGCGCGCCGTCGAAGTATTCGCCCTTGACCCCAACTTCATAGTTCTTGCCCTCGATCGGCTTGATCGGGCTACCCGAGGCGTCCTTGTAGCTCTGCGGGTTGAAAATGTCGCTGTAGCTGACGTAGACCGAGTGATGGTCGTCGAGGTCGTAGATCAGGCCGGCATAGCGGGTGACGTTTCGCGTGACCTTGTAGTCGGCAGTGGCGCTTTCCTTGTTGTCGTAGTCGTACCAGTCCAGGCGCCCGCCAAGGATCAGCTTGAGCGGGTCCGCGAGGCTCAGGCGGGTGGTCAGGTACACGCCTTCCTGGGTGGTGACTTCGCGGGTGTTGTCGGTGTGTACGAAGTTGGGCTTGCCGCCGTTCAACGGCCAGTTGGTGTCATACGGGCTGTAGTTGCGCGTGTCCATGTCATAGATGCGCTTGCTGGCACCGACCACAAGCTCATGCGTACGGCCGAAGGCCTGGAACGGGCCGCTGAGGAAACCGTCCACGCCGGCCTGGTTTTCCTGGTGCTTGGACTGGTAGACGGTGCGCGACAGGGGCGCTTGCAGGCCGGCCCAGCGCGACTGGTAGGAGCCGGTGAATACCGCATCCTGTTCGGAATAGTTGGCGTTGACCTGCAGCGACCAGTCATTGGCCAGGCGCTGGCGCACCTCGGCGAATACGGTGTTGATCTCCTGGTCCTTGTTCTCCCAGTCGGTGCCTGGGTTGTAGGAGCGCGAGAAGTCCATGTGGTGGCCGTCCAGCGCCGTGGGCATGGCGCCCCAGAAGTAGTTGGTCTTGTCCTTCTGGTGCGAGAAGCCGACGGTCAGGGTGGTGTCGTCGGTGAGGTCGGCCTCGGTCACGGCGTAGAACAGACCGTGGTCTTCTTCCACGTCATCGACGAAGCTGTTGGCGTCGCGGTACGAAGCCACCACGCGCCCGCGCACGGTGCCGCTGTCGTTGAGCGGGCTGGAGGCGTCGAGTTCGCCGCGGTAGTTGTCCCAGCTGCCGGCAGCACCAGTGAGGGTGACCTTCTGCTCCGCCAGCGGGCGCTTGCGTACCAGGTTGATTGCCGCCGACGGGTTGCCGGAGCCGGTGACCAGGCCTGTGGCGCCGCGCACGATCTCGACCCGGTCGAACATTGCCAGGTTCGGTTGGGCGCCGACCGTCCAGCCCTGATAACCGCTGGGGATGCCGTCATACATCAGGTTGTCGATGTCGAAGCCACGCGCCGAGTAGGTTTGCCGGCCCGGGCCGCTGGAATAGTCCAGGTACAGCCCCGGAGTGGCGGCGACCACATCGTTGATGCTGGTCATGGCCTGGTCGTCCATGCGCTGGCGGGTGATCACCGTCACCGCCTGCGGGGTTTCACGCAGGCTCATCGGCAGCTTGGTAGCGGTAGACATGGAGCCGGTGGTGTAGGACGCCGAACCTTCGGTGGTGCTGCCGAGCTGGTGAGAGTTGATCTCGGTGGCGCCCAGTTCCAGGGTGGTGGGCTTTTCGTCTTCGGCGATGGCCGGCGTGACGATGGCCATGCACACGGCCATGGCGAGCAGACTGCGGGCGGGGAGTGAGCGCGTGGGCGCAAGGTACGACGACATGGGGCAGGTTCCTGACTATTATTGAAAGCGCTTATGAGAACGATTAGCAATAAGTGTGTCAGGATTCGTCGCACCTTGAAAGTGTGGTATGCCAAAAAATCACGAATTTTTCACATTTGCAGCAAGCGTCACTCGCCCGGGAGGATTTTCTTGCCCCGTTGAACCGCGATTTCCAACGCTTGGCCATCACGTTGCTTGCCCTGTCGCGCCAACCCTTCCAGCTGGGGAATCAGCATGCCTTCCGGCAGATGGCGCCAGAAACGCCCGGGCATGTGCAGGCGCAGGGCATCGGGGTTGAGCCGTGCCGGGTTGAAGGTGTGGCGATAGTAGGTGCGCCACAGTTCCGCACCTGAGTCTTCGGCGTTGCGTGCCCATTGCCGCCACGCTTGCGGGCACTGGCGCCGATAGTCGAACCCCTCGCCGTCGAAGCGAATGCCGTCCACAGGGGTCGCGATCAGCCAGCGCTGGCGCCCCAGGCGGTCGGCGAAATGCGCGCTGGCACTGTCCAGAATGTCGTGCGCGGGGTCGTGGTAGGCCACCAGGTCCAGCTGCAGCTGCTCGGCCAGTGCAGAAGGCAAGGGTACGAAGCGTACGAAGGCATGCAGGTGGTGCGCTTCGCGGCTGACCTGCTTGATGCGCCGGTGCAGCTCGCTGCCCAGGCGGTCACCGGCGAGCATGGCCGTGCGGTCGCCATGGGCCACACGCCAGAGCACTTCGTAGAGCAGGTTCCAGCGTTGCTCACCGCGGTAGCGGGCCGCTTGTTCCAGCAGGGGCAACAGCGCTGCCGGCACCTTGGCGCGAAAAGGGCCGGAGCCCTCGGGTAGCGCTGCCGGTAGGGCCAGCAGGTCAGCGATCGGGCCTTGTGCCCAGGTCACTGCAGCCGGATCGATGCCGTGCCCGAGCAACTTGCGCGCCTGCTCCCGCCAGGTGTCGAAACGCTCGCCGCAATCGAGCGCGATCATCCCCACAACCCCATCTGCACAGGGGCTTGCGGCTCGCGCAGACGGGCACGCAACAGGCCGCTGCGCAGCTCTGCCTGGGCCGGGCGGTAGTCGCTGGTGACGATGAACGGCCTGGCCTTTTCCAGTACGCAACGCAACTGGATCAAGTCGTCGTAACGCACGCGCCGTTCGCGGCGCAACGCCACCAGGCGCTGCACGCTGCGCAGGCCGATGCCGGGAATACGCGCCAGCAAGGCCGGTTCGGCACGGTTCACATCCAGCGGAAACACCTCGCGGTTGGCCAAGGCCCAGGCCAGCTTGGGGTCGATGTCCAGGGCCAGGTTGCTGCCCTGGTTCAGCAGCTCGCCAGCGCTATAGCCGTAGCCGCGCAAGAGGAAATCGGCCTGGTACAGCCGGTGCTCGCGCAGCAGCGGCGGGGCGGCCAACGGCACACTGCCGGGGCTGTCGGGGATCGGGCTGAAGGCCGAGTAATACACGCGCTTGAGGCCGTAGCCCTGGTACAGCGATTCGGCGTTGCGCAGCAGGGTGCTGTCGTCGGTGGCGTCGGCACCGACGATCACCTGGGTGCTTTGCCCGGCCGGGGTGAAGCGCGGCGCCTTCGGCTCGTTGGCCACGGCCTGCTGTCCCTGGTGGATCACACCCATGGCCTGGCGAATGGTGTGCGCGTGCTTCTCCGGGGCCAGGCGCTTGAGGCTGGCTTCGGTGGGCAGCTCGATGTTGACGCTGAGGCGATCGGCCAGGCGTCCGGCTTCTTCGATCAGCAGCGGGTCGGCATCGGGGATGGTCTTGAGGTGGATATAGCCGCGGAAGTTGTGTTCCTCACGTAGCAAGCGGGCGACGCGAATCAGCTGCTCCATGGTGTAGTCGGCCGAGCGGATGATGCCCGAGCTCAAGAACAGCCCGCTGATGCAGTTGCGCCGGTAGAAGTCGAGGGTGAGGTGCACCACTTCCTCAGGCGTGAAGCGCGCCCGGGGCACGTTGCTGGAGCGGCGGTTGACGCAGTACTGGCAGTCGTACAGGCAGAAGTTGGTAAGCAGCACCTTGAGCAAGGACACGCAACGACCATCCGGGGTGTAGCTGTGGCAGATGCCCATGCCGTCGGTGGCGCCCAGGCTGTCGCTGCCGCGCGAGCTGCGCTTGGGGGCGCCGCTGCTGGCGCAGGAGGCGTCGTACTTGGCGGCGTCGGCGAGGATGCCTAGCTTGGCGATGAGTTGCATGGGCCGATCTCGTCATACTGATTATTCATACAGTATTTTGTGAGCCGGCTGATTGCAAGAGGGGGAGAGACGGGCGGTGGCTGCGCCCCGTCAAAGGGGCTTGCGCATGAACACCCGGGCGAAACCGTGCTCGTGCGCCCTGTGGGTCTGCACATAACCGAGTGTCTGGTAGATCTCGATGTTTTCGCTCATGCGCTCATGGGTATACAGGCGGATGGCACGGCACCCGGCCTGCCTTGCGTGTTGTTCGCCAAACTGCATCAGGGCCTTGCCCAGGCCTTTGCCTTTGCAGGCGGGTAACACCGCGACATTGACCAGCAGCATCTCGCTGCCTTCCTGGTGCAGCACCAGCACGCCGGCAACGCGCCCGGCCTCCAGTGCCACGAACACGTCGTTGTCCTCGATCACCTGATGGTAGTCGTCCAGCATCGGCGCCGGGGCTTGGCCGATCCTGGCGATATAGGGCGAATAGGCAGCGTGGACCAATACGCGGATGGCTTCGACGTCGGCAGGGTTGGCGCGGCGCAGGGCAGGGGCTGGGTGCACGTGGGCGGTCTCCGGGAAATGACCCGAGCATAAACTGCAGCCACGCTGGGGTCGATGCAGCAGGCCGATAGGTATGAGCCTGCCACGCTTCACTCCGCCGATTTCATATCCAAGCCTGCGCAAGCCCGTGGTAGAACGTCTTGCGAACCTCCAACAACAATGCTCGGAAAGCCGGCTTCACGGCCGCTTGCACGTCAAGGAACAACGATGTCTTCCAATCGCCTGTTTGGCACCTTCTGCCTGAGCAGCTACCTGCTGTCCCTGTCCTATGGCACCACCTTTCTCCTGGCGATGACCTTGCGCGCGCACGGCGCCAGCGAGGCCGACGCCGGCTCGGTGATCTCCACGGCCATGCTCAGTACCTTTCTCGCCGTGATCTTTTCCGGGCACCTGAGCGACCACCTCGGCGCGGCCAAATCGGTGGCCGTTGGCGCGGTGTTTCTCGCTGCAGCCTGCCTGGGTTTTGCCGCGCTGCCAGGCCTGGGCGTTGCCATGATGCTGTTCGGCCTGCTGCTCGGTTTTGGCTGGGGGGTGTTCTATACCCTCGGACCGATCATCGTGGCCATGCTGATCGAGCCTGAACGACGGGTGAAGTATTTTGCCCTGCTCTCGGGCTGCATGATGACGGGCATCGGCACCGGGCCATTGTTGGGGCGGGTGGCGCAGGCGCTGGGCTATCCGGTCGAAGCGGCCTTCGTGGTCGCGGCCGGGGCCAGTGTGCTGGGGGGTGTGATGTTCTGGCTGATGGCGCCGCGTATACAACAGCATCAGCGCGCTGTTGCCGTGAGCCGAATTACGCCGGTGGCGGCGCGTTCGGTGCTGTCGTCCAAGGCCGCCTTCGCCATCCTGATGGTCGGGTTGGGCGGTGCGATCTTTGGTGGGCTGTCCAGCTTCCAGACCTCTTATGCCGCGCTCCTGCACCTGGACTACTCGCTGTTCTTCATCGGCTTCATGTCCGCGGTCATCGCGTGCCGCCTGCTGGTCGCGGGCTTTATCGTCAAACGCGACCCTTACGTGATGGCGTGCGTGCTCACGGCGCTGATCGTGCTGTCGGTGCTGATGTTCATGTATTGGGTGGAGAGCCCTGGCGGGTACTTGCTGGCGGCGATCGTGCTGGGGGTCGGCTATGGGTTGACCTATTCGGTGATCAACGGGCTGGCGGCAAACGAAGCACCGGCCGGGCAGACCGCGCAGGCGTTGCTGTTGTTCAGCTTGGCGTACTTCATCGGAGTGTTCGGCTTCCCGCTGCTGGCGGGTAAGGTCATTGTCGAGGCAGGGATGGCTGCGCTGCTGCAACTGCTGCTGGTGATCGCCCTGGCCAACTGGTCGATCACCGTGGCACGCCTGGCTTGGCGGCGCCGGCGCGCAGTGGCGGTGGCTTGAGGCTTGTGGGCGCTGGCTTGCACCGTGGCGCCTGCATCGCCGGCAAGCCGGCTCCCACAGGAATCGTTGTTTCCACAGGATAAGCACTGACTTCAAGCCTGCGGGAGCGGGTCAGCTCATACAAATTGAGCGAGACAGTTGTTTCCCCAGTATAAGCACTGACTTGAAGGCCTGCGGAGTACCTGTGGGAGCCGGCTTGCCGGCGATTGGGCCCGAACAGGCGATAAAGGGTTATGATCCGCGCCCCGCACCGGAGCAGCCCATGGCCAAAGACATCGACAACCCCTGCGTTTCACTGTGCCAACTCAACAGCGAGCTGTGCGTCAGCTGTGGCCGCACGCGCGAGGAAATCCGCAAATGGCGTGGCATGAAACGCCCGGAGAAGATGGCCACCGTACAGCGCGCCGCGACGCGCATGAAGGCCATTGCCAAGAAGAATGCCAAGCATCGCTGAACACCGGCGGGTAACGCCGACTATCCTTGATTCGGTACGCCGTCAGTAGTGGTGCAAAAGGTCGGGCTTTCGTGTGACGAGCGGCAGCGAGGGTACTATGGCCAAGCCCAGAGAAGACAAACGAAATCGAATCCTCGACCCCGTCGACCGGGTCACCGAAGTCATCTTCGGCCTGCTCATGGCGATGACGTTCGTAGGCACGCTGAGCGTCGCCACGGCAGGCCGTGAAGAAGTGCGGACCATGCTGTACGCCGCCTTGGGTTGCAACCTGGCCTGGGGGCTCGCCGACGCGGTCATGTACCTACTGCGTACCTGGACCGAACGTACGCGCAACCGCAACTTCGTGAGCTACTTGAAGCACGACGCCAGCGAAGAGGAAGGGCGAGCGCTGATCGCCGATGCGCTACCGTCCCGCATCGCTGTGATAGCGAACCCGCAGGTGCTGGAAATGCTACGCCAGCGTCTGGTCGAGTATGCCGACCAGCCGGTCCGCCCTCGCTTGGGGCCTGTCGATGTGCTTGGCAGCCTGGGCGTTTTCTCGCTGGTGGTGCTGGCCACCTTCCCTGTGGTGATTCCGTTCTTGCTCACCAACGACGCCGCAGTGGCCTTGCGTGCCTCCAACCTGGTGGCCTTGGCGCTGCTGTTCATCTGCGGCTGGCTGTTGGCCCGTCACTCGGGTGGCTACCCCATGGCGACGGGGTTGGCCTTTGCGATCCTGGGTACGGCACTGATGTTCGGGATCATTGCGCTAGGGGGGTGAAGGGCGAGCGAGAAATCCACGTTGCGTTGGCAAGCGGACTGGTCGTAACCAACACTGGCCATGACCATGTGCACCCAGGCATCCTTGCCAACTCGCGCTGCGCGATATCCTCGAGCATGCCGAGCCGACGCAACTCTTGGAGACCATTCATGAAAGCAGCCATCGTCCACGCCTTCGACCAACCCCCACGCTATGGCGATATCGACGTGCCGCAGGCTGCGGCGGGCGAGGTGCTGGTGCGGGTGCGTGCCGCCGCGCTCAGCCAGTTGGTGCGTGCGCAGGCCAGCGGCAAACACTACAGCAGTGGCAAGACCTTGCCGTTGGTACCCGGTGCCGATGGTGTCGGCCTGCTTGAGGACGGCACTCGCGTGTACTTCGCCTTCCCTCGGGCCCCCATCGGCGCCATGGCCGAGACCGTGGCCGTGGATGCGCGCTGCTGCGTGGCCATACCGAATGACATCGATGACATCACCGCCGCGGCGATCGCCAACCCGGGCATGTCGTCCTGGTCGGCGCTGCAGGAGCGGGCAGGGTTCAAGCCGGGTGAGCGCGTGTTGATCAACGGCGCTGCCGGTGCGTCCGGGCGCCTGGCGATTCAGGTGGCCAAGCACCTGGGTGCTTCGCGCGTGGTGGCGACTGCACGCAATCGTGCAGTGGAAGCAGAACTGCGCGAACTGGGCGCGGACGACTTCATCTGCCTGGACCAGCCTGCCGATCCGTTGACCGCTGCGTTGCGCGATGAAATTCGCGGGCCGGGCGTCGACATCGTGCTGGATTACCTGTGGGGGCAACCGGCTGCCTGCATCCTCGATGCATTAGGCGGTCATACCAGCCGAGAGGCCGCGCCACGTGTGCGCTTCGTCAATATTGGCGCGATTGCTGGTGCGACCCTGCCGATGAACCCCAGCGTATTGCGCGGCACGGGCCTGGAGATGCTCGGCAGTGGCCTGGGCAGTGTCTCCAACGAAGGTTTGGTGAAGGTGGTCGGGCAGCTGTTGAACGCAATCAAGCCGGCCGGGATGAAGGTCGAGGCGCAGGCCGTGCCCTTGAGCGAGGTCGAATCGGCCTGGCAGCGCAGCACTGCAGAACGCATCGTGTTCGTCGTGTAGGCCGAATAGGCGAGGCCTTCAAGGTATTCGCCTGATTCAGGCCTACCAGGCCAGGGAAGGGGCCGCCTTGCGAAGGCTCACGCGGCCCAGGCTTCATGGAGATGACGCCATAGCACCTGGTCGCCTTGAAGGCTGAAAAGTGCAGTCGAGATCCGTGTCGTTGCGCCTAGCGAATCAGCGCACCGTCCGGCCACCATGGCAGCCTTTCGGTAAAGACAGCATTGCTTCAACTGGCCTTGGTCGGCTGTACGTCACCACGGTCTGATCACATGATGACGTTCAGCCCTCCCTTGATCACGCACTCGCTACGGTCCCCACCCATGCTTTCAGGCAAGAACGCTGTGAGGTCGTAAGGCAGCAAGAGGGTGTCCAGCGCAAACGAGAACGGCGTATCGATCAGGATTGGCCAACTGCTCAGCGTATCGGGGTGATTCGCCCAGGCCCAGGATGTGCGAGTACCGTAATAAACGCAGCGCTCCCCACTCATGTGACCGATGGTGCTGAAACAGCCACCTAGTGACAACACGATGACAAACAACAGAGTTTTTGCAGGCATACATTCCCTTGTAGATGTGGTTTCGTCCGTGAACGTGTAACTCGATTGGAGCGCCCTGGAACCATTCACCCCACAAAATCAGGTTGGCCAAATGAAGGGAAGCAATCCAGCCACTGCCAGCGTGGCCTGAATGACGAGCGTCACCAGCAGCCATTTCGGCCACCTGCGGATAAACCAGTAAACCGCGTTCAACGCCATTGAAATCAGGTTGGTGAGCCCCAGAACGCCGAGCGCGAGGACACCCGAAATGTTGATGGGAGAAGTGGTTGGCGATTGCAGTACATAGAGCGCCAAAACCAAGCCCAGGATCACGGTCGTGATCGAGAGGCCTGCAAGCCAGCGGGTAAAACGTAAAGAGTCGTCGGGCATCATGCCGGGGGATTTCCTTCCATGATGAAGCTTGGGGCATCACTGCGAGCTGATTTATTCTGCGCGGACTGCATCAGGACTTACAAGGACGTCCATGATTCCTGTCGATATGCCGCTCATGTTGCTCGGCTACATGATCTACCTTTTTTCCGAGGTTTTTCTCTGGCTTTTCGCCGCTGGCCTGATCGCCATGCTGTTTCCGTCAAGCCGTCGTTACATGCTGGCGCGGCGGTGGAAGTTCGGATTCTTGATGATGTTCTTAGCTGCCGGCAGCCTGCCGTACGTCGAGTCCACCCTTAGGCTCTGGCAGGATTGGCGAGCCCACCACCCTCGGCTGAAGGAGCAGCAAGTGGTGGGCGACCTGGTGCTACCAGTAGGTACGAAGGTCCATTTGCAATACCTGGAACCTTTCGACGACTTGGCCGGCGAGCCCGTTCCATATGGCCTGCAGAGTCTCAAGCACGCCGACTTCGACCGCACGCCCGGCACCATCAAGGGCCTTGAGGTAAGGCGTCTTGAATTGTGGGATGGCTCAGCGACGGTCAAGACATTGGCGGCACATGAACTGGAAGGCTGGCACTGCGAGCCAGGTCAGGTCGTGTACGAGTTTCCGTTTGGCGCGCGCTTCAAGCATTCGCAATGGCGGCTGGATCAATGCACGCTGGCGCCTGGCACCGCGCTGGGTGGCATCACCTGGCCTGGGCCGGTAAGGGTAATCGCCAACGGCGCTGGGTGGGTTGCCAGGTCCGACGAAACGCCGGTAACGGTACAGGGTATCGAACTGCGCGAATTCATCATGATCCTTGACCGGCCTTACGGAGAGGGAGACTCGTGGGAGGGCTATTCGAATCATCCCTTCGACTTCGGCCCTGTTTACTACCCCGCCAACACCCAGGTCAGCCGTTATCACGGGCAATTACTGTTCAGCCTGCCCCTGGATGCGCAAGCCCAGGATCGGCGTAGCGGGTCGCCAATCGAGGGAGGAAACACCGTAGTACAGACCCTGGAAGGTAAGGTGCTGGGCGTGCGTCCGAGTCGCCGGGCGGGCGATCCGTATCCCGATGAGATCGTGGTGCCCTGAGGTTCAGTCCCGTATTGGCATGGGGCAGGGCATCTTGAGTACCTATGTATGTTCTTAGCGCCATACACGGCTCCAATGATGATTCGAATGCGCTTCAGTTCGAATGCGGTCAATTGCGACCGACCACTATCGGCCCAAAGCGGCCACCTGTGCAAAGTGCTGTTGCTAGTGCCGGCGATGTGGCCGGCACTGACAAAAGCGCTTTCTGCAGGTGGCCGCTATGGATCGAAATCAGCCACTCTCGACTGACTGCTTTCGACCCAGAGTTGCCGTTGGTGGAAGATAGCTTAATCACCGATTGCATCCAGATCGACTGGCGCTCTTTGCGGACGGGCAGGTACCCTGCGCACTTCGTTGACGCGTATGGATTGTTGAAGGATCACTTCACATGACCCGGCAAGCCCTCAAATACTGGTATCTCGTGCACAAATGGACCAGCCTGGTCTGTACCGTGTTCCTGCTCCTGTTGTGCTTGACCGGCCTGCCGCTGATCTTCCACGAGGAAATCGAATCGGTATTCGATCCGCATCCGGCGCCCAAGGCGCTGACTGCCGATGCTCCGGTAATCAATTACGACCAGGTCATCGCCGGGGCACTCGCTGCGCGTCCGGATGAGGTCGTGCGCTTTGTCGGCCTTGAGCCGGACGATCCCTACGGCGCGGTATTCACCGGCAAGACCTTGGTACCGCCGCCGCTGGACGGTCATGTGCACCTGTTCGACAAGCGCAATGGCCAACTGTTTGCCCCCGAGCCGCCCCAGACCGGCTTCATGGACGTGGTTCTGCGCCTGCACACCGATCTTTTCATCGGCCTGCCCGGCTACTTGCTGCTGGGTACGATGGGACTGTTCTTGGTGGCTTCACTGGTGTCGGGCGTGGTGGTCTACACGCCGTTCATGCGCAAGCTGGAGTTCGCCACCGTGCGCACCGGGCGCAGCCGCCGGCTGCAATGGCTCGATCTGCACAATGTACTGGGCATGGTGACGCTGGTTTGGGTGATGGTGGTTGGCGTCACTGGGGTGGTCAACACTTTGGCGCTGCCCATCGTTGGACTGTGGCAGAACGGCCAGTTGGCCGAGATGACCGCTCCCTACAAGAGCGCGCCGCCGCTGAAAACACTCGGCTCGCTGCACGCGGCACTAGAAACGGCGCGGGCCGCGGCACCTGAACTGGAGCCGGTGTTCGTCGCTTTTCCCGGTACCCTGTTCAGCAGCCAGCACCATTATGCGGTGTACATGCGTGGCAAGACCCCGGTGAGCTCGAAGCTGCTCAAGCCAGCTTTGATCGACGCCCAGACCGGGCAACTGACCGACATGCGTGACATGCCGCTGTATGTGCGCGCGCTGCTGATCTCGCAACCGCTGCATTTCGGTGATTACGGACGCTTGCCCTTGAAGATCATATGGGCGGTGCTCGATGTGATCGCCATCGTGGTCCTGGGCAGCGGCGTCTACCTGTGGTGGGGGCGCCGCCGTCAGGTTCCGGGAGCGGAACCGGCAGTAGAGCAGGGGGCAAGGGCATGAGGCGCGGGCTATGGATGATATTTCGCTGGCCGCTGCTGATCGGCCTGTTGGCATCGTCAGGATTGTTGTCGGCGTTGCTGGGGGATGGGCTGTACGACGTCGTGTCTTGGCTGGCACTGGGAGGGCCGCTGATTATTGTTGGCGCAGTCCGGGTGTGGCGTCAAAAACGCCTCAGGCATCAAGCGCCCCAAGTACAGCGCGCTCCCTTCTAGCATCCGGCCGTGAGGGTTCCATGAGCGGCCCTCCTGCTCGCGCTTGATACTGTGATGACTACAGCGCCTTCTCCCGGCAATGCTGCAGTGCATCGCGAATCATTGCATTTACCAGCGATGGTGACACGCCGAGGATCTTGGCGATCTCCCGCTGCGTCATTCCATGGATCCGGCACATCTCGAAAGCGTCGCGGGTGCGCTCGGGTAGGTCGGCAAGGGCTCCGGAGACGCGTTCCAGCACTTGCTGATCCGATACAAGCGCCTCAGGGCTTTCACCGAGCATGACCGGCGACTCGCAGCTGTCGACGTCTTGGCGCATCAGCCGCTCCTCGAACTGGCGCCGGCGGTAATGGTCGATCGACAGGTTGCGGACCACCCGCGTCAGGTAGGACGCCTGGGAGTGGATCTGCTCCGCTTCGGCAGCATCGTCCACTTTCATGAACGCCTCGTGAACAATGTCTTCGGCATGGCTGCGGCAGCCGATGATCTTCGCGGCAAGCCCGATCAGGCGCGAACGCTGCTCAAAGAACACGTCTAGCAAAGTGGGCCCATTTTGGGCTGCACCGTGTTTCTGCATGAGGCACCTGATCCATTCGTGAGGTCTGGTAGCAAGGCCGGAGAATTTAGTATTACTAAGAATTGTTTGCAACAACTCTCCGCTTATCACGCACTGCATCCATAAACGGACAGAAGCCGGTCTACGGAAGTTACTTCGCACTCATCGTCGTCAAGCATTGCCCTCGGGCATCAGTGCTAGAAGCTGTCAACCGCCAAGGACAGGACATCAGATGAGCGCTGGGCCTGCGATGGCGGCTTGGCAGGCGAAGCGACACACGCCATCCGGCTGATTCTTGAAAATCGCAGAAGTGGGCAAGCAGGTCACAAAAAGGCAGTGACATGGAGTAAGCTTGACGAAATTTTCTTCACTTCCAGCCGTACATGCCAATCCCTTCCCAAGCCCCGCACACACCCGCCGAAATGGCCGCCGACTGGTGCGTGCGCTTGCATCTTGATGAGTGCACCGATGCCGACCGCGCCGAGTTCCTGCGCTGGTATGATGCCGACCCGGTGCATGCCCAGGAGTACCGGAAGATGTGTCGCGTGTGGCAGGTCAGCGAACAGTTGCCTGCGCGTATCGCCACGCCAGTGGCATTGTCTGGCCGTCGGCGCCGGCCGACTGCGTGGCTTGCGAGGGCCGCAGTGTTACTGCTGGCTGTGGCAGGTGCCTGGTCCGCAGGCTGGTCCTGGGGTGTGCTGCCGGGCAGCGTGCGTTACTACATGGCAGAGGAAAACCGGCGCCAGGTGCAGTTGCCGGACTATAGCGAGGTGGAGCTGAACCGCCGCACTGGCTTGTTGTACCTGGGTTACCGCGACCAACGCGAGGTGCTGCTGCACGATGGAGAGGCCTACTTCGACGTGCGCCGCGACCTCGACAGGCCCTTCCTGATCAGCACCGACAATGCCCGCGTGCGGGTCACTGGCACTCATTTCAACGTGTGGACCGCGCAGGCGCAGACTACCGTGACCGTTACCGAGGGCACCGTGCTGGTGTCTCGCATTGACGACGGCGAGGGGCACAATCAGGGCGCTGAGCTCACCGCCGGCATGCAGGCATCGGTGCGTCATGGGGGCATGCCGCAGTTGGGTCGCACCGATCCGTCCCGGGCACAGGCCTGGCGCAGCGGCAAGCTGATACTTGACGACATCAGCCTGCGCGACGCCCTGCCGCAGATCAATCGCTACCTTGATGTGCCGCTTCAGCTGGACGCCAGCAGCGCGGCCGGCGAGTTGCGCTTCGGCGGCATCTACGACACCCGCGACCTTGCCCAGCTGGTTGATGCCCTACCACGGGTATTGCCGGTGAAGCTGCGCCGAGGTGATGGCGTGATCATGATTTCGTCGCGCTGAGACCCTAGATTGCGACGGGCCCCTGCAAAACAATCATGGCGCTATCTTCGAAACGTCGCCCTCTGGGCCTTTTCTGCTCAGCGCCATATCGCTAACAGCCATCTCAGATAATCTTCTGAACAAAAGAAAACCTCATTCGTCATCTAGGCAACAACCGCCTGGAACCCGCGACGATGAGCGCTTCCCGAACATCCAGCCTGCATGATCTGCCCCAGGTCAGGTGTGCCCTGACCCGTCGCTTCGCTGCCCAACTTCGTTGCCTGCGCGAGCGCTGCCGTTGCTCCTGCAGCGCTGCGTGGGCTGTCCTGGCCAGGCGTCAGCCCCCCATCAACTTGCCAACATAACCATAATGATCAGGAGCATCATGAGCGCCTTCTTGTTGAATCAACCGGCACAGCGGCTGCGCCGATCCATCGCCGCCGCCACCTTGGGGCTGGTCATTACCGCAGCGTTGCCGGCCAAGGCAGAGCCTCTGCGCATCGACATCCCGACCAAACCACTGGCCTCGGCGCTGAACGACCTTGGCAACCAGGCCAACCTGCAGATCATCTACAGTCAGGACACCGTGTCGGGTCTGCGCAGCCGCGGAGTGTCGGGACAGATGGAGCCGGAGGAGGCTCTGCGCCAACTGCTGCAGGGCACCTCGATCGCCTATCGCATCGAAGGCAACCACGTGACTTTGCAGGGCAGCGGCGGCGGCGACGCGGCGATGATGCTGCCGAGCACCAGCATCTCTGGCCAGGCCTACAGTTCGGTGTCTCCGGACGACGGCTACGTGGCCAAGCGCGCCTCGGCCGGCACCAAGACCGACACGCCGATACTTGAGACGCCCTATTCGGTATCAGTGGTGACCCGTGAACAGATCCAGGCCCAGCAGCCCAAGACCGTGGCCCAGGCCCTGCGCTACACCCCAGGCATCAACGCCGAGCTGGCCGGCCCACAGTTCGTTACCGACCAGTTGACCATCCGCGGCTTCCAGCAGGGCACCGGACGAATGCTGCGCGACGGCACGCGTACCTTTCTGCCGGACTTCCTCGGTTGGGATGCCCCCGAGCCTTATGGGCTGGAGCGCATCGAAGTGCTGCGCGGGGCCAGCTCGGTACTGTACGGCGCCTCCGATCCTGGTGGCCAGATCAACCTGGTGAGCAAGCGGCCGACCACCGAGCCACTGCGCCAGGTGCAACTGCAGGCGGGCAACCACGACTACCAACAGGCAGCCTTCGACCTGGGTGACGCGCTGGACGAGGAGGGTGTGTGGAGCTACCGTCTGACCGGCCTGTTCCGCGAGGCCGATGCACAGGCCGACCACATCACCAACCGCCGCGAGTACCTGGCCCCGGCCGTCAGCTTCCGGCCCAGCGCCGACACTGAGCTGACCGTGCTGGCCGAATACCAGAAGCAGACCGGCAACTTCGCCAACCCGTTGCCGGCCCAAGGCACAGTATTCCATGACCCGCGCGGCCGCCTCGACCGTGACACCTACGTCGGCGACACTGCCTTCGACTACATGACCAACGAGAAAACCTCGCTGGGCTATGTATTCGAGCACAATCTGGACGAGGTCTGGACCCTGCGCCAGAACGTGCGCTACAGCGACTACCGCCAGTCCAGCGCAGAAATCGCCCTGCTCATGCCGGTGGGCGACGAATACATGCGCTATGCAGACGAGCGCAAGGGCGACGGCCGCCTGTTCACCATGGACAACCAGGTGCAGGCAAACTTCGCCACCGGCGCCGTGGAGCATACGTTGCTGACCGGCGTGGACTACAACAATGGCAAGTTCGATCAGGACCAGGCGCTGAGCCTGATCAACGGTACCTTCGATGTGTTCAACCCCAACAACAACCAGCCGCTGAGCTTCATCCCGTTCAGCCAGGCCAGCTACGAGCAGAAGCTGTCGCAGACCGGCCTGTACCTGCAGGATCAACTGAAGGTGGACAAGTGGGTATTCCTGCTTGGGGGCCGCTATGACTGGGCCAGCAACCAGAAGGACGACCGTGAGCCGCAGACCCAGAAGGACGAGAAGTTCAGCGGCCGCGCCGGTATCGTCTATCTGTTCGACAACGGCATCGCCCCGTATGCCAGCTACAGCGAGTCGTTCCTGCCGGTCATGGGCGTAACGGCCGACAATTCGCAACTCGACCCCGAGATCGGCAAGCAGTACGAAGTGGGTGTGAAGTACGAACCCCCAGGTTCCAACAGCCTGTACACCGTGGCGGTGTTCGACCTGACCAAGCAGAACGCCACCGAGAACATCAACGGTTTCTCCCGCCAGGAAGGCGAGGTACGCTCCCGGGGCGTGGAGCTGGAGGGCAAGACCGAGATTGCCAAGGGTTTCAATGTGATTGGCAGCTACACCTGGAACGATGTCGAGGTGACCAAGTCGGAGGCTGGCAACAAGGGCAACACGCCGTTTCGCACCCCCGAGCACATGGCCTCGATCTGGGGTGACTACACCTTTCAGGGCGGTCTGATGGACGGCTTGCGCCTGGGCGCAGGTGCCCGCTATGTGGGTAGCACCTACGGCGACACGGCCAACAGCTTCAAGGTCGACAGCTACAGCGTCGTCGACGCACTGGTTGCATACAGTCTGGGCAAGGTGGACAGGTCGCTGGACGGCATGGAGGTCTCGCTGAACGCCACCAACCTGTTCGACGAGGACTACGTGGCCGGATGCTTCAGCAACATGGGTTGCCAATATGGGCAGCAGCGTACAGTGTACGGGACCGTTACCTACAACTGGTAAACCACTTGCCGCGAATGCGCGTGTGCTTCTGCGGGAGCGGCCTTGTGTCGCTACAGGCTATGCAGCGGCTCCACGAAGCCTGCGAGAATGCAGCTATCGTCGGGGCCGCTTTTTGCCGTTTGCGGCGTAAGGCCGCTCCCACGTCCAGGGTTCCTTCTGCCTCTTTCACTAGGTTGGCAAAACATTGTTTGCCATCACCTCGTCCAGAGCCTGCTCGAGGGTGCTGACCGTGCGCTCGATATTGTGCAGCTTTTCGAGTCCGAACAGACCGATGCGGAAGGTCTGGAAGTCGGCCGGCTCGTCGCATTGCAACGGCACTCCGGCGGCGATCTGCAGGCCGTGGTCGGCAAATTTCTTGCCGCTCCTGATGCCGGCATCATCGGTGTAGCTCACCACTACGCCAGGAGCTTGAAAGCCGGCTGCGGCCACGCTTTTGATGCCTTTGCCGGTCAACATTGCGCGCACCCGATCGCCCAAGAGCTGTTGTTCGCCGCGGAGCTTTTCGAAACCATAAGCTTGCATCTCTTTCATCACTTCGTTGAATCGCGCGAGGGAATCGCTGGGCATCGTTGCATGGTAGGCATGTCCGCCCTGTTCGTAGGCCTGCATGATCTGAAGCCACTTTTTCAGGTCGCAAGCGAAGCTGCTGCTTTGCGTCTGCTCGATGCGCTCGAGGGCCAAAGCACTGAGCATCACCAGGGCGCAACAGGGGGAGGCGCTCCAGCCTTTCTGCGGCGCGCTGATCAGCAGGTCGACTGCGCACTTGTGCATATCAACCCAAAGCGCGCCTGAAGCGATACAGTCCAGCACGAACAGGCCACCCGCCGCATGCACGGCGTCGCCGACGGCCCGCAGGTAGTCATCGGGCAGGATGATCCCTGATGAGGTTTCAACGTGGGGGACGAAGACAACCTGCGGCTTCTGCTCCTCAATGGCTGCCAGCACTTCGTCCAGAGGGGGTGGTGCGAAGGCAGCCTGGCGACCTGTGTCGATCGGGCGGGCTTTCAGCACCGTGGTGGCCGCCGGGATGTTGCCCATCTCAAGGATCTGGCTCCAGCGATAACTGAACCAGCCGTTTCGTATCACCAGGCATTGCTGGTCGGTGGCAAACTGGCGCGCTACCGCTTCCATGCCGAATGTGCCGCTGCCCGGGACTACCGCAACAGCCTGGGCGTTGTAGACCTGTTTCAGTGTTGCGGAAATGTTGTTCATCACGCTTTGGAATGACTGCGACATGTGGTTGAGCGAGCGGTCGGTGTAGACCACCGAATACTCGACCAGCCCCTCAGGATCAATACTGGGATATAGCTTTGACATGGGGTGGTTCCTTTGGCAGGGATGTCAGTGGTATAGACCCTGTCCCGAGCCTTGGGAAATGACAAGATTGCTCGAGACTGATTGCGGCTTCTGTCAGACATCTGGATGTTGGGGCCGCTTCGCGGCCCATCGCCGGCAAGCCCGGCTCCCACAGGCACAGCGCTAGCCTGGCGGCTGGTGATACTTCTGTGGGAGCCGGCTTGCCGGCGATGAGGCCGGCACTGACAAAAGCGCTTTGAATCCTCAGCATCTCGCCGCGAAGCGCAAGGCCAGCGGCAGTACCAGCGCCCAGATCGGCGCGAGGATCAGCCCGGTGTACAGCGGGCCCAACGGCAACTCGATGCCCGCCAGCCTGGCCCCGGCCAGGTAGGCCAACGGGCCGCCCAGCAGGCCCAGCAATGCGCCACGCCAGGGCGGACGCCCGGCCCAGGCCAGGCTGTGGCGCAACCCGCTGGCCAGCACCAGCCACAGCAACGCCAGCCAAAAGGGCAGGGTCCAGTGTTCGAAGCGCAATACACCCAACATGCCCAGTACGCTGTCGAGCAGGCAGCCGGCCATCGACACCCACAGCAATACCCGCCCCTCACTGCGCAGGCCCGGGCACACGCACAGGTGCACCAGCAGGCCCGCCACCGCGACCCAAAGCAGCCACGGCAGTCGCGCGCCCAGCACGCAGGCCCACCAGCCGAGCTGCAGCCACAGTGCATTGCCGATCAGCCAGCCACGGGCCATGCTCAGGCGCCTGACAAGGGCGCCCGACGCGCCTGTGGCGCGGCCCAGAGCATCTGCGCCACGCCGATGGTCCGTTCTTCAAAACCGCCCTGGCAATAGTACAGGTAGAACTCCCACAAGCGCTGGAAGGTGTCGTCATACCCCAGCGCCGCCAGCTCCGAGCGCGCCAGGCGCAAGTTGTCGCGCCAATGGCGCAGGGTACGCGTGTAGTCCTGGCCGAAATCTTCCAGGTGTACCAGGTTGAGCCCGGTCTGGCGGCTGGCGGTGTCGAGCAGCACGCTCAGCGAGGGCAGGGCGCCGCCGGGAAAGATGTAGCGCTGGATGAAGTCCACTGAGCGGCGGGCCTGGGCGTAACGTTGGTCACGGATGGTGATGGCCTGCAGCAGCATCAGGCCGTCGTCCTTAGCTGAGGCATGGGGAAGTCATTGCGGCGGGTCAGCGGTGTGTCGACGAAGCCGGGGCTGACCAGGGTGACGTCGATACCTTCGCCGATCAGGTCGATGCGCAGCGATTCGACCAGGTAGCGCAGCGCCGCCTTGGAGGCGCCATAGGCCCCCGCGCGCGGCAGCGCCAGCCAGCTGACCGAGCTGCCCATCACCACCAGGTGTGGCTGCCGGCCGCGGCGCAGCAGGGGCAGGGCGGCGGCCAGGCAAAGGCTGGTGCCGTTCAGGTTGGTGCGCATCACCCGTTCCACCAGGGCCGGGTCGAAGTGCCCCGGCTCCAGGTACTCGCAGGTGCCGGCGTTGAGAATCACCTGGTCCAGCGCGCCCCAGGTCTGTTCGATCTGCTCGGCAATCTGCGCCACCTGCCTGGGCTGGTCGAGATCACCCACTGCCAACAACACCTGGCCCGGAAACCGCGCGGCCAGCGCCGCCAGACTGTCTGCCCTGCGTGCGCCCAGGGCGACCTGGTGGCCTTGCTCCAGCAAGCGCAGCGCCAGGGCCGCGCCGATACCGCTGCTGGCACCGGTCAGCCAGCAACGGCTCATGCCAGCCTGCCCTTGAGCCAGCGGATCGCGCCGCCCATCACCGGCACATGCTCGTAGAGCAGGGCGCCCGCGTCGAAGTAATCCTGGTGAAAGTGCACCCGCTCGTGCCAGCGCAGGTGGCTGCAGCCCTGCAGGCTGATCAGCTTGCCTCGGGCCAGGCGCGGGTGACGGTAGTGCAGGGTCCAGCGGATGTAGCCGTGGCCGGGCTCCAGCTCGTCTGTGCCCTCGAAGCGGTAGTGAACATCGGGCACGTTGGCATACAGCTGCGCGAAGTAGGCGCGCAGCGCCGGTAGGCCGCTGATCTGGTGCAGAGGGTCGCGGAACGCCACGTCCTCGCTGTACAGGTCGCCCAGCAGGTCGAGGTTGTGTGTATCCAGCGTGGCAAAGCGTTCGGCGAAGCGTTGCAGGAAGGCGGACATGCACAATACCTGTACAAAAATTAGTCACTGTACAAGGTATAGTGCAGGTGTCTGGATAAATCTATACAGCAAAATTGTTTTGTACAATTCTCTCCTGCAGGGCATCGCGCAGTTGAATCACCCCTTCGAGCGTCAGCGCCTGGGCTGAATAACACAGCCCGATACGCCGGCGCAGGTCCAGCTGCGGCAATGGCTCGCTGCGCACGTCGCGATGTTCGGCGGCCAGCGACGCCGGCACGATGGCGCTGCCCAGCCCGGCAGCGACCATCTCCAGCGCCAGGCCGAAGGTCTCGGCTTCGGCTACCGGGCTACTGTCGTAGAACGGCAGCAGGCGCTGGTGGCTGGGTTGCGCGGGGCAGGTAATCCAGCGCCTCTGGTCTTCTGCCCGCAGTGTCGCCAGCACGAAGGGGTCGCTGTGCAGGGGCAGGAACAATTCATCCTCGCAGCGCAGCTCTTCGCTGGCCAAGCGCGCCGCACCCGCGCAGCCGGTTACCAGTTGCAGATGCACCGTGGGGCTGAGGGTCGCCGCCGCCTGCACCACTTGGCGCACCGCCGCCGCGCCCACGTCCTTCTCGACGCCGATCTGCAGCGGCGTCCGTTCCCGGTCACGCTTGAAGCGGGTCAGCAGACGGCCGGCATCGGCCACCATGCGCCGGGCTTCGGGATACAGCGCGCGGGCATCCTCGGTGACCTCGACGCCCCTGGCCTGGCGCACGAACAGGGTGGTGCCCAGGGCTTCCTCCAGTGCCTTGATGCTACCGGACAGGGCTGGTTGGCTAAGGTGTATGGAGCGCGCGGCGGCGGTGATGTTGCGCGCTTCGAAGACGGCGATGAAGGCGCGGAGCTGACGATAATCCATGGGTTACTCATAAGTGTTGCCGATGGCTGCCAAAAGAATATCCCATTTTTCGTGCCTGAAACCGGCTTCTATACTCGCTGCGCTGCTTACCCATAGACAGTTCAGATATCAGGACACTTACCATGACCACTTCCCACAAACCCCTGGTCGTCATTACCGGTGCCAGCTCGGGTATCGGCCTGGCCACCGCCAAGCGGCTGTCCGGCCGTGGCCACGCGCTGTTGCTGCTGGCCCGTCGGCTGGCGCCGATGCAGCAGCTGCAACTGCCCAACACCCTGGCACTGGCGGTCGACATCACCGACCGGGCGGCCGTGCTGGCCGCCGTTGCCGAGGCCGAGGCGCAGTTCGGCCCGGTGGACGCGATCATCAACAATGCCGGCGTCATGCTGCTGGGCAGCATCGCCACGCAAGACCCGGGCGAATGGGATCGCATGCTCGACGTCAACGTGCGCGGCCTGCTCAATGGCATCCACGCGGTAGCCGGCGGCATGGTCGCGCGCAAGCACGGCACCATCATCAACGTCAGTTCCGTGGCCGGGCGCAAGACGTTCCCCAACCACGTCGCCTATGTCGGCACCAAGTTCGCGGTCACCGGTTTGTCCGAGAACCTGCGTGAAGAACTGTCGCCGAGCAATGTGCGGGTGATCACCATCGAGCCGGGGGCCGTGGATACCGAGCTGCTCAGCCACACCACCGATAATGCCATCAAGGCCGGCTACGACGACTGGAAGCAGGAGATGGGCGGGGTGCTCAGTGCCGAGCACATCGCCGAAGTGATCGACTTCGCCTATGGCCAGCCGCAGTCGGTGTGCATGCGCGAGATTGTGGTGTGCGCGACCCGGCAACAGCCGTGACGCCCGCCTGTGGGAGCGGGTGTTCGCGGGACAAGCCCGCTCCCACAGGCGCTTCTCTGCGCTCTTCCGGCACGGTCTATCCTTGATACCGCACAGTGTCAGAGGGGCAATCATGAGCAAGGTATTCGTGAACATCGGGCTTAGCCTTGACGGTTACATGGCACCGGAAGGCATGAGCATCGAGCATTGGGACCACCCCGAGTACAACAATTGGGGCGCCAAGTGGGGCGCGCTGATGAGCTGGATTCTCAAGCAGCAGTATTTCCGTGAAAACCTGCTGTCCGGTACGGGAGGGGAGACCGGCCCGGTCAACGATAGGCTGCGCAGCACCATGGAGCGTTCCGGTGCCTACATCATGGGCAAGCGCATGTTCGACGCCGGCGAGCGAAGCTGGCCGGAGGAAGCACCTTTTCATGCACCGGTGTTGGTACTTACCCACCAGCAGCGCGAACCGTGGGTGCGCCCCGGCGGGACGACGTTCCACTTCTTCAACGATGGGCCAGCCAAGGCGCTCGAGAAAGCCCGGTCGCTTGCAGGTAGCCGGGACATTCGCATCTCGGGCGGTGCGGATGTGATACAGCAGTATTTGAATCTGGGCGCCATTGACGAACTGGAAATTGCCCTGGCACCAATACTCTTTGGCAGTGGACGGCGCCTGTTCGAAAACCTGCACGATCCGGCACCGCTGTTTCGCATCGACGATGTACTCAATACGCCAGACGCCACGCACCTGCGCTACGTGCGTGCATGAAAGCGCAAGTCATCAATGGCAGCCCGTTTCTGGCATCATGCGTCAGCCCTTTTTCGAACGCTGAACGAGCCTGGAACCATGGACCCGAATACTCTACTGGCTTTTACCCTGGTCGCAGCGATTGCCATCGCAAGCCCCGGGCCTGCGACATTGATGGCGATCAACAACAGCCTTGCCCATGGCCAACGCAGCACGATCTGGTCCTCGCTGGGCAATGCCAGTGGCCTGTTCTGTCTCTCGGCGGCAGCGATGCTGGGGTTGGGGGCATTGCTGGCCAGCTCCGAGATGCTGTTCAACCTGGTGAAGATCGCGGGTGCCGGTTATCTGTTCTACCTGGGCGTGAAGCAGTTGCTCAACAAGCGGCCGCTGCTGGCCGAGAGTATCCAGGCGGGCGAGAGCCGCAGGCCCACACGCCGCAAGTTGTACAGGTCGGCGTTTTTTACCGCGCTTTCCAACCCTAAGGCGACGCTGTTCTTTACAGCGCTGTTCCCGCAGTTCATCGATCAAGGCGCAGCCTTGTTCCCTCAATTTCTGATCCTGACCGCGATTTTCATGGCGCTCTCGGTGTCGTCGCTGAGCCTCTATGCCGCGCTGGCCTCGCGCGCCAAGGGCATGCTGCTACGGCCCGAGTGGTCGCGCTGGGTGAACCGGGGGGTAGGGGTAACGTTCATCGGGTTTGCCGCTGGGATCCTCGCTATGCGCAGGCAGACGGCCTGAACCATGACAGACAGTGCAAAACCCAATCGCGCGATCTACGATCTGGACATGCTCCGGGCCGTGGTGATGGTGGCCGACTGCGGCAGCTTCACCACCGCCGCCGCCCGCTTGCATTCGACCCAGTCAACGGTCAGCCAGAAGGTCCGTCGCCTTGAGGAAATGGTCGGGCACCAGTTGCTCGAGCGCAGCAACCGCGAAGTGCACCCGACCGATGCCGGCGAGACCCTGCTGGGCTATGCGCGGCACCTGCTGGCGGTGAGCAACCAGTTGAGCGAGGCATTGTCGGGCGGGGTGACGGTCACGGTGCGCATCGGGCTGCCCGATGACTTTGTCGCGGGCAAGACGGTGCAGGCGCTGGCGGCTTTCAACCGCAGGAACCCCAAGGTCAAGCTGGAGATTACCGGCGGCCTGAGCCGCGACCTGATGAGTGCCTACGACCGTGGCGAACTGGACCTGGTGCTGGTCAAGCAGCGGCGCCACAGCCGCGAAGCCAATGCCTGCCAGCCCGAACGCATCGAGTGGTTCGACAGCGCCCAGTATCCGTGTTTCGCCCAGGACCCGATCCCGCTGGTGACCTTCCCGCCGCGCGGTCTGTACCGCGACGACATGATCAACGCCATCGAGGCGATGGGCCGCAGCTGGCGCATCGGCTTCACCAGTTCCAGCCTGGCGGGTATCCAGGAGGCGGTGGCCAATGGGTTGGGTGTCAGCCTGCTGCCGTTGCGCGTGGTGACGCCGGAGCACCGGATACTGGGGGTCAAGGAAGGGTTCAAGCCGATCAAGGTGTTCGAGGCGGCCATCTTCCATGGGCCCACCGCAGACCCGGTGGTCAAGGAGCTGGCCGATATCCTGATCGGTATCCTCAAGGCCGAGGCTGAGTAACCGGGGGGCCACGGGCCCCCCAGTCATGTTGTCAGCGACGCAACTCGTGGGCGAACTGCGCCGCCTTCAACTGCAGCACCGCAGGCCCACCCCAGAACGCGCCACGGCGCACGATCACCCGTTCATGGAGCGCTGCCGCCACTGCTGCGGCGGCATTGGGCGCCTTGAACAAGACGAAGCTCGCTTCGTTGCCGATCTTCAAGCCGTAGTCCTGCTGGCCCATCACCCCGGCACTGGCCTCGGTCGCCATGTGCAACGCCACGCGCAGTTCCTCGTCAGTGTTGAAGCCCGAGCGGTAGCTGACCAGCATGGCCCGTTGCAGCATGTCGCCGTTGCCGTAGGGCCACCAGGCGTCCTGGATATTGTCGTTGCCGGTAAACACCCGCACGCCACCGGCACGCAGGCGCAGCACCGGCGGGAAGGCGTGCTCGCCGGGCGCATTGGTCATGATCGATACGCCGGCCTTGGCCAGCACCTGGGCCGTGCGGTCGACCACGCTGTCGGTAACGTCGCCGAGGCCATAGGCGTGGCTGACCGCCACCAGGCCCTGCATGCCCAACGCCTGGGTACGTGTAGCGATGCGTTCGAGTTGGGCGATGCAGATGTCGCCAGGTTCGTGCAGGTGGATATCGACCTTCACGCCATGCCGGTCAGCGATGCCGAAGACGATGTCGAGCTGGGCCTCGGCGTCGCCATCCAGGGTCGTCGGGTCGATACCACCGACGACCTGGACGCCTTCGCGCACCGCCGCTTCCATCACCTCGGCGGTGCCGGGGCAGGTCACCACACCGGCCTGGGGGAAGGCCACCAACTCGATGTCGACCAGGTCCTTGCAGGCTTCCCGGGCTTCGAGAATGGCGCGCAGGTTGTCCAGGCCCGTGGTGGCGTCCACGTCAACATGGCAGCGCATGGCCACGGTGCCGAACGAGGCGGCCTGGCGAATCAGTGCCTGCGCGCGCTCGACGATGGGCGGGGCGCTGGCCAGTTCACGCTTTTCCACGGCCAGGCGTTCACGCAAGGTGGCCACCGGCTGGTGCGGGCGCCAACGGTCACCGACGAAACTCTTGTCCAGGTGAATATGACCGTCGACGAACCCCGGCAGCACCAGCAGCCCTTCGAGGTCGATGGTTTCGCGGGCCGCCTCAAGGGCAGGTTGCGCGCCGATGTGGCTGATGCGCCCGTTCTTCACGGCGATGTGCAGCGGCAGGCCATCGGCGTCGATGGCATTGATGAACTCACGGTCGTTCATGGGAGGCCTTTCTGGAGCAGGGCCGGATCGACAGGACGCGCGCAGGCGAGCGATGGCCCCTTTGGTTGTTAGTAGCGTTACACGGTAGGGAAGAAGCAGGGGCCTCACAAATTAATTATCAGGATCGACCGCAGTGCGTTTCTGGATGCAGCGAAGGCCACGTTGGCTGCATTAAAAAGCCCACTGAAGTCGATTCCGATTTTTAACTTTCAAAGCCTTCGAGCAGGGCTCAGGATTGAGCGCGAGCACGGCCCGGCCGTGTTCGCTACCGGGCCCGCAACTGTCTGCCACGGCGCTTCGGGCGCGGTCACCACCCACAATAAAAACAACAGCTGTGTTCGGGGATCTACTCATGATCAATGATTCCAAGCGACTGCGTGCCGCCCTCATTTTCATCGCCTGCACGTCATTCATTGTCTGTGGCGTGCAACCCATATTCATGGGTTTGTTGACGGAGCGACTGAGCCTGCCACTTGACCTGCAGGGTTGGGTCGTCTCGGTCGAGATGATCGGCATGACCCTGGGCACTTTGTTGTGCCCGGTAATGATGAAGCGCCATGGCGGGCGCAGCCTGTGCCTGTTCGTCGGCGTGCTGTGCGTGGCCTTGAGCATCGCCACCGCCTTCGCCACCACCCACGCCCTGTTGCTGGCCGTGCGCCTGGCGGCCGGCACCTGCGCCGGGCTGATCTATGCCTACGCGGTATCCACCCTGGGCCGTATGCCCAACCAGGACCGTTCCTTTGGGCTGATGCTGTTGCTGCAGACGCCGGAGTACTCGTTGTTTTCCGCCGCGTTGCCAGTGCTTGCCGCCCAGAGCGGGGCGGTGACCGCGCTGTGTTCGTTCGGCCTGTGGTACCTGTTGATCTGCGGCGCCAGCCTGGCGCTGCCACGTCGCCCGGCGGCCTTGCTGGCCAGTGGCGAGGGCTCGCCCGCCCAGGGAGGCTCGGCGCGTACAGGGCGCAGCGCGCTGGTGGGCATGCTGTTCATGCAGATTGCCATCTACTGCGTCTGGGGCTTCATCGACCAGTTGGCGCGTGACCAGGGTATCGATGGGGTCGATATCGGCTGGGCATTTGGCCTGTCGGCCCTCGGCGGCCTGCCGGGAGCAGGGCTGCCGAGCTTGCTGGGGGCGCGAGTGAATCGCCAGCTGATGATCGCCGTAGGGTTGGTGGCGGTATTCATCTCCATCGCCATGCTCACCGGTCATACCCGCACGCCGATGCAGCTGTTCGTGGCGCTGCTGCTGATCAACTTCGGCTGGGTGCTGTCGCTGTCGTACTACATGGCGCTGATCACCACCAACGACCCGACGGGCAAGCTCACGCCGCTGGTGAGCATCACCTTGATGGGCGCTGCAGCGGTAACGCCGGCGCTGATCGCCATGCTGGTGGAGGGGTCCAATCAGCAACTGATCTTCCTGCTGGGGACGGCGGCGCTGGTGGTTGCCTTTGCCGTTACCTGCCTGGGGGGAGGGGTCAGGGGCGTGCGCCGCAGGGCGGCTTGCTGAGGCTGCCCGCTATCGACCCAAAGTAGACATCTGGATGTTGGGGCCGCTTCGCGGCCCATCGCCGGCAAGCGCGGCTCCCACAGGTACAACGTAAGCCTGGGGGCTGGTACTACTCCTGTGGGAGCCGGCTTGCCGGCGATGAGGCCAGCACTGACAAAAGCGCTTTGACTTCGCGGCGCTTTTCCACTGCCGATACGCCTCAGGCATGCAGACCGCGCAAGGTCGATATCCTGCAGCAATGGCGCAAGCCTCGTCGAGAAAGAACACCCGGTCTTTCACATACCCGCCGCGCGCAATGGCCTGCAGGGCAGCACGGCAATCGAGCCTGCCATAGCGCTTGCCGCGACGGTGGCCGCCCAGGGTGCCCGGTTGGGTGCTGGCCAGGGGCTTTCCGTCGCTGCCCAGCAATATCCAGATTCGCTGTTCGGCCATGAGGAGGGCAGTCATTTGCCGGATTCGCGTTCGAGCAGCTCGCGCTTGCGCTCGACGCCCCAGCGATAACCCGAAATGTCGCCATCGCGGCGCACCACCCGGTGGCAGGGGATCGCCACCGCGATGTGGTTGGCCGCGCAGGCCTGGGCCACGGCCCGCACGGCTTTTGGCGAACCGATGCGCTCGGCGATTTCGCTGTAGCTTGCCGTCGTGCCAGGGGGGATCTCCCGCAGCGCCTGCCAGACACGTTGTTGAAACGCGGTGCCCCTGACGTCCAGGGGCAAGTTCAGGCCCAGCGAGGGCGCCTCGATGAACCCCACCACCTGGGCGACCAAGGCTTCGAACGAGCGATCGCCGCCGATCAGTTGGGCTTTGGGGAACCGGTCCTGCAAGTCGGTCACCAAGGCATCGGGGTCTTGCCCCAACAGGATCGCGCAGATGCCTCGCTGGCTCTGGGCTACCAGAATCGGCCCCAGGGAGCATTCGCCAACGGCAAAGCGTATCGTGCTGCCCACGCCACCGTCGCGATAGGCCCGGGGGTGCATGCCCAGCAGTTGCTCGGAAGTGGCGTAGAAGCGGCTGTTGGAGTTGAAGCCGGCGCCGTAGATGGCGTCCGTCACCGAGGTGGCGCCCTGGCCCAGTTCTTTGCGCAGCTTGTGGGCACGGGTGGCCGAGGCATAGGCCTTTGGCGTCAGGCCCGTTTCGGCCTTGAACACACGGTGGAAGTGGAAGGCACTCAGGCCCAGTTGAGCGGCCAGTTCGTCGAGGGTTGGCGGTGTGGGCGCGCTGTCCATCAGGCGACAGGCCTTGGCCACCAGCGCTGCACGCTGTTCACGGGCGCGTGTCTGGTCCCGTGACGGACGTTGGCTAGGCCGAAAACCGGCCGCCTCCGCCTGCTGCGCATTGGCGAAGAACACCACGTTCTCGCGCTTGGGGCGGCGAGAGGACGCACTGGGCCGGCAGTACACGCCAGTAGTACGCACGGCATAGACGAAGTGCCCGTCCGCGGCGGGATCGCGGGCCTGCACGGCAGCCCAGCGTTGTTCATCTGTGCCGAAGGAGGCGCTCGACGGCTTGAGCTGGTTCATGGCGCGGTCTCGCTAAGGTCGAAGTGGAGCCAGTGTAGAAACCCCTGCCAGCGCAAGCACTCCGGTTCTTGCGCTTGAATTCACCTGGATGGCGGCACGCGCCACAGGTACCAGGCTGCGGTGGTGCGATAAGGGCTCCAGCGCTCACCGATCTCGCGCATCTGTCGCGGTGTCGGCGCTTTTTCCAGCCCCTTCAGCCGGCGGTAGCCCTCACGCACGCCAAGGTCATCGACCGGCAGGATATCCGTGCGCTCCAGGCTGTAGATCAGGAACATCTCTACCGTCCAGCGGCCCACCCCGCGCAACGAGACCAGGCGCTCGATGAGTTCGGCATCACTCATTGTCTTCGCGTCAGCCAGCGTGGGCACCACATCATCCAGACGCGCCTGGGCGATGGCACGGATGGTCGCCAGTTTGTTCGCCGAGAAGCCGCAGGCCTTTTGCAGATCGGCGTCCGTCGCCAGCAATTGCTCTGGGGGCGGGAATGCCAGACCCGGATACAGCGCCAGAAAACGCGCCACGATCGCGTCGCCCGCCTTGACGTGCAGTTGCTGGTAGGCAATGGCGCGAATCAGCGCTTCGTAAGGTTCACGGGCCGGTTTCGTTTGATGGCGGCACGGGCCGATGGCGGCGATGTGGCGTGCCCATTCGTCGTCCAGGCTCTGCAAGAACGTCGTGGCATTTGCATAAGTCACGGCGGGCGCTCCAACAGCCAGCGTTAACAGTGTAGGCTGCAAGCGTATCTCTTTTTTTACCGAGCCCACCATGAATCGCCGCAAGAAAATCAATCAGCTGCTCAAAGCCCATGCCAAGAAGGCCAGTGCCAAGCTGGCGCCACGCAGCAAACCCAAGTACATCTGCAAAGCCGACCGCTTGAAAATGGCTGAGCAAGCCGCCCTCGAAGCGGATTCTGCCCCGCAAGCCTGATGCCCAGCCGGGGAACTTCACCACGCACTTGCAGTCGATAGCGTCTTCCTTCAAACCAGAAATGTCCTGGATCGGTCGAGTGCTTACCTGATGACGAGCATGCGTAGTTTGCCGGCGCTTATCCTGTTGCTCTGCGCTGCCACAAGTTCATTGACCTTCGCCCGTGAACGGGCTGTGCAGGTACACAGCAATAACGCCTCGACCCAGTTGATCGAAACGGCCTCCGAGCAGTACGCAGAAGGCAAGCTGGACCAGGCCGCCGCAACGCTGGAACGAGCATTGCAGATTCAGCCGAGCAATCCGGCTACCTTGCATTATTTGGGCGTGCTGCGCCTGCAACAGGGGCAGTACGAGCAGGCGCAGGTGCTGGCCACGCGCTCCAACCTGCGCGTGGGCCGCAACACCGCGTTGCGTAACCGCAACCTGCAGTTGATCGAGACGGCGCGCAATGCTCAGGAGTCGGGTCAGTTGTCCAAGGCAGTCAAGGTGGGTTTGCAGTAAACCCTATGCCGGGCTCTGTGCTACGACTCGATTACGGCCAGTCTGTTTTGCCACGTACAGGCGCTCATCGGCACATTTGAGAATCTCCGCGCTGGTGACCGTATCGGCATCCTTGCAGGCGACACCGATGGATATCGTCAAGGCGCCGACACCTTCCACCGGTGTATTGGCGATGCTTTGCCGTATGCGCTCGGCCACTTGCGTGGCGGTTTGCAGGCCGGTATCCGGTAAGAGCAGGACGAACTCCTCACCGCCGGCGCGGCAGGCGAGGTCGATGGCCCTGGAGGCGTTCTGGATAAGCTGCGCGATCTGTTGCAGGGCCCGGTCGCCGGCATCATGGCCGTGCACATCGTTGACCCGCTTGAAATGGTCGATATCCAGTGCCAGGGCCGCATACGGCTGGCCGCTCTGTTCGAAGTCGGCCAGCGCCACATCCATGGCCCGGCGATTGGCAAGGCCTGTCAACGGATCGCTCAGGGCCACCTGATGGAGGTGGCCCATCTGTTTGTGCAGCAGTTGCACACCTTTGAGCAGCGCCTCACGAATCGCCCCAGCCTCGGCGTACCAGCCGCGTACTGCTGCCAGCTGTTTTGGCGTTTCCGCTGCCGAGAGGTCGGAGGCGATCCGGGCCAGTTGACGCAGCGGCCGGGTGATCAGGAAGGTGCTTGCCAGAATCAGCAGCAAGCCCAACACCCCCGCGGGCACGATCTTGAGCAGCATCTCGTGCATCAGCCGGCGTAGCGGTGCCAGTGCCTGGGCCTCAGGCTGCTGGGCCACCACCGCCCAACCGGCTTCGGGCACATAGGCATAGCCGGCAAGCATGGGGATGCCCTGGTAGTTGGGGGCGGCGAGCATGCCCGATTGCCCTTGCAGTGCCGTGTTCATCGTTGGGCTGTTGGTGACGACCTGGCCGATTTGCGCGTGGTCGGGGTGATACAGCAAGCGGTGGTCGCTGTCGGCGATGAAGGCATAAGTGCCGTCGTTGTACGCATGGTCGCTGATCAAACCGTGCATCACGCCATGTTCCTGCAGATGGACCGACCCGCCCATCAATCCGAGAAACTGCCCGTCCGGGCCGAGTACGGGCCTTGAGATGAACACGATCAGTTGCCCTGTTGCGCTGGTGTAGGCATGGCTGACCAAGGGCTGAAGCTGTGTCAGTGCTTGCTTGACCTCGCTCGATGTCAGCGTGCTGCCGACCATGCCGGGTACTTCGGGGTACATGGCCATGACCTTGCCCTGGCGGTCGAGGATCATCACCACATCGAGCTCGGCGTCCTGGGCCTGCAAGCGTATGACCTCGTCCTTGAGCACAGCCGGCTCGTCGAAGTGGCTGGCCACGCGCTGGCTGCTGAACTGCAGGCGATGCTGCGCCGAGCGCAGGAACTCGCCAATGCTCGAAGCGACCTTGGAGGCGTAGACCCGGTTCGATTCGAGGGTCGAACCGATCAGGGCATCCCGTTGCACGCTGTAGGCCACGATCAGGCAGATGGCGAGCGTGGCCAGCACGGCCAGTAGTACGAAGATCAGGGTCAGGCCACGCAGGCCGAGGAATAGGCGATTTGGCATGCTCATCGGGTGGGCAGTGAGTCCGTGCTTGCTGGTGCTCAAGCGTAGTCGATCCTGCCTGCTACCGCCGTGCCCCGCGACAGGCTCAGGTCGCGTATTGAGCGACCCCATTGCCGAACGACCAGTTCTCCTTGCGCACCTCGACCAGGTTGATGAAGACATCTTCCGGGCGCACCCCGGCCTCGCGGGAGAGCCCTTGGGCAATGGCCTGGTACAGCGCCTTCTTCTTCTCCACGGTGCGTCCTTCGCTGAGGGTGATCTGGATGAACACCTGGCCGTCGGTGCGCTGGATGCCCAGGTACTGGGGGTCGTTCACCAGGCGGTCGGCGTCGTGCTCGGTCAGGACCTGGAAGTTGTCGTGTTCCGGGACATCGATGGTCTGGCGCAGGGCGGCGTAGACCACCTTGCCGAGGGTTTGCAGGTGAGTGGGGTCTGGGTGTCTTTTGATGTCGATGCGTACCAGTGGCATGTCGGGCTCCTTGAAGGGGGACCAGGCGAGACGCGGGGTTGGCGTTGCGTGGGTAACGATAGCTGGCTTGCGGGAATGTGAGAGCTACTGTCCCAAAGCTTGCGCGATCCCTGTGGGAGCAACGGCCTTGCTCACTTCCCAAAAGTTGACTCAATCCCTGTGGGAGCCGGCTTGCCGGCGATGAGGCCGGTGCGGACGAGACAGCATTGTTCTCTTGCGCAGCCTGTTCCGGCCCTATCGCCGGCAAGCCGGCTCCCACAGGAATCGCGTGAGCTTTTAGAAATTGAGCAAGCACAGTTGCTCCCACAGGTTTGCGCTAGTCGTCAGCTTGGATTTTGGTCACCTCAACCGATCGCGGATCGCCGCCTTTTCTGCCGGTACATGGCGCCATCGGCATGGCTGAGTAGGGTATCGGCATCTTCGCCGTCGGCCGGGTAGCAGGCGATGCCGATGCTGCAGGACGGTATTGGCATCTCGCCACCGTCATCCTCCAGTGGCTGCGCCATGGCGGCGAGAATCTGCGCGGTCTTCTCGGCAACGGCGCCAGGCGTGGGCAGGTCGGTGAGCAGCAGGGTGAACTCGTCACCGCCCATGCGCGCCACCGTGTCGTGCTCACCCATGCAACCCTCCAGCCGCCTTGCCACTGCGCACAGCACGCGGTCGCCCATGGCATGGCCATGCTCATCGTTGATGACCTTGAAGTCGTTGATATCGAGAAACAGCAGCGCCAGCGGGCGTTGCCGTTGCAGTGCGGCGGCCAGCCGTTGGTTGAACAGCGAGCGATTGCTCAGGCGGGTCAGGGGATCGTGATGGGCGAGAAAACGCAGTTCTTCCTCGGCCAGTGCCTGCGCCGTGACGTCGCGCGCCACGCCGATGCGCGCACCGAGTTCGTCGGACCAGCAGGCCGACCACAGGATGTGCACGATGCCGCCGTCCTTGCGCAGGTAACGGTTGCGAAAATCGAGATGGGGCAGGCCGTTCATCACCCGGATGATCGACGCCCGCGTTGCCTCCAGGTCGTCTGGGTGCATGTAGCGGGTGATCGGCGTTCCGGTCAGCTCGTCGGCGCGGTAGCCCAGCAGCGCTTCGCAGGCGTTGCTGACGAACACGATCGTGTTGTCCCGGTCGACCACGAATACCGTGTCCAGCATCAGGTGGATCAGCTTCGGGTAGAGGGCTTGCAGGTCAACGGCCATGGGCGGGGAGTCCGTTCGGCAGTGCTGGGTCGACGGCAGCATACACAGGGCCTGGCCAGGGCCACCAGCGCCTGACAGCAAATTTTGCAGGGGCCTTTGCCTGGGCTGTGCTGAGGTATCATGCCGGTCCTTGTTCCAGAGCCTGCCGTGCCTTTCATGACTGCCTTCTACCTGAAGTTTCTGATCACCCCCATGCTCATGCTGGCCATTTCCCTGGCGGCCAAACGCTGGGGCACCAAAATTGGCGGCCTGCTCTCCGGCCTGCCGGTTACCTCGGCCCTGGTCATCCTGTTTCTGAGCCTGGAGCAGGGCGCAGGGTTCGCCCTGCAGGCGGTGCCGGGTGCGTTGGCGGGGTTGGCTGCGGTCCAGATGACGTACTTGTTCTATTTTCTGGTGACCCGGCGAGTGTCGGCGTTCATCGGCTGCCTGGCGGCATTGGCGGTGTACGCGGCGAGCGCGTGGCTGATGAGCCGCCTGGGTTGGCTGGCCGCGTCGGTCGCGGTGACCCTGGTGCTGCTCAGCTTGATCATCGTGGTCACTGCGCCGAAGGCGGACAGTGCCCCGGCCAAGGTGGTGCCGTTGCCACGCTGGGTCATCCCCATGCGCATGCTCACGGCCACCTTGCTGCTGGTGGCGATCACGGCCAGTGCCCAATGGCTGGGGCCGGTGGCCAGTGGCATGTTGGCGCCGATCCCGGTGATTGCCTGGCCGCTCGCCGTGTTCGCCCATGTTCAGGGCGGGCACCAGGAGCTGGGGGCGATCGTGCGGGGCAATGCCATTGGCGCGGTGGGGGTACTGGGCTTCTACCTGGCCGTGAAGGCCTCGATCGAACAGTGGGGCCCGCTGCCGTCCATTTCCGCGGCCGTGGTGCTGGCCGTGGTGGCCACCTTCCTGTTGGCGCGGTTGCTGGACAAACGCTGAAGGTTGCCTCGCCAGGCGCTGGCAGGGTGAGCCACGCGCCTGGCGATCTGCGCCTCAGGCGAAGCTAGTCTGCAGCACCGTGCTGCGCCGGCGGACCAGCAGCATCACGCAGGCGAACGAGGTGAACGCGAGCAGCGAGTAGAACACTGCCAGGGGCCACCATTGCCCTGCCGCCTGGCCGGCGATCAAGGTGCCCACCATCGGCGTGGTGCCGCCGATCAGCGCGCCGCAGGCCTGGTAAGCCAGGGAAATGCCCGAGTAGCGCTGGTACACCGGAAACACGTTGACGATGTACCCGGCGATCACGGCATAGAACGCCGAGGAGAACACCTTGGCCAGCGCGATGCCGAGGATGATCATCGTGCTCTGCCCGGTTGACACCAGGCTGAACATCGCATAGGGCACCAGGATACTGGCCCCGGACGTGATCAGCAGGAATCGGCCGGCCCCGACCTTGTCCGCCAGCCAGGCCGCGATGGGCTGGTTGATCAACTGGACGATGGCCACCACCGACAGGCATTCGAGGATCACCGAGCTCTTGATGCCCAGGTACTGGGTGGCGTAGGCAATCATGAAGGTGTTGGTGAAATAGGCCGAGGAAATGCCAATGGTGCAGGCGCCCATGACCAGCAGGATCAATGGCCAGGCATCGCGGACCACGGCCTTGACTGGCGATTGCACGGGCTTTTGTGCCTTGGCCATGTCTTCGAACTCAGGCGACTCGTGCACACCACGGCGAATCACGAAGGCCAGCAGCAGCAACAGCACGCTGCCCAGGAACGGCAGGCGCCAGCCCCACGCATACATGTCGGCTTCCGGCATTTCGGTGATGAAGCGGAACACCATCAGCGACAGCACCAGGCCGGCCGGGCTGCCCAGTTGGGCGAACGAGGCATAGAAGCTCTTCTTGCCTTCGGGCGCATGTTCACTGGCCAGCAGCACCGCGCCACCCCATTCGCCACCCACGGCGATGCCCTGCAGGATGCGCAGTGCCACCAGCAGCACCGGTGCCAGCAGACCGACCTGCTCGAAGGAGGGCAGCAGGCCGATGCCGACCGTGGATGCCCCCATCAGAAACAGGGTCAGGATCAGCGAGTACTTGCGGCCGAAGCGGTCCCCCAGGTGACCGAAGATGATCCCGCCCAACGGCCGGGCGAGAAAGCCCACCGCCAGGGTGGCGAACGAGGACAACGTACCCACCAGCTGGCTGCTGCCGGGGAAGAACACATGGCTGAAGATCAGCGCCGATGCGGTGGCGTAGATGTAGAAGTCGAACCATTCGATCAGGGTGCCGAGAAACGAGCCTGCGGCGGCGCGGATCGGTTGCCGCGCCCGGGGCGATGCGTGGGATGGGATGGACATAGGGCTTCCTTTGACTGTTATTGGCATTGTTCAAAAGGCTTCAAGCCGGCGTTGTGTCTGCGTCTGTCGCGCCTTGCCAGCGTTGCGGGTCATCCAACCAGCGGGCGGTTCACATAAGGGCGATTGAGTGTCTCCAGCGCCTGGGCAAACGCCAGCAGCCGCTGTTCATCCCGATAACGGCCGACGATCTGCAGCCCCACCGGCAGGCCTTGCTCGCTGAAGCCGCAAGGCAGCGAAAGGCATGGGTGACCGCTGAGGGTGATCAGCGAGCAGCTGTTCATCCAGTCGATGTAGGTGTCCATTGGTTGATCGCCGATCTGCCGGACGAAGGGCTGTTCCACCGGGAACGGCAAGACCTGGCTGACCGGGGCCACGAGGAAATCGTACCGTTCCAGCAGGGCCTGGGTATCGCGGAAAATGCGTGCCCGTACCGCTTCGGCGTCGATCACATCCTGCGCGGTGAACTGGCTGGCCTGCTCGATGTTCCACACCACGGTGTCCTTGAGCAGGGGGCGGTGGGTCTTGAGCAGGTGGCCGTAGCCGCTGGCGTAGGTCAGCGCGCGCAGCACCTGGAAGGCCCGGGCGCCGCCGCGAAAGTCCGGTTCGGCCAGCTCGACGTCGCAACCAAGGTCGGCCAGGCGCTGCACACCGGCTTCGGTCACTGCACGCACCGCGGGCGCTACGGGCAGGCCGCCCAGGTCTGGGCTGTAGGCGATGCGCGCGCCGCTGAAGTCGCCTTGCAAGCGAGCGTCCAGGGGCAGTGCTGGCGATTGCAACGACAACGGGTCACGGCGGTCTTCGCCTGCGATCACGCTCAGCAGCAAGGCCACATCGGCCACGCAGCGGCCCATCGGGCCTGCCACCGTCAGCTGGCCGAAACTGTTGCTGTTGGGCCAGTTCGGAACGCGGCCGATGGAGGGGCGCAGGCCAACGATGTTGCAGAAGCTGGCCGGGTTGCGCAGCGAGCCTCCCATGTCGCTGCCGTCGGCCAGGGCCACCATGCCCGTGGCCAGGGCCACCGCCGCGCCGCCGCTGCTACCGCCGCAGGTCAAGGTTGGGGCATAGGGGTTGCGGGTTGCGCCGAAGACCTCGTTGAAGGTCTGCGAGCCGGCACCGAATTCCGGCAGGTTGCTCTTGCCCAGCAAGATCGAGCCTGCCTCGGCCTGGCGGCTGACGATCAGCGAGTCCTGGCTTGGCACATGCTCGGCGTACACCTGCGAACCCCAGGTGGTGCGCATGCCTGCGGTCAGGAACGAGTCCTTGTGTGCCACCGGCAAACCGTGCAGCGGGCCAAGCGGCCTGCCTTGCGCCTGATGGCGGTCGGCGGCAGCGGCCTTGGCCAGGGCACCTTCGGCGTCGACGGTGACCAGGGCATTGAGCACGGGGTTGCGCCGTTCGACTTGCGCCAGGCACGCCTCGGTCAGCTCCCGCGCAGACAAGTGTCCTGCGCGAATTTCAGCGGCCAGCTCCCAGGCGGGCCGTGTGGCCAAGTTAGTTGACGGTTGACCAGGCATTCAAACCTCCTTAAAGTATCGTTCTGCAATACTAATTATCGTGTAGTGGTACTATGTATATGCCAGGTCGCAGTGAGCGGTCAAGATGGCTATGCTTGGCGCCCCAGCAGGAGGCAATGCGACGTGACCGAAAAAGACGCGCGACAGCAGCACCCACAGTTCATCGAGACCTTGGAGAAAGGCATTCGCGTGCTGGAAATTTTCCGCGATGGCCAGCCCTCGCTCGGCCTGACCGAGCTGGCCGAAGCCTGCGACATGACCAAGAGCGCGGCCCAGCGGTTCACCCATACCTGGTGCGAACTGGGTTACCTGGCCAAGGACGAACGTTCACGGCGCTACAGCCTGACCCACAAAGCGCTGGAGCTGGGCTTTCTCTACCTGAACGCCTCGCCGCTGGTCAGCCGGGCATTGCCGGCGCTCAAATTGATCCGCGAGCGTTGCAACCTGACGGTTAACCTGTCTGTCCTGAGCGGCCATGACATCGTTTACGTCATGCGCATTCCTGGCCCCAACCAGACCCATGCCGAGATGTTGCCGGGGCGACGCATGCCGGCCTGGTGCACCTCGGCCGGCCGCGTGCTGCTGGCCGACTTGCCGCCTGCACGGGTGCGGGCGAGCCTGGCCGACGTGGTGCCGGTGGCCTACACGGCGCAGACCGAAATCGACCGCGAGGTCCTGTTCGAGCGGGTGCTGGAGGCCGGGCGCAACGGCTACGCACTGACCCGCGATCAAGTGCTGGTAGGGCAGGTGGGCATCGCCGCGCCGATCCGCAACGTGCATTTCCAGGTCGTGGCGGCCATCAACATCACGGCGCAACTCAGTGCCTGGCCGGTGGAAAAGGTGGAGCAGGAACTGGTGCCGCTGCTGATGGAAGTGAGCCAGGCGGTGAGCATCGGCTGAGCCGGTGTATCACTGTGTATCACGCCCTGCGCATTACCGGTTCGCTTACAAATCGCGCTGCACCCTGATACGCCCCGGATACACACCTGAGGCCAAATGAGCCAGCCCGAACGAACAGCCCGATGGCGGCGTTCCCTGGCTCTATCGCCCTAGCGGCATGACCGTACTCAGGAGAAGCACCATGACCCGTATCCAACGTCCAAACAAAACCCGCCTTGGCCTGCTGAGCATCGCCTTGGTTGGCGGAATCAACCTCACGGCTTCGGCCTTCGCCGTCGAACCGCTGCCACAAGGCTACCAACTCGCCGCTGCGCAAAAGGCCGGCGAGGGCAAATGTGGCGAGGGCAAATGCGGTGCCGGCGGCGCCTCGGACAAAGCCACCCAGGCCGAAGGCAAGTGTGGCGAAGGCAAGTGCGGTGACGCTTCGTTCGCACGTACCGACAGCGACCATGACGGCCGGGTGTCCCGTGCCGAGTTGTTGGCGAAAGCCCCCGGCGCCAATGCCGAATTCGACGCCATCGACGCCGACCACGACGGCTACCTGTCCGAGGGCGAGGTGTATCAGTTCCGCAAGGGCCAGTTCGACGCCAGCGGCAAGCCGTTCCCTGCCGACCTGTACGGCAAACTGAGCCAGGCCAAGAACTGACCCTCGCCTGCATCCTCCCCGGGTAGACGCCGGGGAGGGCACTTCGCGTCTAGGAGCCTGACCATGTACACACCTCCCTCCCTGCAGGGCGCCGGCCTTGGCCTGCGTCGGGCGCTGCTGCCCGAGCTGCTGTCCCTGGACAGCGGGGCCGTCGATTTTCTCGAATGCGCGCCGGACAACTGGATCGACGTAGGTGGCACCTATGGCCGGGGCCTTGCGCAACTGGCCGAGCGCTTTCCCCTGGCCTGCCACGGTCTGTCGCTCTCGCTGGGCGGCCCCGCGCCGCTCGACCATGCCTTCCTGCGCCAAATTCGCGTGTTTCTCGACCGTTACCGGGTGCCGCTGTTCAGCGAGCACCTGAGCTACTGCGCCGATGAAGGCCATCTCTATGACCTGATCCCCATGCCCTTCACCGACGAAGCCGTGCGCCATACCGCCCGGCGTATCGGCGAGGTGCAGGACGCCCTGGGCCGGCGGATTGCTGTGGAAAACATTTCTTACTACGCCGCACCTTACCAGGCGATGAGCGAGATCGAATTTCTCCAGACCGTGTTGAGCGAAGCCGATTGCGACCTGTTGCTGGACGTCAACAACCTGGTGGTCAATGCCTGCAACCACGGCTACGACGCCTTGGATTTTCTCGCCCGAGTACCCGCCGAGCGGGTGGCCTGCCTGCACGTGGCCGGGCACTACGACGAAGCGCCAGACCTGAAGATCGACACCCACGGTGCCAGCGTCCAGCCCGATGTCTGGGCTTTACTGGCCAGTGCCTACCCATACCTGGGCCCGCGACCGACGCTGCTGGAGCGCGACTTCAACCTGCCGCCGATGCCCGAGTTGCTGGGTGAAGTGCAGCACATTCGCAGCCTGCAGACCGCGGTATCGGCACGGGAGCTGCGTCATGGATGAGACCCTGCAAGCGCAGCAGTTGCGCATGAGCCGCCACATCCGCAACCCGCAGGCCAACCCACCGCCGCCGGGGATCGAGGCACGGCGTCTGGCGGTTTACCGGCGACTGTTCTTCGGCAACCTGCAGTCGATGCTGGCAGGGAGTTTTCCGGTGCTGCAGGCCTGCCTCGGGCCAGACCCATGGCGGGCGCTGATAGAAGATTTCTACGCCAACCATCACTGCCAGACGCCGCTGTTCACTCAATTGGCGGGTGAGCTGGTGGACTATCTGCACGATCGCGCGGGTCTGCCGGGGTGGGTGGCGGAACTGGCCCACTACGAATGGATCGAGACGGTGTTGCTGCTCAGCGACGAGGTTGATCCGGCGCACGATCCCGACGCTGACCTGCTCGACGGTGTGCCGGTGCTGTCCAGGCTGGCCATGCCGTTGGCGTATGCCTGGCCGGTGAGCCAGATCGGGCCTGGGTGCATTCCAGAGCAGGCACCGCAGGCGCCGACGTTGCTGCTTGCGTATCGCGGCGCAGACCTGCAAGTACGTTTCTCACGCCTGGCGCCGCTGGCTCATGCGCTGCTGGTGTCGTTACAAGAGCGGCGGTGCAGTGGCCGTGAACATCTCGCTGCGCTGGCGCAGATGGCGGGCGTCGAACAGACCCTGATCGAGCCGCAGGGGATCGCGCTGTTGAATGCCTTCAGCGCCCAAGGGCTGGTGATTGCCCACCGCAGGCCTTGAAAGCCGCGTGCGGCCTTTTGTGGGAGCCGGCTTGCCGGCGATGAGGCCGGAACAGGCTCTCCTGCTCAGCCCTGAGCAAACTGCCGCAGTTTTTCACCATCCAGGCGATAGCGAATCCATTCATCCTGCGCCTCGGCCCCTAACGACTCGTAGAACCCGATCGCGGGCGCGTTCCAGTCCAGCACGCTCCACTCAAGCCGGCCGCAGCTGTTCTCAACCGCCTCGCGAGCGATATGCCGCAACAGCTCGCGTCCAGCACCGCCGCCGCGTTGCTCTGGCGTGATGTACAAGTCTTCCAGGTAAATGCCATTGCGCCCCAGCCAGGTCGAATAGCTGTAGAAGTACACGGCAAAGCCAATCGCCTTACCCTCGCGCTCGCAGATCAGGCTCTGCACCGTGCTGCCTTCATCGAACAAGCTACGCTCAATATCGGCAACACTGGCGATCACCTCATGGCGAGCGCGTTCGTAGTCGGCCAGTTCGGTGATGAACGCCAGAATCTGAGCGGCATCGGTACGTACCGCGGGGCGAATGTTCAGGCTCATGCTCATGTTCCTTGTGCTCAGAGGTGGCGGTACAGTCATGTGTATCTGCATAATTTAATGCAACTGTACCGATCGCAGGGCAGGACGACTCCGTTAGTGTGACAGCACATATAACGATACTGGAATGCCTGCCATGCTTGCCTCTGCCGATCTGCTCACCGCTTTCGTGCTGTTTGCCTTCGTGTCTTCGATCACCCCCGGGCCCAACAACACCATGCTGCTGGCGTCGGGCGTGAATTTCGGCGTGCGCCGCTCGATCCCGCATGCCCTGGGTATCAGCCTCGGGTTCATGGTCATGGTGCTGTCGGTCGGTCTGGGCCTGGGCGAGGTGTTCAAGGCCTGGCCGATACTCTACACCGTGCTGCGCTACGTCGGCGCCGCCTACCTGCTGTACCTGGCCTGGAAGATCGCCACCTCCGGGCCGCTCAGCGCCGACTCGCCTAATGCGCGCAAGCCGCTGAGCTTCTGGGGTGCAGCAGCCTTCCAGTGGGTCAACCCGAAAGCCTGGGTCATGGCCGTGGGCGCCATCACCACCTACACCCCGGCCCAGGGATACGTGATGAACGTGGTCGTCATCGCCGCGCTGTTCGCCCTGGTCAACCTGCCCAGCGTCGGCGTCTGGGTCATGTTCGGCAGTGCCCTGCGCAGGCTGCTGCAGAACCCGCGTTGGCTGATGCTGTTCAATGTCCTGATGGCCCTGCTGCTGGTGATTTCGCTTTATCCGCTGCTGTTTGTAGAATCGGCGTCTTGACAGACTGCCGAGTACAGTAATCCGATGCAATTGATTCCCTGGTCCCACGAATGCTCCGAAGGCTTCACCCTGCGTGGCTGGCGCTCGCCGGCCAGCGGCAAGCCGTTGCTGCATTTTCTGCACGGCAACGGCTTCTGCTGCCTGGCCTACCAGCCCCTGCTGATGAACCTCGCCGAGCATTTCGACCTGTGGCTGTGCGATGTCCAGGGCCATGGCGACAGCGACCACGGGGATGCGTTTCGTGGCTGGAACCGCACCGCTGCATTGGCGCTGGAAGCGTTCGAAAGCGGGCAGGGCGAGTACGGTGAAGTGCCGCGTTACGCGGCGGGGCACAGCTTTGGTGGCGTGCTCACTGGGCTGATCCTGGGCAGCGCGCCGGGCGTGTTCGAACGTGCCGTGCTGCTCGACCCGGTATTGTTCAGCCGGCGCATGATCGGTGCCATGGGGATTGCTGCACGGCTGGGCCTGCACCGTCGCCATGCGTTGGCGCGCAAGGCCGCCAGCCGTCGCAGTCATTGGCCGGACCGCGAAGCGGCGCTGGCTTCGCTGCAAGGGCGAGGGATCTTCAAGGGCTGGAACGACGCGGCGTTGCGCGCTTATGTCGAACACGCCCTGGGCGATTGTGGCGAAGGCGTGGTGCTCAAGTGCCGGCCCAGCCGCGAGGTGGATATCTTCAGTTCGTTCCCGACGCGTATGTGGTCGCAGTTGGCGACCATCCAGGCGCCGACTCTGGTGCTCTATGGCCAGCAGACCTACCCCTTCGTGCCACACTCGGTGCAACGGCTCGCGCGCCTGAACCCACGGGTGACGGCCCGCGAGGTGGCCGGTGGGCACTGTTTCATGCAGGAAGACCCGGCCATGGCAGCAGAACAGGTGGTCGATTTCCTGCAAAGCTGAGCAACTGTTCCGCTGGTGGAACGATCAGTGCCATTTTGGCCAGCTACTGACTGATTGTGCGCACTGGTAAGGTGAACCCAGCCAAGAGAGGAGACTTCTCATGAAAAAGATCCTGGGTATCCACCACAGCCCGAATGCCCACTGGGTAGGCGACGGCTTCCCGGTGCGCAGCCTGTTCACCTACGACAACCTGGCCAGCCAGATCAGCCCGTTCCTGCTGCTGGACTACGCCGGCCCGCACGATTTCACGCCCACCCATGCCCGCCGCGGCGTCGGCCAGCACCCGCACCGCGGTTTCGAGACCGTGACCATCGTCTACCAGGGCGAACTGGAGCACCGTGACTCGACCGGCGCGGGCGGGCTAATCGGCCCCGGCGATGTGCAATGGATGACCGCCGCCAACGGCATCCTCCATGAAGAGTTCCATGCGCCGGCGTTCGCCCGCAGCGGCGGCACGCTGGAAATGGTGCAGTTGTGGGTCAACCTGCCGGCACGCGACAAGCGAGCGGCGGCGGGCTACCAGACGCTGCTGGCCGAGGACATTCCGGTCGTCTCGCTGGAAAGCGACGCAGGCACCCTGCGGGTCATCGCGGGTAGCTATGGCGGGCAGCCAGGGCCGGCGCGCACCTTCACCACCATGGATGTCTGGGACATGCGCCTGACGGCCGGTTCCAGCGTGCGGTTGCCAGTTGCCGCCGGCCGCAATGCCGCGCTGGTGGTGCTGCGCGGCAAGCTGCGGGTCAACGGCGAACGCGACGCAGGCCCTGCGAGCCTGGTGCTGCTGGACCGGGCGGGCGAGGGGGTGGCGCTGGAGGTGCTGGAGGACGCTTGCGTGCTGCTGCTCAGTGGCGAGCCCATCGATGAGCCTATCGTCGGCTATGGCCCTTTCGTGATGAACAGTCAGGAAGAAATCGCCGAAGCGTTCGATGAATTCCATAGAGGACGATTTGGGCAGATGGCATGATTGCCCGATGAACCCCTTGCTCGCTGTACGGCGTACCTCCAGCCATGACCAGCACACCCTGTGGCTGCGTTACCGTGCGCCGTACCACTGGCCTTCGACCCTGGCCTTTCTGGCCGCCCGCTGTATCCCTGGTATCGAAACCTTCAGCGAAGGCGTGTACCGGCGCACCCTGGTGGTCGCCGGCCGGCACGCTTTGCTGGAGGTCAGGCCCGCCTGTGGTCACCGTTTATGGGTACGGCTGACCGGTGTATCCAGTGTCGCTGTGCCGGCGTTGATCGCGCGCATCCGCCGCGTGTTCGACCTGGACAGCAACCCTGCGCACATTGCCCAAGGATTGGCGGCAGACCCGCTGATGGCCAGGTTGCTTGCCGCACGCCCCGGTCTGCGTGTGCCGAAGGGATGGGATGCTGGCGAACAAGCCATGCGTACCGTGCTGGGCCAGCAGATTAGCGTCGCGGGCGCGATGACCCTGGCTGGGCGCCTGGTGGCGCGACACGGCCAGCCTCTGCGGCTGCAGGCCAGCGGCCTGACCCATGTCTTTCCAACGCTTGAAGCGATTGCCGCCGCGCCACTGGAAAACCTCGGCATGCCCCGTTCCCGCGCCATGACGCTGGGCACCCTGGCCCGGGCCTTGTTGGAGCACCCTGGCCTGTTGCAACCCGGTCAGCCCCTTGAAGCCGTGCTGACCAACCTCTGCCGTCTCAAAGGCATCGGCCCCTGGAGTGCCCAATACCTGGCCCTGCGCCAGATCGGCGCGCACGACGCATTGCCTTTGGGGGATGTGGCCCTGGTCAAGGCGCTGCGCCTGCAGGAAGGGCCCGACGCGCACCTGGGCGAACGTGCCCTGGCCTGGCGACCTTGGCGGGCCTATGCCGCACAGCACTTGTGGGCTTCACTGACCGACCTCAGCCCGACTGCCGCCAACTCACCTCGCTGATGCCGAAGCGCTCGGCCAACGGCTTGCTCACCTTGCGGATTTTCTCGTGGCTGTAGCGACCGATGCGGCCCAGGCCGGCATCACAGCTCGCCCAGTGCCACGCTTCGGCGTTGTCCATGCGTTCAGCGCGAATGATGAATGACTTGGGCTTGCCATGCAGCTGATAGTCGATCACGTAGAGTTTGGCGTCGATCATCGGGTATTCGGAGTCCTGCGCAGCGGAGAAGGGTGAGTGCAAGAAGTGCTCTGGCTTGAAAAGTGGGAGCCTCGAAACGCTGTAAAAGTTTGATTCGGACAGCCCAACGCACGACAGATGGCGCATTGCCGACCGTCTGTCTGCAAGTGCCATCATTCGAGCGAACGGTCATGGCCAGCAAGAGTTCTTCCACTAAGGTGCTAGATGATCTCCCGCACTACGATTGCCCCGGCGCATGGACGGCCGCTTGGGCATGCGCATTATCAATTGGCACCCTGCCTGCCAAGGGCGTAACCACATACAACAGGCCATCCAGTACAGAGAGGGTCGTACCATGTCGTTGATAGGAGTTTCGATGCTCGAAATGCGGCAATTGATCGAGCAAGCCTGCCTGCCTGATCGCTGTGAAGTGAGCTGCACAGATGGCGTCAGCCTGACCATCCGGCTGGGCCAAGGGCAAAACCTGGAGGAGGGCGTTGTCCTCACCGGGGTGTCGTTGCAGAACCTCAACAGTTGCCGCGATGTCGTGAACCTGGTCGGGCAACTGCACGCACTGCGTTCCAGTCACCCGACGTCGCTCAGGGCCATGGCCTGAGCGACGCGGTGCGCGCCGGTCAGCCGAGGCTGGCCGGGCGCACGTATTCGGGCATCAGCCCGTTGGTCCAGAACAGGATCATCGACACCAGGATGGTCACCAGCAGCAACAGCCCCACACCCCACACGCAGGTTGCGAACAGCATCGCCTGTTCCTTGCGCAGGCGCAGGAAGGTCTGCAGCCCGCCATAGAGCAGCACGGTGGCATAGGCCGACGCTGCCACCAGTACGATCAAGGCCAACCAGCGAATCGGCACCAGGCCGATCACCCCCGCGAAGAACCACGGCGTGGCGCAATAGGCGGCGAAGCCGATGCACTGGTTGAGACTGGGCTGCGTATCGAAGCCGCGTGACATCCAGCGAATCATCACCCCCATCAGCATCACGCCCACCACTGTGGTCGCGTACAGCAGCCCGGCCAGTTGTGCCGCGCTGCCCATGCTCAGGCGCACACGCTCCTCGGCGGCCAGGCTCCAGCCAAAGGTCGTGGTACCCACGAACAGGCACAGCGCCGGGATCAACGCCAGCACCAGCAAGCGCGGCAGGTATTGTTGCGGGTGATCCTCTTCGGCGCGGCGAATCTCTATCCAGGCGTCGGAAGGGTGGGTGAAGAGCTTGAGCAACGGACTGTTCATGGCGTTCTCCTGAAGGCAGAGGCCTTTAGTTATGGAGGTACGCCGCTTGCGCCAGGTTCAGCCCGGTTCGCCGCCGTTGATCGGCTATTGCAACTCGACCAGCAGGTTGAGGCCGCCATCGCCGCATTTGCCTTGGTCACGCACCACGCCGTGGTAGCTGCGGCCATCCCAGACGAAGGCCACGCTGTGGGCGCGTTCGACCTTGTCCGGCAGCGGTGGGCAGATGTGCAGGCGCAGGGCGGGGCGCCCCTGCAGGCTGAGGGCGGCGAGCTGGCATTGGCATTCCACGCTCTGGGCCACCGGGCCGAACAGCGTGTCGCGCACATAATCGAGCTGCACAGGGGTGTTGGGGGCGCGGCCGGGCATTTTCATGGCTGCGGGGCTCTTGAGGCTGGAAGCTGAATGGGCATCGGCAGGCTCCTGGCAAGAGAGGCGGTATCTCCTGTTTGAGGGCTTAAAGCTGTGGATGTTCAAGCCGATTCAACCAGAATTTTTTGGGATCCCAAATGCCAATGAAAATCGTCCCCTCATTTGGGGAATTCTCCTGGGGAATCCTCCCCAGTTTCCTCTGCTTCATCGTGCAACCGACTGAAAATTAACGTCATTACCCTTTGGCATACACCTTGCTGACCTCTCTTCACAGTCCCTGTCTGTGTCCCGGAGGTGCAGTAATGTCGACCCCGAACAAAGGCCCCGTCCTGACATCACTCGTGCTGGCCTTACTCGGCTGGCAAGCGACCAGCGAGGCGGCTGTGCAATGCCAGCGCACCCTGGTGGCCAACGTGGTGGCCCTGGACCAGCCACTGATGTTCAACCGCCTGGGCGCACAGAACGCCAACGGTATGATGTTCGCCCTGCGCGAGGACGTGGTGGACGAGAACCAGGTACCGCTCAGCAAGGGCGGTGCCGCGGTGCCCGGCAAGGTCACCCTGCGCCCCGACAAGCGCCCGCGCCCGATCGTGCTGCGCGTGGCCGCCGGGGACTGCCTGACGGTCAACCTGACCAACCTGCTCGACTACAAGGCCAACCCCAACAAGCATGGCATCGACGCCGAAGCGCCCGAAGGTGAAGAGGGCGAAGAGGGCGAAGAAGGACCGGAAACCGAGGTCGAGAACGAAGCCGGTGAAGGCCTCGTCGCCGACGAGCAGGTGGCCGAGCGCCTGGTGGGTTTCCAGGTCAATGGCATGCAGGCGGTCAACAGCATCGCCGACATCTCTGCCAACACCGGGCGCAACGGCAACTTCCTGGTAAGCCCCGGCAGCACCCGCAGCTATACCCTCTATGCCGAACGCGAAGGGGCATTCGCCGCCACCAGCAAGGCCGCCACCTTCGGCGGTGAAGGCACTGCCGGCAACGTGTCCAACGGCCTGTTCGGCCAGGTGGTGGTGGTCCCTAAAGGTGGGCGTACCTACCGCAATACCCTGACCGAAGAAGAGATGCGCCTGGCCACCACTGGCCGTACCCCCACCGGCCAACCGGTGATCGACTACGAGGCGCGCTACCCGCAGACCGAACCCTGGATCAGCGAGGGCAAGGCCGGCAAGCCGATCATCGCCATGGTCGATGGCAACCAGATCCTCAACAGCGAAACCGATGCCATCGTCATGGGCCCCAACCCCGATGGCAGCTTCCCCAAGTCCACCTACCCGCTGGAAAGCATCGGCAAGCGCAACCCGGCGATGCCCAATCGGCTGGAAGCGTTCCGTGACTTCGCCTCGCAGTTCGCCGATGAAGTCGCCGGCACCCAGGCCTTCCCTGGCTACTGGGCAGACCCGGTAATGGGGCATGTGCTGGAACCGACCCGCGACTCGTTCATGATCAACTACGGCTCCGGCGGCATGGGCGCCGAGGTGGTGGCCAACCGGCTGGGAGTAGGGCCGATGCACGACTGCCTGTCGTGCGCCTACGAAGAATTCTTCCTCAGCGCCCATACCGTTGGCGATGTCGGCACCCTGGTCGATGTGCCGGCCAACGTTGGCCTCGAGCATATCCGCCCGGGCGAAGTGCCGCCGGCCAGCGCCACCGGGGTCAAGGCCAGCATGGCCCTGTTCCCGGCCGAACCTGCCAACGTGCACCACAGCTACATTGGCGACTTCACCAAGTTCCGCAATACCCACAACGGCCACGAGCAGCACATCTTCCACCTGCACGGGCACCAGTGGCTGTTCAACCCCAATGACGACAACTCCGACTACATCGATGCCCAGGGCATCGGCGCGGGCGTCGGCTACACCTACGAAATCGCCAACGGCGGTTCCGGCAACCGCAACCGCGTGGCCGGCGACGCCATCTACCACTGCCATTTCTACCCGCACTTCGCCCAGGGCATGTGGGCCATGTGGCGGGTGCACGACGTGTTCGAGGAGGGCACTCGCCTGGAGGTCAGCGGGCAGGCCAGCAACGGCTTCCACAGCACACCGTTCGCCCTGCGCAGCGGCAAGCCGGCGGTAGGTGCACGCGCGCTGCCGGACGGCGAGATCGTGGCCGGTACGCCGATCCCGGCCATCGTGCCATTGCCTGGCAAGGCCATGGCGCCGATGCCAGGCAAGGTGGTGGTGGTACCGAAGCTGTCGGAAACCTTGGTCGCAAGCCATGAACAGGACGATGACGACGAAGAGGAGGGGGACGACAACCACGCCCCTCAACCCGCCGCGCCCAAGGCCGTTGGTTCCCTGGCGCTGGTCGACCGCAGCGAGACCAACCGCAACGCCGACGGCACCCTGAAGAACCCTGGCTACCCCTTCTGGATCGGTGGCATGGAAAGCAGCGTCGGCAACCGCCCGCCAACCCCGCCACTGGACATGCTCGACCCGGCATTGGCCCGGCAGCTCAAAGACAGCGGCAAGGCACTGTGGGCCAACCTCGACGCCAACCAGGTCGATGGTTGGGACGGTGGCCTCGGCCGCCACGCCCTGGACGGTGTGTCCGCAGGCGGTGAAGCCGAAACCACCACCACCAAGCTGGACTTCTCCAAAGTGGTGCACAAGGCCAAGCCGATCTACCTGCCGGAAGAAGGCACCGATGTCGAGCAGGCCGCCATGCAGTTCCACGCCAAGGCCGAGCACCCCAGCTACGCGCTGGTGCCAGACGGCCAACCGGTCGCCAAGGCGTTCCGTACCAACGGCGCGCTGCCGACAGCCGGCGCCCCGTTCTACGAGCCCTGCATGGATGACCGCGGCAAGCGCCTGACCCAGAATTCGGGGGTGGGCGAGTTCTTCAGTGGCGAAAGCCTGACGGGCATCAACTTCCGCGGTGCTTCAACCTTCACCGCCGACCGCCCACGTATCTACAAGGGCGCCAACATCCAGTTCGACGCGGTGTACAACAAGGTCGGCTACCACTTCCCGCAAGCGCGCATCATCGCCCTGTGGGAAGACGCCTGGCCGGTCATCACCAAACAGCGCCCACCAGAGCCGCTGGTGATGCGCATGAACACCTTCGATTGCACCATGTACCAGCACACCAACCTGATCCCGTCGTACTACGAAATGGACGACTACCAGGTGCGTACCCCGACCGACGTGATCGGCCAGCACATCCACCTGCCCAAGTGGGACCTGACCGCTGCCGACGGTTCGGCCAACGGCTGGAACTACGAAGACGGCATCCTCTCGCCCGGCAGCGTGGTCGAGCGTATACAGGCCATCCGTGCCTTCAACGGCTGCAGCGAAGGCGATAGCCGCGATGGCACCGCCGCTTGCCCGAAAGCCAAGCAGCACCCGTACTTCGGCCGCTTCGGCCGGGCCGACTGGCTCGGCGCGCGCACCGCCATGCAGCGTTGGTTCGCCGACCCGCTGGTCAACGTGTTCAACGTCGACCGTGGCCTGGGCACCATCTTCACCCACGACCACCTCGGCCCATCGACCCACCAGCAGTTGGGCCTGTACGCCACCGTGCTGGCCGAGCCTGCCGGTTCCACCTGGTACCACGCGGAAACCGGCGAGCAGCTGTACAACCCGGCCATCCGCCAGGATGGCGGCCCGACCTCGTGGCAGGCGGTGATCCAGACCGGCGACCACGACGGTGACGGCAAGAACGACAGCTACCGCGAGTTCTTCCTGGAGTACAGCGACTTCCAGCATGCCTATGAAGCCGGTGTGTATGTCGGTGCCGGCCCCAACGGCGTGCCCGACGGCCAGTCGTACCCCGCCACCGCCGACAGTTTCCGCTACGCCATCAACCCGCCGGTACGGGGCAAGGCCTCGAACCTGCTGGAAGCCATCGTCGAGGAACGCGGCGGCATCAACCCAGGCTGCCCGAGCCGGCCGTGCCCGCAGGCGATCTCGGTGGATGACCCTGGCATGTTCGTCGTCAACTACCGCAACGAGCCCCTGGCCCTGCGCGTGTTCGACCCGAACAAGGTCGGCCCGGATGGCAAGCGCGGCATGCAGGCCGACGGCCTCGGCGGCGACCTCAGCTATGCCCTGCAGACCCGCACCGACCGTGCCATCCCGGCGATGAACCTGTCGCCGGCGGCGATCACCTCGGCGGTCGGCCCTACCGGTGGGACCACGCTGTTCCCACCACACATCAACAAGGCCGGCGCCGAACCGGGTGACCCGTTCACCCCGATGCTGCGCACCTACTCCGGCGACAACGTGCGCCTGCGCATGCATGCCGGTGGCCATGAAGAGGAGCACAACGTCACCCTGCACGGCGTCAAGTGGCTGCAGAACGGCACCGGCTTCGGCAACAGCTCCAACTCGGGCTGGAAGTCGTCGCAGATGATCGGCATCTCCGAGCAGCTGGGCTTCATGGCGCCGGTGTCGATGATCTCCAGCTCTGCGGCCACCAACGGCGACTACCTGTACTCGTTGGATGCGGCCCTGGAAGGTTACTGGAACGGCATCTGGGGCGTCATGCGCAACTACACCGCGCAGCGCGCAGACCTCTACCCGCTGCCCAACAACCCGCAGCCGGTGGCCATGCGCAACACCGTGAACTTCGATGGCATCTGCCCGAAAACCACGGCTAACCCCAATGGCATCGGGTCTCGCACCACGGTCAAACGCAGTTACGAAATCGTCGCCGCGCTGGCCAACGACATCCTCGAAAACCGCAACGGGGTCAGCATCACCGACTCGGCCGGCATCGGCCAGCACGTCGGTGGCCCGCTCAAGGCCAACGGCGGCACCCTGGTGTTCAACAACCGCAAGACCAGCATCCCGCAGGTCAGCGGTGTCGACCCCGAGGATGGCGAAACCTTCACCATCGGTGGCCACAGCGCACCGCTGCACGACCCGACTGCCGTGCTGTACGTGCGCAAGGCCGACCTCGATGCAACCACCGGCAAGCTCAAGCCCGGCGTGCCTGTGGAGCCGCTGATCCTGCGTGCCAACGCTGGCGACTGCATCAGCATCACCCTGGAAAACCGCCTGCCGATGGTCATGCCTGACCTGCCGACCACGGCGGTGATGCACAACGTGGTCAAGCGTGACCGGTTCGACAGCGAGGGTGCCACCGCCTTTGCCAACAACCTCATGCGCCCCTCCAGCCACGTTGGCCTGCACGCGCAACTGCTGGCCTATGACATCACCAAGTCCGACGGTGCCAACATCGGCCTCAACCCGGTGCAGACCGTACCGCCCCGGGCCGGCAACAGCGGCGCCTACCCGAGCAAGGTGTACCAGTACTACGCCGGCCACCTGGAACGTGAAGGCAAGCCGACGCTGCAGCTGGGCCGCACGGTGGACAACATCAACACCACGCCGATCGAGTTCGGGGGCCTCAACCTGACCCCGTCGGACTTCATCAAGCAACCGCAGAAAGGCCTGGTCGGCGCCATGAGCATCCTGCCGCAAACCGCCACCTGGACCGAGGACGCGGCCAGCCGCGCCCAGGCCACGGTGAAGGTCACTGGCCAGCCGGACTACCGCGACTTCGTCACGGTCTGGCAGCGGGCGCTGAACATGCGCTGGGCCGATGGCCGTCCGGTGGAAGGCATCAACACCGAGGGCAACGGTGCAGCGGGCGACCCGCAGGACAACGGCAACATGGCCGTCAACTACAAGACCGAGCCGCTGTGGCTGCGCTTCGGCATGGCGCCGGACTCGCCGTTCGGCCGCGCCGATGGCCTGGGCTTCGGTGATGTGCCCAACGCCCACATGGCCTACGCCAACGCCCTGGTCGGTGGCGACCCGGTGACCCCGGTGCTGTACGCCAAACCGGGCCAGCCGGTGCGCAACCACATTGTCATGCCCAGCGGCGGCAGCCGTGGCATGACCTATCAGCTCGATGGTCACCTGTGGCCGCTGCACAACTTCCTGGCCGAGAAGAATGACCTCGACGGCTACCCGATGAACCTGCCGGGTATCGGCTCGGTTCGCTTTGGCAACAACCCGATGGCCATGTACATCGGCGCCCAGGAGAGCGTGCTGCCGGCGGCGCACTTCAGCTTCATGCTGCCCAGTGCCGGGGGCGCCAACGCCGTGCCGGGAGACTACTTGTTCCGGGACTATGCTGCCTACGGCAACCTTTCGGGGCTGTGGGGGATCTTGCGGGTCACCAACGACGTGCCGCCGGCGACGGCGCCAGCGCAGTAAGGGAGAGAGCGCATGCGTACCAACAATAAGAAACTTCGCTCGGCGTATCTTGGCTTGGTAATGGGAGTGGGCTTGATCACCTTGGGCGTGGCTTACGAACAGCTCTGGTGCGACCCCCGCGAGCTGCTGCAGGAACCTGCCGACCCGCAGGCCCTGCACCGGCTCAGCCGGGACGGTGTGATCGTGGAGTTCGAGGCGCGGCCGCTGGCAGGTGAAGAACTGCGTGAAGGCAGCTTCGCCAACATCCGCTTCAAGGTCACCGACCAGAGCAGCGGCCAGCCACTGTCGGGCATGGCACCGGGGGCATGGATCGACCCGGCGCTGACGGCGCCCCAGGAGGCGACCCGCGAGCACAGCTGCAAGGCCCGCGTCGCGTTGTTCCTCAAAAGCAGCATCGGGGCCCGGCCGTTGCTGGACCTCAACAGCTATTTCCTGCTGGTGCTGAACAAGGATGCCAGCCTGACGGTGATCGACCCGACCGTGTCCGTCGGCGGGGTGACCAGCACCATGGCGCGCATCGACCTGCCTGGGCGCCCCATGGACTGGACGGCCACCAGCGACGACAAACAGGTGTTCGTGTCGATCCCCGAGCGCGGCAAGGTGGCGCTCATCGACACGGAAACCTTCACCCGCGTGGCCAGCGTGGATGCCGGCGAGCAACCGCTGCGCGTGGCCTTGCAACCGGATCAGCGCCGGCTATGGGTCGGCAACAACAGCGACGACCCGGCCAGGGGCGGGGTGACGGTGATCGATGTGCCCAGCCGCAGCATGCTGAAAAGCTTCGCCACCGGCTCCGGGCATCATGAGATCGCCTTCAGCAGCGATTCGCGCTGGGCCTACGTGAGCAACCGCGACGGCGGCACCCTGAGCATCATCGACATCCCCGAGATGCGTCTGGCCAAGACCCTGGAGGTGGGGCCTCATCCACTGGCGGTGGCGTATTCGGCACTGTCCCAGGCGGTGTACGTCACCGATGGCCAGGAGGGCACGGTGCGGGTGTACGATGCCCGCAGCCACCAGCTGCGCCACATCGTCAAGGCCGAGCAGGGCCTGGGCCCGATGCGTTTCAGCAGCGATGGCCGCTACGGCATCGTGCTCAATACCCTGGAAAACCAGGCGTTGGTGATCGATGCCAGTACCGACCAGCTGATCCACCGTATTCCGGTGGCTGCCGAGCCGTACCAGCTGACCTTCACCAAAGGCTATGCCTACGTGCGCGGCCTGGCCTCCTCGAAGGTCAGCATGATCAACCTGAGCAGCCTGGGCGAAGGGCGCCAGCCCATCATCCAGAGCTTCGAGGCGGGTCCCGCTGCGCCGCGCCAGGCCGGTGACCTGCCGCTGGCCCAGGGCTTGTCGGTGTCTCGCGACGACAACTCGGTGTTCGTGGTCAACCCGGTGGACAACACCACCTACTTCTATGCCGAAGGCATGAACGCGCCGATGTCCGGCTACAACAACCGGGGGCACCAGGCCCGCGCGGCGCTGGTCATCGACCGCAGCCTGCGCGAGGTGGCGCCGGGGGTGTACGGATCGACGGTGAAAATGCCGGCGGCCGGCAAGTTCGACGTGGCGTTCCTGCTCAACCAGCCACAGATCATCCACTGCTTCAGCACCGAGGTGGCGGCGGCACCCGACGCCAGCAAACGCAAAGGCGCGCACGCCGAGTTCATCGGCCTGGACCAGCCGTTGCCCCAGCACAGCGCGTTCACGGCCAAGGTGCGCATCGTCGGTGACGATGGTCGACCACGCCAGGGCCTGAACGATCTGACCCTGCGCTACTTCCTGGCACCGTCGTCGATGCCGCACAACCAGCAGCTCGAAGAGGTCGGCGAGGGGGTGTACCAGGCGGCGCTGACGCTGCCCGAAGCCGGCGCCTGGTACCTGCATGTGCAGTCGCCCTCGCTCGGGCGCAAGTTCGCCGAAGAGAACTACACCAGCCTGCGGATCCTCCCGGCCGCAGCGACTACCGCTTCCCAGACCGACGTGAGGAATGTGCGATGAACGCCAAGCATTCTTGCAAGCTGCTGGTGCTGAGCCTGGCCCTGGCCAGCAACTTCGCCCTGGCCCATGCCGGCCACGACCATGGCGGGCCTGCCGAACCGCCAGCGCCGGCCCATCAGGAAAAGGCCAGCGTGCGCTTTGCCGATGTCTCGCTGCTGAACCAGGACGGCATGCCGGTACGCCTGGAAAAGGACCTGGTAGGTGAACACCTGGTGGTCATGGGCTTCATCTACACCAGCTGCACCACGGTGTGCCCGGTGGTGTCGTCGATCATGGGCAAGGTCCAGCAGCAGCTGGGTGGCCGGGTGGGCGAGGAGATCCAGCTGGTGTCGATCAGCGTCGACCCGCAGCGCGACGACGCCAAACGCCTGCAGCAGTACGCCAAGTCCTTCCAGCATGGGCCGGGCTGGAGCTGGCTGACCGGTACGCCCTATGCCATTACCGAAACCCTGAAGGGCCTGGGCAGCTTCAGCGCCGATCTCAGCCAGCACCCGCCGCTGATCCTCGTCGGTGACGGACGCAGCGGCCACTGGACACGCTACTACGGCTTCACCGACCCGGCCGTGCTGGTCGAGGAAGTCAACCGCCTCAGCGCCCGCCGGGTGCACGCCAAGAGCACCGCGATCGCCGAACACCAACAAGAGGTGCAACCATGAGCAGCCATACCTCACGCGCCGCTGGCATGCGCAGCTTCGACTGGCTGGTGCTGACCGGTTGCCTGTGGATCATGGCGTCCGTCGCCATGGCCCACGAAGGCCACGCACCCAGTGCGCCGGACCCACAGCCGGCGCCACAGGCCATGACCAGCGGCGGCGGCACCCGCGATGCACAGACCTGGTTCACCGACACCGTGCTCAAGGACCAGAACGGCCGCGAGGTGCGCTTCTACAGCGATGTGCTCAAGGACAAGGTGGTGATGATCAACGTGATCTTCACCCATTGTACCGACGCCTGCCCGCTGATCACCCGCAAGCTGCGTGAAGTGCGCGACGCCATGGGGCCGGCGCTTGCCAGCCAGGTGACGTTCGTTTCGATCAGCAGCGACCCGCTCAACGACACCCCGGCGGCGCTCAAGGCCTTCGCCGAGAAGCAGGGCGTGGACAGTGCCAACTGGGTGTTCCTGACCGGCGACAAAGCCAACGTCGACATGGTGCTGGGGCGCATCGGCCAGTTCCTGCCCAGCCCCGAGCAGCACTCGACCCAGCTGATTGCCGGCGACGTGGCAGGCAAGCGCTGGAGCAAGATTCGTCCGGATGCACCGCCCGTGGCCATTGCCCAGCGCATGCAGCTGCTGGCCCAACCTTTGGCTGGGCGGTGAGGATCATGAGGGCCACCGGCCTGTTCGCGGGACGAGCCGGATCGCCTGTGGGAGCGGGCTTGCCCCGCGAAGAGGCCAGCATGAACACTACAAAAGCCCTTGCCCTGCTCATCGCCATCAGCCTCACCGGCCAAGCCCTGGCCCTGGACCTCACCCCCCAGGAACAAGCCGGCAAGCGCCTCTATCGCGAAGGCGTGTCGAGCAGTGACGCACAGCTGACGGCCCGGGTCGGTGCTAGCGACATGAGCGTCCCCGCCAGCGTGCTGCCCTGCGCCAGCTGCCACGGCACCGACGGTCGTGGCCGCGCCGAGGGCGGCGTGCGCCCCCCCAGCCTCGACTGGCAGCGCCTGGCCCTCGGCGAAGGCGCCAGGCAAGCCAATAGCCGCAGCTACCCGGCCTACGCCGACGCCACCCTGGCCCGCGCGATCCAGCAGGGCGTCGACCCTGCCGGCAACCGCCTGGACCCGGCCATGCCGCGTTTCGACCTGACCCTGGCCGACCAGCGCAACCTGACCGCCTACCTCAAGCGCCTGGGTGAAGAACGCGACCCGGGCGTGGAGGAGGGCGAGCTGCGCCTGGGCACCTTGCTCCCCGACAGCGGGCCGTTGGCCGAGGCCGGCCACGTGATTCGTGCCGTGCTCGAGGACGGCGTGGCGCGACTTAACCAGCAAGGCGGCATTCATGGCCGGCGCCTGCAGCTGGTGGTGCTCGACCCGGGCCCCGACCAGGCCAGTGCCGAGCTCGCCTTGCAGCGTTTGCTCGACCAGGAGCGGGTGTTTGCCCTGGTCGCCCCGTTGGCACCGATGCTCGATGAAAGCCTGTCTGCGCGACTCGAACAGCAGCGTGTGCCGTTGATTGGCAGTACCCCGCGCAGCGGTGGCAGTACGCAGATCTTCGATCCAATGCCAAGTGTGGCCAGCCAACTGCTCAGCCTCGCCAGCCACGCCCGCGCCAGCCTGGGCCTGGCACCCGATGGCCTGCGCGTCGTCTACGCCGGTGCCGACCAGGCAGCGTTGGCCAAACAGGTGCGCGAACGTCTGCAGGCGCAAGGCTGGTCGCCCGCACCGATCGAGGCGTTCGACGGCCAGGCAGTGGAAGGCGAGGGCATTGTCTTCCTGGGCCGCCCCCAGGCCTTCGCCGAGCTGGCCGCCGCGTTGCAGGCGGTGGGGCGCGAGCCCTACCTGCTGGCGGCTTCCAGCCAGGTCGCCAGTGCCGTGGCAGGGCTACCGGCGCAGTGGTCGCAGCGGGTATTCCTGGCCTATCCCTACGTGCCGAGCGACTGGACCGTGCAGGGCCTGGCGACCCTGTCCAGCCTGGAGCAGCGCCTGGGCCTCGACCCGCGCCAGGCTTCGCTGCAGGTCAACACGCTATGTGCCCTGCGCCTGCTGACCGAAGGCCTGAAGCAGATCGGTCGTGATGCCAGCCGCGAACGCCTGGTCGCCGCCCTGGAGGGCCTGCACGACATCGACACCGGCCTGACCCCGGCGCTCGGTTTCGGCCCCGGCCGGCGCCAGGGCATGGCGGGTGCCCACGTGATCGCGGTGGGCCTGCCCGGGCCACGCTTTACATCCGTCGCCCCCTACCGGCCTGTGCCGGACAGCCTTTGAGCGGAGGTCCCCATGCGTATCCTGTTGCTGTGCCTGTTGCTGATGGTCGCCAAGGCGAGCTGGGCCGATATGCCTGCGGCGCGGGTCAATGGCGTGGACATCGGGGTCATGCGCCTGGAGCGTTATTTCAGCGAGTACCTCGAAGCCCAGGGCCGTGCGTTGAGCAGCATCCGCAACCCGACGCTGTACAAGCGCCTGCGCGAGCAGGCCTTGGACGAGCTGATCGACAAGGAACTGCTGTGGCAGGAGGCGCAGCGCCGCGGCATCATCGTCAGTGATGAACAGGTATCAGCGCAGGTGGGCGCATTGGAGGCGGCTTTCGGCAGCCCGGCACTGTTCGAGCAGCGGCTGGCGGATGCGGGTTTCGATCGGGCAGGGTACGCTGAGTACATGCGCCACGAGATGGCCGCGCAGCAAGCCTATGCCCAGCTCAGCGCGATCGATGCACCCAGCTCGGCCGAGGTAGAAGCGTTCTACCAGGCCAATCGACAAACACTGCAAGGAACGCAGAACCAAAGTGATACGCCTTCAGTCATACGAGAACAGGGCCTGGCACTGGCCAGGGACGCACTCGTCGGGCAATTGCAGGCCCAGTCCCGCCAGGCCGTTCGCCAACGTTTGCGCGAATCCGCTACAGTGCAGATCGCCAACTGAGATCGCCCACGGCCTTTCCCCAAAGCTGGGGAATAATGGCTTGGCAAAGTGCCATCATCTTCCCCGGATGTGGGGAAGTGGGCATTCGCCTGTTGCGGGGAGACTGGGGCATACCAGTAAAATCAATGGCTTACAGTGGTGCAACATGACTATTCACGCCTGGCACGAAGCCTGCTCAAGCCTGTACAAGGGCGCACTTCGCAGACCGGGTAACCGGGCAGTACTTGGGAGTCGACCTTGGTGAACAGAGTATTGGTAGTCGATGACGAACAGACCCTTGCGCAAAACCTGCAGGCGTATCTGCAGGCGCAAGGCCTGGATGTACAGGTTGCCCACGACGGTGCCACTGGAATTGACCTGGCTGAACGCCTGGCACCGCAAGTGATAGTGCTGGATTACCGCTTGCCCGACATGGAGGGTTTTCAGGTCCTGGAGACCGTACGCAAGAACAGGCAGTGCCATTTCGTGCTGATCACCGCCCACCCGACCGTCGAGGTCCGTGAGCGGGCCGCCGAACTGGGAGTGACTCACGTCCTGTTCAAGCCGTTCCCGTTGGCGGAACTGGCGCGTGCAATCCTCGACCTGGTGGGCATCAAGCGCCGGCGCAGGGCCACTGACGATCCAGCCGAGGGGTATGTCGAACGACGCCAGAACAGGAACGAATCGTTCCCCTTGCAGTTGTACGATGGCAGCTGGGTGTTGGCCGACCGTCGCCGTAATGGCGCCATGCCCCCCGGACCTGACGACGATCAACTGCTCACTGGGGAATAAAGGCGCCCGCAGACTGAGCCAGCCTGCGACGCGCCCCCTGAGCGGAGTCGTAGGCCATGTCAGATGTAATCGATCACAGCGTTTGGGCCTCATCGCCGGCAAGCCGGCTCCCACAGGTACAGCACACCCCTGAGCATTGCACCGATCTTGTGGGAGCCGGCTTGCCGGCGATGAGGCCGGTACAGCCAGCGCCTCACTCAGCCTACCCCCGCGACCTGCTCGCCCAGGCCCGCCTGCAAGCCAGCGACGAGCGTCTGCTCAATTGCCTTGAGCGCCTGTCCGCCGACACCCCCGACACCTTCCTGCGCCGCCTCGGCCTGACCCTGCATTACCCGGTACTCGACAGCCAGACTTTGCTGGCCAGCACCCCGCGTTTCGACAAGGTCAGCCTGGCCCTGTGCCTGAAACGCGAATTCGTGCTGATCGAGCAGGGCGGTGAAGTGCTGGGTGTGTTCGCCGACCCCTTCGACCCCGCCCGCCTGGCCTGGATCGATGACACCCTGCAAGGCGCGCCGCTGTACCTGGCCCACGCCGCTGACCTGGCGACCTTGCTGGCCCGCCACGAAGAAAGTTTCCACGCTGTCGATGCCCTGGACCACGATACCGAGGCCAGCAGCGATACCGATGCCCTGCAACGGCTGTCGCTGACCAGCATCAGCGAAGACCAGAGCAAGGTGGTCAAGCTGGTCAACTCGACCCTCTACGACGCCCTCAAGCAACATGCCAGCGATATCCACCTGGGCATGACCGGCCAGGGCCTGACCATCAAGTACCGCATCGACGGCGTGCTCAACGGTGCCGGCAAGGCCAGCGGCAGTGCCTTCGCCGACCAGGTGATCTCGCGCATCAAGGTCATGGCCGAACTGGACATCGGCGAGAAGCGCGTACCCCAGGACGGCCGCTTCAAGATCGCCATCGGCGAGCGCCAGATCGACTTTCGCGTGTCGATCATGCCGAGCATCTTCGGCGAGGATGCGGTGCTGCGGGTGCTCGACAAACAAGACCTGTCCGACCGTGTCAGCGGTGTCCAACTGCAGGCTCTGGGGTTCGCCGATGAAACCCTGCGCGCCCTGCGCCGCCTGGCGGCCGAGCCCTACGGCATGATCCTGGTCACCGGCCCCACCGGCAGCGGCAAGACCACCACCCTGTACGCCATGATCAGCGAGATCAACCACGGCGTGGACAAGATCATCACCATCGAAGACCCGGTCGAGTACCAGTTGCCCGGTGTGCTGCAGATCCCGGTCAACGAGAAGAAAGGCCTGACCTTCGCCCGTGGCCTGCGCTCGATCCTGCGCCATGACCCGGACAAGATCCTGGTCGGTGAGATCCGCGACCCGGACACCGCGCAGATCGCCGTGCAGTCGGCGCTCACCGGCCACCTGGTGTTCACCACCATCCACGCCAACAACGTGTTCGACGTGATCGGGCGCTTCAGCCAGATGCAGGTCGACCCCTACAGCTTCGTTTCCGCGCTCAACGCCGTGCTGGCCCAGCGCCTGATTCGCCTGGCCTGCTCGCACTGCTGCACGCCTTGCGAAGTGGACGACGAGACCCTGGCCGCCTCGGGCCTGACCCGCGAAGCGGTGACCGGCTGGCAGTTCGTGCGCGCCCAGGGCTGCGGCCAGTGCCGCGGCAGCGGATACCGCGGGCGCAGCGCCATTGCCGAACTGCTGCACCTGGATGACGACCTGCGGCAGATGATCGTCGAACGCCGCCCCCTGGCGCAGATCAAGACGCTGGCTTGCCAGCGCGGCCTGCGCCTGCTGCGTGCCTCTGCCCTGGACCTGGTCCGCGAGGGCCGTACCACCCTTGAGGAGATCAACCGTGTCACATTTATCGCCTGATCGCTTTTGCGCCGTGCTCGGCGCCGAGGGTGTCGGCCTGGGTCGCTGGCACGCCAATCAACACCAATGGCTGGGTAGCCGCGCCTTCACCTGCGATGCCGCGCAACCGGCCTGGGAACCTGCCCTGCAAGCGCTTGCCGCGCTGCTGGCCGAACACGCCGTACGGGGCGCACAATTGAGGGTGCTGCTGTCGGCCCGCTTCAGCCGCTTCTGCCTGGTGCCGTGGAGCGACGCCATCGGCACGTCGGCTGAGCTGGATGCCTACGCCAGGGCCTGCTTCGAGAACCTCTACGGGCAGTCGCTGGACGACTGGCGCATCGTCCTGTCGCCAGAGCCTGCCGGTGCCGCGCGCATCGCCACGGCGCTGCCCAGGGCGCTGCTGCAAGGGCTGCAGGCGCTGGTCGATGAAAGCCGCCTGAAGCTGCGCTCGGTGCAGCCCTACCTGATGGCCGCCTACAACCGCTGCTCGGCGCAGCTGGGCCAGGGCGACTTCCTCTTCGTCCTGGCCGAACCGCGCCGCAGCGTGCTGCTGATGGCGGCCGGAGGGGCCTGGCAGCAAGTGCTGGCGCAAGGTTGTGCCGACAGCGACCAGGCGCTGCAGGCCCTGATCGACCGCACCTGCGAGCTGTACGGCGAGCAGCTGCCACGGGTCTACCTGCATGCCCCGGGCCGGGGCGATGTGTCGCAACTGGCGGCGGTGCAGCTGTGCCAACCGGCCGGCGACAGCGACCCGCTGTGCGCCATGTGGCGAGCGGTGGCCTGAGATGCGCCGCCTCGATCTGGAATTCCAACCCCGGCGCAGCAGCCCGCTGGCCTGGTCGCTGCTGGCCCTGGGCGCTGCCGTGGTCGCCGCGCTGGTCCTGCTGCAGCAGCACCTGCAGGCCGAACAGGTCGAGCTGGAGGCCCGTGTGCACGGCCTGGAGCTGCAACTGGGCCGCCGCCCAGCCACCGCCGCGCCGCAGAACACTGCCGCCAGCCGCGAGCAGGCCGAACGCCTGGCGCAGATGCGCAGTGTCTCGCAGCAGCTGCAACGGCCTTGGCAGCAACTGTTCGCCATGCTCGAAGCGCAACCGCAGGAAGACGTGGCATTGCTCACCCTGACCCCGGACGCCCGCAAGGGCCAGGTCCGCATCACCGCCGAGGCGCGCAACCTGGAGGCGATGCTGCAGTACCACCAGCGCCTTGAGCGCAGCGCCGAGCTCAGCGATGTGTCGCTGCTCAACCACGAGGTGGTGATGGGCCAGCCCGAGCAGCCGGTGCGCTTCAACCTCACCGCCACCTGGGAGACCGGTCATGCGCGTCCCTGAGTCGATAAACCGCCTGATCCTCGAAGAGCACCTGCGCCGCGCAGGTCCAGTGGCCCTGGCGGCAGTTGCCGTCACGGTGCTGGCGCTGGGCGTGGCGCTGGCCGGCGTGCTGCCGCAGTGGCAGGCGCTGCGTGAACTGCAAGCCAGCGAAGCGGATGCCAGCGCCCAGGTTGAACGGGTCAAGCGTGGCGAGTTGAAGATTGCCGTCAAACCCGAACAGCAAGCGCTGGACAGCCTGCGCCAACAGCTGCCGGGCCAGCCCGAGGCGAGCGAGTTGATCGAGCGCCTGTATCACCTGGCCAGCGCCGAGCACATCAGCCTGGCGCGGGGGGAATACGCCCTCGGTGTCGATCCCAAGACCCAATTGGCACGTTACCAGATCGTGCTGCCAGTGCGTGGCAGCTACCCGCAGCTTCGCGGCTTCCTCAAAGGGCTGATCGGCCAGTTGCCGACCCTGGTGCTGGAAGACCTGGAGCTGCAGCGTAAACGCATTGGCGACAGCGAACTCAATGGTCGCCTGCGAATGACCCTTTACCTGTCGAGGTCGTGATGAACACTCAGCGTGCGGTGATGTGGGCGGGGTTTCTGGGGGTCTCGGCGGTCCTGGCGTGGGCGCCTGGGCACTGGTTTGGCGAGGAGGGCGAGGTGGCCTCGATCGCCGGCAAGCCGGCTCCCACAACAACCCCTTCCCCTGTGGGAGCCGGCTTGCCGGCGAAAGGGCCAGAACAGGCCTCAAGAGACCTGTTCCCCCGCCAGCAATGGACCAAGCCCCAGGCCTTGGCCACCGTCACCGAACAACCCGTGATCGCCGCCCCCGTCGTGGTCGCGGCCGCCACCGCGCCAGCACTGCCATTCCAGTTCGTCGGCCGCATCGGCGACCGCGAGGACCTGCAGATCTTCCTGCAGAGCGGCGAAAAGCTCTACGTCGTGCGCCAAGGCGACGTGATCGACGAAACCTACCGCCTCGATCGGGTCTCGGCCAACGAGCTGGACCTTGTCTACCTGCCCTTGCACCAGTCGCAGACTCTGTCTGTCGGGAGCGCACCATGAAGGTATCGAAGTTGTGCAAGCCTGCTCCGTTCATGCTCCTGGCGCTGTGCGTGGCCATTGCCGGCTGCGGATCGAGCGCGGTGCGCAATGACAGCCAGGAGCTGATGAAGCAGGGCCAGTACGAGGCCGGCATCGCCCGCCTGGAGGAGGCCCTGCGTGACGACCCGCGTGATACCGAACTGAACATCGCCCTGGCCCACAGCCGCCAGGAAGCGGTCGAGGCGCTGATCACCCAGGCCGACAGCGACCGCATCCGCCACGACTACGCTGGCGCGCGCATGGGCTATGGCCGGGTGCTGACCATCGAATCCAACAACCGCCGGGCCATGGAAGGCATCCGCCAGCTGGAGCTGATGCGCACCCTCGACGACCGCGTGGCCCTTGGTCAGGCCGCCTTGCGCCAGGGCGATCTGTTCGGTGCCGAGCGCTACATGCGCGAAGTGCTGCGCCTGGACCCGCAGAACCAGAAAGGCATCATGCTGCGCAGCGACATCGAGAACGTCCAGGCCCGCACCGCGCAGCCGTTCCCGCAACTGCGCAGCAAGCTGGAACGCCCGGTGACCCTGGAGTTTCGCGACGCCGCGCTGAAGACCATCTTCGAGGTGCTGTCCCAGGTGGCCGGCATCAACTTCATCTTCGACAAGGACCTGCGCCCGGACATGAAGGCGACCATCTTCGTGCGCGACGTGCGCATCGAGGATGCCGTGGCGCTGCTGCTGGAGCAGAACCAGCTGCACCAGAAGATCGTCAACGACAACACCCTGCTGATCTACCCCGATTCGCCGCAGAAGACCAAGGACTACCAGGAACTGGTCATGCGCACCTTCTACCTGACCAGCATCGATGCCAACACTGCCTTGAACATGGTCAAGACCATGCTCAAGACCCGCGATGTGTTCGTCGACGAACGCCTGAACACCATGACCATGCGCGACACCCCTGACGCGGTGCGCATGGCCGAGAAGCTGCTGCAGTCACAGGACCAGTCCAACCCCGAGGTAGTGCTGGAGGTGGAAGTGATGGAGGTGGCCCGCTCGCGCATCCTCGACCTCGGCCTGCAATGGCCCAATACCTTCGGCGTGCTGACCGATGACGGCAACCCGGTCAGCGTGCTCGACCAGCTGCGTGGCATCAACTCCAGCCGCATCAGCATCTCGCCGGCGCCGCAGGCCAAGATCAACGCCTCGGACAAGGACATCAACACCTTGGCAAGTCCGGTGATCCGCGTCAGCAACCGTGAGCAGGCGCGCATCCACATTGGCCAGCGCGTGCCGATCATCAGCGCCACCTCGGTGCCCTCGACCCAGGGCCCGGTGATTACCGAGAGCGTCACTTACCTGGACGTGGGTCTGAAGCTCGAAGTGCAGCCCACCGTGCACCTGAACAACGAGGTGGCGATCAAGGTGGCGCTGGAAGTCAGCAACGCCACCCCCCTGGAGCCGACTCGCCAGGGCACCATTCCGGTTCAGGTCGACACCCGCAACGCCCAGACCAGCCTGCGCCTGCATGACGGCGAAACCCAGGTGCTGGCGGGGCTGGTGCGCAACGACAAGACCTCCAGCGGCAACAAGATCCCGGGCCTTGGCGATATTCCGGGCCTGGGCCGGTTGTTCGGCAGCAACCGCGACGACATGAGCAAGTCCGAGCTGGTGCTGGCGATCACCCCACGCATCGTGCGCAACCTGCCGTACCAAAGCCCGTCGGACATGGAGTTCGGCACCGGCACCGAATCGGCAATGCAAGTACGCCAGATGGCCCGGCCGTTGCCTGCCGGCGCGGTGCCCGCCGACTCGCCTGAAGACGAACAAAGCGCCCCGGCGGCCGACGCGCAGATGGCCGTAGTGCCAGCAACCCCGAGCCCACGGCCATGAAACGCCGCGCCCAGGGCTTCAGCCTGATCGAAGTGGTGCTGACCCTGGCACTGCTCGGGCTGCTCGCCAGCATGGCCGCGCCACTGACCGAAACCGTGGTGCGCCGTGGCAAGGAGCAGCAGTTGCGCGAAGCGCTGTACCAGATCCGCGACGGCATCGATGCCTACAAGCGCGCCTTCGACGCCGGGTTCATCGAGAAACGCCTGGATGCCAGCGGCTACCCGCCGAACCTGCAGGTACTGGTGGACGGTGTGCGCGATGTGCGCAGCGCCAAAGGGGCCAAGTTCTACTTCCTGCGGCGCATCCCCCGCGATCCGCTGGTGGCGGCCAAGGGCGACGACGAGGGTGGCTGGGGCCTGCGTGCCTACGCCAGCAGCCCGGACAACCCGCGCGAAGGCGAGGACGTGTTCGATGTGTATTCCAAGGCCCGTGGCAAAGGGCTCAACAACATCCCCTACGGGCAATGGTGACGGCCATGAAACGCAGCCGAGGCTTCACCCTGATCGAACTGCTGGTGGTCATGGCGATCATCGCCACGCTGATGACCATCGCCATGCCGCGCTACTTCAACAGCCTGGAGAGCTCCCGCGAAGCCACCCTGCGCCAGAGCCTGGCGGTGCTGCGTGAGTCCCTGGACCACTACTACGGCGACACCGGTCACTACCCCGACTCGCTGGAGCAACTGGTGGAGCAGCGCTACCTGCGCAACACCCCGGTCGACCCGATCACCGAGCGCAGCGATGCCTGGCAGCTGGTGCCACCGCCCGAAGGCGTGGCCGGTGGCGTGGCCGATATCAAGAGCGGTGCTACAGGGAGGGCGCGTGATGGCAGCCTCTTCGCTGAGTGGTAAGGCCTGCGCCGGCTTCACCTACCTGGGCGTGCTGTTGCTGATCGCGGTCAGCTCGGTGGCCCTGGCCGCCAGCGGCACCCTCTGGTCAACCGTCGCCCAGCGCGAGCAGGAGCGCCAGCTGCTGTGGGTGGGCGGCCAGTATGCCCAGGCGCTGCGCAGCTACTACCGCGCATCGCCCGGCCTGGCCCAGTACCCGCAAGCGCTGGCCGACCTGCTTGAAGACAACCGTTTCCCCCAGGCCCAGCGGCACATCCGCAGGCTGTACCCGGACCCGATCACCGGCAGCGACGACTGGGGCCTGCTGCGTTCGATCGACGGCCGTATCACCGGCGTGCACAGCCGCTCCGACGCGACCCCGTTCAAACGCAGTGGCTTCGACACCCAGTGGTCCGGGTTCGAAGGGCTGGAGCACTACAGCGACTGGCAGTTCGTCGCCGAGCAAGCCTTCAACGAAAGCGCCAGTGGCGCGCAACCCCATACCGGCGCAGGAGACACGCCATGAAAGGACTCAACGTTTTTTGCCTGAGCATGGGCTTGCTGCTGGCCGCCGGCGTACCCGGCGTGGCGCACGCCGACGCTGAAGACGAGATGAAGGGTTTTATCGTCGACAACACCATCTCGCACATCGGCCACGATTTTTACTACTACTTCGCCGACCGTCTGCGTGCCACCAGCCGCCTGGATTTCAACCTGGTGGTGCGCGAACGTCCGGATGCACGCTGGGGAAGCCTGGTGACCGTGGAGTTCGAACGCGACGTGCTGTACCGCCGCTTTCTGCCGCCCAATGTCACCCAATTAAAAGAAGAGGCCATCGCGGCCGCCGACCTGGTCAGGCAAGAAGTCGTGCAGCGCAAGCTGCAGCGCCTGCTTCAGGACACCACTGATCTGGAGAGGGATGAGCTATGAACACTCGCATTGCGCAAAGTATCGCGGCTTGCCTGCTGGCCAGCGCCTTCGCCGCCCAGGCCACCGAGCTTGTGTACACCCCGGTCAACCCGGCGTTCGGTGGCAACCCGCTGAACGGCACTTGGCTGCTGAACAACGCCCAGGCGCAGAACGACTATGACGACCCGGACCTCAAAGACCGCACCTCGTCGCTGGCCGGCACCACGGCCCTGGAGCGCTTCAGCAACCAGTTGGAGTCGCGGATGTTGTCGCAGCTGTTGGACAACATCAGCAATGGCCAGACCGGGAGCATGGCCACCGACTCGTTCCTGATCGATGTGATCGACGACTCCGGGGCCTTGAGCATTCAGGTCACCGACCGCGCCACTGGCGAAGTTTCAGTCATCGAGGTCAGCGGCCTGAACCCCTGAGAGGGACAGGATCGTCATTTGGGGAGAACGCACCATGAAACGACTGCTGAGCACTTTACTGATACTGGCCACCCTGCAAGGTTGTTCCAGTATTCTGCGCGAGCCGATGCCGGCCGAGCAGGATACCGGCACGCCGACCCTGACGCCGCGGGCATCGACCTACTACGACCTGATCAACATGCCGCGGCCCAAGGGGCGGCTGATGGCGGTGGTGTATGGCTTCCGCGACCAGACCGGGCAATACAAGCCGACCCCGGCCAGTTCGTTTTCCACCAGCGTCACCCAGGGGGCGGCGAGCATGCTGATGGATGCCCTGAGTGCCAGTGGCTGGTTCGTGGTGCTGGAGCGTGAAGGCCTGCAGAACCTGCTGACCGAGCGCAAGATCATCCGCGCCTCGCAGAAGAAGCCTGACGTTGCCGAGAACATCATGGGCGAGCTGCCACCGCTGCAGGCTGCCAACCTGATGCTGGAGGGCGGCATCATCGCCTACGACACCAACGTGCGCAGTGGTGGGGAAGGGGCGCGCTACCTGGGTATCGACATCTCCCGCGAGTACCGGGTCGACCAGGTGACGGTGAACCTGCGGGCGGTGGATGTGCGTACCGGGCAGGTGCTGGCCAACGTGATGACCAGCAAGACCATCTATTCGATCGGGCGTAGCGCGGGGGTGTTCAAGTTCATCGAGTTCAAGAAGCTGCTTGAGGCGGAGGTGGGCTACACCACCAACGAGCCGGCCCAGCTGTGCGTGCTGTCGGCGATCGAGGCGGCGGTGGGGCACTTGCTGGCCCAGGGGATCGAGCGGCGGTTGTGGCAGGTGGCGGGGGATGCGGGGGATGGCAAGGCGGGGGTGGACAAGTACCTGAGTCAGTATCAGCAGGAGTGAGCTGTCAGTCCCGGCCTTATCGCCGGCAAGCCGGCTCCCACAAAGGCCCGCGCGGTATCTGTGGGAGCCGGCTTGCCGGCGATAGGGCCGGTTCAGCCAAAACAATCACCCAGCGGAACAGGCATCGCTCACTGCTTTCCCTGCAAAGCGATCTTTGACCCATTCACTTACCTCGCCGAGCGAAGTCTGAAGTATCTGTGAGTGGTCCCCCGAGTAGCTTCGGTAGACGATCATGTTTCCGTTATCACACCCACGCCGGACCTCGGCCTCGATGATACCTGCAGGCGTAACCGTGTCATCTTGGCCGGCAGCAACCAACAGAGGGCCTGCCATTGCCTTGTTCCCCACCGCGTTGATAGCAAAGAAATCAGTGATATAGGGCTGCTGCTGCCAATCGGGCTTCAGCACGGCCCCTGGCATGAAATCGGCGAATCGAGCTTTCGCGTAGTGGTAGCAACCCTTGTCCAGCAGGTCATCGAAATGAGCCGCCGCTTCAGGCGTCAAGATCGATTGTTCGTCAAACTGGGGATACTGCGCCTTGATGCCTCGGGCGAAATAGACCGGCAGGAACAGCGAGCCCGGGGTATCTGCAAGGTGGGCTAGCAAACGGGCGCCGCCCACCGCAGGCGCCAGGGCTACCGCGCCGAGGTAGTCAGGGTCGGCACGCAACGCTTGAAGCTCGCCAACGCCCCATGCCACCAGGCCTCCCTGGGAATGGCCGACCACGGCCCACTGCTGGGTAATCCCGTCAACGGCCACCTGTGCAGCGGGCACTGCATTGAGCACGTCGCTGGCATTGACCAGCTTGTTGCCGAACTTGTGCCCACCGTCCGTGGCATAGCCTGCATAGTCCACCGCCAGCACGGCGAAGCCTTGCTCGACCAGTGGCATCATGTTGTACCCCAGGGTGTAGGTATTCGAAGCGCCACACTGTCGGCCCAAGCCGGTCGCCCCACGCGCCCACACCACCAGTGGCCAACCGGCTTCCGGCGGGGCGCCCGCAGGCTTGACCAGAACGGCCGACGCCACGGTGGGATTGAAGTAAAGGTCGTTCGACCAGTAAAGGATTCGACTCGCCGTGCTTCCGGGGGGCAACCGATAGGCTGAATGCTGCTCCGTGCGGATTAGCGATCCGGGTGCGCCAGGCACGCCTGTCGGGGTTGACCAGAATGCGCTGTCCGGCATCGTCAACATACGCTCGACCGCGATGGCCTGTGCAACGTTCATTTGCGCGGTGGCTGTAGACGCGCCAGCCAGCAGGAGCGCACAGGCCGCCCACCTCGCAACGTTCAGTTGAAATGTCATAGGTTCACTCCAGCTAGGATTTTTGCTGATTGAGCCGGATGAAGCGGCCTGCCAGCGGGAGTGCACACCTTAGAGATGCCCTCGGCTTTCAAATGTCGGCAGCCACCTACAGGTGTGTACGAACAATCGCTGCCACCCTTGTGCGGATCGTCTGTCTGGCCGAACGCTGCGCAGATTCCTGTAGGAGCCGGCTTGCCGGCGATAGGGCCGCTACAGACAAAGCAATCACCCAGCCTTGCGCAACGTCAGATTGATCCTCCGCTCGCCCATCCTCGGATGTACCCCGGGCTTGACCGGCAACACCCCATGAAAGCGCAACCGATCCTCACCCCCCCACACCAGCACATCGCCATGGCTTAGCGGCACCCGCTGGGTCCGGTCCGCACGCTGTAGCCCGCCAAGCAGAAACACCGCCGGCAAGCCCAATGACACCGACACGATCGGCTGCCCGAAATCCGCTTCGTCGCGGTCCTGGTGGAGGCTCAGGCGGGTGCCGGGCAGGTAGTGGTTGACCAGGCAGGCATCGGGCACGAAGGCTTCGAAACCTGCTGCCGCTGCCGCGCGTCCCGCCAGGTCGAGCAGGACCTGGGGCAGGGCGGGCCAGGGCTGGCCGCTGACAGGATCGGTAGGGCTGTAGCGATAGCCCTTGGCGTCACTGACCCAGCCCAGTGAACCGCAGTTGGTCAGCGCCACGGCCATGTTCAGGCCACCTGGCGTCTGCATGTGCCGGAACGGGGCGGCGCGCAGCACCGGACGCAGGGCATCGAGCAGTGGCTCGATCTCGGCCAGGGCGAAGCCGGGCAGCAGCACGGTGTGGCTGGCCAGGTGTTGTGGCTGGGGGCCGAAGAGGTCGAGGTCGGACTGGATCATGGTGGTGGCGCTGGCTTGGTGTCAGGCCATTCTAGCGCTGTGGGCCTGTCTGGCCTATCGCCGGCAAGCCGGCTCCCACAGGCTCACCACACCTTTTGAAACCTGCGCTGTACCTGTGGGAGCCGGCTTGCCGGCGATAGGGCCAGAACAGGCAAAAAAGAACCGCGGCACCAGGGAGAGGGAAACCGCGGTTCAAGGGGGGAACCATTAACGCTGGGTAGCGGTAGCCGTGTTGCCGTTGCCCATCTGGCTGATGGTGGCGCTCTGGTTGGCGCCAGCCTGGTCGACGATCGCCTTGTTGCCAGCACCGCCCTGGGTCACGTAGGCGACGTTGGCGGTGTCGGCCTGCTTGATGGTCGCGGTGTTGCCACTGCCATACAGCTGGGTGGTGAAGCTCTGGTTGGCGTAGCCGGACTGATCCAGGGTGATGGTGTTGCCGCTGCCGGTCGTGGAGCCGAAGGCATAGTTGTCCGTGCCGCGCTGGTCGGCGACGAGGATGTTGTCGCTGCCGTTCTGCTCGAAGTACAGCTCGTTGTTGTTGTCGGCCTGCTTGGTCTCCATCGAGTTGTTCTTGCCGGTCTGGGTCAGGGTGGCCTGCTGGTAGGCGCCGTTCTGGGTCAGGTTGACGCCGTTGCCAGTGCCTTTCTGGTTGATCGCGGCGGTCTGGTTGTTGCCGAACTGGCCACCGAGCTTGTCACCCTTCCAGTTGCTGGCCATCACCTTGTTGCCAGTGCCCTGGGTGGTCACGGTCAGGCTCTGGTTGTCGCCGGTCTGGTAGGTGTAGTGCAGGTTGCCGGTGCCACTTTGGGAAATGCTGGTTTTCGAGTTGTTGGTCTCGAACTGATCCGACCAGCTGGCGTTGGTGTTGCCTTGCTGGTAAAGCGTCGCGGTGTTGCCCTGGCCGAAGCTTTGGTCGATGTAGGCTTCGTTGAGCTGGCCGGTCTGGCTGACGCTGGCGTGGCTACCCGTCTGGTTGTCCTGCCAGACTTCCGCCGAGTTGCCGGTACCCTGCTGGTCGATGGTGAGCAGTCCACCGATCCCGTCGCGCTGGTCACCATAGGCCCAGTTTTGCTTGCCCTGCTGGTAGATCTCGATGTGACCGTCGTTGTGCGTCATGTGCTCGGCGGCGGCGTAGTTGTCCTGACCGCCCTGGGTGATCTGGCTCTTGTTGTTGCTGCCACTGAACAACTGCTCGACGAACGCTTCGTTGCGCTGGCCATTCTGCTGGGTGGTGGCCTGGCTGCCGAGCTGGCTGTCCTGCCATACGGTCGAGCGGTTCTCGCCCCCTTGCTGGACCTGCAGCGACTGGTTGTTCTCACCCAGTGACTGGCTGGCAAACGCATCGTTGAGGTTGCCCGTGGCCTGTTGGTCGATATGGCTGCCGTTCTCGAACAGCTGCTCGCCATAGCCTGCGTTGTAGGAGCCGTTGGCCGTCTGGTCGATGTAGCTGGTGCTGTTTTCCTGCACCGCCAGGTGGTTGTGGCCCTTGCCGGTCTGGGTCTGGGTGGCCGCGGCGAAGGGCGCGACGGTCTGCTTCACTTCGGCGATGTTCTGGTTACCGCTTTGCGACTGATTCGAGGTGCTGTCATCAGCCATGACCTGGCCAGCCAAGGCCAAGACAATAGCGGCACTTAAGGGAGCGAGCTTGAACATGGTGGTGCCTCCAGGTCTATCGGTATTGAGTGATCTGAACATGCTGGCCATTGCCAGCCTGGGTCACGGAACTGCTGAGACCCGAGCCGGCCTGCACGATGCTGGCGCTGTTGTCGTTGCCGATCTGGTCGATGCTGGCGCTGTTGCTGGTGCCGCTCTGGCGGATCGACGCGCTGTTGCCATTTCCCTGTTGGCTGATGCTGGCCATCAGGTCACTACCTTCTTGCAGGATGTACGCCTCCTGCGCGCCCCCGGCCTGGACGATGCGGCCCAGCAGGGCCTGACCGTTCTGGTCGAGGGCGGCGCGGTTGCCCGAACCTTGCTGCTCGATCACTGCCACCTGGCCCGCTCCAGCGGGCAGCAGGCGGATGATCACCGGTTCCCCGAGGTCGCTGCCGGCAGCGAGGTCGGCGTTGTCCATCAGGTCGTCGGCCTGGGCCTGGCCAACCAGGGCCAGGCACAGCAGCAGCGGGTACAGGCGTTTCATGGCGTTCTCCTTGGCCTTACTGCACGGTCACGGCGACGGTGCGGCTGGTACCTTGACTGCTGGTGACGGTTGCCGTCGGGCTGGCGGTGGGGATCAGCGTGGTGCTGTTGCTGACCGTCAGGCGCCAACGGCCGGTGACCGGTACTGTGGTGGTGCCGAGGGTCTGCACCCCGGTGGTGGTGGTGACACGCACGGTGATGGTGTTGCCGGTGGTCACCGAGGAGGTGCCGCTGATATCCCAGTTGTAACGGTTGTTCGAGCGAGCCAGTACGGTGGCTGCAGTGACCGCGAAGGTTTCTGCCGCTGGGCGTGGCTGCACGTTGACCGTGACGGTTCCGCTGGGGGACACCGCACCGAGCGAATCACGCGCCTGGTAGGTAAACGTGGTGGTGAAGGCCGTCGGAACGCTGGCCGGTGGTGTGTAAGTGATGGTGGTGCCATCGCTGGTCACCGTGCCGCGACCCGGAGCCGGTTGCGAGAAGTTGGCCACCGCCAGCGGCAGGTTGCCTTCTGGATCGGTGTCGTTGGCCAGCACGTTGATGGTCAGCGGCGCCGCCAGAGTGGTGACGGTTTCCGGGTTGGCGGTCGGCGCCTGGTTGGGCGCGACATTGATGGTGACGTTGGTGACTGGCGATTTGAGGCCCTTGGCGTCCATGGCGCGGTAGCTGAAGGTGGCCACCAGTGGCTGGGTGGCACCGGCCGGTGGGGTATAGGTCACCTGGGTGCTGCCGTTGAGTACCACGCCACCCAGGCCGGTACCCGGCTGGGTCAGGTCGCTGATGCTCAGCGGCACGTTGCCGTCCGGGTCGCTGTCGTTCTGCAGCAGGTTCAGGGTCAGCGGCACGCCGACACTGGTGCTGCCGACATCGGCCTGGGCCAGCGGTGGTTTGTTCTCGGCCTCGACCGGCGCATTGCCGACCACCACCACGGGTTCCACGTCACTGCCGCCATGGGCGGATTTGACTGTCACGGTGGCAGGCGGCTGGTTCACGTCGTTGACCGTCAGGGTCTGCAAACCGCCGCCCTTGGACAGGCGGCCATAGCCCTGGGCGAGCATGTCAGGCAGCACGACTTCGTCGCTGGAGCGTGCTTCGATGACCAACTTCTTGCTGGCCCACTCGTAGCGCGCGGTGCTGATCTTGACCACGTCGATCGGTTTGCTCGACAGCGCGGTCGGCTGGGTGGTGGTGCCGTTGCTGGCGGTGACCACCACCACCGAGGGCGGTGCGGCCTGGCTCAACTGTTGGCTGAAGAACAGCCCGCGGTCGTCGGTGAGCATGTTGAACTGGCACGGTGAAGGCGGTGAGCCGACCAGCGCCAGACCGTTGCGCAGGCACAGGCTGGCGCTGGTCGGCGCCTTGGCGAATACCTCCACTCGGGTGCCGGTGCCGTTGCGCGAGTAGGTGGCCCGCTCCAGCGTCACCGGGGTTTGCGCGCGTCTGTCGAGGACCTTGCCGGAAAGCGTGAACAGGTTGGTCTCGATGGTGCCTGCAGGGCCCTGGATGCGCACGAAGTTGGTGCCGTTCGGGCTGCCGGTCACAGGCTCGGTGATGTTCGGGTCGCCGATGAAGGTTTCGACGGCGCCAGTATCCGGGTTGACCTCGGTATAGGCCGGGCCGTCCCGGTGCAGGAAGGGCCCGAGGGCGCCGTTGAGCGCACCGCTGAAGTTGCCCGGCGCGCCGATGCCGATATCGCGGGTGATGTTGATCGCCCGCCGTCCAGGCGCAGTGACGTTGACCGTCTCGACACCGTAGGGGTGGGTGATGGTATAGATGCCGGCGATGGGCACCGATACGCGGATGCGGATCCGGGCGAAGCTCTGCTGGTCGCCATCGACCGGGTTCTCGGCCGCGAAGGCCGCCTCCAGGCCTGCGACGTAGGCGTCCAGTTCGTAGCCACTGTTGCCGATTGCCGGGATGGTGGCCTCGGCCAGGAACCAGAACATTTCCGGTGGCCAGTTGTTGGGGAACACCAGCGGCAGGGCATCGTCGTAGACGCCCGGTTCCGGCAGCAGGGTGCACATGTAGGAAGGTGCGCCCGGTGCACCTGCGACCCGTGAACTGGTGGCGCGCGACTGGCACAGTTCCAGCGACTGGTTGTTGGCGTCCTTGTACCACAGCGGGTAGCCACCGGTGGCGAAGGTGTAGGGGCCTGGGTCGACCTCGGTGAGCTTGGCCCAGGCCGCGCTGGTGACAGTGAGGGAGAAACCGGCGGCTAACAACGCACGGCGTGGCCAAGTGTTCATGCTGCCTCCTTGAAGGCTGAGCCTTTGTCTGTTCATGGCACCAGCACCACGTCTTCGCTGTCGCTTCCGCCGTAGGCGCTGTCGACCTGCACCTTGGCCGGAGGGAGGGGCCTGGGGTTGGCGGTCAACGACTTCACCGCACCGTCACCACTGAGGTTGCCGAGGACTGTCCCGTTGCCGGTGCGCGCGGTGAGTGCGGGTGGTGACGTTTCGTCACTGCTGCTGGCGACCAGGGTCAGTTCGCCCCTGGCCAGGCTGTATTCGGCGCGGGTGATGGTGACCAGGTCGGTCAGCGGCAGGGCGGCGTTGGTTGCACTGCTGCTGGGGATCGCCACGCTGTTGTCGGCATTGATCTGCAGTACGGTGCCGGGGTCCGGGTTGATTGCCGATTGGGCATACCAGGTGCCGGTGCCGTTGGCTTCGGTCAGGGACAGGTTGGGGGTCTGGCTGGTGAGGGTGACGGTGGCAGGTGGAGGCGGCGCCAGCACGAACATGTCTTGCTGGGCGCGCAGGTCGCCGTTCTCCATGTGCCGCGAGTAGGTGCTGCGCTGAGGCATCAGCGGGGTGGGGCGGGCGATATCCGAGAGCTTGCCGGAGATGGAGAACAGCTCGGTGCGCAGGTCGATGCCGTTGGGGCCTTCGATGCGCACGAAGTTGGTGTTGAACGGGCTGCCGGTGACGCGCTCGTCCAGGTTGGGGTCGCCGATGAAACGCTCGCCGTTTTCAATGTAGGGGCCGTTGACGCTGCGCAGGAACGGGCCGACATCGCCTTTGAGTGCGCCACTGAAATCGCCTGCTCCGGCGATGCCGATGTCCCGGGTCATGTTGATCGCCCGGCGCCCGCCGGCCGGCACATCGAACACGTCGACACCATAGGGGTGGGTGATCACGTAGGTACCGGCGACCGGCACGTCGACGCGGATGCGGACTCGGGCGAAACTGACCTGATCGCCCTCGGCCGGCTCTTCGGCGGCGAAGGCTGCTTCGATCGCGGTGCCGAAGCTCAGGTCGATGCCGCGGGCAGCGTCGACGATGGCGGCGTCGGCGGTGAACCAGAAGGCTTCATCCGGGAAGTTGGTGGGGAAGACGATGGGCTGGGTGTCGTCGAACACGCCGGGGGTGGGCAGCAATGTGCACATGTACGCGGGGGCACCAGGGGCGCCGGCGACACGTGAGCTGACGGCCTTGGTCAGGCACAGGTCGAGGGTGCGGCCATGGGAGTCCTGGTACCAGGCGGCGAACTTGCCATTGGCTTGGATGTAGGGTCCGGGGTCGACGGCGTACAACGCAGCCTGGGCCGGGAGCTGGAGCATGCTGGCGAAGATCGCTACAGCAAGCGGTTTGGGTAGCGGTCGGTGCATGAGTCTATTCCTCCTGCAAACGGGCCCATGGACTTGGGGCGTTTGGCAGAAGATCGGCAACAGCCGTGCCAAGTTTTTAAAATGAAGCTGCAGGCCTTGTACGGTATGGGTTTGAGGTTGGCTGCAGGGTGGCTGCGGGCCTTCGGCGTATGGGGGCAGTCCCCCAGGATTGGGGGTTTGGGTTGACGGTGGGGCATGCCTTGCTCGCCCGATCCTTGTGGGAGCCGGCTTGCCGGCGATGAGGCCGGGGCGGGCACCAGCGGATGAACTGTCTGTTCGGGCCCTATCGCCGGCAAGCCGGCTCCCACAGGTACGGCGCAGCTTTTAAAGCTTGTGAGCAAGGCGATCTTCACGGGTGACGCCCAGAGAAAACTCCCGCACACTGCGGGAAAAAATCCCAAGCCCGTTGCCCCTTACCGTGAGGCGGCACAGCTGGAGTAGAAAATGGCGCGACAATTACCCATAACAAACGCCCAAGACCCGCTGCACGAATCCCGCCAGGCCCGCCTGCGACTGGCCAGCGAAGGCGAGCTGCCGTTGGGCATGCTGCGCGACGAAATCGACGCCTCCTGGCGCCGCAGCCTTGGCCATGGCCTGGATTGCCTGCAGGGCGAACAGGTCGGCCTGGGCCTGCAGCAAGGCCACGACCTGCGCACCCTGCTTGAACGCAACCGCCTGCTGATGGACGCCGTCACCCCCGAGCTCGACTACCTGGTCGCACGCCAGGGCAAGGCCGGCATCATCATCCTCGGCGATGCCCAGGCCAACGTGCTGGCCATCGAAGGGCAAAAGCACGTGCTCGAACGCGAAGGCCTGCGCGACCTGCACCCCGGCAGCTGCTGGAGCGAATCGCTGCGCGGCACCAACGCCATCGGCACTGCCGTGGTCGAGGGGCGCCCGACCCTGATCAACTGCGGCGAACATTACCTGGACCGGCTCAGCCCGTTCTCCTGCACCTCGGTGCCGCTGCGCGACCCGCATGGCGAGGTGATCGGCGTGCTCGACATCACCCGTGAAGGGGTGATGGCGCAGCCCCAGGACAGCCTGTCGATGCTGATGCTGGCCGCCAGCAATATCGAGAGCCGGATGTTCAGCCTGTGCCACCCGCAACACCTGGTGCTGGCCTTCCACAGCCGCCCGCAATACCTCAACAGCGCCTGGCACGGCCTGCTGGCGCTGAGCCTGGATGGCGAAGTGCTGGCCGCCAACGACAATGCCTGCCAGTTGCTGCAGGTGTCACGCCAGGGCCTGCTCGGCCGGCGCAGCAGCGACCTGCTGGGCGAGCGTTCGCCGGCCTTCATCGCACGCCTGTGGCAGGGCGGGGTGAGCAGCGTGCAGACCGCCAAGGGCGAGTTCTTCTTCCGTGCCTTGCAGCTGCCGCGCCACAGTCAGATCAATGGCGCCAGCGCGCCCGCCAAGCCGACCCTGGCCAACAAGTCGCCGGCGCTGGAGGCATTGGCCGGTGGCGATGCCCGCCTGACGCGCAACCTGCGCATGGCTCGCCAGGGCCTGAGCAGTGGCCTGCCTGTGCTGCTGCTGGGCGAGACCGGCACCGGCAAGGAGGTGGTGGCGCGAGCCCTGCACCAGGCCGGCCCGCGGGCCGACAAAGCCTTTGTGGCGGTCAACTGCGCGGCCATCCCGGAGGGCTTGATCGAATCGGAACTGTTCGGCTACCGCGACGGCGCCTTCACCGGCTCTCGCCGTGGTGGCATGGTCGGGCGGCTGATGCAGGCCCACGGTGGCACGCTGTTCCTCGACGAGATCGGCGACATGCCGCTGGCCCTGCAGGCGCGCCTGCTGCGGGTGCTGCAGGAGCGCCGGGTCGCGCCGCTGGGCGCGGGCGACGAGCAGGACATCGACGTGGCGCTGATCTGCGCCACCCACCGCGACCTCAAGCGCCTGGTGCAGGACCAGCACTTCCGTGAAGACCTGTACTACCGGGTCAACGGTGTGTCGCTGCGCCTGCCGGCGCTGCGCGAGCGCGATGACCTGGCATCAATCATCGAAGGTCTGCTGGACAAGGCGGGGGCCAAGGGTGTCAGCCTCGACCCGGCCCTGACCGCGCTGCTCGAAGGGTTCGACTGGCCGGGCAACATCCGCCAGCTGGAAATGGTGGTGCGTACCGCCCTGGCCATGCGCGAAGACGACGAACAAGTGCTGACCCTCGACCACCTCACCGACTGCCTGCTCGATGAGCTGGCCAGCGGTACCGCGCCTTCCGGGAGTTTGAAGGACACCGAGCTCGAGCTGATCCGCAACGCCCTGGCGCGCCACCAGGGCAATGTCTCGGCGGCCGCCGAGGCGCTGGGCATCAGCCGGGCGACCTTGTACCGCAAACTCAAACAGTTGCGCGGCTGACATGGGCGGCTTGTTCTCAAGGCTGGTGGAGTCCAGCGACCCTGTGCTCATGCGCCAGGCCCTGGCCTGGCTGTATGGTTTCGTGCGCCCGCAGCGGCGTGCCATCGGCGTGTTGCTGGGGCTGTCCCTGGGCGCATCGCTGCTCGCCCTGGCACAACCCTGGCTGGTCAAGACACTCATCGACGAGGGCCTGCTGGCCAAGGATTACCAGACCCTCTGGCACATGGCGGCGATCATGATCGTCGCCGGCCTGCTGGGCACTGTGCTGGCGGGCGTCAACCGCTACCTGCACACGCGGTTGTCCGGGCGCATCCTGTTCGCCCTGCGCGACGACCTGTATCGCCACCTGCAACGGCTGTCGCCGACCTTCTACGGGCGCCGGCGCACGGGTGACATCCTGTCCCGGCTGGATGGCGACGTTGCCGAGATCCAGCGCTTCGCCGTGGATTCGCTGTTCTCGGCGGTGTCCGCGGTGATCGGCCTGGTCGGTGCGGTGAGCCTGATGCTGATGCTGTCCTGGCAACTGTCGCTGCTGCTGGCGCTGCTGATCCCGATCGAGGTGCTGTGGCTGCGCTGGATGCGGCGCAAGGTCGAGCGCGAGGTGCGCAGCCTGCGCGAGCGTTCGGCGGATGTCTCGTCGTTCCTGGTCGAGACGCTGCCGGCGATGAAGTTCATCCAGGCCGCCGGCCAACAAGACCGCGAAGCCGGACGCCTGGATCAGCTGGGCCAAGGCTACATGCGCCAGCTGCTCAAGGTGCAGGTCACCGAGTTCTTCACCCAGGCGATCCCCGGCACGCTGACGTCGTGGTGCCGTGCCTGCGCGTTCCTGGTGGGCGGCTGGTGGGTGATCCAGGGCACCTGGCAACTGGGCGCCCTGATCGCGTTTTCCACCTACATGGGCATGGCCGTCGGCCCGGTGCAGAGCCTGTTGGGGCTGTATGTGGCGGTGCAGCGCATGGCGGTGAGCCTGGGCCGGGTGATGGAGTTGAAGCAGGAAACCGTGGCGGTGCACGAAGCGCCTGCGCCTCGGCCGATGCCGAAGGGGCCAGGCGAGCTGCGCCTGGAAGGTGTGCGCTTTGCCCATGACGGCCGCCAGGGCGCGGTGCTGGACGGTGTGGATGCCTGCCTGCCGGGCGGCCTGAAGGTGGCCATCAGTGGTGCCTCGGGCGTGGGCAAATCGACCCTGATCGACCTGTTGCAGCGTTTCTACGACCCGGATGCCGGGCGCATTTTGCTGGACGGCGCCGACTTGCGCGAGCTCGACCTGGCCGCCGTACGCCAACGCATCGCGGTGGTCAGCCAGGACATCGTGCTGTTCCGTGGCACCCTGGCGCAGAACCTCGCCTACGGTGCGCCCGAGGCCAGCCGCGAGGCGCTCGAGCAGGTGGTGCGGCTGGCCCATCTGGATGCCTTGCTAGAGAGCCTGCCGCTGGGCCTGGACGGGCTGCTCGGTGAGCGCGGCCAGCAGTTGTCCGGTGGCCAGAAGCAACGCATCGCCATCGCCCGCGCGGTGCTTCAGGCGCCGTCGATTCTGGTGCTGGACGAAGCCACCTCGGCGGTGGACGAAGCCACCGAGCGCGAAGTGATTGCAGCCATCGACGAATTGTTCGCCGGGCGCACGCGCATTCTCATCAGCCACCGCGCCTCGACCCTGGCCGATGCCGACCTGCGCCTGCACCTGCAGGACGGGCAGTTGCGGGTGCTGCCTCAGGAGGCCATCAAGCATGGTCGATGAAGTACGGGTCGGTCTGGTCGACAGCGGCTGCACGCAGGCGCAGGCCGAAGGTATGCAGGCGGCTCGCCGGTTTTGGCTGGAAGAAGGTGTGCTGCGTGAAGGCGAACTGCAGCCGGATCGCCTGGGCCATGGCAGTGCCGTGCTGGAACGTCTGCATGCCGAGGCGGGCAGGGTGCCGCTGCTGCTGGCCCAGGTGTTCGGCGAACAGGGCAGCACCAGCGCCTTGCAGGTGGCCGCGGCCTTGCTGTGGCTGGCCGAGCAGGGCGCCACGCTGATCAACCTCAGCCTCGGGCTGCAGCAGGACCGCCCGGTGCTGCGCCAGGCCTGCGCCGAGGTTCAGGCCGCGGGCGTGCTGCTGTGCGCGTCGAGCCCAGCCCAAGGCGCGGCGGTCTACCCAGCCAGCTACCCCGGGGTGATCCGCATCACCGGCGATGCTCGCTGCGCGCCGGGCCAGTGGTCGTGGTTGGGCAGTGCCCAGGCCGACTTCGGCGGCCATGCCGGCGAACGCAGCATGGCCGGCGCCAGCCTCGGCTGTGCGGCCGTGGCCGGGCGCATCGCCGCGCTGCTGCAGCGACAGCCCGGCCTGGAGCGTCAGCAGGTGCTGGCCTGGATGCAGGCCCACGCCAGCTTCATCGGCCCGGAGCGGCGGGGGGCAGGGGATGCCTGAGCCCCGCATTCTGGTGCTGGGCGCCGGCCCCGCCGGCGCGGCCACTGCGCTTGGCCTGCGCCGCCTGGGCTACCCGGTTACCGTGGTTTCCGACTGGAGGCGTTTTGCTGCGCTCGAAGGGGTTTCCCAACGGGTCCTGGAGGGCCTGCGTAACGCAGGCCTGGGCGCCGCCTTGGCAGAGGCCGCGATGCCGGCGACCCGCGAGGTGCGCTGGAACGGCCAGCAGCTCAAGCTGAATCAGGAATTTCTGCTCGACCGGCAGTGCTTCGACCGTGCCCTGCGTCATGACCTGGAACGGGCAGGGGTGTCCGTGGTCGGGGGACGCGTTCGCGAAGTCACCCGCAAGGGGGTGTACTGCATCAGCCTGGACGACGGGCAGGTGCTGCAGGCCGAGTTCCTGGTCGAAGCGCGTGGCCGCCAGGCACCGCTGGCGGCGGACCGCCTGCGCGGCCCAGAGACCGTCAGCCTGCTGAACCTCTGGCAGGGCGAGCCTGGTGCACCGGCATCGGCCGTGGAAAGCCTGGACGAGGGCTGGGCGTGGATGGCCAGGCGTGCCGATGGCCGCTGCTACTGGCAGATCACCCTGGATGCCGCCGGGTTGCCGGGCAAGGCCGGGCTGCCTGAATACTGCGCCGAGCGTCGTCGTGGTTCGGCGTTGGTGGCCGAACTGTTCGGCGCCCGTGCGCGGGAACCTGCGCAAGTGCATGCCCGCAGCAGCACGGCGATCCTCGCCGGCGAGTGCGTGGGGGATGACTGGATACGGGTGGGGGATGCCGCCATGGCGGTTGACCCATTGTCGGGGAATGGGATTTTCCAGTCGTTGTCTTCGGCGTTGCAGGCGCCTGTGGTGGTCAATACGCTGTTGCGCAAGCCTGAGCGGGCGGCGCTGGCACAGCGCTTTCACCAGCAGCGGGTCGAGCAGCTGTTCCTGCGTTTTGCGCGGATTGGGCGAGATTTCTATGGCCAGGAGCAGACGCGTGCGGGGCTGGCGTTCTGGGGCCGACGTCGGGGTTGGCCGGATGCGCAGCCGCTGCACCTGGATGCGGATTGGGCGGCGGTGCGGGTGGAGAAACGGCCTGTGTTGCGGGATGGTCTGGTGGACGAGGCCGAGGTGGTGGTGACGGCGGATCAGCCGTTGGGGATCTGGCATTTGCAGGGCGTGGCGCTGGCGCCGGTGGTGCGGGGGCTTTGCAGTGGGCAGGGCATTGAAGAAGTGTTGAAGGATCTGCCTTTGCAGCAGCAGGGGATGGTGCGGCGGTGGCTGGTGGAGCAGGGGTATGGCTGAGCGTTTGGTCTGGCTGTGCCGGCCCTATCGCCGGCAAGCCGGCTCCCACAGGTACTCCACAGCCAGTGAGACTTGCGCTGTACCTGTGGGAGCCGGCTTGCCGGCGATAGGGCCGGTACAGTCAACCCATCAGAGCTTGATAAGCACCGACTTCAGCTCGGTGTAGTGCTCGATCGCCGCCGCCCCCATCTCACGCCCCACCCCAGACATCTTGTACCCCCCAAACGGCAGCGCCGGGTCCAGCGCGCTGTGGCAGTTGACCCACACCGACCCCGACTTGATCCGCGGAATCATCCGATGCACCGCCGCCAAATCATTGGACCAGATGCTCGCCCCCAACCCATACGGGTTGTCGTTGGCCATGCCGATCACTTCATCAAGGTCATCGAACGGCATCGCCACCAGCACCGGGCCGAAGATTTCTTCCTGCACCAGGCGATGACGCTGGTCGACATCGACGATCACCGTCGGCTTGACGAAGTACCCCGGGCCAAACCCTTCGCCACCGCAGGCAATGGTCGCGCCCAGCTCGCGGCCCAGCTCGATGTAACCGGTGACCCGGTCCTGCTGCTTGGCCGAGATCAACGGGCCCATCTGCACCGACGGGTCCAGGCCGTTGCCCAGCTTCATACCGTTGGCGATGCCAGCGATGTCCGCCACCACGTTGTCGAAGTGCTTGCGGTGCACGTACAGGCGCGAGCCTGCGCAGCACACCTGGCCCTGGTTGAAGAAGATCGCCGTGGCGGCGCCGGCGGCGGCCTGCTGCAGGTCGGCGTCGGGCATGACGATGGTCGGTGACTTGCCGCCCAGCTCAAGGGTGACGCGGGTCATGTTGTCCATCGCCGCCTTGCCGATCAGCTTGCCCACTTCGGTGGAACCGGTGAAGGTCAGCTTGTCCACCCCGGGGTGGCGGCTCAGTGCGGCGCCGGCGTTCAGGCCGGTGCCCGTGATGACGTTGAGCACGCCGGCCGGGTAGCCGGCTTCATCCACCAGTTCGGCGAGTTTGAGCACGGACAGCGGGGTTTCGTCAGCCGGCTTGAGCACCACAGTGCAGCCGGTGGCCAGCGCCGGGCCGAGCTTCCAGCAGGCCAGCAGCAGCGGGAAGTTCCAGGCGACGATGGCGCCCACCACGCCCACCGCTTCGCGGCGCACGAACCCATGGAACTGATCGTTGGGCATCAACGGCATCGACGCCTCGACGGTGCTACCCTCGATCTTGGTGGCCCAACCGGCCATGTAGCGCAGGAAGTCGACGGCCAGCTGCACGTCCATGACTTTGGCCACGGCGGCACTCTTGCCATTGTTGAGGCATTCCAGCTCGGCCAGTTGCTGCGCATCGCGCTCCATCAGGTCGGCCAGGCGCCATAGCAGGTTCTGCCGCTCGCGCGGGCGCATCCGGCTCCAGGCCGAGTCGTCGAACGCCTGGCGCGCAGCGCGCACGGCGCGGTCGACGTCTTCGGCTTCGGCGGCCGGCACTTCGCCGAGCACCTCGCCGGTGGCCGGGTTGCGGAACGACAGGGTGCGACCGCTGGCGGCGTCCTGCCAGTCGGCGCCGATGCGCATCTTCAGCTTGCGCTCGAGGAAGGCGCGGGTGGCGGGCAGGATGGGCAGTTCGGAAAGCATGGGGCGGTGCCTCTTGTCATTGGATGTGGCGGGGGCTGGCGCAATGGCCGTGCCAAGGTGGTGCAATGGGCGCAAAGGCCTGTGCTGCCTTGGGTTTGCCCGAGTGCAAGGGTGCGATTGCGTGGTTGCGCTGTTGCACTTTGAGACGGTGTGAGACGGTGGTGAAACAGTGACTGTGAGGGCCAATCGCCGGCAAGCCGGCTCCCACAGGAACGCCACAGGGCTTGAGGGCTGTGGGGTACTTTGTGGGAGCCGGCTTGCCGGCGATGGCCTGCGCAGCAGGCCCTGTCTCAACCTGATACACCCTGTCGCGAAATGGCACGGTCCTACTCGGCCCCAGTCAGCGCACAACGGCCTTCAAAACCCCTTAAACGCCTGAAATACAACGATTTCACAGCATGTGGCACAGTTTCTGTATCACAACTGTCACATGCACACCTGCTGTACCAAAGCGTGCGAAAACGATAAGAACAACACCGTGGAGGTCTGACCTTGAAGACGACTCGACTCCGGCAGCATGCGGGCAAACTGGCGCTTGTCGCCGCCGCACTGCTGGGCACCCAGGCCATGGCGGCCGAACAGGGCCCGAGCCTGTTGCAGAACAAGTGCATGGGGTGCCATACCCCCGAGGGCAACGATACCTACAGCCGTATCAGCCATCAGCGCAAGACGCCCGAGGGCTGGCTGATGAGCATCGCCCGCATGCAGGTGATGCACGGCCTGCAGATCAGCGACGACGACCGCCGCACCCTGGTCAAGTACCTGGCTGACAAGCAAGGCCTGGCGCCGAGCGAGACCGACGGCGTGCGCTACGCCATGGAGCGCCGGCTCAACACCGTCGAGCACTTCGACAGCATGCTCAGCGAAACCTGCGGCCGCTGCCACTCCGGGGCCCGCGTCGCCCTGCAGCGCCGCCCGGCGCAGGAATGGGAGCACCTGGTCAACTTCCACCTCGGCCAGTGGCCGTCCCTCGAATACCAGGCCCAGGCCCGCGACCGCGATTGGCTGAACATCGCCCTGACCCAGGTGGTGCCGGAGCTGGCCAAGCGCTTCCCGCTGGAAAGCCCGGCCTGGGCCGAGTGGCAGAAGGCCAAGCCCAAGGCCGATGCCTTGCCGGGGCAGTGGGCCTTCAGCGGCCACATGCTCGCCAAAGGCGACGTGCGCGGCGTGATGACGGTCAGCCCCGACCAGGGCGACACCTTCAAGGTCGACGTCAAAGGCACCTACGCCGACGGCACGCCGTTCAACGGCAGCGGCACGGCGATTCTCTACAACGGCTATGAATGGCGCGGCAACGTCAAGGTCGGCGAGGCCAACCTGCGCCAGGTCTTCGCGGCGCTCGATGGCGAGATGAAAGGCCGCATGTACGAGGCCGATCACGATGAGCGCGGGCTGGACTTCACCGCTGTGAAGGAAGGCAAGGCCCGCCTGCTGGCGGTGCAACCGGCGTTCATCAAGGCGGGCGGCGAAAGCGAGATCACCCTGGTGGGTACTGGCCTTGACGGCAAACCGGACCTGGGCGCAGGTGTCGAAGTGACCGAGGTGCTGGAGCAGACCCCGACCCTGGTGCGGGTCAAGGCGCGTGCCGCCGCCGATGCCAAGCCAGGCCAGCGTGAAATCGCGGTCGGGGCGTTGAAGGGCGTCAACCTGGCGGTCTACGACAAGGTCGAGGAAGTCAAAGTGGTGCCGGCCTTCTCCATTGCCCGTATCGGCGAGAACGGCGCTTCGGTGCCAAAAGTCCAGGGCCGTTTCGAGGCCGAAGCCTGGGGCAAGGACGCCAGTGGCCAGCCGCTGCGCATCGGCTACCTGCCGGCGACCTGGAAGGTCGAGCCGTTCAACGAGCGTGCGGTCGAGGACGAAGACGTCAAGTTCGCAGGCCAGATGCAGGCCGACGGCGTGTTCGTGCCAGGCGGCGCAGGCCCGAACCCGGCGCGCAAGATGATGACCAACAACGCCGGCAACCTGAAGGTTATCGCCACCCTGGCTGACGGCGGCCAGACGGGCGAGGGGCACATGATCGTCACCGTTCAGCGCTGGAACAACCCGCCCTTGCCATAAGGGCCGGTTACCCAGCGCACATCTAACGGATCGATTACTCGGAGGTCGCCATGGGCGCACTACTGAACCTGGTCGAGCGCAACCTGCACGAAGTGCAGGTCGACGCTGACCGCATGCTGTTCCATATCCCCAGCAGTTCGCTGTTCGCCACCGATGCGGTGACCGGCAGCATCATCGACACCCTGCGCCAGCAAGGCTGCAGCGCCGAGGAGCTGACCCAGCGCCTCGGCCAGCAGTTCGCCGGGCAGGACATCCAGGAAACCCTGCGCGAGCTGATCGCCCTGGAGCTGGTCAGCGACGGCTCGCCGCTGACCCCGGAAATCGCCCTCAAGCAGGTCGAGCGCACCGCACTGAACACTGTGGTGCTCAACGTCAACACCGGCTGCAACCTGAGCTGCACCTATTGCTACAAGGAAGACCTGGACAAGCCATCGGCGGGCAAGAAGATGAGCACCGCCACCGCCGAAGCCTCGGTGGAGATGCTGCTCAAGGAGTCGCCCGACGAGCAGCGCTACAGCGTGGTGTTCTTCGGCGGCGAGCCGCTGTCCAACCGGCCGCTGATCGAACACATGGTGGCCTACTGCGAGCGGCGTTTCGCCGAGGCGGGCAAGCAGGTGGAGTTCATCATGACCACCAATGCCACGCTGCTCACCGAAGAGATCGTCGACTGGCTGAACGCCCACCGCTTCGGCCTGTCGGTGAGCATCGACGGGCCCAAGACCGTGCACGACCGCAACCGCATCACCGTGGGTGGGCAGGGCACTTATGACGTGGTACGGCGCAAGGCCGACATGCTGCTGTCGCGCTACACCAGCCGCCCGGTCGGCGCGCGGGTGACCCTGACCCGCGGCATCACCGATGTCGAGACCATCTGGAACCACCTGTTCAACGAGATGGGCTTCGCCGAAGTCGGCTTCGCCCCGGTCACCTCCGGCGACATGTCCGACTTCAACCTCACCGGCGAAGAACTGGTCGAGGTGTTCGCCAACATGAAGGCGCTGGGCCGGCGCTACCTGGAAGCTGCGCTGGAGCACCGCAACATCGGTTTCTCCAACCTGCACCAGCTGATCACCGACATCCACGAGGGCCACAAGAAGGCCCTGCCGTGCGGCGCCGGGCTGAAAATGCTGGCCGTGGACCACGAGGGCGAGCTGAACCTGTGCCACCGCTTTACCGGCTCCAGCCTGCCGACCTTCGGCAACGTGCACCAGGGCGTCAAGCAGGCGCAGCTCAACGACTTCCTGTCCCAGCGCCTGGACCGCAGCAATACCGGCTGCGAGAGCTGCCGCATCCGCAACCTGTGCTCCGGTGGCTGCTACCACGAAAGCTACGCGCGCTACGGCGACCCGCAGCACCCGACCTACCACTACTGCGAGCTGATGCGCGACTGGGTCGACTTCGGCATCGAGGTCTACAGCCGCATCATGGCCGCCAACCCGGCCTTCATCGATCGCTACATCACTCCGCGGAAGGCGCACTGACATGAAGCACTTGAAGCCCCTCAACAACAAGGCGCGCATCCTTGAGCAGGCCGCCGCCGAAGACCGCGTCGAAGAAGTCATGGCCATGAGCGCCGTCGCCGGCTGCACCGCCACTACCGACCCGGGTTGGGAAGTGGACGCGTTTGGCGGCGTGAGCTCGCTGTGCCAGCCGATGGAAGCCGACCTGTATGGCTGCTCCGACCCTTGCTGGTGGCCGGCCCAGGTGCCGGACATGATGAGCACCTACCAGGACTGGAACGCCCAGGCGACCAACTCGCAGGAAGACTGGCGCAACCTCGGCACCGTGTTCCCGAAAGACAAGTGACCGGCCCGACAAGAAAAACAAGGGGAAACCGCATGAATGCTGGACGCTGCGCGCAACTCGCGCTCACCATCGCCGCCACGGCCTGCGCCTGGGCGGTGCAGGCCGATGACACAGGCAAGGCCCTGAAGGCCGGCCAGGAATACCTGGTCACCACCAACTACCCGAACAACCTGCACCTGATCGACGTTGCCAGCGACACGCTCTACAAGAGCTGCAAGCTGCCCGGCAGCTTCGGCCCGGGCACCGCGATGATCGCCCCGGACAAGCACACGGCCTACGTGCTCAACAACCACTATGCCGACATCTACGGCGTCGACCTGGACACCTGCAAGACCACCTTCCACGCCGACCTGTCGAGCGTGCCCGGTGAAGTCGGCAAGTCGATGTACTCGTTCGCCATCAGCCCGGACGGCAAGGAGATCTACGCCACGGTCAACCCGACCCAGCGCCTGAACGATCACTACGTGGTCAAGCCGCCACGCCTGGAGGTGTTCAGCACTGCCGACGGTGTCAACGCCAAGCCGGTGCGCACCTTCCCGATGCCGCGCCAGGTGTACCTGATGCGCGCCGCCGACGATGGCAGCCTGTTCGTCGCCGGGCCCGACCTGTACAAGATGGACGTCAAGACCGGCAAGTACGAAGTGGCCTTGCCGCTGCGCAACTGGAACCGCAAGGGCTACAGCGCACCGGACGTGCTGTACTTCTGGCCGCACCAGAGCCCGCGCCACGAGTTCTCGATGCTTTACACCATCGCCAAGTTCAAGGACGAAAAACAGGACCCGAACACTGCCGAGCTGCTGTATGGCTACCTGAGCGTCGACCTCAAGACCGGCAAGCCCCACACCCAGGAGTTCGCCGACCTGACCGAGCTGTACTTCACCGGCCTGCGCTCGCCGAAGGACCCGAACCAGATCTACGGGGTGCTCAACCGTCTGGCGCGGTATGACATCAAGCAGCGCAAGCTGATCAAGGCCGCCAATCTGGAGCACACTTACTACTGTGTGGCCTTCGACACCAAGGGCGACAAGTTGTACCTGGGCGGCACCTTCAATGACCTGGCGGTGTTCGACCCGCAAACCCTGGAGAAGGTGAAGAACATCAAGCTGCCGGGTGGTGACATGTCGACCACTACGCCGCAGGTGTTTATCCGCTAATCCGGTGCTGGTCCCTATCGCCGGCAAGCCGGCTCCCACAGGTACTCCACCTTCCTCAAGGCTGTGGTGATCCCTGTGGGAGCCGGCTTGCCGGCGATAGGGCCGGTAAACCCATACAAGAACAACAAAGGGGAGCGCCCATGACCCAGCCCAGCTACACCCAGGGCAACCAGGACAAAGCCCTGCTCGACCAATGCATCGGCGACGCCTTCGACGCCACCGTCGCCCGCTTCCCCGACCGCGAAGCCCTGGTGGTGCGCCACCAGGCCCTGCGCTACACCTGGCGGCAACTGGCCGAAGCCGTCGACCAGCACGCCCGCGCCCTCATGGCCCTGGGCGTGCAACCTGGCGACCGCTTAGGCATCTGGGCGCCCAACTGTGCCGAGTGGTGCATCACCCAGTTCGCCAGTGCCAAGGTCGGCGCGATCCTGGTCAACATCAATCCGGCCTACCGCGCCAGCGAACTGGACTACGCCCTCGGCCAGTCCGGTTGCCGCTGGGTGATCTGCGCCGATGCCTTCAAGACCTCCGACTACCACGCCATGCTACTGAGCCTGATCCCAGGCCTGGCGCAAGGGCAGCCCGGCGCGTTGATCTGCGCGCGCTTCCCCGAGCTGCGCGGGGTGGTCAGCCTGGCCATTGCGCCGCCGTCGGGCTTTCTCGCCTGGCATGACCTGCAGGCGCGCGCTGAATCGGTCAACCGCCAGGCCCTGGCCGAACGCCAGGGACAACTGCGTTGCGGTGACCCGATCAATATTCAGTACACCTCCGGCACCACGGGTTTCCCCAAGGGCGCCACGCTTAGCCACAGCAATATCCTCAACAACGGCTACATGGTCGGTGAAAGCCTCGGCCTGACCGAGCACGACCGCCTGGTCGTGCCGGTGCCGCTGTACCACTGTTTCGGCATGGTCATGGCCAACCTGGGCTGCATGACCCACGGCAGCACCCTGATCTACCCCAACGATGCCTTCGACGCGCTGGCCACCCTGCGTGCGGTGGCCGAAGAAAAAGCCACGGCGCTGTACGGCGTGCCGACCATGTTCATCGCCGAACTGGACCACCCGCAACGCCGCGACTTCGACCTGTCGAGCCTGCGCACCGGGATCATGGCCGGTGCTACCTGCCCGATCGAAGTGATGCGTCGGGTGATCGACGAGATGCACATGGCCGAGGTGCAGATTGCCTACGGCATGACCGAAACCAGCCCGGTGTCGCTGCAGACCGGGGCCAACGACGACCTGGAGCGCCGCGTGACCAGCGTCGGCCGTACCCAGCCACGGCTGGAGAGCAAGGTGGTCGATGGCGATGGCAATACCGTGCCGTGCGGCGAGATAGGCGAGCTTTGCACGCGTGGTTACAGCGTGATGCTGGGATACTGGAACAACCCCAAGGCGACGGCGGAAAGTATCGATGCAGAAGGCTGGATGCACACCGGTGACCTGGCGGTGATGGATGAGCAGGGTTTTGTGCGCATTGTCGGGCGCAGCAAGGACATGATCATTCGCGGTGGCGAGAACATTTACCCGCGTGAGTTGGAAGAGTTTTTCTTCACCCACCCGGCGGTGGCTGACGTGCAGGTGATCGGAGTGCCGTGCAGCAAGTACGGTGAGGAGATCGTGGCCTGGGTGCGCCTGCACCCGGGGCATGTGGTCAGCGAAGACGAGCTGCGCGAGTGGGCGAGGGTGCGGATCGCGCACTTCAAGGTGCCCAGGTATTTCCGTTTTGTCGATGAATTCCCGATGACGGTGACGGGGAAGGTGCAGAAGTTCAGGATGCGCGAGATCAGTGTCGGGGAGTTGTCTGGCAGCTGACGGGTTGGATTTGCTGGCCCCAATCGCCGGCAAGCCGGCTCCCACAGGTTTCATCACAGCCTTGAGGCGGGTGCTGTACCTGTGGGAGCCGGCTTGCCGGCGATAGGGCCATCAGCCCTGCAACAAGTCCGGGCTATTGAAGTTGCTCAACCGAGCATCCCCGTCGGCACACTCCAGCCCCTGCACCGCCTCCACCAGCAGGGCCTTCTGCAAACTCCGCTCACCCGCCGCCCAGGCCTGCTCCAGCCCCGGCAGCAGCCTGCGCGGCAAAACACTGAACATCGGCTGCCAATACCCCCCCTGACGCACCATGGCCGCACTGTCATTGGCAACCGCCAACTTCAGCAAATCCTCAATCAAGCCCCGGTCAATCAACGGCGCATCGCAGGCCAGCACCACCACCCATGCATGCCGCGCCGCCGCCAACCCAGCGATCACCCCGGCCAATGGCCCAGGAAAATCCGCCTCTGCATCGCCCACCAGTTGATCGGCAAATGGGCGATAGAGGTCCTGGTTACGGTTGCACGAGATCACCACATCGTCGCTGAGTGGCCGCACGATCCGCTGCACATGCGCCACCAGCGGCTCGCCGCGCCATTGCACCAGGCCTTTGTCACGGCCGCCCATGCGCTGGCCACGGCCACCGGCAAGAATGAGGATGGAGCAGGGGGTGAGTGTGTCAGTCATGAAAAAGGGTTCCGGACGCCAATGCCCGGAACCCTCTCATTCAACGCGACGCTTGTCCAGTCAGGCTTCGCGGGTTTCTGCCTCATCGGCAGGGGCCGCTTTTCGCCCGGCCAGTCGCATCACCACGACGAAGAACACCGGCACGAACACCACCGCCAGAGTGGCGCTGAGCATCCCGCCGATCACCCCAGTGCCGATCGCCTGCTGGCTCGCCGAGCTGGCACCGGTGGCGATGGCCAGGGGCACCACGCCGAGGATGAATGCCAGCGAGGTCATGACGATCGGCCGCAGCCGCAGGCGGGCGGCCTGTACGGCGGCGTCCACGGCGTCCACGCCCTGGTCCACCAGGCTCTTGGCGAACTCGATGATGAGGATGGCGTTCTTTGCCGAGAGGCCGATCAGGGTGATCAGGCCCACTTTGAAGAACACGTCGTTGGGCATGCCGCGCAGGGTCACCGTCAGCACCGCGCCGAGCACGCCGAGCGGGACCACCAGCAGCACGGCGGTGGGGATCGACCAGCTTTCGTACAACGCCGCCAGACACAGGAATACCACCAGCAGCGACAGGGCCAGCAGCAGCGGTGCCTGGCTACCGGACAGGCGCTCCTGCAGCGACAGGCCGGTCCACTCAAGGCCCGCTCCGGCTGGCAACTGCGCGACCAGGCGTTCGACTTCGGCCATGGCTTCGCCAGAGCTGAAGCCGGCCGCCGGCTCGCCGGAAATCGACACCGCCGGGTAGCCGTTGTAGCGGGTCAGCTGCACCGGGCCGCTGACCCAGCGGGCCTGGACGAAGGCCCCCAGCGGCACCATCTTGCCGCTGCTGTTGCGCACGTGGATCTTCAACAGGTCCTCGACCTGGCTGCGCTGGTCGCCTTCGGCCTGCACCACCACCCGCTGCATGCGGCCCTGATTGGGGAAGTCGTTGACGTAGTTGGAACCCACGGCGGTGTCCAGCACCGCGCCGATGTCGGCGAACGACACGCCCAGGGCGTTGGCCTGGCGGCGGTCGATCTCCAGTTGCACCTGCGGGCTTTCGGCCAGCGAGGCTTCGCGCACGTTGACCAGTACCTTGCTCTTGCGCGCGCCTTCCAGCAGTTCATCTCGCGCGGCCATGAGCTCGGCATGGCCCATACCGCCACGGTCCTGCAGGCGGAACTCGAAACCGGTGGACTCGCCCAGGCCGTCGATCGACGGTGGCAGCACCGAGAACGCGACGGCGTCGCGGATCTGGGAGAATGCCGCGCTGGCCCGGTCGGCAATCGACTGGGCGCTGTCGTCGGCGCCGCGTTCGGACCAGTCCTTGAGGGTGGTGAAGGTCAGTGCCGCGTTCTGCCCGCTGCCGGAGAAACTGAAGCCGAGAATCACCGTGGTGTTGCCAACGCCGGGCTCTTCGGCGTTGTGCGCTTCGATCTGCGCGGCCACCTGCTCGGTCCGCATACGGCTGGCACCCGGCGGCAGCTGGATGTCGGTGATGGTGTAGCCTTGGTCCTCGGTCGGCAGGAACGCCGTCGGCAACTGGCTGAAGCCATAGCCGAGCACCGCCAGCAGCACGCCATACACCAGCAGGTAGCGCCCGCTGCGTTTCAGTGCCTGTACGACCCAGCGCTGGTAACCGTTGCTCATGGCTTCGAAGCGGCGGTTGAACCAGCCGAAGAAGCCTTTGCGTTCGTGGTGCTCGCCCTTGGCCAGGGGCTTGAGCAGCGTGGCGCACAGGGCAGGGGTGAGGCTCAGGGCGAGGAACGCCGAGAACAGGATCGACACCGCCATCGACAGCGAGAACTGCTGGTAGATGACGCCCACCGACCCCTTCATGAAGGTCATCGGCAGGAACACGGCCACCAGCACCAGGGTAATGCCGACGATGGCGCCGCTGATCTGGCCCATGGCCTTGCGCGTGGCTTCCTTGGGCGGCAGGCCTTCCTCGGCCATGATCCGCTCGACGTTCTCCACCACCACGATGGCGTCGTCGACCAGGATGCCGATGGCCAGCACCATGCCGAACAGGGTCAGCACGTTGACCGAGAAGCCCAGCGCCAGCATCACCGCGAAGGTGCCCATCAGCGCCACCGGCACCACCAGGGTCGGGATCAGGGTGTAGCGCAGGTTCTGCAGGAACAGGAACATCACCGCGAACACCAGCAGCATGGCCTCGAACAGGGTGTTGATGACCTGCTGGATCGACACTTTGACGAACGGCGAGGTGTCATAGGGGATGTCGTACTTGACCCCGTCGGGGAAGTAGCGCGCCAGCTCCTTCATCTTCGCCCGTACCAACGTGGCGGTTTCCATGGCGTTGGCGCCCGGCGCCAGCTGCACGCTGAAGGCGCTGGCCGGCTTGCCGTTCAGGCGCGTGCCGTACTGGTATTCCTGGGCGCCGATTTCGACCCGGGCGACATCGCCAATGGTCACCGTGGAACCGTCGGGGTTGGCGCGCAGGACGATCGCGGCAAACTCCTCGGGCGTGCTCAGCTGGCCCTTGACCACCACGTTGGCGGTGATTTCCTGGGTGCCGCGGGCAGGCAGGTCGCCGATGCTGCCAGGGGCGACCTGGGCATTCTGCGCGGCGATGGCGAGCGCCACGTCGTTGGGTGTGAGGTTGAAGCCGACCAGCTTGGCCGGGTCGATCCAGATCCGCATGGCGCGCTCGGCACCGTACAGCTGGGCCTTGCCGACACCCTTGAGGCGGCGGATTTCGTTCATCACGTTGCGCGCGAGGATGTCGGACAGCGCGGTTTCATCGAGGCTGCCATCCACCGAGGTGAGGGTACCCAGCAGCAGGAAGCCGGTGGACACTTTTTCCACCTGCAGGCCTTGTTGGGTGACTGGGCGCGGCAAGCGTGACTCGACCACCTTGAGGCGGTTCTGCACGTCGACCTGGGCCAGGTCCGGGTGGGTGCCGGGCTCGAAGGTGGCGGTGATGGTGGCACTGCCCAGGCTGCTCTGCGACTCGAAGTACAGCAGGTTGTCGGCGCCGTTGAGCTCCTGCTCGATCAGGCTGACCACACTCTCGTCCATGGTCGCCGCCGAGGCGCCAGGGTACACGGCATAGATTTCCACCTGCGGCGGCGCCACGTTGGGGTACTGGGCCACCGGCAACTGCGGGATGGCCAGCGCCCCGGCCAGCAGGATGAACAGTGCGACCACCCAGGCGAACACCGGGCGGTCGATGAAGAATTGCGGCATGGGTCAGGCCCTCACTGGCCGTTGTGCTGGGCGATGGGCTGGCTGCCCGGGGTGGCATCGACCTGGACCTGGTCGCCGGCCTTCACGTGCTGCAAGCCTTCGACCACCACGCGCTCGCCGGCGGCCAGGCCTTCGCTGACCACCCAGCGGTCGCCCTGGGCGCTGCCCAGCTGTACCTGGCGTTCGCCGATGCGCGCCTGGGCGTCGACCACCAGCACTTTCGGTACCCCGGCGCTGTCGCGCAGGATGGCCCGCTGCGGCACGCTGATGCCCTTGGGCTGCAACGCCTGCTGCAGACGTACGCGTACGTAGCTGCCAGGCAGCAGGTCGAGGTCGGGGTTGGGGAACTCGCTGCGCAGGGTGATCTGGTTGGTGCTCGGGTCGACGCTGATGTCGGAGAACAGCAGCTTGCCGGGTAGCGGGTAGGCGCTGCCGTCATCCTGGATCAGCGTGGCGCGTGCCTCGCGGGCACCCACCTGCTGCAGTTCACCGGCGCGCAAGGCGCGGCGCAGGGCATTGAGCTCGCGGGTCGACTGGGTGACGTCGGCGTGGATCGGGTCCAGCTGCTGGATGGTGGCCAGCGGCGTGGTCTCGTTCTGACCCACCAGCGCGCCTTCGGTGACCAGGGCGCGGCCGATGCGCCCGGAAATCGGCGCGGTGACCGTGGCATAGCCGAGGTTCAGGCGTGCCCGTTCCAGGGCTGCCTTGGCTTCGGCGACCACGGCATCGGCCTGCAGGAAGGCGGCGCGGGCGTTGTCGTACTCCTGGCGGCTGACCGCCTTGTCGTCCACCAACTCGCGGTAACGCTGCTCTTGCAGGCGCGCCTGGTACAGGTTGGCCTGGGCCTTGGCCAGGGTGGCGCGGGCACTGTCGTGGTCAGCCTTGAAGGGCGCCGGGTCGATGAGGAACAGCACATCGCCCTGCTTGACGTCGCTGCCCTCACGGTAGACCCGCTTGAGCACGACGCCGGCGACGCGGGCGCGGACTTCGGCGGTGCGAGGGGCGAGAATACGCCCGCTCAGCTCGGTGGTGATGGCCAGGGGTTGCAGTTGCAGGGTTTCTACCCGAACCTGGGGCATGGGGGCTTGCTCGGCCTGTTCGGCGCTGTCGTTGCAGCCGGCCAGGGACACGGCCAGCAGCGCCACGAGTGCCACGGGGCGCAGGTGAGGGGGGAGGATGGTAGGCATACGGATCTTCCGATGATGATGGCTGTATGCTACGGCAGTCGTTCCCTGGGTGCCTGTTAACAGCTGTAGGACGTGTGTGAAAAAGTGTGACGAATAATCCTGCCGGCTTGTAGGATTCTATATTCTGCTGGCTGATACCGGTGCTGGTCCTTTCGCGGGACAAGCCCGTTCCCACAGGGGCCAGTGCGGTCCTCTCTAAATTCTGTCAAGCGCCTATGCCAAACATTCTCCTGGTCGAAGACGACAGCGCCCTGTCCGAACTGATCGCCAGCTACCTGCAACGCAACGGTTTCCATGTGCAGGTGATCGCCCGCGGCGACCATGTGCTGGACAGCTTCCACCGCGACAAACCGGACCTGGTGATCCTTGACCTGATGCTCCCGGGCCTCGACGGCCTGCAGGTGTGCCGCCTGCTGCGCCAGGCCTCGCAAAGCGTGCCGATCCTGATGCTGACCGCCCGCGACGACAGCCACGACCAGGTCCTGGGGCTGGAAATGGGGGCCGACGACTACGTCACCAAACCGTGCGAGCCGCGGGTGCTGCTGGCGCGTGTGCGCACCCTGCTGCGCCGCAGCAGCGTCAACGAGCCGCGCCTGGACAACGAACGCATCCAGGTGGGCGGCCTGCACATCGACCTGGCCGAGCGCCTGGTCAGCTGGCGCGGCGAAGAGGTGGAGTTGTCCAGCGGTGAATACAACCTGTTGGTGGTGCTGGCGCGCAATGCCGGCGAAGTGCTCAGCCGCGACCGCATCCTCCAGCAACTGCGCGGTATCGAGTTCAATGGCACCGACCGTTCGGTCGACGTGGCCATTTCCAAGCTGCGCCGCAAGTTCGACGACAGCGCCGGCGAAGCCCGCAAGATCAAGACCGTGTGGGGCAAGGGCTACTTGTTCAGCCGCGTCGAGTGGGAGTGCTGAAGGCGTGCTGAAGATCCTGGTGCGCCTGTACCTGGTGATCATCGTCGCCTATGCCGGTGCGCTGCTGTTGATCCCCGACGCCATCGTCGGCCTGTTTCACGAGCGCTTCATGGCCTACAACCTGGACCAGGCCAAGGGCGTGCAGTCGCTGATCGTGCGCCAGTTCCGCCAGGCGCGTCGCGAGCAATGGCCAGCGGTGGAAAAGGAGCTGGCGCAGGCGTTCGCGCCGCTGCAGGTCAGTCTGTTGCGCAGCGACCAGGCCGATTTGACTGCGCCTGAGCAAGCGCGTGTGGAACATGGCCTGTACGTGGTGCGCATTGGCGATTGGGGTTACTACCGGACGGTGCTGGCACCGCTGGACCAGGACTGGCTGGTGAGCCTGCATTCACCGCCCGACCCGCTGGACATCAATGTCCTGTCCTGGGGTGTCACCGTGCTGATCGTCGCCGCCATGCTCGGCTGCCTGTTGCTGTGGGTATGGCCGCACTGGCGGGACCTGGAGCGCCTCAAGGAAACCGCCCGGCGCCTGGGCCAGGGGCAGATGGCCGAGCGCACGCACATTTCGCCGCACTCGAACATCGGCGAGCTGGCAGGGGTGTTCGACACCATGGCCAGCGACCTGGAACGCCACGTCAACCAGCAGCGCGAGTTGCTCAACGCGGTGTCCCACGAGTTGCGCACACCGCTCACCCGCCTGGATTTCGGCCTGGTGCTGCTGTTCGACGAAGTGCCACCGGCCAGCCGCAAGCGCCTGCTGGAGCTGGTGGGGCATGTGCGCGAGCTGGACGAATTGGTGCTCGAACTGCTGTCCTACAGCCGGCTGTACAACGCCGACCAGGCCCGTGAGCGGGTCGAGGTGTCGTTGCTGGAGCTGGTCGACAGTGTGCTCGGTGGTTTCGCCGAAGAGCTCGATGCGCGGGGTATTCGCTGGGAGGTTCAAGCCGACGACACACTGCCACGCTTCGTGCTCGACCCGCGCCTGACAGCCCGAGCGGTGCAGAACCTGGTGCGTAATGCCATGCGCTATTGCGATGAGAACTTGCTGTTGCGCCTGCGCCTGGAAGAGGACGGCGCCTGCCTGTTGACGGTCGAGGATGACGGCATCGGGATTCCAGTGGAGGAGCGGGAGCGGATCTTCCAACCGTTCTACCGTCTGGACCGTAGCCGAGATCGCAACACCGGTGGGTTCGGTCTGGGGCTGGCGATCAGCCGGCGGGCGATCGAGGGGCAGGGCGGGACACTGACCGTGGCGCAGTCGGCGTTGGGTGGGGCGCAGTTCAGGATTCGTTTGCCTGCGGGTGGGTGAGGTGGCTGTACCGGCCCTATCGCCGGCAAGCCGGCTCCCACAGGTTCCCCACCGCTCTTGAGACGTGTGCAATACCTGTGGGAGCCGGCTTGCCGGCGATAGGGCCTGGCCTGCTAGGCGCCGTCGGCCAAACGGCGGGTCCACAACACAAAGCGGTCCTTGCCACTGTGCTTGGCCTCGTATAACGCCTGGTCGGCCTTGACCAGCGCCATGGTCAGGGTATCTGCGCTTTCGACCCGGGCAAGCCCGATACTGATGGTCACCGGATGATCCCCAACGTCCTCCCGTACCCGCGTGCACAAACCCGCCACCTCTCGCTCGGCCCGTGCCTGGTCCAGGCCCTTGAAGAAGATCACGAACTCCTCGCCGCCGAGCCGGGCGAACTCGTACGCGCCCATGGAGGCCTTGATATGCACGGCCACGCGCTTGAGCACTTCATCGCCAATGTCATGGCCAAAGCGGTCGTTGACCTTCTTGAAGTTGTCGATGTCGATCATCGCCAGGTACTGCCCGGCCGGGGCGTCCTGCAGCTGGCGCTCGGCCTTGGCCATGAACGAGCGGCGATTGGGGATCTCGGTCAGCACGTCGACATACGCCTGGTCCAGCAGCACCTTGGACATGTAGAAGTTGTACAGCTTGGCCTGGCGGATGCGCAGGTAGCTGTAGATCACCAGGCCGCTGAGGAACACCGCATAGCTGAGCAGCATGGCGGCTTCGAGGTCGTCCAGGTCGATGTTGGTGCTGAAGAACGGGTTGAGCATGGCCCAGGTGATGGCTATGGCGCAGAAGAACGACCAGCGCCGCACCGGCAGTACCGACACGCTGTACAGCACGGTTGACGTCCCCAGCACCAGCCAGAGCGGGCGCTGGGCAATCGGGATACCTTCGATGAGCAGGCGCATGCCCAAGGTGATGACGGCGACGAACAGCAGGTTGAGGACGTCGAAGTGATGGGACTTGCGGGTGAAGCCCAGGACCACCGTGAGGCTGCACATCAGTGCCATGAACGCGCCTGACAGCCAGGTGAAACCCTGGCCGCCGAGGTAGCTGACGATAAGGTCGAACACCAGCCAGATGGTAATGCTGACGCAGAAGATCAGTTGGCAGAAGCGCCGTGAGTTTTCGAACTCGTGTTGGCGGAATTCTGAACGCAGCGCGGCAGGGGCTACCTGTTCGCGCACATGTTGCTCGATGGTCCTGAGCATCGGTGGGTTCCTTGTGAAAACTGCTTTTGCCTGCCGTGGCCCTATCGCCGGCAAGCCGGCTCCCACAGGTACAGCACAGGACTCACTGACTGTGGAGAACCTGTGGGAGCCGGCTTGCCGGCGATAGGGCCCATACAGACACTCAATTCAATGGCAGGATACCCCGAGCCCAAGGCCGGTAGCGCAAAGAAAATACCGCCTCTGCATGGCACCCGCCAGCGAGCTGCGGCTCGGCAGGCTGCGCGCGAAACGCCTGCCCTTGCGCACTCACCTGGCGAAACGCCTCGCGCACCACGCCCACCCGACATGGCAACGCCTGCTCGTAGCCTTGGCGCACTAATGGCGGCAACCGCCCTGTCCCGACACCGTCCTGCCACCACACAGTCAAGCCTAACCCGGCGAGCTCATCCAGCCATGCGGCATTCAGCCGCGGCGCCAGCTTGCCGGCGCTGAAGGCGCTGATATGCAGCGGTTTGTCCAGCTGCCGGTTGAAGGCCTGCAGCTGGGTGTGCAACGCCTCGCGGCGGCTGACGTCACGGAAATGCAGGTCATCCAGTTCCAGCGGCAGGTACCAGCCCGCCACCGGCAACTGCCACTGCTCGCGCACCTGCCGGTACTGGCCGAGCGAGCGCCCCAATTGCGCCTTCCAGTAGTTGCTCAGCCCGTCACCGTCGAGTTCATCGATACGCGGGTAGTAGGCCGGGTCCATGTACAGCCCCAGCACCAGCTCCAAGCCCTGGGCGCGAGCCTCGCGCAAGCTGTTCGCCAGCCAGCCCTGGGTACCCCCGAAATCGCTGTCGCCGTAGGCGCTCCATTGCACGATCAGGGTCTTGCCGCCTTGGGCGACCGTTGCCCGCCACAGCTGCTGCCACTGGGCAGCGGTCACGCCGGCATCGCGGTTCAGCGGTTGATAGAACAGGCGCTGGTCGGCCATGGCCGGCAGGCACAGGGCAAGCAGGCAGACTGCCAGGAAGGTACGCATCAGAAGCTCATCTCCGCGCCAACCAGCACGCCATTGGCGCGCTCGTAGAGGTTGCCTCCCAGCGACTGCTGGTACTCGGCGCGCACTTTCAGCGAGCCGCGATAGGCGTTGTAGCGGTCATCGTCGAACCACCATTGCCAGCGCACGCCGACCCCGGCGCGGGCATCCTGGCGCCAATCGTTGCTCGGGTCCTGGCTGGAGAATTCAAGGAAGCCGTAGGGCATGAGGGTTTGTGGCGAGGTGCCGGGCAGCTTCCAGGCGTGGCCCTGCTGGTAGCGCGACAGCCAGGCGTGGTCGCCGGCGCGGGTCCACCAGGCGGCGTCGAGGTACAGGAAGCGCTCGTTCCAGTCGTCTTCGTCGACCCGCCAGTCGTTGCGCCAGTCGCCCTGGTCGAGGAACGAGGCGGTGGCGCGCAGTAGCAGGTCGTTGCTCGATTCGGCGTTGTGACGCAGGTCGCCCCAGTTGCCGCCGACCTTGGCCGGGCTGAGCAGCTCGCCCAGGCTCAGGCCGCTGTAGTGCTCATCATCGATCTGCCGTTGATGGTAGAGCTCGGCATACAGGTTGAGGTTGGCCTGGCCGAGCGGCTTGTACCGCAGGCCGACACCGGTGCCCATGCTCTGGGCATAGTCGGTGCGACTCTGGCCGCCGAACAGCACCCGGCCGTAGACCGACAATGTGCTGCCGTTGCGGCTGGGTTCCTCGCCCAGTGCGTGGTCCCACATGGCCAGTTGCACGTTCTGCGACTGGGCCCGCCGTGAACTGCCGCTGCGCTGGCCGTTGTCGAGGAAATTGTCGTTGGTCGAGGTGCCGGCGGGCGACCAGGTGCTGGCCAGGGTGATGGTGTCGCGCCGCGACAGGCTCTCGTGGGCGCGGCGCTGACGGTATTTGCGTGCTTCCAGGCTGCCGTACTCGTCGTCGCCGTCGACCAGGTTTTCTTCCACGTCGATGATCCGGCGCAGTTCCCGGCGCGCCGAGGCGCTGTCTTCGGCTTCGTCGTAGCGCAGCGCCAGGGTTTCGCCCAGGCGGTAGTCTTCGGGGAAGTCGCGGGTGGCCCGTTCCAGGTAAGGGATCGACTGGCGGCGTTGGGCTTTGTCGGCCGAGCCGGCCAGACGCATCCCATAATCGGCGCGGTAGCGGGGCTGGTCGGGGGCCAGGCGCACGGCTTCGGCGAGCCAGGCCGTGCTCTGCGCACTGTCGCCAGCCCATTGCGCGGTGCTGGCCGCGGCATAGTAGTGATCGGCGCGCGGGTTGTGCGCCAGGGCCTGGCGCTGGAATTCCAGGGCCGCCTGGGGGTCGTCCTGGCGCTGGGCGATGGCGGCGCCCAAGGCCCAGTCATCGGCACTGTGGTGCTGCACGGCATCCCAGTAGCGGCGGGCGGCCTGGGCATCACCGTTGTTCAGGGCGCCGCTGGCGGCGGTCAGCCGGGCATTGTCGGTCCAGGCACTGTCCGGCAGGCTGCGCCAGATCGGCGCCGCCGACTGCGAGTCGCCGGCGGCTTCCAGGGCATAGGCCAGCGGCAGGCGGTCGCCAGGGCCACCAAGGCGTTCGGCGGCCTGGTAGTAGACCACCGCTTCACCGGGCTGGCCGGGCATGGCGCAGCGGCCCAGGGCACGCAACTGGCCGGCCTCGGTTGGGGTGGCCGGGATGGCCTGGCGCACCGCGTCGCACTGTCCGTTTTCGGCCAGACGGCCGAGCAGCTGGGCGCGGGTAGCGGCATCGACCCTGGGCACCAGGCTGAGCATGCGCCGGCTGTCCAGCGGGCCGTCGTTGCGCGCATAGAGATTGCCCAGGCGTTGCAGCAGCGACGGTGTCAGCCGGCCATGGCGACGGTCGTAGGCTTGTTCCAGCAGTGACCTGGCGCGCTCGCTGTGGCCCTGCTGCAGCAACAGGAAGGTGGCTTGCTCCAACGCCGCGAGGTCGCCGCTGTGGCGATAACGCTGCTCCCATTCGGCTGCGGTGCGCGGTTGCGGCGGTTGCACCGGGTCGCCGTACAGGCGCTGCTTGAGCACGGCGTAGGCGCGCGCGTCCGCTGTGGCGGAGCAGCCTTTGAACTGTTCGCGGGCAAGGTCCGGGTCATGCCGGGACAGCCAGTCCACGGTCTCCAGGCAGGGGCGCTGCAGCTCGTTGCTCAGGCGCATGACCAGCGGTGCGTCGTCGCCTTCACGGGCCAGCTCCCACAATTGCTGGCGCTGCTGCGGTCGTTGCAGTTGCTCGCTCGGCAGGGCTTGCAGCCAGCGTTGCGCCTGTTGGTTGTGGCCCACGGCGATGGCGCGGTTGGCCATGGCCAGGCGTGCCTGGTTGGCTGCCTCGGCGGAGGGCGCGCTTTCCAGCAGTTTGCTCAGCCCCCGCTCGTCGACCTGCTGGATATAGGCATTGGCCAGGCGCTGCCAGTCCTGTGCGGGCAACTGGCCCTTGTCGGCCAGCGGTTGCAGCTGTTCGACGGTTTCATTCCAGTCGCGCAGTTGCTCGGCGAAATTGGCCCGTGCCAGGCGCAGTACCTGGCCATCGTTGCGCGGGGGCAGCTGGTTGAGCCACTCCAGGGCTTTGCCGGCGCCGCCGAACTTGGCCAGGCTCAGGCTGTAGGCCTGCCACAGGCGCACGCGCTGCTTGCCTTCGGCGGTGGCCAACCAGCTTTCCACCTGGCTGGCCGCTGGCGGGTCCTGTTCGATCCAGGTCAGGCGCAGCTCCAGCAGGGCGTCGGCATGCTCGGCGCTGGCGTCCATCTGCTCGGCCGCCGCTTCGGCTTCCTTGTAGCGGCGCTGGTGGGCCAGGGCCTCGACCAGCAGGGCGCGGGCCTCGTCGTTGTTCGGTACGCGGCCGAGCACATGGCGGGTCAGGCGTTCGACCTCGGCCCAGTTGTCCTTCTTCGCTTCGCGGTAGCTGCGCTCCATGAACGGGTAGCTGGTGAAGCGTTGGAACTCGGTCATGGGCGCGGCCAGGGCGGGCAGCGCGGTGGAACACAGCAACAGGCCAGTGAACATCAGGGTAAAGCGCGGCTTCATGCCACCTCCCGGATCAGGTCATAGGCGGCCCGCTGTTCGCTGGCCTGTTCGTCGAGGGCCTGCTGCAGCACGTGCTCGGTGATGATGCCGCGGGCGATCAGGTGCTCGCCGAGGCTCTGCCGCTCGGGGTCGAAATCGATCAGCGCCTGGTTGAAGAGGGTCACCGGGACCATGCCGCGTACCTGCAGCAAGGTGCCGAGCATGGTCTGGTGGCTGCTGACCTGCTCGATCAGTTCGGCGTTGTCCTGGTGCTGCTCCAGCACCTTGAGCATGTGCCGGGTTTCTTCTTTCTGCCACGGGCTGGGGTAGTGGTAGCGCAGGCCCAGGGTCACCCGGCCCTGGGGCGCCAGGCGGCAGCTGACCGGGCGCTTGAGCTGGCGGCTGATCACGCCCAGCGATACCTGGCTGACCGGGCTCTCGCTGGCCAGCACCAGGGTGTCGCCGTCTTCGTCCACCGGCAGCACGCCATAGTGGGTGGCCAGCCGGCGTGGCAGGGCGGCGATCAGCCGGGCATCGAGCTTGAACGGGTTGAGCGGGGCCCAGGGCAGGTCGAGTTGCTCGGCGAGCGTCTGCACCAACTGTTCGCTGGTCAGCCAGCCGCGCAGCAACAGTTCGCGACCCAGGCGTCGGCGCACCGGGCTGGTGATGGCCTGTTCCAGTTGTTGTTCGCTGATGTAACCCTTCTCCACCAGGCGGTGGCCCAGTGGGGTGCGCGCGGGCGTGGCGAGGGCGGGGAACTCGTGGGTGGTCTTGTCCCAGGCCACCCGGCGCGAATCGCCCATCTCCATGACCTGGCGCAACGCGCGCAGGTTGGCGAAGAAGTTGACGAAGTTGCTCCACATCATCCGCGGCGCCGACAGCAGGCCCTCGCCAATGCCGTAGTAGCGGGTGACGAACCAGCCGCGCTGGAACAGGCGGTTGATCAGCATCAGGCCGTTGAGCCAGAGCAGGGTAGTGAGCAGCCAGCTGTCGCCGAGAATCGACATGAACTGCCACGACTGCGGCGCGATCACGGTCACCAGCCACATGGCCAGCAGCACCAGCAGCAACAGGTTGACCAGGAAACTCAGCAGGTAGGCGAACAACCCGCGGCGGTCGCGCCAGAGGAAGTAGTTGAGTGCGCCGGTACGGCTCCAGCCGAGGTTGCTGGTGCCCTGGAAGACGATGCCGACGATCCACCGCGACTTCTGCCGGATGGCATGCTGCCAGTCCCGCGGGAAGTGCTCGCGCACGCAGATCACCTGGGAAAATTCGCGGCTCATGCCTGGGCGCCACTCCTGCTTGAGGGTCAGCGCCGGGTCGGTGATGGAGTAGCGGGCGAAGATGCACTTCATGCCTTTGTGCTTCAGGCGAAAGCCGATGTCGTAGTCTTCGGTAAGGCTTTGCACGTCGAAGGCGATACCGTCGCCGTCTTCGAGCAGCGCGCTGATGGCACGACGGCTGAAACAGGTGCCGACCCCGGCGCTGGGCACCTGGCCGGTCAGCGCTTCGCGCACGATGACGTCCTTGCCGTGGTTTTCCGCGAACTCGTCCACGTAGTGCCCGGCGGTGAAGCCTTTCCATTCCGGTGCATAGGGGTACACCGGGATCTGGATCATGTCCTTGTTGGGCAGCAGGTAATTGAAAAGCCGCAATTCCATGGGCGAGATCACGTCTTCGGCGTCATGCAGGATGAAACCGGCGAACTCGATGCGCGCATCGTCCTGAAAGCGCAGGATGGCGTCGATGATGTTGTTCAGGCAGTCGGCCTTGCTGGTCGGGCCGGGGCGGGCGCAGACCACCTTGTGCACGTTGGGGTAGTGCAGGCACACGGCGTCGACATCGGCCTGGGTCTGGGGGTCGTTGGGGTAGGTGCCGACGAAGATCTGGTAGTTCTCGTAGTCCAGGGTCGACGCCGCCAGGCGCGCCATCTCGCCGACCACGCCCACCTCGTTCCAGGCCGGCACCATGATCGCCAGGGGCTTTTCGGGTACCTCGTACAGGCGTTTCTCGTCAGCCTTCTCGTACTTGTCGTAGATGCGAAAGCGCCGGATCAGCTTGCGACCCCAGTAGCACAGGTCGATGAACAGGTCATCGAGGCCCAGCAGGAACATCAGCGTGGCGAGGATGATCGCCAGGACCTTGAGGCCGAACAGCACATAGGTCAGGAAGTCGATAAACGCCAGGCTCATGCGTCGTCCCGTTGATGGGCAGATTCCTCGAACCAACGACACAGGCGCTCGGCAATGATTTCGCTGGCGTGGCCGTCACCGAACGGCGTGAACACCCGTGCCATCTGTCGGTAGGCCGCGTCGTCGTCGAGCAAGTGGCTGGTTTCCTTGACGATGCGCTCGGTCAGGGTGCCGACCAGTTTCACCGTGCCACCTTCCAGCACCGAGGGCCGCTCGGTGACCTTGCGCAGCACCAGTACCGGCTTGCCCAAGGCCGGGGCCTCTTCCTGGATGCCGCCGGAGTCGGTGAGGATGATGTGCGCGCGGTTCATCAGCCAGACGAAATGCTGGTAGTCCTGTGGCGCCACCAGGAGGATGTTGTCGCGCCCGGAAAGCAGCCCGTAGACCGCTTTCTGCACATGAGGGTTGAGGTGCACGGGGTAGACGAACTGCACGTCGGGGTGGCGCAGGGCCAGTTCGGCCAGGGCCAGGCAGATGCGCTCGAAGCCTGCGCCGAAGTTTTCCCGACGATGGCCGGTGATCAGCACCATGCGCTGGTCGTCGCGCAGGGCGTGCAGCGGCGAGTCGGCGGCCGGGTGCCAGCTGCTGGCGGTGAGGTATTCGCGCATCCACAGCAGGGCGTCGATCACGGTATTGCCGGTGACTTCGATGTGCTCCACCGGCACGCCTTCGCGCAGCAGGTTGTCGCGGCTCTTGGTGGTGGGGGAGAAGTGCAGGTCGGCAATCACCCCCGTCAGGCGCCGGTTGGCTTCCTCGGGCCAGGGTTGTTGCAGGTTGCCGGTGCGCAGGCCGGCTTCGACATGGCCGATGGGGATATGCCGGTGGAAGGCGGCGAGGGCTGCGATGAAGCTGGTGGTGGTGTCGCCGTGGACCAGCACGATATCCGGTTTTACCTGTTCGTAGGCCTTGTCGATCTTGTCCAGCAGGTCGCGCGCCAGGCCGTTGAGGGTCTGGTTCTGGGTCATCACCTTGAGGTCCTGGTCGACGCTCAGGCCGAAGGCCGTGAGCACCTGCCCAAGCATTTCGCGGTGCTGGCCCGTGGAGCAGATATGCAGGTCGATGTCCGGCCATTCGCGCAGGACCCTGGCCAGAGGCGCCATCTTGATCGCCTCTGGGCGGGTCCCGAATACCATCATGACTGTGTTAGCCATCGTCGTGTTCCTCGTGAGATTCCCCGGACGAAGCTGTACGACTTATCGCCGCATGCAATGGATAGATACAAGCAGTCAGGGGCAGGGTTGTCCAATGCGCACCCTTGACTGAATGGTCAGCTAAATATGTACCTCAAGCTTTTCCTTGCAGGACGCATCTAGTAATTTGGTAAGCCTTTTCGATACGGAGCTGCACATGCAAGGCAAGGCACGCAAGATCGTCCAGGCCATTCTCTACGAGGTCATTGCCGTGGCCTGCGTGGCGCCGGCGCTGGAGCTGGCGTTCGGGGCCGGCATGGCCCAGTCGACCCTGCTGTCGATTCTGATGTCGGGCATCGCGATGAGCTGGAACATGGGCTTCAACTGGGCGTTCGAGCGCTGGGAAGCCCGCCAGCAAAAACGCGAGCGCACCTTCATGCGCCGACTGTTGCATGCCCTGGGCTTCGAAGGCGGTCTGGTGGTGATCCTGCTGCCGCTGGTGGCGTACTGGCTGGATGTCAGCCTGTGGGCGGCGTTCCTCACCAACCTGGCGCTGTTCGTGTTCTTCTTCGTCTATGCCTTCGTCTTCCAGTGGGGCTTCGACAAGGTGTTCGACGTGCCGCTTTCGGCCCAGCAAGCCAAGTGTTGACTTGCTGGCATCCGGCAGGATAAGTTCCCAGCCCATGAATACTTTCCCACACGTGAACGCCATTATTATTACCGCCATTATCAGTTTGGCGGGCTAGCGCGCACGTGCACCGAACCCGCCCTGGAGGCGGGTTTGTTCTCTCTGACTCCTGGGCAACGTGAATACAGCCAAGGAGTTGCCTCGATGTCCAATCTCAACGTCAGCCCACGTACACCGCTCACCCCGCAGCAGATGCTGTCGGAGCAGGTACGGCGAATTTTGTCCGCGCCGGTGTACGACCTGGCCATCGAGACGCCGCTGCAACCGGCGCCGGCGTTGTCCGCCAGCCTGGGCAACCAGGTGCTGCTCAAGCGCGAAGACCTGCAACCGACCTTCTCGTTCAAGATCCGCGGTGCCTATACCCGCCTGTCGCGGCTGAGCACGGCCCAGCGCGAGCGCGGCGGGATCACCGCTTCGGCGGGCAACCATGCCCAGGGCGTGGCCATGGCGGCCGCGCGGCTGGGCATCAAGGCCACCATCGTGATGCCGACCACCACCCCTTCGCTCAAGGTCGAGGGCGTGCGTTCGCGGGGTGGCCGGGTGGTGTTGCACGGTGAAAGCTTCCCCCATGCCCTGGCCCATGCCTTGACCCTGGCCGACAGCGAGGGTGCGACCTTCGTGCCGCCCTACGATGACCCGGATGTCATCTCCGGGCAGGGCACCGTGGGCATGGAGATCCTGCGCCAGCAACCGGGTGCGCTGGATGCGATCTTCGTGCCGGTGGGCGGCGGCGGGCTGGTGGCCGGTATCGCCGCGTATGTGAAGTACCTGCGCCCGCAGGTCAAGGTGATCGGCGTCGAGCCGCAAGACTCCAATTGCCTGCAGGCCGCACTGGCTGCTGGCGAGCGAGTGATACTGCCGCAGGTCGGCACCTTCGCCGACGGCGTGGCGGTGGCCCAGGTCGGTGCTCACTGCTTCGAGCTGTGCCGGCATTTTGTCGATGAAGTGATCACGGTCAGCAGTGACGAGCTGTGCGCGGCGATCAAGGACATCTACGACGACACCCGCTCGATCACCGAGCCGTCCGGTGCCCTGGCCGTGGCCGGGATCAAGAAGTACGTGGCCCGCGAAGGCGTGCAGGGCCAGACCCTGGTGGCCATCGACTCCGGCGCCAACGTCAATTTCGACCGTCTGCGCCATGTGGCCGAACGTGCCGAGCTGGGCGAGCAGCGCGAAGCGATCATCGCGGTGACCATCCCCGAGCAGCCGGGCAGTTTCCGCGCATTCTGCCAGGCGCTGGGCAGGCGGCAGATCACCGAGTTCAACTACCGCTATTACCCGGGCAAGGAGGCGCGCCTGTTCGTCGGCGTGCAGACCCACCCGCTGCATGACCCTCGCGAGCAACTGCTGGCCAGCCTGGGCGAGCAGGGCTACAGCGTGCTCGACCTGACCGATAACGAATTGGCCAAGTTGCATGTGCGTCACACCGTGGGCGGGCATGCGGCGCCGGGGGCGCAAGAGCGGGTGCTGCGATTCGAGTTTGCGGAGCGACCGGGGGCGTTGCTGGGGTTCCTTGAGCGGTTGGGCAAGCGCTGGAACATCAGCCTGTTCCATTACCGCAACCACGGTGCGGCGCAGGCGCAGGTGTTCGCGGCGCTGGAGGTGCCGGTGGAGGAACAGGCGGGGTTGGCGCAGGCGCTGGATGAAATGGGGTATCGGTATTGGGATGAGACCGAGAACCCGGCTTATCGGTTGTTTCTTGGGTGATCTGGCTATTATTGGGTGTCAGTGAGGGCCCTATCGCCGGCAAGCCGGCTCCCACAGATACCCCGCAGACATTGAACGCTGCGGGGATCCTGTGGGAGCCGGCTTGCCGGCGATAGGCGCGACGCGGTTTCTAGCGCTCGCGCATGAAGAACCCCGCCACATACTTGCGGAAGGTCTCCAGGCTCTTGAAGTCGGCAAAGCGCTTGAAATTCTCGGCATCCGGCTCCGGCCCGAGGGGTCGTTCCAGCAACGACACCGACAACACCCGGTCCTGGTCAGACGTCAGCACCAGTTCATCCATCACCTGGCCACCGATCACCGGCCGGCGCATCTGCACCTTCACACCCTTGCTGGCCATCCAGTCGATCAACGAGACCAACGCCTTGAGCGGCTCTCGTTCTTCATCGCGGTACACCGGGAACAGGTGCGCGCGTGACAGTACCGGTACGCTGGCCACATGGATCAGTTCATAGAAGTGGCTACCGGCCGTGGCAGGGGAGTACAACGCCAGGGCCAGCAGCGGCCCGGACGTCCGGCTGCCACCCCAGTACAGATGGTGCCCCTGGAAGTCGAAGCCGTCCTCGCTGCGATTGTTGAACAGCTTGCGCCCGCGGATCTGCTCGACGCAGTCGAGCATCAGCCCATGACGGCGGTGGTTGCCGAACACCGTGGCTTCGCGCAGGCGCGCCTTGAGCATCATCATGTGCTTCATGTCCAGCCGGGTTTCCAGGTAGTTGCTGGCAGGCACCCGTTCGAGCAGGGGGTAGCGGCTGGCGACGCTGCGCAGTTCGGCGAACTGGGCGGTAAGGTCTTTCTTCAGGTGCGTGGCGTACAGGTTCAGGCCACTGGTTTCCAGCCAGGTCAGCAACAGCGACAGCAAGCGTTGCTGATCGCGGCGCTCGCTGCCTTCGCCGCTGCCAGCAGGGTTGTCGCAGGCTTTGGCAAAGTCGCCGATCAGCCGCAAGGGCGTATCGGGTGCCAGCCAGGCGGCGGGCGCCGTGGGCTGCGCCTCGCGCTCCGCCTCCTCGCGTTCGTCCTTGGTGAACGGGCAACCGGGCGCATGCTCGGCGGTGCCTGGGTTGTTCTTGAGAAACAGTGTGCCGGTGTTGCCGTTGAGGGTGACATTGAGCACCGGCAGGGCATCCTTGCGACAATCGCAGGCCAGCCAATGGTTGGCGCTACGCACCTTCATCAGCAACTGGTTGGCCTGCAACAGGCGGGGGCCGGCGAGGTGGCCGCTGGCGAAACCCGCCAGCAGTTCCTCTTCGGCCGGTGTCAGGCTGCGCACCTGCGCGGCGGTTTTGTCGATGATTCGCATGAGGCAGCTCCCAGCTACGAGCCCCAAGCTTCAGGCAAAGTCGCGCCGCTTTCAACCTGACGCTCAACTGCCGCCGAACATCTTGGCGGCGCGGGCGCGGATTTCTTCGGGGCTGAGGTCTTCTTTGTGGGTGGAGACGAACCACAGGTTGCCGAACGGGTCCTTGAGCGTGCCGCTGCGGTCACCGTAGAACTGGTCCTTCACTTCGTGCAGTTGGGTGGCACCGGCGGCAAGGGCCTGGGCATAGACCTTGTCGCAGTCCTCGACGTACAGGTGCAGGCCAACGGCAGCGCCGTCGAGCTTCTGGCTGGCGGTGAGGCCGCCTTCCATGTTGTCGCAGGGGTCGGCCAGCATCAGCGACGAATCGCCGATCTTGAGTTCGGCATGGCCGACTCGACCGTCCGGGCCTTCGAGGCGGAACATCTCCACTGCGCCAAAGGCTTTCTTGTAGAACTCGATGGCCTTGGCGGCGTCCTTGATGGCCAGGTAAGGGGTGATGCTGTGCTGACCTTCGGGAATGGGTTTGGCTGCCATGTTCAGTGCTCCTTTTGACCGGGTTGCAAGGGGGCGCGTTAGGCGCCCCTGTTGCATAGAGTCGTTTGCACGGGTGAAAGATCGACAGCGCTGCTAGACCGATTGTCTATAAACCGCGCAGGTTCAGAAGATGTAATCGGTGGTGAGGAAGCTCGACTGCCGGTTGCGGATGATCTCGCTGATGAGCGTCTTGTTGGCTTCCTGGAAGCGGGTCGCCACCAAGGTGCGGATCGAGAACACGCGCAAGGCGTCGTGCACCGACAACGTGCCTTCGGCGCTGTTCTTGCGGCCGTTGAATGGGTAGGTGTCCGGGCCACGTTGGCACTGGGCATTGAGGTTGATGCGGCCAACCTGGTTGGCGAAGATGTCGACCAGGCTGCCGATGGTCTGCGGGTCGTTGCCGAACAGGCTCAGCTGCTGGCCGTAGTCGGAATCGAGCACGTAGTCGATCACGCTCTGCAGGTCGCGGTAGGGCACCACCGGCACCACCGGGCCGAACTGCTCTTCGTGGTACACGCGCATGTCGCGATTCACCGGGTACAGCAGCGCCGGGTAGAAGAACGAACCACGGCTTTGCCCGCCGCCTTCATTGAGCACCCGCGCACCCTTGGCCGTGGCATCGGCCACCAGGCCGTCGAGGTAATCGACCTTGCCAGGCTCCGGCAGCGGGGTCAGGGCCACGCCCGGCTCCCAGGGCATGCCCGGCTTGAGCGCGGCGAGCTTGCGCTGGAACTTGTCGAGGAAGGCCTCGACCACGTCCTCGTGGACGAACAGGATCTTCAACGCCGTGCAGCGCTGGCCATTGAACGACAGCGCGCCGGTCACGGCTTCTTCGACCGCGTTGTCCAGGTCGACCTGGGGCAACACGATGCCGGGGTTCTTGGCATCCAGGCCCAGGGCCGCACGCAGGCGGTGCGGGCGAGGGTGGAGCTTTTTCAGGTCGCTGGCGGCCTTGTGCGTGCCGATGAAGGCGAAGACGTCGACCTTGCCGCTGGCCATCAAGGCGCTGACCGTTTCCCGGCCTCGGCCATAAATGACATTGATCACCCCCGGCGGGAAGCTGTCGCGGAAGGCTTCGAGCAGCGGGCGGATCAGCAGCACGCCGAACTTGGCCGGCTTGAACACCACCGTGTTGCCCATGATCAGCGCCGGGATCAACGTGGTGAAGGTTTCGTTCAAGGGATAGTTGTAGGGCCCCATGCACAGCGCCACGCCCAGCGGCGCCCGGCGGATCTGGCCGAGGGTGCCTTGTTCGAGCTCGAAACGGCTGGAGCGGCGGTCGAGGTCCTTGAGCGCGTTGATGGTGTCGACAATGTAGTCGCAGGTGCGGTCGAATTCCTTTTCCGAGTCCTTGAGGTTCTTGCCGATCTCCCACATCAGCAGCTTGACCACCGCCGTGCGTTGTTCGCGCATCCGCGCAAGGAAGTTTTCCACATGCTGGATGCGTTCGGCCACGCGCATGTTCGGCCAGCTGCCGCGGCCCTTGTCGTAGGCCTGCACGGCGGCGTCGAGGGCGGTCAGGGCTGTGTCGGCGTCGAGCAGCGGGGCGCTGCCGAGGATGACCTGGCGTTCGCCGTCGGCCTGCTTGAGCCACACCGGGCTGCGCACCGTGGCCAGCGGGCCGTCCCAGCGCCTGAGTTCACCGTTGACCAGGTAATCGCGTTGCTCCAGGGGTTCGCCCAGGTGCCACGCCTCGGGGATGTCGTCTGGGCTGGGAAACAGCGAATCGAGCAGGGGATCCATGGGTGCCGCACCTCGCAAGTCTAGGTAGGTGAATCGCTTCAGCTTCGAGCATGCACCTGGCCAAAGAAAAATACCAGTCTGGCTCAACATTGCCGGACGTGCGCCGATACAGAAGCAATCGACCGCGTTCGCAGGCTTATGATCCCGTCCAACTCCCCCTCTCCAGAAGAGCAGAAGCCGACCGCCGGCACGCTGCGCCAAGCCTTTTGCCGCTGGTTGCCGGCGGGTTTCGCCGTGGCCGGCGTCGGTGCATCGGCATGGCTGGGGCAGCAGGCCGTACAGCGACACGAGGACGGATTGCAGGCCGGTCTGTTCGTCTCGCCCGTGTTCTGGTTCGCCCTGGCCTGCACGGGCCTGACCTGTCTGTTCATCAACCAGACCCACCGCAAGCAACGCCAGCTGCAGCAGCGCAACCGCGAACTGCGCCGCTCCCAGGCGCAGCTGGAGCGGTTGGCCCATTACGACACCATCACCGGCCTGCCGAACCGGGTGCTGTTCCAGCAGCAGCTGGCCGAGGCGGTCCTCAAGGGCGATGGCCTGGCCGTGTTGCTGCTGGACATCGATGGTTTCAAGCAGGTCAACGACAGCCTCGGCCACGCCATGGGCGACCTGCTGTTACAGCAAGCCACCGCGCGCTTCCTGCAAGAGCTCGATACCTCCGACCGGGTATGCCGCCTGGGCGGCGACGAGTTCGTGTTCATGCTGCGCGGCACCCAAGGCCAGATCAGCCACCAGCTGGCCCACCTGCTGCGCTGCCTGCAGCGGCCGTTCGACCTCAACGGCAACGCCGCGCTGGTCACCGGCAGCATCGGCCTGGCCTGGTGCCCGCAACACGGGGCCGACGTCGGCAGCCTGCTGCGTCACGCCGACACCGCCATGTATGCCGCCAAGGAAAGCGGGCGCAACGCCTGGCGCCCGTACCATGCCGACATGACTGCGCGCCTGCAGCAGCGCCTGGACCTGGAGCGCAACTTGCGCCGGGCCTTGCAGGCGAACGAGTTCGAGTTGTGGTACCAACCCAAGGTCGACCTGTTCAGTGGCTGCCTGGAGGGCGTGGAAGCGCTGCTACGTTGGCGCGACCCGACCCATGGCCTGGTGTCGCCTGCCGATTTCATCCCGCTGGCCGAGCGCACCGGCCTGATCATTCCCTTGGGCGAGCGGGTGCTGGAACTGGCCTGCGCGCAGATGGCCGCCTGGCGCAGCCAGGACCGGGTGCCGGGGCCGATGGCGATCAACGTGGCGGCGCTGCAGATCGAGCGCAGCGACTATGTCTCAAGCCTGGCCCAGGCCCTGGAGCGCCATGACCTGCCGCCGAACCTGCTGGAGGTGGAAATTACCGAAAGCCTGCTGATGGAGAGCCAGCAACAGGCCTGTGCGGTGCTGGCCCAGTTGCAGGCCATGGGCGTGACCACGGCGGTGGACGACTTCGGCACAGGGTATTCTTCCCTGGCCTATCTACGGGCGCTGCCGATCGACCACCTGAAGATCGACCGCGCCTTCATCAAGGACCTGCCCCACGACGACGATGCCGTGGCAGTCGCCAGGGCGATCATCGACCTGGGCCATGCGCTGGGCTTTCGCATTACCGCTGAAGGTATCGAAACGCAGGAACAGTACGACTTCCTGCGCAACGCTGGCTGCGACCAGGGGCAGGGATACCTGCTGGCCCGGCCGATGCCGGCGGCGGACCTGGCGCGCTGGCTGGCAGCCCGCCGCGAGCAGGGCCGCCAGGCCGGCGCATGAGCCTTCAGAGATCCAGCAACAGCGAGGCCGACGTGGCCAGCGCGCGATCCCTGAATTCGGCGTCTTCATCCATGCGCTGGAGCGCTGACCAGATCGCCTGATGGCTGGCAGCGACATCGTCATCCTCGGCAACGTCATCGATCAGCAGGCGCAATTCACGGCGGTAGTGCAGCGGTACGCGCGACCACAGCTGCAGCTGGTCGGTGCTCGCTTCCAGTAGCAATGGCTCGTATTCGAAATCCGAAACCAGTAGATCGGTGCCGTGGAGCTGATAGTAGTCTTCGATCTGTTCGCGGATTGGCAGGCCCAGCGTATCGCTCTCCAAGCTCAGGGCATTGGCGGTCGCGGGGGGCAACACGAACCCTGCGGGCAGTCGCACGAAATGGTTGTCCGACAGATCGATGACCCTGGGGGAGGTGAAATGCTCCAACCCCCTTGGCAGGTCCATAAGGCCGCACTCAACCATGAACAACGACCTGATCGTGGTCATCCGTGTCATGTCGGGTGCATTGCTCAGCCGGTTCAGTGACAAGTCCAGCACCTGCAGTGAGCTCATCTGTTCCAGTGTCGCCTGCGCCTGGGCATCCCATGTGAGGCGGTTGCCCTCCATGTCCAGCCAGGTCAATTGGTAGGCACCGGGAACCTGTGGCAGCCGCTCGAAGCCGCAACGACCCAGGATCAGCCGACGCAGGTTGGGCAAGCGCTCGAACCAATGCGCTGGCAACTCGCTCAAGGGCGAGTTGCCGCCAAGGTCCAGCTCGACCACATGTTCCAGGCCGTTGGGCATGGGCAGTGTGGCCAGATCGAGGTTTTCCAGTTCGAGGCCCGCCAGGTCCAGGTTAGGGATCAGATCGCCATTGGGCAGGCGCAGAATCGAGTTGTACCGCCAACTGTTGAGCAGGGCGGTACTGGCACGTTGTCGACGCGCCACGCCGGCCGCCCACTGCTCCAGGTAAGTACGCAATTGCTGCAAAGCGGTTTCGCGTATCCCCAGTTCAAGCTCCGGCGAGCGCATGGCGCGTTGCCAGTCACTGCGCAGCTGATCGACTTGTTCCGGTGTGATGGCCGGGTAAAGCCTGCGCAGGCGTGCTGGCACCGAATCATTGAAAAACGGTGAAGGTGGCGGTATCGGATCCAGCGGAGCGCCGCCGAGCAGCCTGAGGCGCGGCGTCGTACGGTTGGCCGTCGGCCCCCACAGGCGAGAGGGCCAGCTCGAACGCTCGGCACCAGCCAATTGCTGTACACGTTCGCGCAGCGCGTCGACTTCGCCCCATTGTTGCCTGAGCGCAGGCGGTACAGCGGCGTACAGCGCCCGGTAGCGGTCAGTGAACAAGGGGCCGGCTGCGGGGCGTTCGCCCCCATATACTTCATACCCCTGATTCGATTTGAGCAGCACGGCACGCTGGCTGGCCTGGGGGGGGCCGAAACTGACGAGCAACTCGCCGCCAGGGCTGGCGGCGCGAATCTCCAGGTGAAACTCACTGGGCCATTCGCCCAGCCGTTGGATACAGGCAAGCAGCAAGCGATCGCTGTCGACACTTCCCAGGCCGGGCTCATACAGGCCCTCCAGGGCTCTGGCCAGCGCACGCTCATGCCCGGTTTCAGCCAGCGCCGTCAACGGCGATTGCAGGCTCTCTCGTTGTGCAGCCGAGAGCTCCGGCAGGCGCTTGGCCAACGCCAGGCGCTGCAAGGTTTCGGTCAGCAAGGGGGGCGTGGCGGCCCCCGCCAGGTGGACGGCCTGCAACTTTCCGCGATCAACGCCGCTGATGATCAACGCATGTCCTAGCCCGGTGTCATCCAGTGCGCCCGTATCCAACCCCAGGCGCCGCACGGCCTGGCTGTCAGACCAGGCCTGTGGCACTTCGTGTTCTTCGCGCCAGGCACCTTGGCCATTGTGTTCGAGCAGCGGCTGGTAGGCCTTCGGGTTGTCTGGGTGGACGATGCGCCAGCGCAGCGTCTTTTCGTCCAGACGCACCTGGTACAGCTCATTCTCCATGCGGATGAACCGTGAGCCGCCCTGCAGAAACTGGCCCGTGCTGTCGGCTGCAAGCTCCGCGGGGAGCTGGACGGCGCTTGCATAACGCGAGAGGTCCGCCTCCCAGAGGCGCTTGCTGCCATCTGCCAGCTCCACCGGGTTCAGTTTTTCCATCAATGGGCTGCTGAACAATTTGGGCAGTACCTGGCCGGCCGCGTGCAAGCCGCCAACCAGCGCGAGGTTGAGGCCTACGGATTCCAGGTGCTGCAAGGCCAGATGGCGATCGCCGATGCTCCATGCCTCGTATCCTTCGAAGACCTCACCCAGCAGTTGGCACACCATGACCGCTGTCATGCAGGTACCCAGGCCAGGGATAAAGAAGCCGGCGAGCATCAGGGTGTCCATGCCCAGGCTCAGCCACTGGGCAACGCGACGCTGGCGGGCCTGCTCGTCCACCTGAGCGGTGGGGACTGCCAGCAGTGCGGCTTCAGCCTTCAGGCGTCGGACATGCTCGGCATAGCGCCAGGGGAACAGCGGTGAATCGAGCGTCGTCAGGCTCAGGTGCAGGTCGAGGGTGTCGCCATCCGTGTTCTGCTGCAGCAGGTCGAGTAAACGATAGTGCTGTGCCCTGGCGACATAGCGCAGGAATGCGCTTCGAGTGGCGGGTTGCAACAGCCATTCGGCCAGATGCTGGCGAAGGGGCGTAACGCCGCTGAAGTGCAACAGGCTTCGCTCGCTGCCCGGGCAGTAGAACAGCAGTCCACCGCGCCCGTCGTCGACGACCAGCACTTCATGCAGCGCAATATCGAACAATATGGGCTGCCAGCAACGCACTGGGCCTTCAGCTGCCAACGTGGCGATGACATCCCGTGCCATGCCGTCGATATCGTGACGCATGAAGGCCAGGTCTGCTGCCAGTTGCAGCTGCTCGCGCTGAACGTCGATAAACGCGGTGCTCACGGTGTCCGAATGGGTGTCGAAGCATGCCTGCAGGTGTTCCTGATAGCGCTGGCCAATATCCAGCTGCCGGCAGGTGCTGGCGAACACCTCGGGGGGCAGGTCAAGCGGTTCGATAGTGACCGTTTCTGAAGGCAAGTCGATATCGACCCATGTGTCACTGTCACCCAGGGTGGTCTGGCCGACCACGGTGGTGGGGGTAAATTGCGCATTCCCCGCCAGCGCCAACGCGCTGTCGCGACCGAACTCGGCTCCGTACTCGAAATTGTGCAGGGCTGCTTCGAGCAGGCTCACCGTCGTGTGTTCGGTGACATAAGTACCGTACGTGAAGAAGTGCCGGACCCGCACCAGTTCGGTGGTACGCGGGGGTGCGGATAGCCCGTGTCGAGTCTGCAAGGTATGCATGAGCAGGCTTTCGGCGAACTCTGCGAGGTTGCGCAGATCCTTGAGCGTAACGGCCAAGGCCTGCTGAGCGCGATGCAGCCGCAGCTGGCTGGCAAGCACGGCCTCGCGCAAGTCGGGGAGGGCATTGGCGAACCAGGGCGCTTGCGTATCGGCGTGGCCTTGTTCGGGCAGCAGACTTTCGCGCAGTGCGCGCCATTGTTCGACGTTGGCATGGGTAGACCAGGAAGGCAGTTGTTCGGCGATCAAGTGATGATGCGGATTGAGCGAGGACATGGCATGGCTCCTGCTGATATGGACGGGCAGGAAGCCCTGAAGTCGTGCCTCAGGCGCAGTAGATAGTTATCAATTGAATAAATGAATGGACAAAGCGCACGCGTCGGTATGTTTGACGTCATAAAACAAGGCCGGGTGCTAGCAAAATGCCGCTTGCCAACCCGCGCGCTTGCATCTTAAATTGTTACTGAATGTTAGGGCGACAACGGTTAAATGTTATTGATTAATCAGTAAGTTATGTGGCCGTTTCTAAAATCCATCATAGTCTTTTGCGATACCACCAGTTGAAATATACAAAGGACGTCAAAAAAGAATGAAAGCGCATTTGGTGGCAGTAGCCCGCAAACTCATCTCGCCCTCCCTGCGTTACGAGATTAGAACCGTTTCAAGCATGTTACGGGACATGCTCGGTCGTGCCTGTTTCTGGCGGTGGGAGATCGCCCGCTTCAGGCTGCAGCAGACCAGCCCTTATGAAATCCTCTACATCGGCAGGAAGCAGCAGCGTGAAATGGCCAAGCTGCTGATCGGCGGCAAGGCACCGCGAGATGCCGGGGAGGTGACGGACCCCGAGGCGCCCGCGGCGCAAAACCATGTGGTGGTGGTGAGCGAAGTGCCCACCGCCGGTGCGCTGTCGGTGCCCCATTACCTGAGCGCAGTGGTACCGCTGGGGCGCTCGCTGGACGACATCACCGGGCGCTACGACAGCGAGCTGCGCCGCAGCATTCGCAAGAACCGGCCGCTGTACCAGATGCGCCAGACCGTTGACGATGCTGAAATCGCCATGGCCGACCGCGACCTGTTGCGGCCCTACGCCACTGCACGGCAGGGCATCCATGCCGCGCAATTCGCCACCGAGGAGGTGTTCAGGTTGGCCAAGGGCGTGGGCCGGCTCGACCTGATCACCCTGAACGGCGAAGTGGTGGCCTGTCACCTGGGCTGCGAGATCACCCGCGGCGGCAAGCGCTACTGGAGCACCTTGCGTTTCGGTTACTGCGAAGCGGTGTTTTCCGATGCCAAGCGCTTGCGCGAGGTCAACTCCATCACCACGTTCATGGCCCTGGAATGGGCCCTGGAACACGGTTATGACTACTACGACATAGGCCTTTGCCTGGCACGGCCCGATGATGGCTTGCTCAAATGGAAGCGCCGCCGTGGGGGCGATGTCGATTCCCTGGGCAATCACGCCTACCTGTTCGTGCGCTTGCCCCGAAACGGCACCGCGCAATTTCTGTGGGACACGCCCTTGTTCGCCATGGAGGGCAACAAGCTGACATTGCATCTGGGCTTGCCCGAAGGCACCACGGATGAAGAAGTGGCCAGCCGTTATCACGAAATGGTCTTTGGCGGGCTCCACAAGATCTATCTCTATGGCGCCAAAAGTGCAGGAGAGTCGTTCCTGGAAACCTTGCGCGCACGCTATGCCACCTTCCACTCACCGCCCCTGATGGAGCGGGTGTCTTCCAGCTGAGCACCCTGCAGGGCCGGTAACAGACCCTTTGCGCCAGATCCTTGACCCGTCACCCGTGGAGGCCGCGTCATGCAAAGCGATATCTCGAAACTCAGTGATTATCCGGTTGCCAGTGGCCATGCCTGGACATTGGCGGCCTACCGGCACATGGCGCGCAAGCGCCTGGCACGCCAAGCGGATATCGATCTTAAAAGCCTCGCTGAAAGAACCTGGGATGTCGCACCCGGTGAAATGACGTGTTCGCCGCCGGCCCTCTACCTGCCCAACCAGCTGGAGCGGGTCACCGGTTGGGAGGCCAAGCGTTTCTATCCCTACGTGCACCCGATACGCACCATGGAAGGCGGTATTCGCGCGGAGCAGGGGCCGACCCGCGGCTACTTGCTCAAGGACGTCTGGCTGATCGATGGCGCCCTGTACAAAGGCAATGCCAGCCATTGGCTGTCGCTCAAGCCCAGCACCTTTCCGCGCATCGTCGTGGAGCATGAAATAGACCGAGGCGCCGCCTATTGCACGCAAAATGGCAATACCTGGTTTGGCACTTGGCTGATGGAAGACTGTCCAACCTATGCCTTGGCCTGCAACGAGGGGGTACCTGTGACCACCGCGCCTTCGGCACGCTACCCCCTGTTCACCCAGGGTCCGGCTTACGAGCAGTGGCTAGGCATGCAACCGTTGCGTTTGCGCAGTGCCTTCTTCCATGAACTGGTGCTGTTCGATGATGTGAGCAACAACCGCAGCAGGCATCAACGCTACCGTGCCATGGGCGACAAACTGTTGTCGCACGTGGATGCAGCGCCGCACCCAGGGGTGTTCATCCTGCGGGGCAGCGACGGTGACCTGCGCTTGCTGCGCAATGAGCTGGAACTTGCCGAACACCTGCGCAAGCATCGCGGTTTTCGCGTGATCGACCCGATGAAATCGGATGTGCCGACCATCGTGGCTGCCTGCGCGGGGGCGAGGACGGTGATCGGGGTGGAGGGCAGCCAATTGGTCCATGGCGTCAATGTGCTGCAAACCGGCGGCAATCTCCTGGTGCTGCAGCCACCGAACCGCTTCGTCAGCTATTACAAATACCTGACGGACCGTGATGGCCAGCACTTTGGCTTTGTCGTCGGTCAGCCCCAAGGGGATGGTTTTACCGTCGACATCGACGAAGTCGAACGGACCCTCGACCTTTTTCCGTCATAAGCAGGGTGGTAAACGCAACGATTCGCACCTGTTCTCGCTGATGAAACACTTGATCGCTGCTCAAGGGCTGCTCAAGGCGTATTTGACAAGCCTCTGAAACGGAACCATGAAACAAGCAATAGTTCTGGATATCAAAGACTTGCTGTCGCTCTTTACAGCTCGATCTGCACTGCATTTTCTGCATGGCGGTAAATTGACGAGGCACAGGCTGGTCCATTGATTTTTATTATGGTGTCGGATCATTGACGTAGTGTCATTGTGCCCATAAGCTCCAATCACCAGCAGTCAAATCTTCAAACCAATCAACGATAATTGTCCTCTTTCAGGAGGGGAACATGCGCTCGACTTTGTTCATCAAATCGATCTTTTTGTTGGTGTTATTGAGTGGTGCGGCACGAGCAGCTGATTCCTACATGAACCAGTCGAACGTTGTTCCTTTAACGACGGCGGGTTGGCTTTTTGCCTTTGCCGTCATTGGTTTCGTGGCAGTAGCCAATAGAAAGAAGATTTAAAGTTGTACCCCTGTTCATTCAACTAAGTTTGCTTGATTTTACCGTGATGCCAGCAAGTTGACGCTGAAGTACCGTTCTTAGGGGGGTAGAGCTGGCGTCCACTTGTCAATTTTCCAACCATTGCTATATTCCACTAGCCAGCGCCTGAGGCGAGTGGTGGCAGAGGCAGGCAAAGCGGCATCGCGGTAAAGGGCCTCCAGGATTGGCAGGCCAGCGCAGCGGGTTTCACGCTGCGCAGTGGAGCGAGAGGTTTGCGGTTGTTCTCATTCAGTGCTCTTAACCTGGGCCGTTTGGCCGGAGGGATCCCTCATGGCGCGTTTGCTGATTTCCATGCTCTGCGTTCTGTGCGCTTGGTCTGGCGCGAGTGTTGCCAATGACCAAGGTGCGTCGTACCTGCTCAGCCCCGGCGACAAAGTGTTGGTCTCGGTCTGGCAGGAAGACACCTTGCGCCAGGAAACTGTTGTCCTCCCCGATGGCAGTATCACCTTCCCCCTGGCGGGTCGGATCGATGTGGCCGGCCTCGATGTGACCGCGGTGGCCAAGAAGGTCACCGACGGCTTGAAACCCTATCTCGCCGACCCGAACGTCAGCGTTGTCGTCACCGGCACTGCCGGCAACCTGGTTTACGTACAAGGCAAAGTGATCAAGCCCGGCCCGGTGCCGATGGCAGGCCCTACCGCGGTGCTGCAGGCCTTGAGCATGTCGGGTGGAATGGACAAATTCGCCGACGAAAGTGCCATCAAGGTGATCCGCGGCAGCGGCCCTTCACAAAAGGTACTGCCAGTGCGCTACAAGGATCTGGTTTCCGGGCGTGACATGTCCACCAACTTCCAACTCCAGGCTGGCGATACGCTGGTCGTACCTTGACTCTTCTAATAATTAAGAATTTCTAGTGCCTATTTTTCGACCGAAGCGTATGGCGGCGGCAATCATGATGATGCCGTTCGCGGGGGTGGTTAATGCCGCCATTTGGCAGTCCTCAGTTGTGGTTCCCACGACTGTCGAGTACGACAGTAACCCGTTGCTCCTGACGTCCGAGGAGAAAGGTGTGACGCGTACCATCATTGCACCTGACTACAACCTGACCGGTCAGTTTGACCGCGACCAGCTGCGTCTGGGCATGGGGATGCATCTGCTGCGCTCATCCGACCGTTCGATCGTCGACGACCGCGAAGACCCCAACCTGAGCCTGGGCTGGCAACGCCAGACCGAAACCGGCGGTTTCGGTCTGCTGGCGCAGTACAACGAGAGCTCGACGCTGTCCGGTACGGTACTCGATACCGGCGTGGTGACCACCGACGGCACCCAGAAGATGTCCTCGCTGACAGCCAACTGGAGCAGCACGGTCACCGAGCGCAGCACCCTGGCCAACGAAGCCCGGTACAACCACGCCCGCTACGACATCGATACCCTGACCGGCTACGACGAATACTCCAACTACTCGAGCTGGACCTATGCCTGGAGCGAGCGCACCGACATCATCAGCGGTTTCGAAGCCCGGCGTTATGAGCCGCAGGACACCACTACGGCCCTCGCCAGCAATAGTTATGTGCCGAGTATTGGCATCAAGCACCAGTTTTCCGAGCGCTTCGAAGGCGCGATGCACGCCGGCGTCAATAAAACCAGCGGCTCCGGCGGCGGGCGCCGCGGTGAGGGTGGGATGTCGCTGTTCTACCGTGGCTCGCGTGCCGAGGCCAGCCTGAGCGCCGAGCGCAGCACCGTCGCCAGTGCCGAGGGCGGTTTCGCCGAGCTGGACATGGTGCGCGGTGGCTGGAGCTACCTGGTCACCGAAACCAGCCGGTTGGGCGTCGATGCCTCCTGGCAGGACGCCAAGGGGGAAACGCCCAATACCTTGCAGACTTACAGCGTCTGGGCCAGCCGGGAACTCTCGCGGGCCTGGGACATGCGGTTTTCGTTGATGTACAAAGAGCGTCAGCAAGATGGCTTGCCAAATGCTGAAGCAACGATCGTTGGAATGACGCTGACTTACCGATATCCCGACATCTGACTTTTGCAAGGGCGGCCACTTATGAAATCCGAGTACGAGCTTTCCCTCAAAGATTACATCGCCATCATCAAGGACCGTGCCTTGTTGCTGGGGGTGAGCATCGTAGTCGTGCTGGCAGCGACCGTGGGCGTCGCGCTCAGTGTGCCGCCCATCTACCAGTCGACCGGCACTGTCCTGGTGGAGTCGCAGCAGATCTCGCCAGACCTGGTGTCGGCGGGCAACAACAGCTTTGCCGATGAGCGTATCGAGGTCATTCGCCAACGCGTCATGACCCGCGAGAACCTGCTGCGGATCATCGACAAGTACAACCTGTTCGCCGACAAGGGGCGCCAGTTCAGCGAAACCGACAAGATCGAACAGATGCGCAATGCGATCGTGGTGGCCACGCTCAGCACCTTCATCAAGGGGCGAGGCGAGGCTACCGTGGCCTTCACCGTGTCGTACGAGGACAAGCGCCCGGAAGTCGCCAAGGAAGTGGCCGACGAGTTGGTGACCCTGTTCCTCAACGAAAACATCAAGCAACGCACCGAACGGGCCACCGAGACCACCGAGTTCCTGTCCCAGGAAGCGAACAAGCTGGGCGCCGAGCTGGCCGACCTGGAAAACCAACTGGCTGACTTCAAGCAAGCCCACGCCAATGCCTTGCCGGAAAACCAGCAACTGCGCATGAGCATGCTGTCGCGTTCGGAGCTGGAGTTTCGCGAAGTCGACCGCGATTACAAATCGGCCCAGGAAGAACTGCGTTACCTGGAGCTGGAACTGTCCGCCGCCAATGCCGGGGCGAGCACCCCGGCTGCCAATGGCAGGTCGGCAACGGTCGACCAGGCGCAGGACCTGCCCAGCCTCAAGGCCGAGTACGCCCGGCTGCTGACCAAGTACAAGGAAGCGCACCCGGACGTGCAAGCGGTCAAGCGCAAGATCGATCTGCTCAAAGCCTCGGGTGAAAAGGGCATCGCTGCCGCAGCGTCGATGAACCTCGATGCGGCCCGGGTGCGGACCAAGATGGCAGCGGCGCAATCGCGCATCGCCTCGTTGGCTGAACAGAAGCGCCAGCTGATCACCAAGATGGAAGGCTACGAGGCAGACATTCTTGAGGCGCCGCAAGTGGAGCGCGGTCTGATTACCCTGATGCGCGACCACGACAACGCACGCAAGAAGTATGAAGAAATTCGCAACAAGGAAATGGGCGCGAAGATCACCGAAAGCCTGGAGCAGGAAAACAAGGCCGAGCGTTTCGTGCTGCTGGAGCCGCCGTTGATGCCGGAAAAACCGATCAAACCCAACCGCAAGAAAATCGTTGCCCTGGGCCTGGTGCTGGCACCGGCGGTGGGCGGTGGGCTGGTGATGTTGCTGGAGATGCTCAACCAGCGGGTGCGCGGCGTCGGTGCACTGGAAAGCGTGCTGGGCAAGCGGGTGCTGGTGGCTGTGCCGTACATCGCTACCCAGGCCGACAAGGCCAAGCGGCGAAAATGGCTGATGGTGATGATCGTCGCCGGCTTGGTTCTGGTGGCTATGCTTCTGGTGGTCGTCCATGTGTTCTACATGCCGTTGGACGTCCTGCTGTTTAAAGCTATGGCGCGGTTTGAATAGGGAACTCAGCAATGGACAGAATTACGCCGGCTATTGGAAAGAACCTTCACCAGATTTCCCCTACACCCATAGAAACACCGAAAGCGCCGCTGCTGGCGGACAAGCCCGAACCCCTGGGCCAGTTCGACTACGTGCAGACCAAAGTGGTACCGCTGCGTGCGGAGCACCTGGAGCGCAATCGGATCGTGTCGTACAACAAGAATTCGAACATGAGCGGGGCCATCGACCTGTTGCGCACGCAAGTGCTCAAAGCCATGGACGAGAACGGTTGGCGGACCCTGGCGATCACCTCGCCGACGCCCGAGGCCGGCAAGACCGTACTGGCGGTGAACCTGGCCATGAGCATTGCCCACCACACCACCAAGACCGCCTTGCTGGTGGACTTCGACCTGCGCCGGCCGCGGGTGGGCAGCAGCCTGGGCCTGCCGATGGACAAGGCGCTCAACGAGGTGCTCAGCGGCAAGGCCTGGCTCGAAGAAGTGCTGGTCAACCCGACGCTGCCACGCTTCGTGGTGCTGCCGACCCGCGAGCCGATCCCGATGTCGACCGAGATGCTGTCCTCGCCCAAGGTGGACAGCCTGATCACCGAGCTGCGCGACCGTTACGATTCGCGCATCTGCATTTTCGACCTGCCGCCGCTGCTGAGCTCAGATGATGCGATCACCGTGCTGCCGAAGTTCGATTGCGTGTTGCTGGTGGTGGCCAACGGCATGAACAGCAAGAAGGATATCGAAGATTGCCTGTATCACCTGGCGAACGCGAACCTGGTTGGGGCGGTGTTGAACAAGGCGGATGAGCCGTTGCGGACTTACTATTGATGCAGATGCGGTGCGTCAACCCTAACCGCTCAAAGTGATACCGGGTGTTGAATACGACCGGCTTTGCGGTACTCGATATTTCATTCTAGGTAAGTTTTCTGTAGGACAAATTCCAGCCGTATGTAGGAAGCGTCTATATTCGTCGGGAAGGGTATCCTCCCTGAGAATTGTGCTCCAAGGTTCGGAACTTCACAGCAGTGGAGTTCCGAAAAATGGCGCAGCCCTTCTTTGATCACAGCCGGCACAAACTGGACGTCACCGGCCTTGAAGCCAAACTCGACGTCCTGATCTTCAAAGGCGAAGAGGGGCTTAGTCACCCGTTCTGCTACACGGTGACGTTTACCTGCGCCGTACAGGACATCGCCGCCGAGCGCCTGCTCGGCAAGGGTGCCACCTTCAGCCTGCACGGCCCCGCCCAGCCGTCTCTGCCTGGCTTCAACATTCCTCCGGCCAAACCCCTGCGCACGCTGCATGGCGTGATCAC
>NZ_JBIVIC010000006.1:197013-447425 GCF_044749545.1 Pseudomonas sp. NPDC089396 | reverse complement strand
GTGACTATCAGTCCGTACTCACAAGCACCCACACGAATTGCTTGATTCGATTTGTTAAAGAGCGTTTGGTTAAGAGCTTTTCGTCTCAACCGAGGTGCGCATTCTACGCTTTCCTCATTTGCTGTCAAGCGTTTATTTTGAAGTTTTTTGAAGCGACTTTCTTTCAAAAGCCTTTCACCTCAACAACTTACCGCTTGCCTCGTTGCGTTCAACGCTGCGAGGAGGCGAATAATACGCGCTTTGAAATCAGAGTCAACACCTTGATCTGAAAAAACTTTCAATTGTCATTTGAAAGCCTCCAGGCAACTAAATGCCTGCCCCGTGGCTCTGTAGAGAAATACCCCGTGGAGCGTAACGGCCATGAGCGAGGCGCAGAGCGACAAGACCCCCGGCCTTTCCCCGGACGAGGAACAGGAGGTCAGCCATAACCAGCCCCCGCGGGCAGCCGTACTCCATGAAATCATTCGCTCCCAGGGTGACCTGGAGCTTGAGCGCACCCTCGCGGCGCTGTGGTGGTCTGCCCTGGCAGCGGGCCTGACCATGGGCCTTTCCTTCATGGCCATGGGACTTTTCTATTCACGCCTGCCAGAGGGCGAAAGTGCCCAGGTGGTCGCCAGCCTTGGCTACAGCGCGGGATTTCTCGCCGTGATCCTGGCGCGCCAACAGCTGTTTACCGAGAACACCCTGACCGCCGTACTGCCCGTCATGACCACACCGACCCTCGCCAACCTCGGACGCCTGCTGCGCCTGTGGAGCGTGGTACTGCTGGGCAACCTGGCCGGGACATTGCTGGTCGCCTGGGTCATGCTCGAACTCCCGATCTTCGATAGCAAGACCGACGTGGCCTTCCTCGAAGTCGGTCGCAAGGTCATGACCAACGACATGAGCCAGATGTTCGCCAAGGGCATCGTCTCGGGCTGGATGATCGCCACCATGGTCTGGATGATCCCGTCCATGGAGCACGCCAAGATCTGGATCATCCTGATGATCACTTATCTAATGGCGCTGGGTGACTTCACCCACATCGTCGTCGGTTCGGTAGAAGTGTCCTACCTGGTCTGGGCCGGCGAGCGGACCTGGCAAGAGTTCTGGCTACAGTTCGCGCTGCCGACGCTGGTCGGCAACATCATCGGCGGCAGCTTCATCTTTGCCCTGATCAGCCATGCCCAGGTCCGTAGCGATAGCGGCAAGCCGCCCTCGCAGCTATTAAGAGAACAAAAACCCACATCACCGGCCCAGCGCGACTCCCGGGAATGACCTCATTGCCCCGCCAGCGCGCGCTCGGCCGCCCTGCCCCGCTCGCGCGCCGGCCGCGGTTGCCACCAGTTCTGCCCTTCGTGGGGCGAATCAAGGCTGACCCGCTCCCCCATCTGCGGCGTGCTCAGGCGCACTTGCGCCGCGCCAGCCAAGGCGACGATACGCTCGAAGGGTTCCTGCCAACCATGGATCGACAGGTCGAAGGTGCCATTATGAATCGGCAGCATCCAGCGCCCGCGCAGGTCGAGATGCGCTTGCAGGCTTTGCTCCGGCTGCATGTGCACGTTGGGCCAGGCCAGGTTGTAGGCGCCGGTTTCGACCAGGGTCAGGTCGAATGGGCCAAAGCGTTCGCCGATCTGGCGGAAACCGTCGAAGTAGCCAGTGTCGCCACTGAAGAACACGCGCACCGGTTCATCGATCACCACCCACGAAGCCCACAAGGTCCGGTTGCTGTCGAACAACCCACGCCCCGAAAAATGCTGAGCGGGCGTGGCGATGAAGCGCACGCCGTCTACCTGCGCCTCCTGCCACCAGTCGAGCTGGGTGACCTTGTTCGGCGGCACCCCCCAATCGACCAGCCGATCACCCACCCCGAGCGGTGCCAGGAAGCGTTCAGTACGCGGGGCCAGGCGGCGAATGGCTTGTTCGTCGAGGTGATCGAAGTGATCGTGGGAGAGAATGACCGCCGCCAGGGGTGGCAATTGTTCCAGTGTCAGCGGCGGCGCGTGAAAGCGCAGTGGCCCGGCCCATTGCACCGGCGAGGCGCGCTCGGCAAACACCGGGTCGGTAATAAAGAAGCGCCCGCGCAGTTTGAGCAATACCGTGGAGTGTCCCAGGCGCCAGAGGCTGTGGTCCGGGGCGTCGAGTACCTGCTGGCGAGTCATCGGCTGCACGCTGATCGCGGTCGCCGGCCGGGTTTCGGGTGGTTTGCGCAGGAACAGGTACTTGAGGCCGATGCGCAACTTCTTCAGCACCCCGTCCTGGGGCAGGCTGGCCTGGTTATGAAAGCGTCCGTCCCACTGGGGCGCCGACTCGCCGCCGGGGTTAGCCATGGGAATCATGAGCAGCAGCACTCCGAGCAAGAGGAAAGCCTTCATGTTACTCCACAGTGATCGCACTAACCGTGAATTGGCTTGCAAGGTCATTTTTCGACGATGAAACACTGTTCAACAATATTCGCGCGACTTATGCGATAAACGGTGCCTCAACAAAAGAAGAAAACCCTAATGGACAACCGCCGCGGCAAGGGACTCTCGTTCGTCAAGCGCATCTACCTGCCGCGCATTATTGGCTTGGGTATTGGCCTGCTCAGCGTGGCTGCCGCTATGGCGCCGCTGTCGCCCCCCACCTGGTCCTGGCTGCTTTTGCTGTTCAACGGCCTGCTCTGGCCGCATGTCGCCTATCAGTGGGCACGACGTTCAGCGGCGCCTTATAAGGCCGAACAGCGCAACATGCTGCTGGATTCGCTGATGGGCGGATTCTGGACCGTGGCGATGCAGTTCAACCCACTGCCCACGGTCACCGTGCTGTCGATGATGACCATGAACAATGTGGCCGCCGGCGGCAAACGACTGGTTGCCCAAGGCGTCCTGGCGCAGCTGGCGGGCATGGCGCTGGCCAGCGCGCTGCTGGGCACCGGCCTGCACCTGGACACCACACCGCTGCAGATTTACGCGTGCCTGCCAATGCTGACCTTGTATCCGCTGGCACTGGGTTGGGTCTGCTACCACCTGGCGATCCAGCTCGCCGAGCACAAAAAGCGCCTGAGTGCCCTGAGCCTGACCGACAGTCTGACCGGCCTGCTCAACCACGGCGCCTGGAAAGACCTGCTCCTGCAGCACTTCCAAGCCTGTCAGCAGCAACAGCAGCCAGCCGTGATCGCCCTGATCGACGTCGACCATTTCAAGACCATCAACGACACCTTCGGCCACGTGGTCGGCGACTGCGTGCTGCGCCAGCTGAGCGAGGATCTCAAGCGCCACCTGCGCGAGGACGACCAAGCCGGGCGTTATGGCGGCGACGAATTCTGCCTGATCCTGCCAGGCACCAGCGAGGCTCAAGCCTGCCTGGCCATGGAACGGCTGCGCGAGCGTGTAGCCGACTATCGCAACCCACAGCTGCCCCACCTGAGGATAAGCCTGAGCATCGGCTTGTCGGCATTCCAGACAGACTTGCAGTCCCCCGAGCACTGGCTGGAGCAGGCTGACAAGGCGCTCTACAGCGCCAAGCGGTGTGGTCGGGACCAGGTCAATTTCGCCAGTGCCGAAGGCACGCCGCTCAGGCTGGCTTATCCTGACTGAACCTCAACGCAACGTGCGCTGCGCCACGATCTCCGGCAAATCGCTGCGGCGCAGGTAGATGCGCAGCGGCTCGCCAATGTTCAGCCGCGCATCCACATGCTGCTCCAGCAGCAACGCCAGCCGCTCACGGCACAGCGCCATGCGCTGCCCCTGCTCGGGCCGCCAGACGAATTCGCTGCACGGTGTGATGCTGTCGTCCGCCACGTCCATGCCGAACGCGTCCTCGGAAAACCGCACGATGTGGACCCCGCGCTTGCCATGAAAACCGACGAAGCCCTCAAGCTGGTCGGCGGCGCTGCAGATGTCCAGGGATGTGATGGCCATGACGTAACCTCGCTATAGAACGGAAGTGACGCACGCCAGGCGGGAAGCGGCTGCCTCTGCTGGGCAACGCGCCCGCTCAGCCTAGCGCAGGTGCCAACCGTTTCGCCAAGGTTTTTCGTCATCTGCCAGCAGTCCCGCTAGAATGAGTTTTGCCCCTCCGTCGCCAATACCGGGACTGTACATGACCGACGCCATCAGCGCCGATATCGCCACCATCGCCCGCATCAACGCCGTGCCCGCCATTCTCCAGGTCATCTGTGAAACCACCGGCATGCGTTTCGCCGCCGTTGCGCGCGTCACAGAAAACCAATGGGTTGCCTGTGCGGTGCTCGACACCTTGGGCTTCGGCCTGGACGTCGGCGGCGAGCTCGACGTGACCACCACGCTTTGCCACGAGATCCGCAGCACTCACCAGACCATCGTGATCGACAAAGCCAGCGAAGACGAACAGTACTGCAGCCACCACACCCCCAAGCACTATCGCTTCGAAAGCTACATATCAGTGCCGGTATTCCGTACCGATGGCAGTTTTTTCGGCACCATCTGCGCGCTCGACCCCAACCCAGCAGCCCTCAAGGGCAGTGCGATCCAGCCAATGATGGAGTCCTTCGCCCGCCTGCTGGCCATCCAGATCGAAAGCGAGGAAAACGCCCAGCGCACCGAGCGCGCCCTGCGCCAGGAGCGAGCCATGGCCGAAGTACGCGAGCAGTTCATCGCCGTGCTTGGCCACGACTTGCGCAACCCGTTGTTCGCCATTACCGCTGGGGCCGAACTGCTGGCCCAGCGCCTTGAGGATGACAAGAACCGCGCCATCGCTCGGCACATCCACACCTGTGGCCGGCGCGCTTCGCAGCTCGTGCGGGATGTGCTGGACTTCGCCCGAGGCCGGCTAGGCGCAGGCATCCCCCTGAACCAGCAGCCCTGCCCGGACCTGGCCGAAGGCCTCAGGCATGTCGCCTCGGAACTGCAAGGCGTGCATCCGCAACGCCAGATCGTGCTGGACATCGGCGCCCTCGGTGGCCTGCGCTGTGACCGCGAGCGGGTGACCCAGCTGCTCTCCAACCTCATTGCCAATGCCCTGGTCCATGGCGACCCAGATGGCCCGGTGACCGTCAAAGCAGCCATCGCTGACGGCGAATTCGTGCTCAGCGTGCACAACCGGGGTCAGCCCATCGCTGCGCCGACCCTGAGCCAACTGTTCCAGCCGTTCACCCGGCCACTGGCCGAAGCACCGCAGCAAGGCCTGGGGCTTGGCCTGTACATCGCCAATCAGATCGCCCTGGCCCACGACGGGCGGATGGAAGTCGTGTCTGACGCCCAGCGAGGCACCCTGTTCAGCTTTCATCTGCCGCTGGATCGACCTGAGACGCCAGCAACCCAGCCAGCCAGCTCATGAAAGCCCGCACCCGGCGCGATACATGGCGTTGCCGGGCATTGCCGGAGCAAGGCAGCGGCTGGAGGTTTCTGCCGAGATGTTCCTCTGATTGGCCAGGGCCGCGATGGCGGCCCCAGGCTCCTCACCGGTCAGCCTGATCTTCATGCACCTGCACGCTGGCCGTCATCCCTGCACTGAGGTTGATGTCCTGCGGAATCTGGTCCAGCCTGATCCGCACCGGTATGCGCTGCGCCAGCCGCACCCAGTTGAACGTCGGCTCGACTTCTGGCAACAGTTGGCTGTCCGGGTTGCTGTTGCGGTCGGTGATGCCTCGGCTGATGCTCTCCACATGCCCTCGCATCGCATCGCCTGCGCCCATCAGCCAGACATTCACCGAGTCGCCCACGCGAATGCGCGGAAGCTTGGTTTCCTCGAAGTAGGCCTGGATATAGAAAGTCGAATCATCCACCAGGGCCATGACAGCCTCGCCGGTGTTCACATAGTTGCCCTGGGCCAGGCGCAGGTTGGTGATGTGCCCATCGCGCGGCGCCCGCACCTCGCTGCGCGCCAGGTTGATTTTCGCCACCTGCAACTGGGCCTCGGCCTCATGCAGCTCGCCACGGGCGATGGCGGCATTGATCTGGGCGTTTTCGCGCAACTCGGCACTGATCGCCTCCGGGCCCAGCGCCGTGCGCCGCGCCGCTTCGCGCTCGCGCAGGTGCAATTGCTGGGTGCGCGTTTCGGCCACGGCATTGGCCTGGTCGAAGGCGGCCTGGAAACGCTCGCGATCGACGGTCATCAGCAGGTCACCGGCCTTTACCGGCTGGTTGTCCTGCACCTTGAGCTCGCGCACCCAACCAGACACGTCGGGGGCGATCACCACCACATCGGCCCGCACCCGGGCATCACGTGTCCACGGGGTGAGCATGTAGTACTGCCAGAGCTTGTAGCCGGCCAGAACAGCGATGGCGACCACGCAAAGGGTCACCAGGGTACGGACGACAGCACGCATCGAATCACTCCTTACAAAGGCCCTAGCAGGCGGACTACCAGGTACAACACACACACGAACACGGCCGCATCGAACAGTGCTTCATGCCAGATCCAACGCGCCAACGGCGTGGCCTGCACCACCAGACGCAAGGCGCCGGTGAGCACCAGGGCCAGCAGCACGTAGATCAGAAAAGGGCTGAGCAGCACGCCGCCCAGGGCCCATTCACGCAAGCCCATGGGCTTCCTCCTGCCAATGGCACCATTTGCGCCAACTCCGCTGCAATTGCAACACGGCACCTTCGGCCAGGCGCAGCGGGTCACTGGGTGGCTGACGCTGCAGGGCGGCGATGAAGTGCTCGCTGACGGCGTCCAGGCGTTGCTCGCGGCCAGCGGCCGGCCCTTGGGCCAGCACCCCTTGCAGCTGTTCCAGGTATTCGCGCTCGGCGGCGCCCAACGGGGCCTGGGCAACCGCCAGGCACATGCGCAAGTGCACCAGCTCATCCCCGATATCCAGGCCATGCAGGCCGTCATCCCAGAGCTTGCGCTCGGCCCCTGGCGACTCGCTGACCTGCCGCGCCAACTGCATCAGGCGGTCGGCCATGCGCCCGCCAAACCAGGTGTCGGCACCGCGCAGGTCACGTCGGGTCAGGCGTACCAGGTCACTTTGCGTTGCCGCCCGCAAGCGTCGGCGAAGCCAGGCTGGGTGACGGAACACCAGCAGGCGGAACGCCAGCACGGCCGCGCTCACCCCCAGGAGCATCGCCAAGGCACTGTTGAGCATGCTCGCCACGCCAAATTGCATGGCATTGAGTGGCGCCACCAGGACGATGCAATGCAGGCAATAAGACGTGGCCGTGGCGCCGGTACGGGGATGGGCCATGCCCAGGGCGCCCAGAAACAGCGGCACGCCCAGGCCCAGGCAAAGCATGGCGAAACTGCTCCACTGCGGCAGGATGATCTGCCCGACCAGAAACGCCACTGGGATTGCCAGCAAGATGCCGCGCAAGAAACTCAGGCCAATCTGGGCGCCGTTTTCACGGCTGGCGAACAAGCTGCAGACCACGCACGTCAATACCAGCCCACCTGGCGCGGACGGCCAGGCGGTGGCCAACCAGAAGCCACTCATCACCAGGAAGGCCAGCGCACTGCGCGAGCCAAACAACAGCGCCAACGACCAATCATGGTGCGCGGCCAGGCCCTCCCCGACTTCCTTGGACGCCCTGCCCGCTTCGACGTCATCCAGTGCCTGGCTGGCCGCCACGGCATAGTCCAGCAGCAAGGTCATGCGGGCCAGGCAGAAATGCTCGGCAGAACTGATCTGCTCAGCGTGTGCGGCATCCCAGATGCGTTGGCGCAGCAGTAGCAGGCTGGGTTGGTCGGGTTTGGCCAACAGCATGCGCACCTCTTCCAGCCATGGGCCAAGCCCGAGCGCTTGCTGCTCATCGAGTTGCCGCCATTGCCGGCGAACCGAGCGAGAAATGCGCAGCAACACCATCAACTTCTGGCTCAGCACGCGAATCGCCCTGGCCCGCAGGCGCCCGCGCGGTCCCTCGAACCAGGCATGCTCGCGCTGGGCATCGATGGCGACGATGCGCCCGAGGATCTCCAGCAAGCCCTTGCGTGCTTCGTCCTCGCCGCCGAGCATGGCGCTGGCCGCCTGCAGGCCGTTCTCCCAGGCTTGGCGGGCCTGCCCGGCGAGTTGTTGTTCAACCCGCATCGGCCACAGCAAGGCACTGGTGGCGGTGGCGCAGAAGATCCCCAGGCAGATTTCGGTACACCGCGCCACAGCCTGGTCGAACACTTGCAACGGGTGGTCGATCGCCGGCAAGGCAATGATTGCCGCGGTGTAGCCGGCCAGCACGAAGGCGTAGGCCCAGGCGCTGCGCAGTTGCGTGGAAGCGGCCGTGCACAACGCCAGCCACAACGCCAGGGTAATGAGGAACAACCATGGGGTCTGGGCGAACAGGCCAATGAACACCACCGACATGAACGTGCCGACCAGTGTCCCCGCCAACCGCGCGAGGCCCTTCTGCACCACCATGCCCGACAACGGCTGGGCGACGATGAAGGCGGTCATCAATGCCCAGGCGGGCTGCTCCAGCCCCCAACGCATCGCCAACCACAGGGCCAGACCACCACCGAGCACGGTCTTGATGGCGAACTTGAGGGCGAGGCTGCTGGGTGCGAACAGGGCCTGGAGGGTGATGGGCACGAATCGGACCTTGCGCAGGGATGATTAGGTAAACGATAGACAACGCAAAGAAGGATAATGCCGAAACAATAAATAGTTAGCTAACCATTCTTTTGGCCAATTGTGCAGTCGATACAAAACCAACAGGCAAAAAAATAGGCGACCGAAGTCGCCCAAAATGCCTTGCGTGCTCGTGAATCTGGAAGGTCAGCGCGGCTTGCGCTTGTTCGAGTCCTTCCAGATGAAAATGCCTAGACCGGCAAAGAAAGCGAACATCAACCCGACCGTTACCACACCCGCGATAACCACATTGTCGAAGAACATGTCGGCCTCCCGATTCGTTTGCCGTTGTCCGATGGATGCAAGGTACCGAATGCGGGGGAGGGAAAAATTGATCGGGATCAATGCTGCCCGGGACCGGGCAGGCGAGGCGGGCGCAGGGTTGACCTGCGTCAAGTTTCAGCGCTTCTTGGGCTTGCCCTTGGGCTTTTTCTTCTTCGCCTTGCCCAGCGGCATGGCTTGCTCGAACGCCTGGCGCACTTCGTTGAGGCGTTTTTCCTTGATGTCGTGGACGCGCTTGGCGCGTTCGGCATCGAAGTCGATGAGGTTGTCTTGGCTCATGTGCAGGCTCGACGGTCAACAGAGACTTGCATGATGAAGCCAGGCGCCGGCCATGACCAGCCCTGGCTCAGACTTCGATGTCGACCAGCAGCCCCTGGCGAGGGTGCTCGCCCATCAGTGGCGCCACCGGTACGGTGTTGTCGGCGTTGACTTCGTCGCCCGGCACCGCGCTGTAGCGCTCCTGGTCGCCCTTGTTGTTTCGGCGTTGCTGCTGCCGGCGCTGTTCGTCGCGCAGCAACAGGGCCTGCTCCTGCGGGTCGCGCTGGTGCTTGAGGTCGATGGCACTTTCACCGGACGACGGTTGCGCGGGGACCACCGGCTTGATCTCGGGGGTCGGCTTGACCGGGTCCTGTTGCGATGTGACGGGCGCAGCACTGAGCGGAATGATCGGCGGCAACATGAACGTTCTCCTGTACCCATTGTATCGGCCAACCGTCGACCACCTTGAGCACTGCCAGGCGAGCGTGTGCGGTCAGTCACAGCCGCTTCATGCCCGCTTATTCGGCTTCGTCGTCAGGCTCGTCGGTGCCAGGCGGGCTGGCCTCGCTCCAGGGCCGCTTGTAGACCTGCTGCCAGACCGAATCCATGTGCTCGCGAAGGACCTGCGGGGCACTTTTCAGCGATGCACTGTCTTCACGCTCGCCGCCCACTGGCTCTTCCCCTGCGGGCGTAATCAGCGACTGGCCGGTGATGGTGTAGCTGGTCTGGCCTTCGCGCATCTCGATGGCAATGTCGTGGGGATCGATTCCGCCGCCACAGAAGGCATGGCTGGCCACCGTCACTTCGGCGATGCCGTCCTTGTTCAGGTCGCTGACATCACTGACATCGGTATAGAAGTCGACATCCAGGTCGAGCCCGGAGCAGGTGGTTTCCTGCTCGTTCTGCCAGCGCGCCTTGAACGCGTCGCTGGCGGCGCCCCGCCCGTACAGGGTGGCCTTGAGCACCACCTTGTCCACTTCCTGCTCAGACTCGGCATCGACCGCCTGGCCGTCGCTGCGGCTGAGCACCAACAGGCCTTCGCCGTCCTGGTCACGGAAATGCACGCTCTTGATCGGTGTCTGCACGCCCAGTACTTCAAGCTGCTCGATCGGGATCGCGGGCAAGGTTTCGAAATTTTTCTGATCGCAGGCGCTTAGCAACAGCAAGCTGCCCATGGCCAGAGCGGCGTTCATCCAGCGGTGCTTGAGCGGCATGTCAGTACGTAGCCCTCGTCAGCAAGACGGTTATCTGTGATGAAACAGCTAGACTGATGGTCTTTCTAGTCTATGGTCAGCCGGGCCTATCCGTTAACATAGCCGGCTTTTCATCGCGGGAGTTCAGGCAGTATGGCGCAGCAGTATCAACCGGGGCAACGCTGGATCAGCGACAGCGAAGCAGAGCTCGGCCTGGGGACCATCCTGGCGCAGGATGGCCGCCTGTTGACCGTGCTCTACCCGGCCACTGGCGACACCCGCCAGTATTCCCTGCGCAATGCGCCGCTGACCCGCGTGCGCTTCTCGCCAGGTGACCAGATCACCCACTTCGAAGGCTGGAAGCTGACCGTACGCGAGGTCGAGGACATCGACGGGCTGATGGTCTATCACGGCCTCGACGGCCAGAACCAGGCACGCACGTTGCCGGAAACCCAGCTGTCGAACTTCATTCAGTTCCGCCTGGCCAGCGACCGCCTGTTTGCCGGTCAGATCGACCCACTGTCCTGGTTCAGCCTGCGGTACAACACCCTGCACCACACCAGCAAGCAGATGCAATCATCGCTCTGGGGCCTGGGTGGCTGCCGTGCGCAACCGATCGCCCACCAGCTGCACATTGCCCGCGAAGTCGCCGACCGTAGCGCACCACGCGTGCTGCTGGCCGACGAAGTGGGCCTGGGCAAGACCATCGAGGCCGGCCTGGTGATCCATCGCCAGTTGCTGTCCGGTCGCGCCAGCCGCGTATTGATCCTGGTACCGGAAAACCTCCAGCACCAGTGGCTGGTGGAAATGCGCCGGCGTTTCAACCTGCAGGTGGCCTTGTTCGATGCCGAGCGCTTCATCGAAAGCGACGCCAGCAACCCGTTCGAGGATGCCCAGCTGGCGCTGGTCGCCCTGGAGTGGCTGGTCGATGACGAAAAGGCCCAGGACGCGCTGTTCGCCGCCGGCTGGGACCTGATGGTGGTCGACGAGGCCCATCACCTGGTCTGGCACGAAGAGCAGGCCAGCGACGAGTACAACCTGGTCGAGCAACTGGCCCAGGTCATTCCCGGCGTGCTGCTGCTCACCGCCACGCCCGAGCAACTGGGCCAGGACAGCCACTTCGCCCGCCTGCGGCTGCTCGACCCCAACCGTTTCCATGACCTGGCCGCCTTCCGCGCCGAGAGCGAGCATTATCGCCCGGTGGCCGAAGCGGTGCAGGAGCTGCTCGACGAAGGTCGCCTGTCGCCCAAGGCCCACGCCACCATCCAGGGTTTCCTGGGTGCCGAAGGCGAAGCCCTGCTGGCCGCAGTCAGCGACGGCGACAGCCAGGCCAGTGCGCGCCTGATTCGCGAGCTGCTTGACCGCCACGGCACCGGCCGCGTGCTGTTCCGCAACACCCGCGCGGCGATCCAGGGCTTCCCTGAGCGCCAGCTGCACCCTTACCCGCTGGCCAACCCCGAGCAATACCGCGACCTGCCGGCCGGCGAGCATGCCGAGCTGTACCCGGAAGTCGCCTTCCAGGCGCAGGGCGAGACCAGCGATGACGAGCGCTGGTGGCGCTTCGACCCACGGGTCGACTGGCTGATCGATACCCTGAAGATGCTCAAGCGCACCAAGGTTCTGGTGATCTGCGCCCACGCCGAAACCGCCATGGACCTGGAAGACGCCCTGCGCGTGCGCTCCGGCATTCCGGCCACGGTCTTCCACGAAGGCATGAGCATCCTCGAACGTGACCGCGCCGCCGCCTACTTCGCCGACGAAGAATTCGGCGCCCAGGTGCTGATCTGCTCCGAGATCGGCAGCGAAGGCCGCAACTTCCAGTTTGCCCATCACCTGGTGATGTTCGACCTGCCGGCCCACCCCGACCTGCTCGAACAGCGCATCGGCCGCCTCGACCGCATCGGCCAGAAGCACACCATCCAGCTGCACATCCCGTACCTGCAGGACAGCCCGCAGGAGCGCCTGTTCCAGTGGTACCACGAAGGCCTCAACGCCTTCCTCAATACCTGCCCGACCGGCAACGCCCTGCAGCACCAGTTCGGCCCACGCCTGCTGCCGATGCTCGAAGACGGCGACGGCAAGGCCTGGACCGCGCTGGTGGCCGAAGCCCGCAGCGAGCGCGAGCGCCTGGAAGCCGAACTGCACAGCGGCCGCGACCGCCTGCTGGAGCTCAACTCCGGCGGCGCCGGCGAAGGCCAGGCGCTGGTCGAAGCGATCCTCGAACAGGACGACCAGTTCGCCCTGCCGATCTACATGGAAACCCTGTTCGACGCCTTTGGCATCGACAGCGAAGACCACTCGGAAAACGCCCTGATCCTCAAACCGAGCGAGAAGATGCTCGACGCCAGCTTCCCGCTGGGCGACGACGAAGGCGTGACCATCACCTACGACCGCACCCAGGCGCTGTCGCGCGAAGACATGCAGTTCCTCACCTGGGAACACCCGATGGTGCAGGGCGGCATGGACCTGGTGCTGTCCGGCTCGATGGGCAACACCGCCGTCGCCCTGATCAAGAACAAGGCGCTCAAGCCAGGCACCGTATTGCTTGAACTGCTGTTCGTCAGTGAGGTGGTGGCGCCGCGGAGCCTGCAGTTGGGCCGCTACCTGCCGCCAGCAGCGCTACGCTGCCTGCTCGATACCAATGGCAACGACCTGGCTTCGCGGGTGGCCTTCGAAACCCTCAACGACCAGCTCGAAAGCGTGCCGCGCGCCAGCGCCAACAAATTCGTCCAGGCCCAGCGTGACGTGCTGGCCAAGCGCATCAGTGGTGGCGAGGAGAAAATCCTGCCGACCCATATCGAGCGCGTCGCCGAGGCCCAGCGTCGCCTGGCCGCCGAGGCGGATGAAGAGCTGGCGCGCCTGACGGCGCTGAAGGCCGTCAACCCTAGCGTGCGCGACAGCGAGATCGATACCCTTCGCAAGCAGCGTGACGACGGCCTGGCAATGCTGGAAAAGGCCGCCTTGCGCCTGGAAGCGATTCGCGTACTGGTCGCCGGTTAAATTGGCTTTACCCGGGGGCGCATTGCGCCCCCACTCCCGCCTCACGGTTTTATTTCCCGCCGTTATTGATTCAATAACCAAATCGTAGAATCAAAGTGCCATTACCCAGGAAGGTTTAATCACTCCTTCCTATACTGCCTTGAGTGCCCACTCGACGAAGAGGCAAGCGATGGAATGGCTGGGTCTGCAATTGTTCGCCGAGCTGCCCGTTACCGGACGGATCGTCATCGACTGTCGGCATGAACCCCTTTTAATCCTCATCGCTTTCGCCGTGGCCAGCGCTGCCTGCTTCGCCACCCTGGACATGGCCGAACGCCAGTCCCACAGCGAACACCCTGCCGCGCAACGCCAATGGCGCATGCTCGGCGCCTGCTGCCTGGCAGGTGGCATCTGGGCCATGCACTTCATCAGCATGCTGGCGTTCCAGGCACCGGTGGAAATGCACTATGACGCGTCGCTGACTGGACTCTCGCTACTGATCGCACTGGTAGTGGCGTGGATGGCGATGAGCAGCCTCGACCGTATTCACATGCGCCTTCAGCACTACCTGCAAAGCGCCTTGCTGATTGGTCTTGGCATCATCCTCATGCATTTCGTTGGCATGGCGGCACTGAAAACGGGCGCCCAGCAGTACTACAACACCGGCCTGTTGCTCACGTGCTCGGCCATCGCCCTGCTCACCAGCCTCGCCGCCTTGCTGCTGGCGCGCTACTTCAGCAATGGCAGTGGCGGCTTGCACCAAACCATGAAGTACGGCGCAGCCCTGCTGATGGCCAGTGGCATCGTCGCCACGCATTTCACGGCCATGGCGGCCATGACCCTGGTGATTCCAGAGGACACCGCATTAAGCCTGGCCTCCGGCAACAACAGCCTGCAACTGGGCCTGACCATCGCCTTCATCACCCTGCTGATCAGCGGCAGCAGCATCAGCGCGGCCCTTGCCGACAAGAAGCTGCAGAGCAAGGAGCACGACCTGCGCCGGGTCAGTGTCCTGCTCAGCCAGCTGGACCAGGCACGGGCTTCATTGCTGCAGGCTGCCCACTACGACGCACTGACCAACCTGGTCAACCGCCGCGGCTTCAACCAGCTGTTCGCCGAACGGCTGGCCGAATGCACCGCCAGCGCCAACCGGCTGGCTGTGATGTTCCTCGACATCGACCACTTCAAGCGTATCAACGACAGCCTTGGCCACGATGCTGGCGATGAATTGCTCAAGGCCATCGCTAGCCATATCCAGGCCGCCACCCGCAGCCAGGACCTGGTTGCGCGTTTCGGCGGCGACGAGTTCTGCATCGTCACCAGCCTCGGCAGCCGCGATGAAGCACGTCACCTGGCCCAGCGCATCATGCAGCGAATGAAGGAACCGATCGACCTGGGTGGCCGACGCATGGTGATGACCACCAGCATCGGCATCAGTATCTTCCCCGACGATGGACACAGCGCCGAAGAACTGCTCAAGCATGCCGACCTTGCCCTTTACCAATCCAAGGGCAACGGGCGCAACAGCCTGCATTTCTTCAACAGCACGCTGAAGAGCCGAGCCACCCTGGAATTGCAACTGGAGGAGGAATTGCGCATCGCCCAGCTCGAGGAGCGAGGGCTATGCGTGCATTACCAACCCATCTTCGACTTGCACAGTGGCCAGGTCGACAAGCTTGAGGCCCTGGTGCGCTGGCAGCATCCACAACATGGTTTGCTCGGGCCGGACCGCTTCATCGGCATCGCCGAAGCCAACGGCCTGATCGTCGACCTGGACCTGTGGGTGCTGCGCCGCGCCTGCGAGGACCTGGCCCAGCTCCAGCGTCACGGCTACGGCGCCCTCAAGGTCACGGTCAATTGCTCGGCAGTGACCCTAGGCCACGAGGCGCTGGCCCACGCAGTGGAAATGGCACTGTCGCATGCTGGTCTTGCGCCCCATCACCTGGAGTTGGAGATCACCGAAAACGCCCTGATGGGCGATATCCAGCGCACCGTCGGCCTGCTCAAGTGCATTCGTGACCAAGGCGTCAGCCTGTCGATCGACGACTTCGGTACCGGCTACTCGTCGCTCGCCTACCTCAAGCGCCTGCCACTGGATGTGCTGAAGATCGACCGGACGTTCCTGCAGGATGTGCCGGGCAGCCTCAAAGACCGCGAGATCATCCAGGCGATCATCGCCATGGCCCATACCTTGCACCTGAAAGTGGTCAGCGAAGGGGTGGAAACCGTCGAACAGCACGCGTTTCTCGCTGATAACGGCTGCGACTACGTGCAGGGCTACCTGTTAAGCCGCCCAGTCCCCTTGGCAGACCTGCGGTCGATCCTGGACCGGCTCGACCGCCAGGAAGTAGCCCCTATTCCTTATTGCGATAGAGTTCTACCAGAGTCGCCGGATCTTTTTGCAGATACCCCTGGCTACCGTGCAATCGCATCAATTGTGCGGCAAGGCCACTGAGTGGCGTTGCCGTGCCCTGTTCACGGGACAACTTGACTGCACCGTCGAGGTCCTTGAGCAGCGTGCGTACATGCCACTTGATCGGTTCGTAATTGCTTGCCGCCATCTGCGGCGCAAGGATCTGTAGCGGCTTGGAATCGGCGAAACCACCGGCCAACGCTTCGGCGATCAAACGGGCATCGACTCCCGACTGTTCAGCCAGGGCCACCACTTCAGCAATGACCAGGGCGTTGCAGGCCACGATCATCTGGTTGCAGGCCTTGGTCACCTGCCCCGCCCCCACGCCGCCCATGTGCGTCACGCGCTGGCCGAGCACCTGCAATACCGGACGTGCCCGCTCAAGGTCGGCGCCATCGCCGCCGACCATGATCGCCAGCGTGCCCGCCTCGGCTCCTGGGGTACCGCCAGACACCGGCGCATCCAGCCAGGCCATGCCACACAGCGCCGCCAGTTCGGCAGCCATTTCGCGGGTGGCGGTCGGCTCGAGGCTGGAGAAGTCGACCAGCAGTTGCCCACGGCGCCCGCCCGTGGCGATGCCATCCTCACCGAACACAACCTCGCGCACCACGGCGGTGTCGGCCAGGCATAGCAGCACCATGTCGTTGTCGCGGCACAACTCGGCGGGGCTCGCAGCCAGGCGCGCGCCTGCGGCTACCAGCTCGGCGCATTTTTCCGGGCTGCGGTTCCACACCGTCAGCGCAAAACCTGCGGCCAGCAGGCGCCGGCACATGGGCAAGCCCATCAGGCCGATTCCGGCGAATCCAAGTGAAGGAAGTTCTGAACTCATGGAGCGCTCCTGGCAAATTCAACATTCACTGGGCCGCAACGACCCATTACGCATTCCGTAAACTGTTACCGCCACGCCAAATTGTTACCTACCTCTACTGGGGTGCACGCCATCAAGCACCAAGTCGAAGCGACTGTGCGTTTTCACGCACCAAAACGGAGCGCCTTCACGCGGGCGCCTTCGCTTGAATCACGATGAACGGCGAAACCACCACCGCCCAGATCTCTGGATCGCGGCTTTGCAGGTCGAGCGCCTGCTCCGCGCTGACTGGCCCAACAGTGCCATCACTGCGCCACTTGGCGAAGATCTCGCTGCGATTCTCGGCCATCGCTTCGGCAACGGCGATGAGGTCCAGGCTAGGGTCGACCCAAATCAGGTCACCCTTGGCCCAGAAACGCTCCAAGGCTTTCCACTCGATGGTCGCCGTCTCGCCAAGCAATTTGGCATAGAGGGTGCTTGTTTGATCAGTCATGGGTTTGTACCCGCAAAATCGGCCAATGAAAAAAGGCCCGCATTTTTGCAGAAAAACCCGGTTTCAAATATGTAATTTGGTCGATTGGCCCCGAACGTGTGGGGTGGGGCCGAAGATACAGGCAAATTGATGGCGCTTTTTTGTATCTTTGTGTCGATCATGCGACAACCCGGGAAACAGGCGCTTTTCGCCCGCTTTTCAAGCGCTCGAACAGCGCTCTACACTGTACCGGTACAGTTCCGGGACATGTTCCGGGGGAAGGTGGGCATGCAGTGTGGCGTGGCCATACCGCAAATCCCGCCCGGTCTGTAGCCCTGGCCGCCAGGACTATAAGAATTACAACAGAATGAGTGGAGCACTATGATCAAGATTTCCAAGCTGTTCGCCGCAATGGTACTGGCTGGGGTAGCCAGCCATTCGTTTGCCGCCGATACCATCAAGATCGGCATCGCCGGTCCGAAGACGGGTCCTGTGACCCAGTACGGCGACATGCAGTTCATTGGCGCGAAACAGGCCATCAAGGACATCAACGCCAAGGGCGGCGTCGATGGCAAAATGCTTGAAGCCAAGGAATACGACGACGCGTGCGACCCTAAACAGGCCGTGGCGGTCGCCAACAAAGTGGTCAACGACGGCGTCAAGTTCGTCATCGGCCACCTGTGCTCCAGCTCCACCCAGCCAGCGTCCGACATCTACGAAGACGAAGGCGTGATCATGATCACCCCGGCTGCCACCAGCCCGGAAATCACCGCCCGTGGCTACAAGCTGATCTTCCGCACCATCGGCCTGGACAGCGCCCAGGGCCCGGCCGCCGGCAACTACATCGCCGACCACGTCAAGCCGAAAGTGGTTGCCGTCCTGCACGACAAGCAGCAGTACGGTGAAGGTATCGCCACCGCCGTCAAGCAGACCCTCGAGAAGAAAGGCACCAAGGTGGCCGTGTTCGAAGGCCTGAACGCCGGTGACAAGGACTTCTCCTCGATCATCCAGAAGCTCAAGCAAAACAACGTCGACTTCGTCTACTACGGCGGCTACCACCCAGAGCTGGGCCTGATCCTGCGCCAGGCTCAGGAAAAAGGCCTGAAGGCCAAGTTCATGGGCCCAGAGGGCGTGGGTAACGACTCCATCTCGCAGATCGCCCAGAACGCCTCCGAAGGCCTGCTGGTCACCCTGCCGAAATCGTTCGACGCCGACCCTGAGAACAAGGCCATCGTCGACGCCATCAAGGCTGACGGCAAAGACCCAAGCGGCCCGTTCGTGTTCCCTGCCTACTCCGCCGTGGAGCTGATCGCCAAGGGTATTGAAGCGGCCAAGTCCGAAGATACCGACAAGGTGGCTGCGGCCATCCACGCCGGTTCCTTCAAGACCCCGACCGGCACCCTGACGTATGACGAGAAAGGCGACCTGAAAGACTTCAAGTTCGTGGTCTACGAATGGCACTTCGGCAAGCCGAAGACTGAAGTCTCCCCTCAGTAACTGCGTGACTAAATAGCTGACCGTAAAAGCCCACTGTGCGAGCAGTGGGCTTTGTTTTACGAGGTTCATGGGCCTGGTTGCCGCGATCCGGCAGCGGGTTCACCTGAAAATCTTAAAACCGTCATCCGCGGTTTCCTGGCCGTCACCCGGCCGGCGAAATGCAAATCAGGTTTTTAGGAGCGCTGTAATGCCTGAGATCTACCATTTCTTCCAACAATTGGTTAATGGATTGACCATCGGCAGCACCTATGCCTTGATCGCCATCGGTTACACGATGGTGTACGGCATCATTGGCATGATCAACTTCGCCCATGGCGAGGTGTACATGATCGGTTCCTACGTGGCCTTCATCGCCCTGGCGGGCCTGGCCATGATGGGTATCCATTCGCTGCCGATCCTGATGACCGTTGCCTTCGTCGCGACGATCTTCGTCACCAGTGCCTATGGCTACAGCATCGAACGGGTTGCCTACCGCCCCCTGCGCAACAGCAACCGTCTGATCCCGCTGATTTCCGCCATCGGCATGTCGATCTTCCTGCAGAACACTGTCTTGCTGTCGCAGGACTCCAAGGACAAGTCCATCCCCAACCTGATCCCAGGGAGCTTCTCCTTCGGGCCGGGCGGTGCTGAAGAAGTACTGATCAGCTACATGCAGATCCTGGTGTTCGTGGTCACCCTGGTGGCCATGACCCTGCTCACCCTGTTCATCTCCCGTTCCCGCCTGGGGCGCGCCTGCCGCGCCTGCGCCGAGGACATCAAGATGGCCAACCTGCTGGGCATCAACACCAACAACATCATCGCCCTGACCTTCGTCATCGGTGCCGCACTGGCGGCGGTGGCGGCCGTGCTGCTGAGCATGCAGTACGGGGTGATCAACCCCAACGCCGGTTTCCTGGTGGGCCTGAAGGCCTTCACCGCGGCGGTATTGGGCGGCATCGGCAGCATCCCGGGCGCGATGCTCGGCGGGCTGGTGCTGGGCGTGGCCGAAGCCTTCGGCGCCGACATCTTCGGCGACCAGTACAAGGACGTGGTGGCATTCGGTCTGTTGGTTCTTGTCCTGCTGTTCCGGCCGACCGGCATCCTCGGCCGCCCGGAGGTTGAAAAAGTATGAACAGAAATCTCAAACAGGCGTTCTTCGCCGCCTTGCTGGTATGGGCCGTGGCCTTCCCGGTGCTGGGCCTGAAACTGAGCATCGACGGCATCAGCCTTGTGGTGCACAGCCAGGGCACCTTCACCATCAGCATCATCGCCGTGTGCTCGGTGCTGATGTTCCTGCGCGTGCTGTTCGACAAGCAGTGGAGCTCGGTAATGGGCCGCCGCTCGGATCGCAAATTGATCCCGCCGGCAGTCAGCAACTACCTGACCCTGCCCAGGACCCAGCGCTACGTGATCATGGGCCTGATCGTCGCGGCACTGGTGTGGCCATTCTTCGGTTCGCGCGGTGCGGTCGACATTGCCACGCTGATCCTGATCTACGTGTTGCTGGGCCTGGGCCTGAACATCGTGGTCGGTCTGGCAGGCCTGCTCGACCTGGGCTACGTGGGCTTCTATGCCGTGGGCGCGTACAGCTATGCCATGCTCTCGCACTACCTGGGCTGGAGCTTCTGGGTGTGCCTACCGATCGCCGGCCTGATGGCCGCCACCTTCGGCTTCCTGCTCGGCTTCCCGGTGCTGCGCCTGCGCGGTGACTACCTGGCGATCGTGACCCTCGGCTTCGGAGAGATCATCCGCCTGTTCCTGCGCAACCTCACCGACTGGACCGGCGGCCCCAACGGCATCAGCAACATCCCGAAACCGGAGTTCTTCGGCCTCACCTTCGAACGCCGTGCAGCCGAGGGGATGCAGACCTTCCATGAGTTCTTCGGGCTGGAATACAACTCGATCAACAAGGTCATCTTCCTCTACCTGGTAGCCCTGCTGCTGGCGCTGCTGGCCCTGTTCGTCATCAACCGCCTGCTGCGCATGCCGATCGGCCGTGCCTGGGAAGCGCTGCGTGAAGACGAGATCGCCTGCCGCGCGCTGGGCCTGAACCCGACCGTGATCAAGCTCTCGGCCTTCACCCTGGGTGCCTGCTTCGCGGGCTTCGCCGGCAGCTTCTTCGCCGCGCGCCAGGGCCTGGTGACGCCTGAGTCGTTCACCTTCATCGAGTCGGCGATCATCCTCGCCATCGTCGTGCTCGGCGGCATGGGCTCACAACTGGGCGTGATCCTCGCGGCCATCGTGATGATCCTGTTGCCCGAGCTGATGCGTGAGTTCAGCGAATACCGGATGCTGATGTTCGGTGCGCTGATGGTGTTGATGATGATCTGGCGTCCGCAAGGCCTGCTGCCTATGCAACGTCCACACATGGAGCTGCGTCGATGAGCCGCGAAATTCTGCAAGTCAGCGGCCTGAGCATGCGCTTCGGCGGCTTGTTGGCGGTCAACGGCGTGGCCCTGACCGTCAAGGAAAAACAGGTCGTGGCGCTGATCGGCCCGAACGGCGCTGGCAAGACCACCGTGTTCAACTGCCTGACCGGCTTCTACAAGCCCAGCGGTGGCACCATCCTGCTCGACGGCCAGCCGATCCAGGGCCTGGCCGGCCATCAGATCGCCCGCAAGGGCGTGGTGCGGACCTTCCAGAACGTGCGCCTGTTCAAGGAAATGACCGCGCTGGAGAACCTGCTGATCGCCCAGCACCGCCACCTCAACACCAACTTCTTCGCCGGCCTGTTCAAGACCCCGAACTTCCGCCGCAGCGAGAAGGAGGCCATGGAGCGTGCGCAGTACTGGCTGGAGAAGGTCAACCTGACCGAGTTCGCCAACCGTACCGCCGGCACCCTCGCCTACGGCCAGCAGCGCCGCCTGGAAATCGCCCGCTGCATGATGACCCAGCCACGCATCATCATGCTCGACGAACCGGCAGCGGGCCTGAACCCGAAGGAGACCGAAGACCTCAAGGCGCTGATCGCCTACCTGCGCGAGTCGCACAACGTCACCGTGCTGCTGATCGAACACGACATGAAGCTGGTGATGAGCATTTCCGACCATATCGTCGTGATCAACCAGGGCACCCCCCTGGCCCACGGCACACCGGAGGAGATCCGCGACAACCCTGATGTGATCAAAGCCTACCTGGGGGAAGCGTAAATGCTGAAGTTCGAGAACGTTTCCACCTTCTACGGCAAGATCCAGGCGCTGCACAGCGTCAACGTGGAAATCAACCAGGGCGAAATCGTCACGCTGATCGGCGCCAACGGTGCCGGCAAGTCGACCTTGCTGATGACCCTGTGCGGCTCGCCGCAGGCGCACAGTGGCAGCATCAAGTACCTGGGTGAAGAACTGGTCGGCCAGCCGTCCTCGCACATCATGCGCAAGAGCATCGCGGTAGTGCCCGAAGGCCGCCGCGTGTTCGCCCGCCTGACCGTCGAGGAAAACCTGGCCATGGGCGGCTTCTTCACCAACAAGGGTGACTACCAGGAGCAGCTGGACAAGGTCCTGCAGTTGTTCCCGCGCCTGAAGGAGCGCTACATCCAGCGTGGCGGGACCATGTCGGGTGGCGAGCAGCAGATGCTGGCCATCGGCCGGGCACTGATGAGCAAGCCCAAGCTGTTGCTGCTCGACGAGCCTTCGCTGGGTCTGGCACCGATCATCATCCAGCAGATCTTCGACATCATCGAGCAACTGCGCCGCGATGGCGTGACGGTGTTCCTGGTGGAGCAGAATGCCAACCAGGCGTTGAAGGTCGCCGACCGGGCCTATGTGCTGGAGAACGGCCGGGTGGTCATGCAGGGGACCGGGGAAGCCTTGCTGACCGATCCGAAGGTGCGCGACGCCTACCTGGGTGGTTGAATGAGAAAGGGCCTTCGGGCCCTTTTTTCTGCCTGCATGGAATCTAGTGGCTGTACCGGCCCTATCGCCGGCACAGACACTGCATCAGCCCTTGTGAACCTCGCCCAGCCTGAGTAACGTGGCCAGCTCTTTGGTAAAAGATCCCCGGAGCCGTTCCATGCGCCTCACCCCTTCCCTGCTGCTCACCGCCCTGCTGCCTCTGTTCGCCGGCTGCCAGCTCCTGGCAGAGCAACCCAGCGACCCGAACATCGGCACCACGCGCCTGCAGGGGGAACTGAGTGCCGCTGGTGGCCATCTGCTGTTCAAACCCTGCAACGAAGCCCGTACCTTCGTGATCAACGACGTCGGTGCCACCGGCATCCTCCAGGAAGCCGCCAACCTGGCCGACGACGCCAAGGACAAGCTGTTCGCCGACGTCCGCGGTCGCCTCACGGGCAGCAAGCAGGCCAACAACGACGGTCAGCTTGAAGTGAGCCGCCTGTACCGCCTGGAACCGTCCACACGTGCCTGCGACGATCCCAACTTCAAGCAGCTCACGCTGCGCGCCAGCGGCCATGAGCCGGAGTGGGACATCAAGGCCAGCGGCAAGGGCATGGTGCTCAACCGTGTCGGCAAAGAGCCGCTGCCCCTGCCCTTCCTGGAAGAAGAAGTCCCTGGCGGCGGCCTGACCCTCAGCAGTGAAGCCAACGGCCAACACGTGGAACTGTGGGTTGCACCACAACGCTGCGTCGACAGCGCCACCGGTGCCGTGCGCCACCTGCGCGCCGAATTGCGCATCGATGGCCAGACCCTGCGAGGCTGCGGCTACTACGGCGGTGCACGCGACAACTGATCGCCGGACGCTTTTATCCTGCCAGTCAGGGCGGCGAACAGCTTATACTTGGCGGTTTGTGTAAAGCCGCCGGCCGCCCATGGCCGGGATACTGGACCCTGCCATGCTACGAATCACCGAACTGAAGCTGCCCCTGGACCACCCTGACGAAGCGCTGCGCGAGGCCATTGTTCAGCGCCTGGGCATCCGCGACGAGCAACTGCTCGGCTTCACCCTGTTCAAGCGCAGCTACGATGCGCGCAAGAAGAACAGCGAACTGCTGTTCATCTACACCATCGACCTTGAAACCAGCAACGAAGCGGAGCTGCTGAGCAAGTTCGCCGACGATCGCAACATCGGCGTCGCACCGGACGTCACCTACAAGTACGTCGGCCACGCCCCGCAAAACGTTCAGGAACGCCCGATCGTGGTCGGCTTCGGCCCTTGCGGCATCTTCGCCGGACTCTTGCTGGCCCAGATGGGCTTCAAGCCGATCATCCTCGAACGCGGCAAGGAAGTGCGCCAGCGCACCAAGGACACCTGGGGCCTGTGGCGCAAAAGCGTGCTCAACCCCGAGTCCAACGTGCAGTTCGGCGAAGGCGGCGCCGGGACCTTCTCCGACGGCAAGCTCTACAGCCAGATCAAGGATCCCCTCCACCATGGCCGCAAGGTCCTGGAAGAGTTCGTCAAGGCCGGTGCGCCGGAAGAAATCCTGTACATCAACAAACCCCACATCGGCACGTTCCGCCTGACCGGCATGGTCGAGCAGATGCGCCAGGACATGATCGCCCTCGGCGCCGAAGTGCGCTTCCAGGAGAAGGTCACCGACCTGCTGATGGAAGACGGTCAATTGACCGGCGTGGTCCTGGAGAGCGGCGAACAGCTGCACTCGCGCCACGTGGTCCTGGCCCTGGGCCACAGTGCCCGTGACACCTTCCGCATGCTCCACGCCAAGGGCGTGTACATGGAGGCCAAGCCGTTCTCCATCGGTTTCCGTATCGAACACCCGCAGACGCTGATCGACAAGGCACGCCTGGGCAAGTATGCCGGCCACCCGAAACTCGGTGCGGCCGATTACAAGCTGGTGCACCACGCCAAGAACGGCCGCTCGGTCTACAGCTTCTGCATGTGCCCAGGCGGCACTGTGGTGGCGGCCACCAGCGAACCGGGCCGGGTGGTGACCAACGGCATGAGCCAATATTCGCGCAATGAACGCAACGCCAACTCCGGCATCGTGGTGGGCATCGACCCCGAGCGCGACTACCCGGGTGGCCCGCTGGCGGGTATCGAGCTGCAGGAGCGCCTGGAAGCCCACGCCTATGTGATGGGTGGCAGCAACTACCAGGCACCGGCGCAGCTGGTAGGCGATTTCGTCGCCGGCAAGCCGTCCACCGCCGTGGGCAGCGTCGAGCCGTCGTACAAGCCGGGCGTGACCCTGGGCGACCTCGCGCCGAGCCTGCCGGACTTTGCGATCGAGGCAATCCGCGAAGCGCTGCCGGCCTTCGATCGGCAGATCAAGGGCTACAACCTGCATGATGCGGTGCTGACCGGCATCGAGACGCGCACTTCTTCGCCACTGCGGATCACGCGTGGTGCGGATTATCAGAGCCTGAACCTCAAGGGGCTGTTCCCGGCGGGTGAAGGTGCGGGGTATGCCGGCGGCATTCTTTCCGCAGGCGTCGATGGCATTCGCATTGCCGAGGCAGTCGCGCGGGATATGCTCGGTTTGTAAGTTGTAGCGCCTGCACCGGCCTCATCGCCGGCAAGCCGGCTCCCACAGGGATCGCGCAAATGCTGTACCTGTGGGAGCCGGCTTGCCGGCGATGAGGCCGGAACAGGCAACAAAAAACCCCGAACAGGCCAAGCCCGTTCGGGGTTTTTTGTTCATCTGCAGCTATCAGCGCGTAACGCGGCTGGTACCGTCGACGGTCATGATGCGCACGCGCTCGCCCACACGGAACACTTCGTTCTCCTGCACGGCCTGCACATAGGCGCGCGTGCTGCCGTCATCTTCGCGCACGGTGATCTCCACACCCTGGGTGCGGGTCAGGCCTTCCTCGGCGGCCGAGCCTGCCAGGCCACCGGCCACGGCACCGATCACAGCGGCGACGATACTGCCGCGGCCACCACCGACAGCGCTACCGGCCACACCACCGACAATCGCACCAGCACCCCCGCCGATCGGCGTCTTGGTGCCTTCGATCTTGACCGGACGCAAGGCCTCGATGGTGCCCATGCGCACGGTCTGCACGCGACGGGCCTCATCACGGGAGTAACTGTCGCCAGTCAGGCTGGAGGCGCAGCCACCCAGCAACAACGACATGGTGGTGAAGGTCGCCACCAGCAAAGCGGATTTACGCATGGGTAAAGTCTCCATAAATTCAGGTGTCCATTAGACGCTGCGCCCAAGCAACTGTCACGACGCAGGCGTAACAAAATCGGTTTCATTCAGCGCCCATACAGCAAGTACAGGCGGTCTCCCGGATCTCTAACGTCAGACCAAGGATAGCCATGGATTACTGCATCGAGGTATTGGCAGACAGCGCAGCCGGGGATAGCAGCGGTGTGGAAAGGGCCGCGATGCGGCCCCAAAGGTCTCAGGGAGCCAACCGCTCGCGCAGCCAGCGCGCCTCGACCAGGCGGTAGTTCAAGCGATCATGCAGACGGCTGGCGCGCCCTTGCCAGAACTCGATGCGCTCGGGCAGCAGGCGGTAACCGCCCCAATGCTCGGGGCAATGCGGCTGAGTGTCGGAGAAGCGCGACTCGGTCGCCTTGACCAACCCTTCCAACGCTTCACGGCTGGCGATCACCTGGCTCTGTGGCGAAGCCCACGCCCCCAGGCGGCTACCCAGAGGGCGCACCTGGTAGTAGTCGTCCGACTCCTTGGCCGTCACTTTTTCCACCCGCCCTTCGATACGCACCTGGCGTTCCAGCGCCGGCCAGAAGAAGGTCATGGCGGCGAAGGGGTTGGCCAGCAGTTGCTGACCCTTGGCACTGTCGTAGTTGGTGAAGAAGGTGAAACCACGCTCATCGAGCCCCTTGAGCAGTAATACGCGGCAATGGGGTCGGCCCTCGCCATCGACGCTGGCGAGGGTCATGGCATTGGCCTCTACCGGGGGTTGCTCGGTCTTCACCGCATCGGCAAACCACTGGTGGAACAGAGCGAACGGCTCCTCCGGGGCCTTGGCTTCCGCCAGGCCATCACGGGTGTAGTCGCGGCGCATATCGGCCAGGGATTGGGTCATGGCTGCGTTTCCTTGACGATCAGTTGGTCTTCGCAGGGCTGTTGGCGGCTAACTTCTTGTCAGCAGTCGTCTTCTTGGCGACGGGCTTGGCCGGCGCGGCTTTGTTCTTGGCAGTGGACTTGGCAACCGGCTTGGCTGCGGCTTTCTTCGCGGCTGGCTTGGCAGCGGACTTGGCAGCTGGCTTGCTGTCGACAGCCTTGGCGGCCGGCGCCTTGGCATCCTGCACGGCGACCATGGAGGCCGGGGTCGGCGCTGGTGCGGCTTGCTGGTACTTGGCCAACAGCGCGACCATGGTGTTTTGTGGGGTCAACAGCATTTCCACGCGGCGATTGAGGGCACGGCCTTCGGGACTGTCGTTGGCAGCACGCGGCATTTCCGACCCCATGCCCTTGAGGCTCAGGCGGTCACGCTTCAAACCGCTCAGGCGGAAGATCGCCGAAACCGATGCGGCGCGCTCCAGGCTGAGCTTCTGGTTGGTAGCGGCCACGCCACTGGTGTCGGCATGGCCGAGTACCAGCACGGCGGTCTTGGGGTCGCCCTCGACTGCCTTGGCCACGCGGGTGATCGGGCCCAGGCTCATCGGCAGCAGCATGTTGGGACGATCCGGGTTGTACGAACTGTCGACCGGGATGGTTACCGCCAGCACGTTTTCGCGGCGCTCCAGTTGCAGCTTGCTGTCCTTGATGGCTTCGCGCAGCTTCGGCTCGTATTCGTCAAGCCATGCCTGGGTGGCTTTCTGGTCGATCTTCGGTACCACTGGCCCCTTGGCCTGCTTGTCGTCACCGCCAAATGGCCACCACCAGCGGCTGGCACTTTCCGACTTGGCATCGGCCTTGGCGACCTTTTCGTTGACGGCTTGCTTCACTTCCTGCTCTGCAACCTTGTCCGAACCGAATGGCCACCAGGCGCTGGCGCCACCTTTCGATGCATCCTGAGAATGGCTGGCACAGCCGGTCATGGCGGTCAGGCACAGGGCGAGAGCTAAGGTTTTATGTGAAGACATCAGCGATACACCATGAATTAGAAAGAATTTTCGCCAGCACACCGCAGTGCGCTGGCATTGAGGATAACAAAGGGGCCGTGCAATACCCGCGTTACCCGATCAAAGGCACGTCCCAAGGACCCGTACCAGCTGCTGGGCCCTTGGGTCCATGAGCACGTAAGGGCCAAGGGTATTGACCACGAATCCGAAGGCCACATCGTGCTCAGGGTCGGCGAAACCGACCGAGCCGCCGGCGCCTGGGTGACCGAAGGCACGGGCACCGAGACCGAAGGTGGCATTGGCAACATCGGGCTGGTCGAGCATGCAGCCCAGGCCGAATCGGGTCTGGGTCAGCAGGGTCCGATCCTGGCCAATGCTGTGCTCGCGGGTCAGTTCGTCGAGCAGTTCGGATTCCAGCAGGCTGCCGTCGAGCAAACCGGCATAAAAGCCCGCCAGGCTACGAGCGTTCCCATGGCCGTTGGCCGCGGGCTGTTGCATGCGCCGCCACTCGGGTTTGTTGGTGCTGGTGAGGATCGCCGGTGGGTTGGTGAAGGCACGGGTCGACAGCGCCTCCGGCTCACGCATGGTCACCTGCAGCAGGCGCTGGGCCGCCGCATCGCCAGCATTGCCTTTGCCGCGCGCGATATGCGCCACCCGATGAAATTCTTCGTCCGCAAGGCCGACATGGAAGTCCAGCCCCAGTGGGCGCGCGGTACGCGCGACGATCGACTCGCCCGGGCCACGTCCATCTGCTCGTCGGATCAGCTCGCCGATCAGCCAGCCGTAGGTGATGGCGGCATAGCCATGTTCGGTGCCGGGCGTCCACCAGGGTGTTTCGGCGGCCAGGGCATCGACCATCGCTTGCCAGTCGTATAGCGCCTGCGCCGGCAGCAACTGGCGAATCGCTGGCAAACCGGCGCGGTGGCTGAGCAGCTGTCGAAGGGTGATGCCGTCCTTGCCCGCCTGGGCGAACTCTGGCCAATAGCGCGCTACGGGGACATCCAGGGCCAGCTTGCCCTCGCCCACCAGTTGCAGGGCGGTAACGGCGGTGAAGGTCTTGGTGCAGGAGAACAGGTTGGCGATGGTATCGCTGTGCCAGGCTTGCTGGCCGTCCTTGTCGGCGCTGCCTGCCCACAAATCGATCACGGTTTCGCCGCCGACCTGGATGCACAACGCCGCACCGCGCTCCTGGGGATCATCGAACAATGCGGCGAACGCTTCGCGCACTGCCTCGAATTTCAGCTCATAGTGACCCTGGATCTGCACCCGCCTGCTCTCCGTACGACCTTGCCGAAAAATGGCGTGCATTGTTTCAGCAGTTAAGGGTTTTGCCTACTGGGCAGCGCCGAGTCATGGAGAAAATTCCATGCCGAATGTTCAGCGATAGGCTGCACTGCCATGCCGAGCTCAAGGGGCTGGCTTTTCCAGTTGGCTATGCAACTGACCAACGGCCGCCAGATTGCTCTTGCGCACCGCTTCGACAAAGCCCGCAAACGGCACATCGGTAATTGCCACCAGGCCCAGATGGCCGTTCTCGCCATCGAGCAAACGACCACTGGCAGGCTGGTCAAGGTACTGGAACCAATGGGCGCCAACGATCATCGGCTGGGCCAGCGCCGCCTTGAGGAAGTTGCCATACGCCGGCCCACGGTCCTCTTCTCGCGCCACTTCAAGAGGCCCGGGCCAGAACGGCCCACGGTCACGTGAGCCGAACTGGAATTCCGACACCAGCACCGGCTTGTCCAGTTCGGCCAGACGAGAGAAGTCGTAGCCGTCTTCGGGCTTGAGGGTATAGAAGTTGAAACTCAGCACATCGCAGAACTCGGCGCAGGCCTTGACCGCCTCCGGGGTGCTCACCGCGTAGCGCCCCCCCAGCAACAGATGGTTGGGGGCATGCCATTTCAGTGAGTCGGAGATGGTCTTGAAATAGGTTTGCGCGAACACTTGCTGGAAATACTGGAAATCACGCTCGATTTCCGGGTGCTCGGGGTTGGGCAACGGTGCCTCGAAGCCTGGGTCTTCCATCAGCTCCCAGGCCTGCAGGTCGATACCCCAGGCCTTGGACAAGCCCGCCTGGTTGCGGTACTTGTCGCGCAACTGCTTGAGGAACGCGCGCTTGGCCGGCACATCGGTGGTCAGGCGCAGGGTCCCGTAAGCCAGGCCGTAACGTGCCTTGGGGTCGTTGCCAGGCGCCGCCCAGGCCAGTTCGTTGTCGGCGAAGTAACCGATCAGCCAAGGGTCGTCGCGGTGATCGCGGGCAGCGATGGCCACGGCACGTTCGGTGGCCATGGCGAAACGCGGGTCGAATGGGTCGGGCATGCGGCCCCACCAGTCCATGCCCGTACTGATGCTGGCATAGTCGCCGACGATCGACAGCGGCAAGGTGTACGGCAGGCGCTTGGCCTGGGCCAACCCAGGGTCGCTCCAGTTACCCAGGGTGTTGAAGCCCCAGGCCTGCAGGCGGTCGAGGGTATGCGCCTGCCAGCGGGCAATGTCCAGCGCAGGCGGCGGGCAGTCGGCGGCCGGTTGCCCCTCCACGTGCGCGCACGGCTTGCCATAGGTGCGCTGGAGGTTGGCGGCATAGAAGTCGAACCACCGCCCTTGCTTGAAGGCGCGCCCTTGCGACGAAGCATTGCCATCGTCGTTGTTGCCTTCGCCATAGAAAGCTGCCGCCGCGTCGTCTTGGCCCGGCAATGCAGCGAACATGCCTTCGCGCCCCGTGACATAGGTACGCCCGCCATCAGCGGTCACGGCGTTGACCCCCAGGGAGTAGAACGGGTGGCCATCAGGGGTTACCAGGTACCAACGGCCATCGCGCTTCTCGGTACGGAAGAAGCCCTTGGCTTCGAACGCAGGTCCCGCCACCACACCACCGTAGGTATCCAGCGGCTGTTTCTGGCGCTCGGCCAACCAGCCCTTGAGTTGCTGCTGCTCACGGCTGTCCGCGGCCTTCAGCTGTTCGTCGTTGACGATTTTTTCGGGCCAGCGGCCACGGGTGGACTGACCATAGGTATCGATCAGCGCGTGGTAGGCCGCCTGGTAGGCCAGGTCATCATCCTGGATGCCGACCTTTTCGATCAGCAGGTTCTGCGCCACCTTGGGCGCGGGAATGGTCAGGCTGACGGACACTACCTGCTTGAGGTCGATTTCACCTGCGCTACTCGTCAACAGGAGGCGTTGGCCTTCGAATACCCAAGGCATCGGCGGGCCGGCGCGCATGCCTTGGCTCAAGGGCGAAGTGGGCTTGAGCGGCACCATGACGGTTTGCGCGGGCCCCGCTGGCAGGTCAATGCGGCTGGTCAGGGTACGCCCGTCGCTGCCCAGTACCGTGACATCGACGGTCAGTGCCCAATCCATCGCGCTCTGCAAGCGCAAGGTGAGGAACTGTCCGGCTGACCAATCCCACACGCCCGTCTGCGGGCTCAGGCGCAAGGTTGGCCGTTCGACCGGGTTGAACACCACGCGCCGCAACACCTCGCCTTCCGTGGTCTGTTCCGCGTTGTACTGCGGCATGCCAGACCCTTCGGTTGCCACAGTGACCACCGAGGCCGGGCGCACGAAGCTGAACAGCGTCTGCTGCCCAGCCAGCAAGGGCGTGCTGAGCAACAGGGTAAGAACTGCAGGCAAGGTGCGACGGATCATAGGGCTCAGGCTCTCCTTCAAGGCCCACTTGAGCCCACGACCGAGTGATGGACAACAGGCCGGAGCAGGATGCTCCGGCCGTCAGGAAATCTCCCGCCGGAAGGGCGGCAGCGCATTGAGAATAGCCTTGCCGTAGCGCTGGGTGACCAAGCGCCGATCGAGCAAGGTGATAACGCCGCGATCCTGTTCGGTACGCAGCAGACGGCCGCAGGCCTGGATCAGCTTCAGCGAGGCGTCGGGCACGGCAATTTCCATGAACGGGTTGCCACCGCGGGCTTCGATCCACTCGGCCAACGCCGCTTCGACCGGGTCATCCGGTACGGCGAAGGGGATCTTGGCGATCACCACGTGTTCGCAGTAGGCACCCGGCAAGTCGACACCTTCGGCGAAACTCGCCAGGCCGAAGAGCACGCTGTGCTGGCCATCGTCGACCCGCGCCTTGTGCTTGTTCAGGGTTTCCTGCTTGGACAGGTTGCCCTGGATCAGCACCAGCTTGCGCCAATCGCGGTCCAGGCCGTCGAACACTTCCTGCATCTGCTTGCGCGAGGAGAACAGCACCAGGGCGCCGCGGGCGTCCTCGACGATAGCGGGCAGCTCGCGGATGATCGCGGCGGTATGCGCGGCCGCATCGCGCGGGTCGGCCTTGAGGTCGGGCACCCGCAGCAGGCCGGCGTCGCCGTGGACGAACGGGCTGGGCACCACACAGGTCACGGCGTCGCGTGGCAAGCCCGAACGCATGCGGAAGCGGTCGAACTTGCCCAATGCGGTGAGGGTTGCCGAAGTCACCAGCGCACCATGGGCCACACTCCACAGGCTGCGGCGCAGCATCTCGGCAGCCAGGATAGGGCTTGCGTTGACTTCGATATCGAACAACGCACCACTCTCGGCCAGGGTCAGCCAGCGGGCCATGGGTGGGCTGTCTTGCGGGTCTTCGGCGGTGAAGGCGACCCACAACTCCCAGTTGCCCTGGGCCCGGGTGACCAGGCTGCCGAACAGCGGATACCACTCTTCGGCCTGGTGACTGGCGATGCCAATGTTGACCTCGCCGTCCATGCCTTCCTTGAGCAGGTCGGCCAGGCGGGTGAACAGATCATTGAGGCGGGCAAAGCCTTTTTTCAGCTCGATGCCGACTTCGCGGATCTGCTCAGGCACCACGCCGCCCTCGAAGCGATAGCGGGGGCGCTCGCGCCCTTCGGTGTCTTCGCTGGGGCGAAAGTCCGCGACCTGCTCGCACAGGGTGAACATGAACTGCTGCTGGGTGCGGATTTCCCGCGCCAGCTCCGGCACCTGCTCGATCAGTTTGCCCAGGTCACCCGGCAAGGGGTGCTGAGCCAGCAGCTTGGTCAGGTTCTTGGCGGTCTGCTCCAGCCAGTCGGCGGTGGAGCGCAGCCGCGAATAGTGAGCGAAGTGGCCGATGGCCTTGTCTGGCAGGTGGTGGCCTTCGTCGAACACGTAAATGGTGTCGCGCGGGTCGGGCAGCACCGCGCCACCGCCCAGGGCCAGGTCGGCCAGGACCATGTCGTGGTTGGTGACGATCACATCGACCTTGCCCATGCCTTCGCGGGCCTTGTAGAACACGCACTGCTGGAAATTCGGGCAATGGCGGCCGGTGCACTGGCTGTGGTCGGTGGTCAGGCGCGCCCAGTCCTGGTCTTCCAGGGCTTCGGACCAGCTGTCGCGGTCACCGTCCCAACGATTGCCGGCCAGCTTCTCGATCATGCTGTTGAACAGTTTCTGGCTGCGCTCGTCCACCTCGATGTGGAAGCCCTCTTCCTCGAACAGCTGGGCAGTGGCCGACTGCGCGTGGCCCTCCTGCAGCAGGATGTCGAGCTTGGACAGGCACAGGTAGCGGCCACGGCCCTTGGCCAGGGCGAAGCTGAAGTTCAGGCCACTGTTGCGCATCAGGTCGGGCAGGTCCTTGAAGACGATCTGCTCCTGCAGCGCCACGGTCGCGGTCGCGATCACCAGGCGCTTGCCGGCGGCCTTGGCGGCCGGAATCGCGGCCAGGCTGTAGGCGACCGTCTTGCCGGTACCGGTGCCCGCCTCCACCGCTACCACGGCGGGCTCGCCGGCACGGCGGCCTTCTTCGTCGCAGGCGATGTCGCCGAGGACCTTGGCCACTTCGGCGATCATCAGGCGCTGGCCGTAACGCGGCTTGAGGCTCTTGGCTTCGAGAAAACGCGTGTAGGCGCCCTGGATGGTGGCTTTGAGTTCGTTGCTGATCATGGTCTGCAGGCGCCCGGAGGGCTGGATATATTTTCAGTGTTTTGCATGGGGCGGCTATCATACCCCGCTATTGCCCTTTGTGCCGCATGGAGATCCAGATGCTCGCCTTTGCCTTACCCTACACATTGCATGTCCTGGCCGCCCTGGTGTGGGTCGGCGGCATGTTCTTCGCCTGGCTGGTGCTACGCCCTGCAACGGTTGCAGCCCTGGAGGGGCCGGCCCGGCTGCGCCTGTGGGTGGAAGTTTTCCGACGCTTTTTCCGATGGGTCTGGCTGGCGGTGGCCATTCTGGCGATAAGTGGTATCGGCATGTTGCACATGCGTTTCAATGGTTTCGAGACGGCTCCCAAGTACATTCACGTGATGATTGGCGGCGGCATCGCCATGTTCGCGCTGTTCATGCGCATTCAGGCATTGCTGTTGCCGGAGTTGAAGACGGCGGTGCAGGCCGAGGACTGGGCAGCGGGGGCGGCAGTGCTCGGCCGGATCCGGCGCATGGTCGGGGTGAACCTCTTGCTGGGGCTGGCGGTAGTGGCAGTGGCCAGCTCGCGACTGCTGATGTAGGCCCGTCAGCCACGCTGCGGCAGCTGTGGCTGCCGCGGTATCGACATGACGTGGAAGATCCCAGTCAGCAGTATCTGCAATCGATCGAACCAACGATGGCTACGCCCACGCAGGCTGCCATTGAAAAACAGCACTTCCAGCACATGCAGACCCAGCAACGCGATGCCCGCCGCATTGATCAACAGGTTGAACGGCAAGGGTTGCGGCATCAGCTGGTTGAACAGCACCACGCCCCAGAATGCGATCGTCAGGACCTTGCCCAGGCCCAGGATGAACTTCATTTTTCCGCCCCTCTCTCGTGCTCAGTTGAGGTGCAGGTCGACCCGCCGGTTGTGTGCACGACCTTCCTCGGTGTCGTTTTCCGCCACCGGCTCGCTGGCCCCGCGCCCTTCACTGGTGACTTTCTGCGGTGCCATCCCCTGACTGATCAGGTACTCGGCAACACTGGCGGCACGCCGTTCGGAAAGTGCCTGGTTGTAACTGGCGGAGCCCACATTATCGGTATGGCCGACCACCCTGATACGCGACACGCCCAACTCGTTGAGCCTCGGCAGCAGGCTTTGTAGCCGCTGCTGGCGACCCGTGGTGAGATCAGCGGAGTTGAACGCGAACATCACCTGCCCCTGGTCGTCGAGGGAGATCACCTCTGGCTGAGGCTCCGGCGCAGACTGGCTGGGCGGATACTGCGGCAACGGGCAGCCCATGTGGTCGACCGCCGTCCCGGCCGGTGTATCGGGGCAACGGTCGCGGCGATCGAACACCCCATCTTCGTCTTTGTCACCGTCCTGGGCATAACAGATCAGGCCACCCGCAATGGCACCCAGTGCACCGCCGCCTGCGGCCCAGCTCGAACTTTCGATGGCGCCCAGGCCACCGCCCGCCAGACCGCCCAGCAGGCTGCAGATCGGCCAGGTCCTTTGATTGAGGGGCGCACTGCCATCGCTGTGGGTGGCGCAACCTGCGAGCAGGCTGGTGACCACCAGCAACGGCAACGCCGCCTTTGACATAACACTCATCATGAATGCTCCTGTGTCGTTGGCCGCAACCGGCTTACAGGAGTAAAGACGCGCCCGCGCCACTTCTCAAGGCGCGGGCGCAGGCCGTCAGCGCTGGATCTTGATCTCGGTGCGACGGTTCATCGAACGCCCATCGGCCGTGGCGTTGTCTGCCACCGGCTGGGTCTCGCCGGCACCGACCACCGAGACGAAGCTGGCGCGCGGGACGCCGCTCTCGATCAGGTATTCGGTCACCGAGTGGGCACGGCGCTCGGACAGTTTCTGGTTGTAGCTGTCGGAGCCGACGCTATCGGTATGGCCAGTGACGCTCAGGCGAGCACTAGGCGCTTCCTGCTTCAGGCGCGTGGCGATGGTGTTCAGGCGCTCCTTGTCGGCGGCAGTCAGGCGCGCCGAGTCGAACTCGAAGTGCACATCACGGATGACGATGACTTCTTCTTTCTGGACGACTACTTCCTCGACCACCGGCGCCGGTTCCGGCGGGCAGCCATTGGCATCGACCTGCACGCCGCGTGGCGTGCCCGGGCACTTGTCGCGGCTGTCCGGCACGCCATCACCGTCTTCGTCGCCATCGCCGTGGGCCCAGCAGTAGCCGGCTGCCAGACCGCCGCCAAGCAGCGCGCCCCAACCCGCCCACGATGAACTTTCGATGGCGCCCAACCCGGCGCCGGTAATGCCCCCGACGGCAGCACACTTCGGCCAGTCGGTTTTTTGCAAACCTGCACAACCAGTCAACACACTGGTGAGCAGTACCAGGGGTATCGCTGTGCGTACTATGCTCATTTTGTAGCTTCTCCTAGGGGGAATCGGCATAAGACCGATCTCTGGGAGTAAAGACCGCGCAATCAATCCCTGCCAGCAATAAGCCACGACCCGGCACATGCCCCTTTGCCCGCAGGCAATGGCCCGCTAGTCTTGGTCAACCTGAACGAGGATTGGCAATGACCGACGGTTTTTCCCAACGTACACCGCAGCAGGCCCTGGCGGCCTTGCTCGAACGCTTCACCCCGCAACGTTTGCTGCTGGTGGGGACGCGCTTCCCGGCCCTTGAGGCATTTGCCCAGGCTCACCCGCAGGTGACCATCGAAACCACCGCGCCCGGCCCGCTGCCAGCCGCGCTCGCCGCTCAGCGCTTCGACCTGGCCGTGCTGGTGGATTGCCTGGAACACCTGCCCAAGCGCACCGGCCTGGAGCTGCTAGGGGGCATTCGCAACCTCAATGCCAGCCGCGTGGCGGTACTGGCCGATTTGCCTGCCTGTGGCTGGCAGGACACCGACTTTTTCGCCCTGGCCCTGTCGGCCAGCGAGAAATTCCGTCGCGACGAACAAGTATTGAGCTTGTTCACCTATGATCTACATGACTACAAGCAGGTCCCTGACTGGCTCAACGCCAAGTTCTGGGCCAACCCTGAAAACTTCGGCAAGTATTGGTGGTGATGATGAGTGTCTCGGTTTGCCCTTGTGGCAGCGGCAACCTGCTCGACGCCTGCTGCGGGCACTACCACGGCGGTACCCCGGCACCGGATGCCCAGACACTGATGCGCTCGCGCTACAGTGCCTACGTGCTGGGCCTGATCGACTACCTGGTCGCCACTACCCTGCCAGCCCAGCAGGCCGGGCTGGACTGCGCCGCCATGAGCACCTGGAGCGCCCAGAGCACCTGGCTGGGCCTGGAAGTGGAAAACGCCGAGGTGCTCGGCGGCCAGCCCGAACACGCCTTCGTCACCTTTACCGCGCGCTGGCATGACCAGGAGGGCGACCACCAGCACCGCGAGCGCTCGGCGTTTGTGCAGCACGACGGGCGCTGGTACTTCATCGACCCGACCGTCGAGCTCAAGGCCGGGCGCAACGACCCCTGCCCGTGCGACAGCGGTCAGAAGTTCAAGAAATGCTGCGCCAGCTACCTCGGTAACTGAGCATGATCGCCCAAGCCCGTCTGCTCCTGCTCGGCACCCTGCTGGCCTTGCTGACGGGCTGCGCGATCTGGGGCGACGACGACTGGCGCGACCCCGAGGTGCGCCTGGTCAAGGTCGAAACCGTCAAGGCGCGCCTGCTGGAGCAGGAGTTCGTCTTGCACCTGCGCATCGACAACCCCAACGACAGCCGCCTGTTCATTCGCAACCTGGAGTACGCGCTGTGGCTCAACGACCTGCGGCTGGTCGAGGACGACGTGAGTATCTGGCGCAGTGTCGGTGGTCACGCCCGGCGCACCTTCAAGATCACCGCACGAACCAACCTCTGGCAGCAGCTCAAGCCCTTGGCCAAGCTGCTGCGCAGCGAGCAACCGCTGCGCTACCGATTGCAGGGTGAACTGGCTACCGGGCTGCTCATCCATCGGGACCTGCACTTGTCGCGCAGTGGTGAGATAATCCCCGGCGATTTCATACCGGAGTAACCCTGCAATGACCCAGCAACCCCATGTTCATGGCCCAGACTGCGACCACGGTCATGATCACCACCACGATCACGACCACGGCCATGTGCACGGCCCGCATTGCAACCACGGCCACCAGGAGCCGGTTCGCAACGCCCTGAAGGACGTCGGCCGTAATGACCCTTGCCCATGCGGCAGCCAGAAGAAGTTCAAGAAGTGCCACGGCGCCTGACCAGGTGCCTGGCTGCCAGTTTCAGGCTTTGCGCCTGAAGCTGGCGACCGCTGGTAAATAAAGCTTCAACGCACCTTGCACGGCGACTGCGCGCTCACTACCTTAGCGCCTTTCAAACCCCGCCACGCCCTGCAGGAGCCCTTGTCATGGCCGCCCCCGTCTTTTTCCCCTTCCGCCCGCGGTTCACCCGCACGGCCACGCTGCTTGGCATGCTCGGGCTTGCCGGCTGCCAGATGGGGGGCTATCAGGACAGCGTGCCACCGACCACCGGTGTGCAACCGCTCAAAGGCCTGGCGCAGAACGTGTCGGTACGACGCAACGCCATGGGCGCGCCGCTGATCGAAAGCAGCAACTTCCATGATGCCCTGTTCAGCCTCGGCTATGTGCATGCCGGTGACCGTATCGAGCAGATGCTCGCCATGCGCCTGCTGGCCCAGGGCCGTTTGGCAGAAATGGCGGGAAGCGAGGCGCTGGACATCGACCGCCTGATGCGAGCGGCCAACCTCAAGCAGAATGCCACCCAGCTCTACGCCGATGCTTCGCCACGCCTCAAGCGCTTCTTCGAAGTCTATGCCCGCGGCGTCAACGCCTACCTGTTCCGCTACCGCGACAAGTTGCCGGCCAACCTCGCCAGCAGCGGCTATCGCCCGGAATACTGGAAACCTGAGGACTCGGCGCTGATCTTCAGCCTGTATGCCTTCAGCCAATCGGTGAACCTGCAGGAAGAGCTCAGTGCCCTGGCCCTGGCACAACAGGTGGGCAGCGACAAACTTGCGTGGTTGCTGCCCGGCGCACCGGACGAACCGCTGGCAGACGCCGAGGTTGAAAAACTCAAGGGCCTGAACCTGAACAGCCAGCTGCCAGGCCTGCCAGCCTTGGCCGCGGCCAGCCAGAAGCTCGCCGACCTGGGCCTGCTCGGCAGCCCCGGCTCGGCCAACCTGGCCCTGGGTCCGCCGCGCAGCCGCAGTGGCAAGAGCCTGCTGGCCAGCGACAGCCGCGCCGCCTGGGCCCTGAGCCCGGTGCAGATCCACACCGGCAAGTATCAGGTCGCCGGCCTGTCGCTGCCAGGGCTGCCCATCGTTCTGGCTGGCTACAACGGCAAGCTGGCCTGGAGCAGCAGCGCGGTGATGGCCGACAACCAGGACCTGTACCTGGAGCAACTGCGCCATCAAGGCAGCCAGCTCAGCTACCTGGCCGATGGCAAATGGCAGCCGGCCCGTGCCCGCAGCGAAACCTTCTTCGTCCGTGGCCAGCGACCGCTGCGGGAAGTCATGTACGACACCCGTCATGGCACCCTGCTCGCTCAACCCGGCAACGCCGGCCTGGGCCTGGCCCTGAACCTGCCGCAGCTCAAGGGCGATCGCAGCCTCGATGCCCTGTTCGACCTGACCCGCGCGAAAACCGTAGAGCGCGCCTTCGACAGCACCCGCGAAGTCGCCGCGGCGGCGCTCAACTTCGTCTTCGCCGAGCCCGAGCACATTGGTTGGCAAGTCAGCGGCCGTTACCCCAACCGACGCGAAGGCCAAGGCCTGTTGCCGTCGCCGGGCTGGGACGGGCGCTACGACTGGGATGGCTTCGCCGACCCGATGCTCCACCCCTATGACCAGGACCCGCCTGAGGGCTGGATCGGCCACGCCAACCAGCGCAGCCTGCCACGGGGCTATGGCATGCAGTTGTCCAACACCTGGTACTACCCCGAGCGCGCCGAGCGCCTGGCCCAGCTGGCCGGCAATGGGCGGCACGACAGCCGCAGCCTGATGGCCCTGCAGAACGACCAGGTAACGCTGCTGGCGGACAAGCTCAAGCAGATGTTCGACGCACCCGGCATGGCCCAGCCACTCAAGCAGGCCATCAACGCCCTCCCCCCCGCCCAAGGCGACAAGGCACGCGACGCCCTGGCGCGGCTCAAAGCCTTCGATGGCCGCCTGAGCCCGGTGTCGGCGGATGCGGCGTTGTATGAGCTGTTCCTGCAGGAAGTAGCACGCCAGACCTTCCTCGACGACCTTGGCCCGGAATCCGGCCCGGCCTGGCAGGCGTTCGTCAGCAATGCCCAGCTGTCCTATTCGGCCCAGGCCGACCACCTGCTCGGCCGCGAGGACAGCCCGTTCTGGGATGATCGCAGCACGCCGCAGAAGGAAGACAAACCGGCCATTCTCGCCCGCAGCCTGGCCGCTGCCGTGGATGCAGGCACCGCGCAACTCGGCGCCGATCGCCGCGCCTGGCAGTGGGGCAAACTGCACCAGTACCGTTGGCCGGCCCCGGCCTACCATGGCCTGGGCGATGCCCTCAGCCGCTCATCAATGGCCGCGGGTGGTGACTTCAGCACCTTGGCACTGACGCCTTATGCCTGGGGCAGCAATTTCGACACCCGCCTGCCGGCATCGGCGCGCATGGTCGTCGACTTCGGGCAGGCAGAGCCGCTGCAGGTGCTGACCAGCAATGGCCAATCCGGCAACCCGGCCAGTGGGCATTACAGCGATGGGCTGGATGCGTGGTTCAAGGGACGGTTCATGAGCCTGCCGCTGCAACCGCAGAACTTTGGCCGGGCGTATGGCAATCAGCGATTGACGTTGGTGCCAGGTCGGTAAGCATAGGGATGAGAAAGCCGCCAGAATTGGCGGCTTTCTGTTTTTGCTCAAGCCGCTACAACTGCGAGCTCAATGCGCTGACCTAGAACATGCAGCGCATGCTCGACCTGCTCGATCTTTGAGCGGTGCAACAGATCAACCAGGCGGTCGACTTGAGGACGGTTGACGCCCAGGCGTCGCGCCATCTCGGTTTTACTCACTTTCTGGGCAACCATGGTGTTCCAGAGCGCTGCTTTCGCCGCTGTCAGGGCCGGCAGGCGTACAACGGGCTGATCCGATAACGGCGCTGCAGGCAGTGGAATGGCCTTTTTCTGATCCACATAGAAAGAGAGTGCGGATTCCATGGCATCTACAGCATCGTACAGTGCCTCCTCAACTGAATCGCCAGCACTGGCCATCTCAGGCACATCCGGGCAGCTGATCCAGAAACTGCCCTCTTCTTGGTGAATGATCACCGGATAATCGAAGATCATCTTGTGCGCTCCCCTGAACTCATCATTGTTTCAGGCCCAGATCTTTCAGGATCTTGCTTCTGAGCCCTTCGCCCATCTCTTTGGCACCATGATCCGGAAAAATCGTCTGGCGATTACCCAGGTAAACCTTGAAATGGCTTCCCTTGGCCGGCACGAACGTAGCGCCCTGGGCGCGTAACCACCGGCGAAATTCACTGTACTTCATACGGGCCTTTGATCACTGAATGTGCAGCACTTGCTGGTCGCACGCAACATTTTTGTTGCGCACCATCAATGTGAGCCCATAGTTAAACGTGAAAAGCGCTTCCACATTTCCGAATAGCTGGTAGCCGTTTTCGCCCAAACAGCCGCTCGAACTTCTGTCCTGCAGCACCGCTCTCAACAGGTAACCCCGCCACTCAGCGCCCACGCCATGGACCTCGTCATCACCCGCCCCGAAGGCCTCTACTGCCCGCCCGGTGATTTCTACATCGATCCGTGGCGCCCGGTGGCACGCGCGATCATCACCCACGGCCATGGCGACCACGCCCGCAGGGGCAACGCGCATTACCTGACCGCCGCCCCCGGCGCGGGCATCCTGCGCAGCCGTCTGGGCCAGGACATCGACCTGCAGACCCTGCCCTACGGCGAACGCATCCACCACCACGGCGTCACCCTCAGCCTGCACCCGGCCGGGCATGTGCTGGGCTCGGCACAAGTGCGCCTGGAGCATGCAGGCGAAGTGTGGGTGGCTTCCGGCGATTACAAAGTCGAACCAGACGGCACCTGCGCGCCTTTCGAGCCTGTGCGCTGCCACACCTTCATCACCGAATCGACCTTCGGCCTGCCCATTTATCGCTGGCCCATCCAAGCCGAAGTTTTTACCGGGGTGAATGCCTGGTGGCGGGCCAATCGTGATCAGGGCAAGGCCAGCGTGCTGTTCTGTTATGCCTTCGGCAAGGCTCAGCGAATTCTGCACGGACTGGACCCGAGCATCGGCCCGGTCCTGGTACATGGCGCGGTCGAACCGCTGAACCAGGTGTACCGCGAGGCTGGGGTGCACCTGCCGCCAACCCGCTACGTCGGCGACATCCCACGTAACGACCCACTCATGCGCCAAGCCCTGGTGCTGGCCCCGCCCTCCGCTGCCGGCAGCACATGGATGCGCCGCTTTGGCGATTACAGCGATGCGTTCGCCAGTGGCTGGATGCTCTTGCGCGGCACGCGGCGTCGTCGCGGGGTGGATCGCGGCTTCGTGCTGTCCGACCATGCCGACTGGCCGGGGCTGCTCTGGGCCATCGGCCAGACCGGCGCCGAACGGGTCATGGTCACCCACGGTTCGGTCAACGTACTGGTGCGTTATCTCAGCGAACAGGGGCTCGATGCCCGCTCATTCGTGACCGAATACGGTGACGAGGATGACGCGCCCGCCACGGAACCTGAGCCATGAAAGACTTTGCAGCGCTTTATTTGCGTCTGGATGCGACCACCTCCAGCAATGCCAAGCTCGAAGCACTGCGCGACTACTTCGCCGCCGCCCCTGCCGAGGATGCGGCCTGGGCGGTGTACTTCCTGGCCGGGGGCCGGCCACGCCAGTTGGTGCCCACCCGCGTGCTGCGCGAACTGGCGACGGCACTGGCCGACCTGCCCGACTGGTTGTTCGAAGAAAGTTACCAGGCCGTCGGCGACCTGGCGGAAACCATTTCCCTGCTACTGGCTGATAACCCGCACGGCAACGAGGACGGCCTGGCCCATTGGGTCGAGGCCCATCTGCTACCGCTTCGCGGCCTGCCCGCCGACGCGATCCAGCAGCGCCTGCCGCCACTCTGGGCCCAGCTCGACCGACCCAGCCTGATGCTGTGCCTGAAGCTGATCACCGGCAGCTTTCGCGTCGGCGTGTCCAAGCTGCTGGTCACCCGGGCCCTGGCTCAGCTGGCCGGACTGGATACCAAGCGCGTGGCCCAGCGCCTGGTCGGCTATACCGACCTCAGTCACCGCCCCAGCGCCAACAGCTACCGCAAGCTGATCGCTGCAGAGTCGGCCGATGAGCACAGTCAGCGAGGGGGCCAGCCTTATCCGTTCTTTCTGGCGCACGCCCTGCAGGCACCCGTCGAGCAGTTCAACGCCTTGCTCGGTCCACCCAGTGCCTGGCAGATCGAATGGAAGTGGGATGGCATCCGCGCCCAGGTGGTCAAGCGCGATGGCCAGGTTTGGGTCTGGTCGCGCGGCGAAGAGCTGGTTACCGACCGCTTCCCGGAGCTGCATGGCCTGGCGCAGAGCCTGCCGGACGGCGTCGTGCTCGACGGTGAAATCCTGGTCTGGAAACCGGGCGCCACAGCCGAGGTGCCGGCCGTGCAGCCGTTCGCCCTGCTGCAACAACGCATTGGCCGCAAGACCCTGGGCAAGAAGCTGCTGGCCGACGCGCCCGTGGTATTGCAGGCCTACGACTTGCTGGAATGGCAGGGCGAGGACTGGCGCAATCGTCCCCAGCACGAGCGCCGCCAGCAGTTGCAGCGTCTGATCGAGGACTATCCCCTGGCGCCTGTACTGCTGTCGCCTTTGCTCGAAGGACAGGATTGGCATGACCTCGCCGTTCAGCGCGAACAATCGCGAAGCCTGGGGGTCGAGGGCCTGATGCTCAAGCAGCGCGATGCCTTGTACGGCGTGGGCCGAACCAAGGACATGGGCCTTTGGTGGAAGTGGAAGATCGACCCGTTCAGCGTCGATGCCGTGCTGATCTATGCGCAACGTGGTCATGGCCGGCGCGCCAGCCTCTACAGCGACTACACCTTCGCCGTCTGGAACGCGCCAGCCGGCACGCCGGAGCGTGCCTTGGTGCCTTTCGCCAAGGCTTACTCAGGGCTCAGCGATGAAGAAATGCGCAAGGTCGATGCAATCATCCGCAAGACCACGGTGGAAACCTTCGGCCCGGTGCGCAGCGTGACCCCGACCTTGGTGTTCGAACTGGGTTTCGAAGGCATTGCCTTGTCCAAGCGCCACAAGAGCGGGATTGCCGTGCGTTTCCCCCGCATGCTGCGCTGGCGCCAGGATAAACCGGTGGAGCAAGCCGATGACCTGGCGAGCTTGCAGGCACTGCTGGCCTGAACACGACGCGTTGAGGCACAGTGGCCAAATTTATGCTTCTATCTTTGTCGCAGATTGTTTTCGCCACGCCGCCAGGACCACCATGCACCATTCGACCCACGACCTGCTCTCCCCCGTACCCGGCGTCAGCCGCCAGCTGCACAGCTTCCATTTCGGACCACGCGCTGGCGCCAAGGTATACATCCAGGCCTCACTGCATGCGGACGAGCTACCGGGCATGCTGGTCGCCTGGCACCTCAAGCGCCACCTGGCCGAACTGGAACAGCAAGGGCGCCTGCGCCGCGAGATCATCCTGGTGCCCGTGGCCAACCCGGTAGGCCTGGAGCAGGTATTGCTCGATTCGCCACTGGGGCGTTTCGAACTGCAGAGCGGCGAGAACTTCAATCGCAAGTTCGTCGACCTTTCCGACAGCATCGGCGACCAGATCGACGGCCACCTGACCCAGGACCCTGAGCACAATCTCGCCTTGATACGCGAATACCTGCGCCGTGGCCTCGACACCTACCCGGCGCACACGCCCCTGCAGTCCCAGCGCCTGACCTTGCAACGGCTGGCCTGCGACGCCGACCTGGTGCTGGACCTGCATTGCGATTTCGAGGCCGTCGAACACCTCTACACCACGCCCGAGGCCTGGCCGCAGGTCGAACCGCTGGCCCGTTACCTGGGTGCCCAGGCCAGCCTGCTGGCGACCGACTCCGGCGGGCAGTCGTTCGACGAATGCTTCAGCCTGGTCTGGTGGCAACTGCAGCAACGTTTCGGTAAACGCTTCCCGATCCCCCTGGGCAGCGTCGCAGTGACCGTCGAACTGCGTGGCCAGGCCGACGTCAGCCATGACCTGGCCAGCCAGGACAGCCAGGCGATCCTCAACTACCTGACCCATGCCGGCGTCATCGAGGGCAGCGCCCCGCCCTTGCCGCCGCTACCACAACCCGCCACACCGCTGGCCGCTGTCGAGCCGGTTTCGACCCCCCTCGGGGGCTTGCTGGTGTATCACGTGCGCCCCGGCCAGCAAGTGGAAGCCGGGCAACTGATCGCCGAAGTCATCGACCCGCTCAGCGACCGCGTGACCGCCGTGCGCACCCGCCAGTCCGGGCTGCTGTATGCCCGCAGCGTGCGCCGCATGGCCACGGCCGGCATGGTCATCGCCCATGTCGCCGGCGAACAGGTGTGTCGCAGCGGCTATCTGCTGGGTAACTGACCGGTAAAACCAATGGCAGCGTAGGGTGGTCTGTAGAAGCACAGCCTTGCAGGGACCACACCGCGCATGCCTGCTTCCACCGACCTCGCCACTGCCTGGTTCGCCGCGCGTGGCTGGAAACCCTTCGCCTTCCAGCGGCAAGTCTGGGCGGCGGTCGGCCGTGGCGAATCCGGGTTGCTGCATGCCAGCACCGGGGCCGGCAAGACCTACGCCGTCTGGCTGGCCGCGCTGCGCGCCTTTGCCGAGCCCGGGCGCCAGCCCCCAGGGCTGCAGGTCCTCTGGATCACCCCCATGCGCGCGCTGGCGGCCGATACCGCCCGGGCCTTGCAGGCCCCCGTGGACGACCTGGGGCTGAACTGGAGCGTTGCGGTGCGCAGCGGCGATACCAGCAGCGCAGAGCGCGCCCGTCAGGCCCGGCGCCTGCCGAGCACGCTGATCACCACGCCCGAAAGCCTCACTTTGCTGCTGACCCGCGCACAGGCCTGTCACGACTTCGCCAGCCTGCGCTTGGTGGTGGTCGATGAATGGCACGAACTGCTCGGCAACAAGCGGGGCGTACAGCTGCAGCTGGCCCTCGCGCACCTGCGCCGCTGGCGGCCTGATCTGGTGACCTGGGGCCTTTCAGCCACCCTGGGCAACCTGCCGCATGCGCTCGAAGTGCTGCTGCCCCATGGCGGCCAACTGGTACGGGGCCGTCAGGACAAGCGCCTGGTGGTCGACACCTTGCTGCCGCCAGCGATCGAGCGCTTCCCCTGGGCCGGGCACATGGGCCTGAAGATGCTCGACCAGGTCGCCCATGAGCTCGACGGCAGCGCCAGCAGCCTGGTGTTCACCAATACCCGCGCCCAAGCCGAGCTGTGGTACCAGGCCCTGCTGGATGCACGCCCCGACTGGGCCGGCCAGATCGCCCTGCACCATGCCTCGCTGGCCCGGGCGACCCGCGACTGGGTCGAGCTGAGCCTCAAGCAAGGCCTGCTGAAAGCGGTGATCTGCACGTCCAGCCTGGACCTGGGCGTGGACTTTCTGCCGGTAGAACGGGTGCTGCAGATCGGCTCGGCCAAGGGTATCGCTCGCCTGATGCAGCGGGCCGGGCGCTCCGGGCATGCGCCGGGCCGGCGCTCGCGTGTCACCCTGGTGCCTACCCACAGCCTGGAGCTGGTGGAGGCTGCTGCGGCGCGCCAAGCGCTGGCCGCCGGGCATATCGAGGCTCGCCGTTCGCCGCGGCTGTGCATGGACGTGCTGGTCCAGCACCTGGTCAGCATGGCCCTGGGCAACGGCTTTCGCCCAGCTGAACTGCTGTCGGAAGTGCGCGACACCTGGGCGTTTCGTGAGCTGCGCGACAGCCAGTGGCAATGGGCGCTGGATTTCGTCTGCCATGGCGGCAGCTCGCTCAGCGCCTACCCCGACTATCAGCGCGTCGAAGCCCACCCCGACGGCATCTGGCGAGTCGCCAGCGAGCGACTGGCCAGGCGCCACCGCATGGGCATCGGCACCATCGTCAGTGACGCCAGCCTGCAACTGAAATACTGGAGCAAGGGCGGTGGCGGCAAGCATCTGGGCAGTGTCGAGGAAGCCTTCATCGCCCGTTTGCGCCCCGGCGACACGCTGGTGTTCGCCGGGCGGGTGCTTGAGCTGGTAAGGGTCGAGAACATGACCGCCTACGTGCGCCGCAGCAGCGCTCGCAAGGCTTGCGTAGCCCGCTGGAATGGCGGGCGCATGCCGCTGTCCAGCGAACTGGCCGATGCCCTGGTGGAACAACTGGATGCCGCTGCCCACGGCCGCTATGCCAGTCCCGAGCTGCGCGCGGTGCGCCCGCTACTGGCGCTGCAGGCACGCTGGTCGGCCCTGCCCACGCTGCAGACACTGCTGGCCGAGACCCTGGTCTCGCGCCAGGGCTCGCACCTGTTCCTCTACCCATTCGCCGGGCGCATGGCCAACCTGGGCCTGGCCAGCCTGATCGCCTGGCGGGTCAGCCGGCAACAACCGCTGTCGGTGTCGATCGCCGTCAGCGACTATGGCTTCGAACTGCTCAGCCCGAGCCCTGTGGACTGGGCCACCTACCTGCCCGCCGCGCTTTCCGCCGAGGATTTGCTGGAGGATGTGCTGGCCAGCCTCAATGCCGGTGAAATGGCCCTGCGGCGCTTTCGCGAGATCGCCCAGATCGCCGGGCTGGTGTTCGGTGGGTATCCGGCTGCGCAGAAAAGCACCCGGCAGATCCAGGCCTCCAGTGGGCTGTTCTTCGAGGTGTTTCGCAAGCACGACGCCAACAACCTGCTGCTCGGCCAGGCGCGGGATGAAGTACTGCGTGAAGAGCTGGAAATCGAACGTCTGCAGCGTCAGTTGCTGAAGATGGGCCGCTTGCGGCTGGATCTGCGGGCACTGCAACGGCCGGGGCCGCTGGCCTTCGCCCTGCTGGTGGAAGGCATGCGCGAAACGTTGAGCACAGAGAAACTGGCAGACCGGATTGCCAGAATGGTGGCGGACCTGGAAAAAGCGGCCATGCGAGACCGCGCGCCATGAGTCGCCATCTGGTGGTCGAACATTGCGGCGAGACACTCTGGCTGCTCCCCGACAAAGCCCTCTACTGGCCCGCCCGGCACACGCTGCTGATAGCCGATGTGCATATTGGCAAGGCCGCCAGCTTCCGGGCGTTGCACCAGCCCGTGCCACGGGGTACTACCGACACCACCCTGGCGCGCCTGGATACGTTACTGGCGGCATACCATTGCAAGCAGTTGGTGATTCTCGGCGACTTTCTTCACGCGCGCACGGCGCGGGCGCCCGCTACGCTGGCCAAGCTTCGCTCATGGCGCGGCCAACACGGCGGGCTGCGTATCGTGCTTATCCGCGGTAACCACGACCGCCACGCCGGCGACCCGCCTGCCGAACTGGCCATGGACGTGATCGATGAACCCTGGCTGCTGGCGCCCTTCGCGTTGCAGCACGAGCCCATCGCTCACCCCCAGCACCCGGTGCTGGCGGGCCATGTGCATCCGGTCTACCTGTTGCGCGGGCGGGCCCGGCAACGCCTGCGTCTGCCGTGCTTTCTGCTCGATACCCAGGTCAGCCTGCTGCCGGCCTTTGGTGAGTTCACCGGTGGCTGGACGGTCAACCCAGGCGCGGGCACCCGGGTATTTGTCACAGGCGATGGCGACGTCTGGGCATTGAACGGTTGATCACGCCACAGGCGCGGGAGGCGGCTCGTCGGGCAAGGTCGGTTCGCCCGGCTCCATGGGTTGCGTTTCACCCGGCTCGGGCGGCTGCGGGGTATCGGGATCAGGCTGGTGGGGCACGCCCCCGGCCTGCATCGGCAGCGGATGGGCCAGCAACGACCATGACAGCAACCCGACGTGGTTGGGCTGCAGCACAGCCAGCTTCGCGCTGATTGTGGGATGGAGTTTCATTGGCTGCTCCTGACGAGAGCCGATGCGCATCATGCACATCGGCACGGTTACCCGTTGGAGTGCCAAAGGCGCGGGGAATTCCCCGCGCTCGTCGGCTCAGGTCCGCGGCAGGGTGACGCCGCGCTGGCCTTGGTACTTGCCGCCACGGTCCTTGTAGGACACTTCGCACTCTTCATCGGATTCCAGGAAGAGCATCTGCGCCACGCCCTCATTGGCGTAGATTTTCGCCGGCAGCGTGGTGGTGTTGGAGAACTCCAGGGTCACATGCCCTTCCCACTCAGGCTCGAGCGGGGTGACGTTGACGATGATGCCGCAACGCGCATAGGTGCTCTTGCCCAGGCAGATGGTCAGCACATTGCGCGGAATGCGGAAGTACTCGACAGTACGCGCCAGGGCGAAGGAGTTCGGCGGGATGATGCAGACATCGCTTTTGACGTCGACGAAGCTGCCGGCATCGAAATTCTTCGGGTCCACGGTGGCCGAATTGATGTTGGTGAACACCTTGAATTCGTCGGCGCAACGCACGTCGTAGCCGTAGCTGGAGACGCCGAAAGAGATGACCCGGCTGTCCTGCTCGCCGCGCACCTGGCGCTCGACGAACGGTTCGATCATGCCGTGTTCCTGCGCCATGCGGCGAATCCACTTGTCCGATTTGATGCTCATGGCGGTGGTGTCCTGAAGAGTTACAAGGTGAAAAACGAGACGCGCATCTTACCGGTCCGAGCGCCCAGGTTAAAGTTCCATGCCACATCCCGCGCCGGACGGGGCTTGCGGCCGCCGTCGATCTGAATTTCATCAAAGGCCATCTTGGTGATTGGCAGGTTGCACAAAGTGGGTTAAGGTGACGCCACTGTGCTGCACGTGACACCGAGAATCTCTAGTTTGATGCACGATCCTGATCGGCCCATCGCTGAATTTTCTGCTCTCTTTGCGCTCAGTCCCGGCCAGGGATTTTCCTGACCGTTTTCAACTTTGTCCAAGGAGACAGAAAAATGTCCAACCGTCAATCCGGTGTTGTTAAGTGGTTCAACGATGAGAAGGGCTACGGCTTCATCACCCCTCAGTCGGGCGACGACCTGTTCGTGCACTTCAAAGCCATCCAAGCTGACGGCTTCAAAACCCTGAAAGAAGGCCAGGCTGTTACTTTCGTCGCTACCCGCGGCCAGAAAGGCATGCAGGCTGAAGAAGTTCAGATCGCCTAAGTCGATCTAGCTTCCTAGCTTTCAAAAAAACCCGCCTTCTGGCGGGTTTTTTTATGCCTGGGTAAATCCCACAGGTAGATCACAGTCTTTGAAAGCAGTGGTTTCCCTGTGGGAGCCGGCTTGCCGGCGATAGGGCCCGAGCGGGTGTTTGCCTGCCCTGGCCCCATCGCCGGCAAGCCGGCTCCCACACCGATCGACGCAGGCTTGTAGATCTTGCAGCCGCCAGGTCAATCTTCGCTGATGGTAATGCTCGGCATGGCCGGCGCTGCCGCCTCCTGCAACACGATCCGCGCCCCGACCTGACGGGCCAGTTCCTGATAGACCATGGCAATCTGGCTTTCCGGCTCGGCGATCGCCGTCGGCTTGCCACTGTCGGCCTGCTCACGGATCAGCATCGACAACGGCAACGAAGCCAGCAGCTCGACCCCATACTGCGCCGCCAGCTTCTCGCCGCCACCTTCGCCGAACAGGTGCTCGGCATGACCGCAGTTCGAGCAGATGTGCACCGCCATGTTCTCCACCACGCCCAACACCGGAATGTTGACCTTACGGAACATTTCCACGCCTTTCTTGGCATCGAGCAAGGCCAGGTCCTGGGGCGTCGTGACGATCACCGAACCGGCCACCGGGACTTTTTGCGCCAGCGTCAGCTGGATATCGCCGGTTCCCGGCGGCATATCGATCACCAAGTAATCGAGGTCATCCCAGGCCGTCTGGGTCACCAGCTGCAGCAAGGCCCCGGATACCATCGGGCCACGCCAGACCATGGGCGTGTTGTCATCGGTGAGGAAGGCCATGGACATGACCTCCACGCCATGGGCCTTGATCGGCACGAACCACTTCTGCTCGCGGATCTGTGGGCGAGTGCCTTCGGCGATACCGAACATCACACCCTGACTTGGCCCGTAGATGTCAGCGTCGAGAATACCGACCCGAGCACCTTCGCGCGCCAGGGCCAGGGCCAGGTTGGCAGCGGTGGTGGACTTGCCGACCCCGCCCTTGCCCGACGCCACGGCGACGATGTTCTTGACGTTGGCCATGGCCGGCACCTGGGCCTGGGCCTTGTGCGCGGCCACCACGCAGTCGATCGAGACCTGCGCCGAAGCGACGCCATCGAGGTTCTCGATCGCGGTTTGCAGCACCTGGGCCCAGCCGTTCTTGAACAGGCCGGCGGCATAACCGAGCTGCAACTGCACAGCGACCTGCCCGCCCTGGATATCGATGGCGCGCACGCAACCGGCGCTCACCGGGTCCAGGTTCAGGTAGGGGTCGGTGTACTGGCGAAGCACGCCTTCGACGGCGGCACGGGTGACGACACTCATGGACACTCCCATTGGCAAACTGAATGTAAAACAGACGCCTATCCTAACCCGTCAATCGTCAGCAGATGCGCGCGCGGGGTGAAATATATTCGCGAGCCCTTTATAGTGGCCGATCACCCTCAATTTTACCCGAGCCGAATAAGTAGCCGAGCCACTATGTCCGAGCCACGTCAGATTCTCGTAACCAGCGCCCTGCCCTATGCCAATGGATCCATCCACCTTGGCCATATGCTCGAGTACATCCAGACGGACATGTGGGTTCGCTTCCAGAAACTACGTGGCAACCAGTGCATCTACGTCTGTGCCGACGACGCCCACGGCTCGGCCATCATGCTGCGCGCCGAAAAGGAAGGCATCACCCCGGAGCAGCTGATCGCCAACGTGCAAGCCGAGCACAGCAGCGACTTCGCCGATTTCCTGGTGGACTTCGACAACTTCCACTCCACCCACAGTGAAGAAAACCGCGAGCTGTCGAGCCTGATCTATTCGCGCCTGCGCGAAGCCGGGCACATCGCCACCCGTTCGGTCACCCAGTACTTCGACCCGGAAAAAGGCATGTTCCTGGCCGACCGTTTCATCAAGGGCACCTGCCCCAAGTGTGCGGCCGAAGACCAATACGGCGACAACTGCGAGAAATGCGGTGCCACCTACGCACCGACCGAGCTGAAGAACCCCAAGTCGGCGATCTCCGGTGCCACCCCGGTACTGCGCGACTCCCAGCACTTCTTCTTCAAGCTGCCGGACTTCCAGGCCATGCTGCAGCAGTGGACCCGCAGCGGCACCCTGCAGGACGCCGTGGCCAACAAGCTCGCCGAGTGGCTGGACTCGGGCCTTCAGGAGTGGGACATCTCGCGTGACGCGCCGTACTTCGGCTTCGAGATCCCAGGCGAACCCGGCAAGTACTTCTATGTCTGGCTGGATGCGCCGATCGGCTACATGGCCAGCTTCAAGAACCTCTGTGCCCGCCGCCCGGAGCTTGACTTCGATGCGTTCTGGAACGAAGGCTCCAAGGCCGAGCTGTACCATTTCATCGGCAAGGACATCGTCAACTTCCATGCCCTGTTCTGGCCGGCCATGCTCGAAGGCGCAGGCTTCCGCAAGCCGACTGCGGTCAACGTGCACGGTTACCTGACCGTCAACGGCGCCAAGATGTCCAAATCCCGCGGCACCTTCATCAAGGCCCGCACCTACCTGGACCACCTGCAGCCGGAATACCTGCGCTACTACTACGCCGCCAAGCTCGGCCGTGGCGTCGACGACCTCGACCTGAACCTCGAGGACTTCGTGCAGAAGGTCAACTCGGACCTGGTTGGCAAGGTGGTGAACATCGCCAGCCGCTGCGCAGGCTTCATCCACAAGGGCAATGAAGGCGTCATGGTTGCCGGCGATGCCGCACCGGAACTGACCGAAGCCTTCCTTGCCGCTGCGCCGTCCATTGCCGATGCCTACGAGGGCCGCGACTTTGGCCGCGCCATGCGCGAAATCATGGCCCTGGCCGATCGCGCCAACGCCTGGATCGCCGACAAGGCGCCCTGGTCGCTGGCCAAGCAGGAAGGCAAGCAGGAAGAAGTCCAGGCTATTTGCGCCCAGGGCGTCAACCTGTTCCGCCAGCTGGTGATTTTCCTCAAGCCGGTACTGCCGGTGCTGGCTGCCGACGCCGAGGCCTTCCTCAATGTCGCGCCGCTGACCTGGAACGATCACCTGTCGCGCCTGGAAAACCACACGCTCAACCCGTTCAAGGCACTGATGAGCCGTATCGAACCGGCCAAGGTCGAGGCCATGGTTGCAGCCAGCAAGGAAGACCTGCTGGCTACCGAAGCCAAGGCCCCGGCCGGCAATGGCGAATTGGCCAAGGACCCGCTGTCGGCGGAAATCGAGTTCGACACCTTCGCCGCCGTCGACCTGCGCGTTGCGCTGATCGTCAAGGCCGAAGCCGTGCCCGGCGCTGACAAGCTGCTGCAATTGACCCTGGACATCGGCGACGAGCGTCGCAACGTGTTCTCGGGCATCAAGTCGGCCTACCCGGACCCTTCCAAGCTGGAAGGTCGCCTGACCATGATGGTGGCCAACCTCAAGCCCCGCAAAATGCGCTTTGGTGTGTCCGAGGGCATGGTCATGGCCGCCGGCCCAGGCGGTGAAGAGATCTACCTGCTGAGCCCTGACAGCGGTGCCAAACCAGGCCAGCGCATCAAGTAACGCCCTCTGCCCCGGCCTTCGCGCCGGGGCATTCGTATCCCCTCTCGGATGGCCAGACGCCCTGGCGAATCACGGCTATCGTCATGTATATGAACGATTATGTCCTGGTCCTGGTCAGTGCTGCGCTGGTCAGCCACATGCTCCTGCAACAACAGCCGCCCTCGCGCCTGCGCGTGCAGGTGTGCGGTTTGGCGTGCGCGCTGACGATTGCCCTCGGGATAACCGGCGGCCAAGCACTGGAGCGCTGGGTAGCAGCACCTTGGCAGCTTGAAGACCTGCGCCTGTTCCTGCTCCTGCCCTGGCTAGGCTTGCTGGCGTGGGGCGTGCCGCAGGCATTGGCAAGGCTACGTCCGCAATGGCCCAGCGAGGGGCTGGCACTGCCCTTGCTGGGCAATGCCGTGGCACTCGGTTTGGCCTTGCAGGCCATGGTTGAACAGCAGGAATGGCTCGCCACGCTGGGCTGCAGCGTCATGGCCGGTCTTGGCTTCTGGCTGGCGCTGGCACTGTTCGACGACCTGGTGCAACGCAGCGATCACGCCGACATTCCAGCGGCATTGCGCGGCCTGCCGATCACCCTGGTCGGTGCCGGCGTGATGGCCATGGCGTTCTCCGGATTCAATGGATTGTTCACACAATGAACCTGAATCATCGCATTGACGCTTCGCCGCGGCACGACCATGGCATTACCTGACCCGCGCTTGCGCACGGCCATGGGCCTGGTGCTGCTGGCTTGCATCCCCGGTCTCTTGGCATCGTTCTGGCTGCACGGATGGGGCCTGCTGTTCAGCCTGGCGTTGTGCGCCAGCAGCGCGGTGTGCTGCGAAGCCGCGCTGCTGGCCCTGCGCGGCCAGCCAGTGGCGGCCACCTTGAACGATGGCAGCGCCTTGGTAACGGCGGTGCTACTCGCCGTCGCCCTGCCCACCCAAGCGCCCTGGTGGCTGCCGATGACCGCAGCGGCCATTGCCATCGGCCTCGGCAAGCAAGCGTTCGGTGGAGTGGGCCGCAACCTCTTCAACCCGGCGATGCTGGGCTACGCCTTCGTGCTGCTGAGTTTCCCCCTGCAGATGAATCATTGGCCAGAGCAATCACCGGGGTTCGTCGACAGCCTGCACCTGGTGTTTGGCGGGGGTGAGCAGATCGACGCCTGGGCCCGACCCACCGTGCTGGACGGCCTGCGTCATAACCGCAGCTTGACCATCGATGAACTGTTCGCCAGCCACCCGGGCTTCGGCGCCGTTGGTGGGCGTGGCGTCGAGTGGGTCAACCTGGCATTCCTGCTCGGCGGGTTGTTCCTGTTGCAGCGCAAGGTGTACAGCTGGCACGCACCTGCGGGCTTGCTGGCAGGGCTGATGCTGTTCAGCCTGCTGGCATGGAATGGCTCCGGCTCGGATTCGAATGGCTCGCCACTGCTTCATCTGTTCTCCGGCTCGACCATGCTGGCGGCCTTTTTCATCGCCACTGAACCCGTGTCCGGCCCGAAGGCAGGCTTGGCCAGGCTACTGTTCGGGCTTGGTGCGGGCATGCTGATCTACCTGATCCGCACCTGGGGCAGCTACCCGGACGGCACGGCATTCGCCATTCTGTTCATGAACCTCTTGGCCCCTGCCCTTGATCGGCTCGCCCTGCGACGCCAGCAGGCCGCGCCATGAAACCGCGCATTCGCAATTTTGCCTGGCTGCTGCTCGTGGCCGGGCTGGCCGTGGCGACAACCTTGGCATGGAGGCAATGGACCCGCCCGACCATCATCGAAGCCGAACAGCAGTTGCATGCGCGCCAGTTTCTCGCGGTCCTGCCTGAGCAAATCTACGACAACCAACCCCTGAACACGCCGCTGCCGCTTCCGGGGGAACAACCGTTGCACAGCCGGATCACGGCTGCCTACCGCGCCACCCTGGGGGCGCTGCCAACGGCGGTGATAATGGTGAGCCAGGTCCCAGGCTATAACGGGCCAATCCGACTGACCATCGCCATCAGTGCGGATGGGCGGTTGATCGGCACGCAGGTGATCGCGCAACAGGAAAGTCCTGGCCTTGGAGCCCGCATCAGCGACCCGCAGCTGAACTGGCTGAGGCAGTTTTCCAACCGTCGCCTGGACGACCGCTGGGCGCTCAAGCGCGACCAGGGCGACTTCGACCAACTGGCTGGGGCGACGGTCACCTCACGTGCCGTGATAGCAGCGCAGCAGGAGGCACTGGTGTATTTTGACCAGCATCGCACGCTGTTACTTGGAAGCCCCGCCCATGAATAGGCACTGCCTGCTGGTGGCCGGCCTTGCGCCGCTGCTGGGCGCCACCCAGACCTTTTCCCTGGCCGCCACCCTGGGCGTGGCCATGGTGACGCTGAGCCTCCTTCACCAGGCGTTGCTGGCCCCCTTGCGCGGCAGGCTCAGCGGTGCGACGTACTGGCTGGCAAGCCTGTTGCTCCTGGCTGCCCTGGTCAGCTGCCAGCAACTTGCGCTGCGTGCCTGGGCACTGCCGCAGGCCTTGTCGCTCGGTTACTTCCCCGCCCTGATCTGCCTGCAATGCCTGGCCGCAGACCAGCTGTTGCCAGCCGAGGGTCGCTGGCGCCAACTGCTCGTGCATCTGGCTGGCCTGCTACTGCTCTATTTGCTGCTCGGCGCCAGCCGTCAAGGCCTGGACCAGGGGTTGGGCCTGCATACGGCCGCCCTGTGTTCCGGCGCGCTGCTACTGCTCGGCGTACTGTTGGCCTTGTACAATCGCCTGCTTCTGGGCCGCGCCCCCTCTCGTCGTCAAGGAACCCGTTGACCCCATGAATGCCGCCAAACGCCTGGAGATCTTTCGCAGGCTGCACGAAGACAATCCCGATCCAAAGACGGAATTGGCTTACACCACCCCTTTTGAGTTGCTGGTCGCCGTCACGCTGTCGGCACAATCCACCGACGTTGGCGTCAACAAGGCCACCGCCCGTCTGTTTCCAGTCGCCAATACCCCGCAAGCCATCTATGCACTCGGCGTCGAAGGGCTGAGCGAGTACATCAAGACTATCGGCCTTTACAACAGCAAGGCCAAGAATGTCATCGAAGCCTGCCGCTTGCTGATCGAACGTCATGGCGGCGAAGTACCGCAAACCCGTGAGGCGCTCGAGGCGCTACCGGGTGTTGGCCGCAAGACCGCCAATGTGGTCCTCAACACCGCTTTCCGTCAGCCGGCCATGGCCGTGGATACACACATTTTCAGGGTCAGCAATCGCACCGGCATCGCGCCAGGCAAGACCGTGCTTGAAGTCGAGAAGAAACTCCTGAAATTCGTGCCCAAGGACTACCTGCTCGATGCGCATCATTGGCTCATCCTGCACGGGCGCTATGTGTGCCAGGCGCGCAAGCCACGATGCGGCAGTTGCCGGATCGAAGACTTGTGCGAATACAAGCAGAAGACTTCGGACGATTGATTCGATAGCGAACAGTCATGGGTTGCGATTGAAAAAATCTTTTTTACCACGCCTCGCTTTCTGGTTATAAGGACGGCCAATGGCCCATTGGCTTGGAGCGACCCATGAGTACCGACAAAGACGACCTGTCGATCGAAGATGACTTTGCCACCGCTGACGACGACGCGGAACCGCAGGTGGAACCCGCAAAAACCAACCTCAGCAAACGTCGCACCATTGACAACCTCTTGGAAGAACGCCGCCTGCAGCGGCAACTCGCCGAGTTCGACTACGACCTGTAGCCCTGACGGAAAGCCTCCATACGGAGGCTTCCTGCATTCAGGTTTCACGTCAGGCCGTGTCGCCGGGCCAGCTCGATCAGATCCACCAGCGAGTGGGCGTTGAGCTTTAGCAACAAGCGGGTCTTGTAAGTACTGACTGTCTTGTTACTGAGGAACATGCTCTCGGCGATTTCCTTGTTCGACCTGCCGCGCGCCAGTTGTTGCAACACCATCATCTCCCTTGCCGACAGGCGATCGACCATTTCCATTTCACTGCCCGCGCCCACTCGGCCACGAGACTTGTGCAAAGCCTGATTGGGAAAATAGCTATAGCCAGACAACACGGCTTTGATGGCGCTGAGCAGTTCGGTGAGTTCCTGCTGTTTGCACACGTAACCTGCAGCACCCGCCTGCATGCAACGCATGGAGAAGTGCCCGGGTGCTTGTGACGTCAACACCAGTACTCGGCTGCCCGGACTGGCTGATGATAAACGGGCAATGACCTCCAGCCCGTCAAGTTTGGGAATACCGATATCCAGCACCACGATATCGGGGAGGTGTTCCCGCGTAAGCTGCAAGGCTGCCACTCCGTTGTCGGTTTCCGCGACCACATCGTAGCCATGCCGCTCCATCAGCATGCGCACTGCCAGGCGTATGACCGGGTGGTCATCCACGATAAGGACTTTATTCATGCGATATCCATTCATTCATTATTTTGCTTTAACGACGCTTCACCATAACCGAGCCGCACGCTCAGTGGCGTGTCAAATACCAGAGCAAATAGATGAATAGATGAGCCTTACGTCGCTTTAGGAATTTTCCTACAAATAAGAATTTACAACTTCCTTGCCCAGTCGCTTGGCAGTACGGCAAGGCAGTTACTTTTGCAACAGCGACATACAACAACAAAGAAGAAAGCGGGATCATTTTCATGGCGCGGAAAGAATCCAGCATTCGGTCGAGAGGGACGCTCTGGTATTGATAGGCAAAACCGCAGGAGGCCGCCACCTTGACCAGCCAACCCGCAGCCCCGCTGACCATCATCGCCATCTTTGCCGGCATCATTGAATCCTCTGCCCTGGCGACACTCCCTTTCCTGAGCGAAGAAAGTCAGACCCTATACACCTGGTTCGTGGTGGGTTTTCCGTTTTTTTTGACGGCCTTGTTTTTTCTGACGCTTAACTTCAACTACAAATCGCTGTACAAGCCCGAAGACACCAATAGCCTGAAAGTAGAGGCCGCCAGTACGCCTGCAAGTAATGGCCAGCTACGGTCCTCGACTGATGCAGATCCTGTCACTGTTATGCTTTCCGGCCCCGATGCGCAAAAAATGATTGCCGAGCAGTTACTTCACGCCATGGCCCAGCCTCATGAATCGGGCCGCACCTGGCTATTCTGCAACCTGGAGAATCAACACTATTTTCGGTTGACGGTTGGCGACCTTTCGGACAACCCGACATTACGCATGAAGTGACGACGCAAAAAAAACCCCGACCTGAGTCGGGGTTCTTTATTGCCTGCAGCTCAACTGTGCGTTAGAGCAAGCCACGGCCTTTGTTGGCCGCAATGCGCATGCGCAGCGCATTGAGCTTGATGAAGCCTGCGGCATCGGCCTGGTTGTAGGCGCCGCCATCTTCCTCGAAGGTCGCGATGTTGGCATCGAACAGCGAATCGTCCGACTTGCGGCCGACCACGGTGACGTTGCCCTTGTACAGCTTCAGGCGTACCACCCCATTCACGTTGACCTGCGAAGCGTCGATCATCTTCTGCAGCATCAGACGCTCCGGGCTCCACCAGTAGCCGGTGTAGATCAGGCTGGCGTACTTCGGCATCAGCTCATCCTTCAGGTGAGCGACTTCGCGGTCCAGGGTGATCGACTCGATGGCACGGTGGGCCTTGAGCATGATGGTGCCACCGGGGGTTTCGTAGCAGCCACGCGACTTCATGCCTACGTAACGGTTCTCGACGATGTCCAGGCGACCGATGCCGTTGGCACCGCCGATACGGTTCAGGTCGGCCAGCACAGTGGCGGGAGACTTCTCGACACCGTCGATGGCGACGATATCACCGTTGCGGTAGGTGAGCTCGATGTAGGTCGCCTGGTCTGGGGCGTTCTCCGGCGAGACGCTCCAGCGCCACATGTCTTCTTCGTGCTCGGTCCAGGTATCTTCCAGGACACCGCCTTCATAGGAGATGTGCAGCAAGTTGGCGTCCATCGAGTACGGCGACTTCTTCTTGCCGTGGCGCTCGATCGGGATGCCGTGCTTCTCGGCGTAGTCCATCAGTTTCTCGCGGGACAGCAGGTCCCACTCGCGCCATGGTGCGATGACCTTGACGCCCGGCTTGAGCGCGTAGGCACCCAGTTCGAAACGTACCTGGTCGTTACCTTTGCCGGTGGCGCCATGGGAAATGGCGTCGGCGCCAGTTTCGTTGGCGATCTCGATCAGGCGCTTGGCAATCAGCGGACGGGCGATGGAAGTACCGAGCAGGTACTCGCCTTCGTAGACGGTGTTGGCGCGGAACATCGGGAAGACGAAATCACGCACGAATTCTTCGCGCAGGTCGTCGATGTAGATCTCTTTGACGCCCATAGCCTGGGCTTTGGCGCGAGCCGGCTCGACTTCTTCGCCCTGCCCCAGGTCAGCGGTGAAGGTCACCACTTCGCAGTTGTAGGTATCCTGCAGCCACTTGAGAATCACCGAAGTATCAAGGCCGCCGGAATACGCCAGTACGACCTTTTTTACGTCCGCCATGCCATCACTCCACGGGGTTGTACGGAAAAGGCCCGATTCTACCGGCGTTACGGAAAAATTTACAGTGGGGCGACAGCTTCTGACGACAAAGCGACAGGAATTGTCGAGGGCGCGACGTCCTGTCGCACTCAGGAGGCTTTCGCCCCCGTTGCATTAGCGGTGGTGCCTGGGGCGGTGGCAGCAGGGGCCGCAGCGGGCGCCGCAGAGGGCGCCGGAACGGATTGCTGGGCCGGCTGGACGCCAGGTTTGTCGACCGGACTTACGCGGTCCAGTTCGATATTCACGCGTCGGTTGCGTGCGCGGTTGCCAGCACTGTTGTTTTTCACCAACGGATACCGCTCGCCATGGAAGCGCACGGTGATTTGATCTTCCGCTATGCCATGGGCAACGAAGTAGTCGGCTACCGCCAGCGCGCGGCGGCGCGAAGTGTCACGGTTGGTCAGGCGATTGCCGCTGTTGTCCGAGTGGCCGTTGAGTTCGATGTGATTGACCGTCGGATCGGCCTTGAGATAGTCGACGATCAGATCCAGGCGCGCGCGGGCCGCAGCGTCCAGATCGATACCCCCCCCAGGGAAGCTGACCTGGGTCTGGCGCACCTGGTCATAGTTCATCGCCAGCATCTTGCCGGCGCATACCTGATAATCGCTGTAGGCCTTGGCAAAACTCACCGGCAGCACCCGCACTTCCATCGCCCGCCCGCCTTCACCGGCATAACGGCGCACCACGGTGCTGCGCCCATCGAGCAAGCCATTGATCAGACGGCTGGCCTGGCCTTGAGAAGAGGTGAACAACACACCGTTGCGAGCCATGCGCACGGCGCCGAGGTTGATATCGCCCCGCCCTGGCTGCCAGGGTGCTGCGGCCGCCAGCAGCGTGGCCGACCCAGCGCCGAGGACATTGCTGTCCGAGCGCAGCTGGAACACCGGCTGCTCACCCGCCCGACGCACGAACTCGCCACTGCCGAAACCGTCGATCGACTGGATCAGGCGGCATTCGAACTGGTCACCCTCGACCTTCCAGGCGATGTTCTCCATGCGGGTCTGGAAAGTCAGTGCGCCGGCCGGCAGGCTGGCGAACAGGGTCAACAGGGCTAGGTAACGCTGGCGCACGGGCGGCTCCACTCTTTCTGACGGCTTACCTGCAGGCTATCGGACGCTCGGCGGAAAACTTGATAGCCGTGCTCCGCCCAGGGTTTTCCGGTAGCATTGACGCTTGAGTTCGACCCGCCTGGAATCCCCAATGTCCGATCGCCTGACCCTCCTGCGTCCCGACGACTGGCACATCCATCTGCGCGATGGTGCCGTCCTGCCCCATACCGTTGGCGATGTGGCGCGTACCTTCGCCCGTGCCATCATCATGCCCAACCTGGTTCCGCCGGTGCGCAATGCCGTCGAAGCTGGCGCCTACCGCGAGCGCATCCTTGCCGCCCGCCCGGCCGGCAGCCGCTTCGAGCCGCTGATGGTGCTGTACCTCACCGACCGCACCAGCCCCGAGGACATCCGCGCGGCCAAGGCCAGCGGCATCGTGTACGCCGCCAAACTGTACCCGGCCGGCGCCACCACCAACTCCGATTCGGGCGTGACCAGCATCGACAACATCTTCCCGGCCATCGAAGCGCTGGCGGAAACTGGCTTGCCTTTGCTGGTGCACGGCGAAGTGACGCGCAGCGAGATCGACGTGTTCGACCGCGAAAAGCGCTTCATCGACGAGCACATGCGCCGCTTGGTCGAGCGTTTCCCGACGCTGAAAGTGGTGTTCGAGCACATCACCACGTCGGACGCTGCGCAGTTCGTCACCGAGGCTCCGGCCAACGTCGGTGCGACCATTACCGCCCAGCACCTGCTGTACAACCGCAACCACATGTTGGTCGGCGGTATCCGCCCGCACTTCTACTGCCTGCCGATCCTCAAGCGCAACACCCATCAGGTGGCGTTGCTGGACGCGGCTACCAGCGGTAACCCGAAGTTCTTCCTCGGCACCGACTCGGCACCCCATGCCCGTCACGCCAAGGAAGCCGCCTGCGGTTGCGCCGGTTGCTACACCGCCTATGCGGCCATCGAGATGTACGCCGAAGCCTTCGAACAGCGCAATGCGCTGGACAAGCTGGAAGGTTTCGCCAGCCTGCACGGCCCGGCCTTCTATGGCCTGCCGGCAAATACCGACACCATTACCCTGGTCCGCGAAGAATGGACCGCCCCGGACAGCCTGCCATTCGGCGAGCAGACCGTGGTCCCGCTGCGCGCCGGTGAGAAATTGCGCTGGCGCCTGCTGGAGGACAACGCGTGAGCGAAGACCTCTACGAAGACGACCAGGACGGCCAAACCGGCAGCGGCTCGCGCCACCCGATGGCCGAGCGCTTCCGTGGCTATCTGCCAGTGGTGGTGGATGTCGAGACCGGCGGCTTCAATAGCGCCACCGACGCCCTGCTGGAAATCGCCGCGGTGACCATCGGCATGGACGAGAAAGGCTTCCTGTTCCCCGAGCACACCTACTTCTATCGGGTAGAGCCGTTCGAGGGCGCCAACATCGAGCCCGCTGCCCTGGAGTTCACCGGCATCAAGCTCGACCACCCGCTGCGCATGGCAGTGAGCGAAGAAAGCGCGCTCACCGACATCTTCCGTGGCGTGCGCAAGGCCCTCAAGGCCAATGGCTGCAAGCGGGCGATCCTGGTCGGCCACAACAGTAGCTTCGACCTGGGCTTCCTCAATGCGGCGGTGACGCGCAACGACCTCAAGCGCAACCCGTTCCACCCGTTCTCCAGCTTCGACACCGCCACCCTGGCGGGCCTTGCCTACGGCCAGACCGTGCTGGCCCGCGCCTGCCAGAGCGCCGATATCGACTTCGACGGGCGCGAGGCGCACTCGGCGCGTTATGACACCGAGAAGACCGCCGAGCTGTTCTGCGGCATCGTCAATCGCTGGAAAGAGATGGGCGGCTGGCGCGACTTCAACGATTGAGTCGAGATGCCCATCGCCGACAAGCCGGCTCCCACAAGTACTCCACAATGTTCAAGCCTGTGGTGACCCTGTGGGAGCCGGCTTGCCGGCGATAAGGCCAGAACAGGCACTGGAAGCCTTGAATTCCAGGCATAAAAAAACCGGCCACGAAGGCCGGTTTTTTTTATGCGCTCGGCAATTACAGCTTGCCAGCGTTCTCGCTCAGGTAAGCAGCAACACCTTCCGGCGAGGCATTCATGCCCTTGTCGCCTTTCTTCCAGTTGGCCGGGCAGACTTCGCCGTGCTCTTCGTGGAATTGCAGGGCGTCAACCAGACGCAGCAGCTCGTCCATGTTGCGGCCCAGTGGCAGGTCGTTGATGATCTGCGAGCGAACAACACCGTTGGTGTCGATCAGGAAGGCGCCACGGAAGGCCACGCCGCCTTCGGACTCGACGTCGTAGGCCTTGCAGATTTCGTGGGTCATGTCGGCCGCCAGGGTGTACTTCACCTGACCGATGCCGCCATTGTTGACCGGGGTGTTACGCCAGGCGTTGTGGGTGAAGTGCGAGTCGATCGAAACGCCGATCACTTCGACGTTGCGCGCCTGGAAGTCCGGAATGCGGTTGTCCAGGGCGATCAGCTCGGACGGGCAGACGAAGGTGAAGTCCAGTGGGTAGAAGAACACCAGGCCGTACTTGCCCTTGATGGCCGAGGCCAGGTTGAAGCTGTCGACGATTTCGCCGTTGCCCAGCACGGCTGGAACGGTGAAGTCGGGGGCTTGTTTGCCAACGAGTACGCTCATTGTAATCTCCTGATGAGGGTGAAGAACCGTTTGCCGGGCCAAGCAGGCTTGCCCGACATCCAACAAAGGCCGACCATCATACACGGCTTCTGATGACAGGCCGAATTCAACCGCCGGTCGCTCAAGCCCGGCCATCCCAGAAACTCCTTTGACAAGCATTCTCATTAACATTAAGCTCCAATCCATCGACTCAACCGCGATGGTCAGCCCTTATGTATGTGTGTCTTTGTGTCGGCGTTACCGACGGACAGATCCGCGATGCGATCTATGAAGGATGCTGCAGTTACAAGGAAGTGCGCGCTGCGACCAATGTCGCCAGCCAATGTGGCAAATGCGCCTGCCTGGCCAAGCAGGTGGTTCGTGAAACGATCACCGAGTTGCAGGTGAGCCAGCAAGCCGCCCTGCCCTACCCGGTAGAATTTACTGCCGCTTGATGTTACCGAATTTGAAGAACCGGACCTCGTGTCCGGTTTTTTTATGCCTGAAATTCAATAAGTTAGCGTTCCAACGCGGTTCACAAACATTCTTATTCCTATTAATTTTCACTTATTATTCAAGAACTTAGGTTTGACAGGCCTATGTATCGGGCTCAAACTTCTCTGTATTGGCATACTTCAACAGGGCAGGAACCCGAAATGAAAGGCGACGTAAGCGTCATCCAGCATCTCAACAAGATCCTCGGAAACGAGCTGGTCGCGATCAACCAGTACTTCCTGCACGCACGCATGTACGAAGATTGGGGCCTGAACAAGCTCGGCAAGCACGAGTACAAGGAATCCATCGACGAGATGAAGCACGCTGACAAACTGATCAAGCGTATTCTCTTCCTCGAAGGCATCCCCAACGTCCAGGACCTGGGCAAGCTGCTGATCGGTGAGCACACCAAGGAAATGCTCGAGTGCGACCTGAAGATCGAAAAGCAGGGCCTGGTCGATCTGAAAGCGGCCATCGCCCACTGCGAAACCGTCGGTGACTTCGGCTCGCGTGAAATGCTGGAAGACATCCTCGAATCCGAGGAAGAACACATCGACTGGCTGGAAACTCAGCTGAGCCTGATCGACAAGATCACCATCGAGAACTACCTGCAGTCGCAGATGGGCGAAGAGTAATTTTCGCAGGCAATAAAAAACCCGCCTTGAGCGGGTTTTTTATTGCCTGTCTGATGATCAGGCTTCGGCAGCCTTGGCCTTGGCGGCGGCTTCCTTGATCAGGGTCTGCAGCTCACCCTTCTCGAACATTTCCAGCATGATGTCGCTACCGCCGACCAGCTCGCCTGCTACCCACAGTTGCGGGAAGGTTGGCCAGTTGGCGTACTTGGGCAGGTTGGCGCGAATTTCCGGGTTCTGCAGGATGTCGACGTAGGCGAACTTCTCGCCACACTGCATGACGGCTTGCGAGGCGCGCGAAGAGAAGCCGCACTGCGGGGCATTCGGCGAGCCTTTCATGTAAAGCAGAATGGTGTTGTTGGCAATCTGCTCTTTGATCGTTTCGATGATATCCATGTAGCACCTCGGCTGAACTTTCCGACATGGTCGTCGGCACGGTGACGCATTGTATCGGAAAGCCGAGCGGCGTGCTCGGCCTCTGCCATCGCTCAGGCGGCCTCCACCTGCACGGGCACGCCATTGAGCGCAGCATTGCCGGAAACCTGATCGCGCAGGCTCTCATCGGTCAGGTCGTTGGCACTTACCCCCGGCTGCGACTGGGCAATCTGCAGGTGTACGCCCAGGCGACCATGGCCGAATCCATGGGGCAGGCTGACCACACCAGGCATCATGTCTTCGCAGGCTTGCACTTCGACTTCCAGCACGCCTGTGCGCGAACGGATACGTACTCGCTGGCCATCCTGCAGCTGTCGTTGCTGCAGATCCTCTGGGTGCATCAACAAGTGATGGCGCGGCTTGCCTTTCACCAGGCGATGGAAATTGTGCATCCATGAGTTGTTGCTGCGAATGTGCCGACGGCCGATCAAGAGCAAATCACCTGCCGCCGGTGGTGCCTGACAGGCAAGCCGGCGCAAGTCGTCCAGCAGCACCTGAGGCGCCGCCTCGATCATCTTGCTGGCGGTCCCCAGACGCGGGCCGAGGTTGGCCTGCAGGGGGCCGAGGTCAAGACCGTGGGGATGTTGGTCCAGGGTCTCCAGCGAAAGCTTGAAAGCGCAGGCATCACCGTAGCGCCCCTTGCGCAAGGCCAGGTCGATCATCTGTGCCGGCGGCTGGGTCGGTTTCAGTTCCAGCCCTGCACGCTCGGCAAACGCCCGCGCCAGGCCTACGAAAATTTCCCAGTCATGCAGTGCCCCGTCCGGCTTGGCCAGAATGGCCCGGTTGAAGCGCGTGACGTTGCGTATCGCCAGCAGGTTGAAGGTGCTGTCGTAATGGTCGTTTTCCAGCGCCGAAGTGGATGGCAGGATCAGGTCGGCGTGGCGGGTTGTTTCGTTGATATAAAGGTCGATGCTGAGCATGAACTCCAGGCCCTGCAGCGCCCTGTCGAGTTGACGACCGTTGGGGGTCGACAGCACCGGGTTACCCGCCACGGTCACCAGTGCGCGAACCTGGCCTTCGCCAGGCGTGAGCATTTCTTCGGCCAAGGCCGCCACCGGCAGTTCTCCACCGTATTCGGGCAAGCCCGACACTCGGCTCTGCCACGCATTGAAGTGCCCGCCCGACGTGCTCGCCACCAAGTCGACGGCAGGCTCGGTGCACAACGCCCCGCCCTCGCGATCAAGGTTGCCCGTGACCAGGTTGATCAATTGCACCAGCCAATGACACAAGGTGCCGAAGGCTTGGGTGGAGACCCCCATGCGACCGTAGCAGACGGCTTTGTCGGCAGCGGCGAAATCCCGTGCCAGCTGGCGAATGTCGGCTGCGTCGATGCCGCAGTGCGCACTCATGGCCTCGGCGCTGAACGGCACGATCGCCTCGCGCACCTGCTGCAGGCCATTCACCGGCAAGTGCGTGCCGCGCGCCAGGCCTTCGTCGAACAGGGTGTGCAGCAGGCCGCACAGCAAGGCCGCGTCGCCACCGGGGCGCACGAACAGGTGCTGGTCGGCCATCGCTGCCGTTTCGCTGCGTCGCGGATCTATCACCACCAGCCGCCCACCCCGTGCACGCAATGCCTTCAGGCGCTTTTCCACATCCGGCACGGTCATGATGCTGCCATTGGAAGCCAGTGGATTGCCCCCGAGAATCAGCATGAACTGGGTGTGATCAATATCGGGGATCGGCAAGAGCAGGCCGTGGCCGTACATCAAGTGACTGGTCAGGTGCTGGGGCAACTGGTCCACCGAGGTGGCGGAGAAGCGGTTGCGGGTCTTGAGCAAGCCAAGGAAATAGTTGCTGTGGGTCATCAACCCGTAGTTGTGCACGCTGGGGTTGCCCTGGTACACCGCCACGGCGTTGCGTCCATGGGCCTGTTGTATCGCCCAGAGCTTGTCGGCGGCCAGGGCGAACGCTTCGTCCCAGCTGATAGCCTGCCATTGGTCGCCAACCCGTTTATGCGGTTGGCGCAGGCGGTCGGGATCCTGCTGGATATCCTGCAGTGCCACGGCCTTGGGGCAGATGTGACCGCGGCTGAAAGGATCGTCTGGGTCGCCTTTGATCGAGCTGATGCGCGCAGGCTCGCCAGGCTCATGGCTGACTTCGATATTCAGTCCGCAGATGGCTTCGCACAGGTGACAGGCACGGTGATGCAGGGTCTTGGTCATGGCCGCCTCTGCCTTGTTGTTGTCGAAGGGTGACTATGCGCCCTGCGCCGGTGCCCATCCAGCCAGTTTCGTGGTGTGAATCCCGCGACATCAGGCGCACGATTCACGCCAACCTACGGCAAAGCCATTTGCCAAATTGCCAGCAAGCCGTGTACAACCCCTGTAGCAAATAAAAAACAGCAAGGGCTCAACGGGTAAATACACCCTTTGCAACAGAGCCGCTGTTTCCCCTCTTGGTTTTAGGCGACATTTAATTATAGTATTGCGCCTTTCCCTATTTCGTCCGCCCCGTGCGGCTTACGCCGCAGGTCACTCCCGTTGTCAAAAAAAACCATACGGTCGACCTGCATACCGTTGCAGATAAGGTAGTCAATCATGAGCGCTAGGCACTTTCTCTCCCTGCTGGACTTCACCACCGACGAATTGCTCGGGGTGATCCGCCGAGGCATCGAGCTGAAGGACCTGCGCAAGCGAGGCGTGCTGTTCGAGCCGCTGAAGAATCGCGTACTGGGCATGATCTTCGAAAAGTCTTCGACCCGTACCCGCGTGTCGTTCGAGGCCGGCATGATCCAGCTCGGTGGCCAGGCCATCTTCCTGTCCCCACGCGATACGCAGCTGGGCCGTGGCGAGCCGATCAGCGACAGCGCCATCGTGCTCTCGAGCATGCTCGATGCGGTCATGATCCGTACCCACGCCCACAGCACGCTCACCGAATTCGCCGCCAATTCGCGGGTACCGGTAATCAACGGTCTGTCGGACGAATCGCATCCTTGCCAGCTGCTGGCCGACATGCAGACGTTCCTCGAACACCGTGGTTCGATTCAGGGCAAGACCGTGGCCTGGATCGGCGACGGTTTCAACATGTGCAACTCGTACATCGAAGCGGCCCGCCAGTTCGACTTCCAGCTGCGCATCGCCTGCCCCGAGGGTTATGAGCCGGACCCACGCTTCATGGCGCTGGGCGGTGACCGGGTACAGATCATCCGTGATCCGAAAGAAGCCGTGCGTGGCGCCCACCTGGTGACCACCGACGTCTGGACTTCCATGGGTCAGGAGGAGGAAACTGCACGGCGCCTGGCGCATTTCGCGCCTTACCAGGTCACCCGCGAACTGCTCGACCTGGCGGCACCCGATGCCCTGTTCATGCATTGCCTGCCCGCTCACCGCGGTGAGGAAATCAGCCAGGACCTGCTCGACGACCCGCGATCGGTCGCCTGGGACCAGGCTGAAAACCGGCTGCATGCGCAGAAGGCCCTTCTCGAATACCTTGTCGAACCGGCTTACCACCACGCATGAGTCAACCCCTACTGCTCAACCTGCGCAACCTCGCCTGCGGCTACGGCGACCAGCGCATCGTCCAGAACCTCAACCTGCACCTCAATGCAGGCGACATCGGTTGCCTGCTGGGGTCTTCGGGATGCGGCAAGACCACCACCCTGCGCGCCATCGCTGGCTTCGAGCCGGTGCACGAGGGTGAAATCCAGCTGGCCGGCGAGGTCATTTCCCGCGCCGGCTTTACCCAGGCACCGGAAAAACGCCGAATCGGCATGGTGTTCCAGGACTATGCCCTGTTCCCACACCTGACCGTGGCACAGAACATTGCCTTTGGCATCGCCAAGCACCCGCGCCAGGCGCAGGTGGTCGAAGAGATGCTGGAGCTGGTCAAGCTCGGCGGCCTGGGCGGTCGCTACCCGCATGAACTGTCCGGTGGACAGCAACAGCGCGTCGCACTGGCCCGTGCACTGGCCCCGGAGCCGCAACTGCTGCTGCTCGACGAGCCGTTTTCCAACCTCGACGTGGAGCTGCGCCGGCGCCTCAGCCACGAGGTCCGCGACATTCTCAAGAGCCGCGGCACCAGCGCCATCCTGGTCACCCATGATCAGGAAGAAGCGTTCGCGGTCAGCGACCATGTGGGGGTGTTCAAGGAAGGTCGCCTGGAGCAATGGGACACGCCCTACAACCTCTACCACGAACCGCAGACACCGTTCGTCGCCAGCTTCATCGGCCAAGGCTATTTCATCCGTGGTCAGATGAGCAGCCATGAGGCGGTCAATACCGAGCTGGGCGAGTTGCGTGGCAACCGCGCCTACATCATGGCTCCCGGCAGTTCGGTGGACGTGCTGCTACGCCCTGACGATATCGTCCATGCGCCGGACAGCGCACTGCGCGCCAACATCGTCGGCAAGAGCTTCCTCGGTGCTTCGACCCTGTACCGCCTGCAGCTGCCGACCGGCAGCCAGCTGGAAGCGATCTTCCCAAGCCATATCGACCATCAGCTGGGCGAGGATGTGGGGATTGCCGTCAAAGCCGACCACCTGGTGCTGTTCCCGGTGCCGGGCAGTGTCGCGGCGCAATTGCCGCGGCAAGAGAATGGGGTTCGTCGCTACAGTTCGGCGACCTGATCATCAAGCAGGGGCTGCAGTGCAGCCCCTGCTGCTTTCTAGCCTCGGCCAATCCCGGCGAACTTGCCCTGGGTATGCTCGGCCAGCACCGTCGCTGCCAACTCGACTTCCAGCCCCCGCCGTCCTGCGCTGACATGGATGGTTGCAAAGTTCTGCGCAGAGTCATCGATGAACGTGCGCAGGCGTTTTTTCTGACCAAGCGGGCTGATGCCTCCTACCAAATAACCGGTGGCGCGCTGCGCGGCCGCAGGGTCGGCCATTTCGCACTTCTTCACGCCAGCAGCATGGGCCAACGCCTTGAGGTCCAGCGTGCCGACCACAGGCACCACCGCCACCAGCAACTCGCCCTTCTCGCTGCTCGCCAGCAAGGTCTTGAACACCTGCTGCGGATCGAGCCCCAGCTTTTCGGCCGCCTCCAGCCCGTATGACGCCGACTTGGGGTCATGTTCATAACTGTGCACACGGTGCTCGGCGCGGGCTTTTTTCAAGAGGTCAAGGGCGGGGGTCATGCAAGGCTCCGGTCAAGGGACAGGTCGGCGGCTACTTTAGGACAATTCCCACATCCCAGCCAGCTCATCACTTACGCGCCTGTCTAGCGTGCGCATTCGAACCCTTATCTAGCGCTCATAACGTGACCAGCCGTTCACTTTCGACCTTTGACATATGCGTTTCTTGTCTATATTTTTTCGTTTCTGAATAAATTGGTGCACTTTTAAGGTGCATTCCTGTATCCGCCCGGGGTCGATGGAGATAGACACCGGGCCTTGCTGTCGAGCGCCACGCGCCTCACAACAAAAAAAACGAGGTCATACATGACGACTGCGCTACGCGAACCCACACTGTCCAGCCAATGCCTGGCCGAATTCCTCGGCACAGCGCTGCTCATTTTCTTCGGCACCGGTTGTGTCGCCGCCCTCAAGGTCGCGGGCGCCAGCTTCGGGCTGTGGGAAATCAGCATCATCTGGGGGGTCGGCGTGAGCATGGCGATCTACCTCACCGCCGGGATTTCCGGCGCACACCTGAACCCGGCCGTGAGCATTGCGCTCACCCTGTTCGCCAGCTTCGACAAACGCAAGCTGCCGTTCTACATGCTTGCCCAGGTCGGTGGTGCGTTCTGCGGCGCGGCGCTGGTCTACACCTTGTACAGCAACCTGTTCTTCGATTTCGAACAAGCCCACGCCATGCTGCGTGGCAGCAGCGAGAGCCTGGAGCTGGCCTCGGTGTTCTCCACCTATCCACACCCGTTACTGTCCACTGGCCAGGCATTTCTGGTCGAAGTGGTGATCACCGCCATCCTCATGGCCGTGATCATGGCCCTGACCGACGACAACAATGGCCTCCCACGTGGGGCAATGGCCCCTCTGTTGATCGGCTTGCTGATCGCGGTAATTGGCAGCGCCATGGGCCCCCTGACGGGCTTTGCGATGAACCCCGCACGCGACTTCGGACCAAAACTGATGACGTTCCTGGCCGGCTGGGGCGAAATCGCCTTCACTGGCGGTCGGGACATCCCTTATTTCCTGGTTCCGGTGTTTGCACCGATCCTCGGCGCTTGCCTGGGTGCCGCGACCTATCGCGGCCTGATCGCTCGCAACCTGCCGACGACGTCAATCGCGAATCCAGAGACAAACGACAATTGCCAGGGCGATACTCAAGCCAACTGATGCTGACGCCCTGTTCTCCTTATTTTGCAAGGCCTACGACCATGACAGACACCCAGGATAAGAACTACATCATCGCCCTGGACCAGGGAACCACCAGTTCGCGGGCCATCATTTTCGACCGCGACGCCAATGTGGTCGGGACCTCCCAGCGCGAGTTCGCCCAGCATTACCCACAAGCCGGCTGGGTCGAACACGACCCGATGGAAATTTTCGCCACCCAGAGCGCGACCATGGTCGAGGCCCTGGCCCAGGCTGGCATCAGCCATGCCCAGGTCGCCGCGCTGGGCATCACCAACCAGCGTGAAACCACGGTGGTGTGGGACAAGGAAACCGGTCGCCCGGTGTACAACGCCATCGTCTGGCAATGCCGCCGCAGTACCGAAATCTGCGCGCAGCTCAAGCGTGACGGGCATGAGGACTACATCCGCGAAACCACCGGCCTGGTCACCGACCCGTACTTCTCGGGCACCAAGCTCAAGTGGATCCTGGACAACGTCGAAGGTGCCCGCGAACGTGCCGAACGTGGCGAACTGCTGTTCGGCACCGTCGATACCTGGCTGATCTGGAAATTCTCCGGCGGCAAGGTGCATGTCACCGACTACACCAACGCCTCGCGCACGCTGATGTTCAACATCCATAGCCTGCAGTGGGACGACAAGCTGCTCGAAATCCTCGGTATTCCTCGGCAGATGCTGCCTGACGTGCGGCCTTCGTCGGAAGTCTATGGCCATACCAAGAGCGGTATCCCCATCGCCGGTATCGCCGGTGATCAGCAGTCCGCATTGTTCGGCCAGATGTGCGTGGAGCCCGGCCAGGCCAAGAACACCTACGGCACCGGCTGTTTCCTGCTGATGAACACGGGCGACAAGGCGGTGAAGTCATCCCATGGCCTGCTCACGACCATCGCCTGTGGCCCGCGGGGCGAAGTGGCCTATGCGCTGGAGGGCGCGGTGTTCAACGGCGGTTCCACCGTGCAATGGCTGCGCGATGAACTGAAGATCGTCAACGATGCCCTCGATACCGAGTACTTCGCGAGCAAGGTCAAGGACAGCAACGGCGTGTACCTGGTACCTGCCTTCACCGGCCTGGGCGCCCCCTACTGGGACCCGTATGCGCGTGGCGCACTGTTCGGCCTGACCCGTGGGGTGAAGGTCGACCACATCATCCGCGCCGCGCTGGAGTCCATTGCCTACCAGACCCGCGACGTGCTCGACGCCATGCAACAGGACTGCGGCCAGCGCCTGTCCGAACTGCGCGTGGACGGTGGCGCAGTGGCCAACAACTTCCTCATGCAGTTCCAGGCCGACATTCTCGGCACCTGCGTAGAGCGCCCACAAATGCGCGAAACCACGGCGCTTGGCGCTGCCTACCTGGCGGGCCTGGCCTGTGGGTTCTGGAGTGGCCTGGACGAGTTGCGCGACAAGGCGATCATCGAGCGCGAGTTCAGTCCGCAGTTGGACGAGTCGCAGAAAGAAAAGCTGTACGCTGGCTGGCGCAAAGCGGTCGATCGTACCCGTGATTGGGAAGATCACGAGGCCTGATCTGCATGGCCCCATCGCCGGCAAGCCGGCTCCCACAGGTAGAGCGCCATTCTCTGGCGCGCTGCTGATCGGTGTGGGAGCCGGCTTGCCGGCGATTGGGCCGCATAGCGGCCCCAATAGTCTACTGGCCGCCACTCCCTTCCTACGGCATCATTGCAGAATTTGTCCGGCAGCCCAGAAGGACCGCCCATGAATCTGCCCCCACGCCAACAACAAATCCTTGAGCTGGTCCGCGAACGCGGCTACGTCAGCATCGAGGAAATGGCGCAGCTGTTCATCGTCACCCCGCAAACCATCCGCCGCGATATCAATCAGTTGGCCGAACTCAACCTGCTGCGCCGTTATCACGGTGGTGCAGCCTATGACTCGAGCATCGAAAACACCGCCTACGCCATGCGCGCCGACCAGATGCGTGATGAGAAGCAACGCATCGCAGAAGCCGTGGCCCGGCAGATTCCCGACCATGCCTCAGTATTCATCAACATCGGCACCACCACCGAATCCATCGCCCGCGCCCTGCTCAACCACAACCACCTCAAGGTCATCACCAACAACCTGCACGTAGCCGCGATCCTGGCCGCCAAGGACGACTTCGAAGTTCTGGTCGCTGGCGGCACGGTACGCCGTGACGGCGGCGTGGTCGGCCAAGCCAGCGTCGACTTCATCAACCAGTTCAAGGTCGACTTCGCACTGGTCGGCATCAGCGGCATCGACGAAGACGGCAGCCTGCTGGATTTCGACTATCAGGAAGTGCGCGTTTCCCAGGCGATCATCACCAACGCACGGCAAGTGATCCTGGCGGCCGACTCCAGCAAGTTCGGGCGTAATGCCATGGTGCGCCTGGGCTCGATCAGCCTGGTCGATTGCCTGGTGACCGACCTGCCCCCCACGCCGGCCCTGAGCCAGTTGCTCAATCAGTACAAGATCCGCCTCGAGGTGGTCTGATCGAATGGTGGGCCATTGGGCGGCCCGCCATTTTCGTAATTGTTCACTTTATTGTCATCAGATCAGTTTTTTCTATAAAGACTGACTGGCGACGGGCTTTCTCTTGCGCTAGTATTTTCGTAAACGAACATCAATGTTCATATTCGATGTGCACAGCCCCAGGAGGCCTTGCCCGTGTCCCAGCCCGTTTCGTCCCAGCCCCCACTCGCCGACTGCTATGACCTCGCCGTAATTGGCGGTGGCATCAATGGCGTGGGCATCGCTGCCGACGCCGCCGGACGTGGCCTGAAGGTGTTTCTCTGCGAAAAGGACGACCTCGCGCAGCACACGTCGTCGGCCAGTAGCAAGCTGATCCACGGTGGCCTGCGTTACCTCGAACATTATGAATTCCGCCTGGTGCGCGAGGCACTGGCAGAACGGGAAGTGCTGTTGGCCAAGGCCCCGCACATCGTCAAGCCGATGCGTTTCGTGCTGCCCCACCGCCCGCACCTGCGCCCGGCGTGGATGATCCGTGCGGGCCTGTTCCTATACGACCACCTGGGCAAGCGCAAGCGCCTGGGCGCTTCGCGCAGCCTGCGCTTCGGCCCGGGCTACCCGCTCAAGCCGTCGATCACCCGTGGGTTCGAATACGCCGACTGCGCCGTGGACGACGCCCGCCTGGTAGTGCTCAATGCCATGGCCGCGCGGGAGAACGGTGCGCACATCCAGACCCGCACTCGCTGCCTGCGTGCCGAACGCAGCGACGGCCTGTGGCTGGTCGAACTGCAGCATGCCGACGGCAGCCTGCAGACCATCCGCGCGCGCGCCCTGGTCAATGCCGCGGGCCCGTGGGTCGCCAGCTTCATCAAGGACGACCTCAAGCTCGACGCGCCCTATGGCATCCGCCTGATCCAGGGCAGCCACCTGATCGTGCCGCGCCTCTACGAGGGCGAACATGCCTACATCCTGCAGAACGAAGATCAGCGCATCGTCTTCTGCATTCCTTATCTGGACCGCTTCACCCTGATCGGCACCACCGACCGCGAATACAGCGGCGACCCGGCCAAGGTCGCGATCACCGAGCAGGAAACCGACTACCTGCTCAAGGTGGTCAATGCCCACTTCAACCATCAACTGAGCCGCGCCGACATCCTGCACACCTATTCCGGTGTGCGGCCACTGTGCAACGACGAGTCGGACAACCCTTCGGCCGTCACGCGCGACTACACCCTGGCGACGTCCGTCAGCGAGGGCCAGGCACCCCTGCTGTCGGTGTTCGGCGGCAAGCTGACCACGTACCGCAAGCTGGCCGAGTCGGCCATGGATGAGCTCAAGCCTTACTTCAGCCAGATGCGCGGCAGCTGGACCGCCAGCGCACCCCTGCCGGGCGGCGAAAACATGAGCACCGTACCAGCCCTGGTCGACGCCGTGATGGCGCGCTGCGGCTGGCTGCCCGTGGACATCGCCAAACGCTGGGCGCTGACCTACGGTAATCGCGTATGGCGTCTGCTCGAAGGTGTAGAAGGGCCTCAGGACCTGGGCCAGGCCATCGGTGGAGGTCTGTTCAGCCGCGAGGTGGATTACCTGCGCAGCGAGGAGTGGGCTATCAGCGCCGAAGACATCCTTTGGCGGCGGACCAAGTTGGGCCTGTTCACCACCGAGGCCGAACAGCAGGCACTGCGTGAGTACCTGCAAAGGCTGCAGGCGCAGATTCGCGCAGCCTGACGTTCAATCCCCGCCCCGGCACCGGGGCGGTGTTCTCATTTCAGGGCGCTCGCCCTCCCGCCACTCATTCGGATTTCCGAACAGGCATCCGCCATTCGTTCGGAAGTCCGTGCGCCCTATTCCCCGCAAAAGCGCCATAAATCCTTCATCCCCAGCATTTTCGGGAGGTTATGATCGAGGGAAGGGCTTGGCACGAGTCATGCTCTACACTTGGAAGCCGAATGCACACCGCTTCATGCTGTATCCGTTGAACGAAAGAGTCCGCCAACGGCTCCATAAAAAAAACAAACATGTCGAGGAAAATTTGATGCGCATCGTTCGTCAATTGCTGGGCGCCGCCATCGCGGCTGCAGTCATCGCTTCGCCGGCCATGGCCGAGGAGCTGACCGGCACCCTGAAGAAGATCAAGGATTCGGGCACCATCACCCTGGGGCACCGTGACTCCTCCATTCCATTTTCCTACCTGGCCGGCAAGCCCGAGCCCGTGGGCTACTCGCACGACATTCAGCTGGCTGTCGTCGACGCCCTGAAGAAGCAACTGGGTACGGACATCAAGGTCAAGTACAACCTGGTCACCTCCCAGACCCGCATCCCGCTGGTGCAGAACGGCACCGTCGACCTGGAGTGCGGCTCCACCACCAACAACGTCGAGCGCCAGCAGCAGGTTGGCTTCTCGGTGGGCATCTTCGAAGTCGGTACCCGCCTGCTGACCAAGGTCAAGGACGGTCAGCCTTCCTACAAGGACTTCCCTGACCTGGCCGGCAAGAACGTGGTGACCACCGCCGGCACCACCTCCGAACGCATCCTCAAGGCGATGAACGCCGACAAGCAGATGAAGATGAACGTGATTTCCGCCAAGGACCACGGTGAAGCCTTCAACATGCTCGAAAGCGGCCGCGCCGTGGCCTTCATGATGGACGACGCCTTGCTGGCCGGTGAAATGGCCAAGGCGCGCAACCCGAAAGACTGGGTCATCACGGGTACCCCACAGTCGTACGAAATCTACGGCTGCATGGTGCGCAAGGATGACGCAGCGTTCAAGAAAGCGGTCGACGACGCGATCATCGCCTACTTCAAGTCGGGCGAAGTCAACAAGAGCTACGACAAGTGGTTCACTCAGCCAATCCCACCGAAGGGCCTGAACCTGGACTTCAAGATGAGCGACGAGCTGAAAAAACTGATCGCCGAGCCGACCGACAAGGCCGCGGACGAGAAGAAGTCCTGATCCTCAGCTAGTGGCCTGGTGCGCACGCGCACGAATCAATTCTGCAGGCCACTCATTAGTGTCTAACCTTTCATCCGAGGGCGCCATGCGCCCCCGGATGCTCGAAGGTGCCCGTGAAACAACCGTCTGAGGGGAAATCCCGATGAATTACAACTGGGACTGGGGCGTGTTCTTCAAGTCCACCGGCGTGGGCAGCGAAACCTATCTGGACTGGTACATCACCGGCCTGGGCTGGACCATCGCCATCGCCATTTCCGCCTGGATCATCGCCTTGCTGCTGGGGTCGGTGCTCGGCGTCATGCGTACCGTGCCGAATCGCCTGGTATCGGGCATCGCCACTGCCTATGTGGAACTGTTCCGCAACGTGCCGCTGCTGGTGCAGCTGTTCGTCTGGTACTTCCTGGTACCGGACCTGCTGCCCGAAGGCCTGCAGGAATGGTTCAAGCAGGACCTCAACCCGACGACTTCGGCGTTGATCAGCGTGGTCATCTGTCTGGGTCTGTTCACCGCTGCCCGCGTCTGCGAGCAGGTGCGCACCGGTATCCAGGCGCTGCCGCGGGGCCAGGAAGCCGCCGCCCGCGCCATGGGCTTCAGCCTGCCGCAGATCTACAACAACGTGCTGCTGCCACAGGCCTACCGGATCATCATTCCGCCGCTTACCTCCGAGTTCCTCAACGTGTTCAAGAACTCGTCAGTGGCATCGCTGATCGGCCTGATGGAACTGCTGGCGCAGACCAAGCAGACCGCCGAGTTTTCCGCCAACCTGTTTGAGGCATTCACCCTGGCCACGCTGATCTACTTCACCCTGAACATGGGCCTGATGCTGCTCATGCGCATGGTCGAGAAGAAAGTCGCCGTGCCGGGCCTGATTTCCGTGGGGGGCAAGTAAATGGAAATGGATTTCAGCGAAATCATCCCGGCCCTGCCTGCCCTCTGGGAAGGCATGCTGATGACCCTCAAGCTGATGGTCATGGGCGTGGTCGGCGGTATCGTGCTGGGCACCATCCTGGCGCTGATGCGCCTGTCGTCGAGCAAGCTGCTGTCGCGGCTGGCAGGTGCCTACGTCAACTACTTCCGGTCGATCCCTCTGCTGCTGGTGATCACCTGGTTCTACCTGGCGGTTCCGTTCGTGCTGCGCTGGATCACCGGCGAGGACACCCCGGTGGGCGCGTTCACCTCCTGCGTGGTCGCCTTCATGATGTTCGAGGCCGCGTACTTCTGCGAAATCGTCCGCGCCGGTGTGCAGTCGATCTCCAAAGGGCAGATGGGCGCCGCGCAAGCGCTGGGCATGAACTACGCACAAACCATGCGCCTGATCATCCTGCCCCAGGCCTTCCGCAAGATGACCCCGCTGCTGCTGCAGCAGAGCATCATCCTGTTCCAGGACACCTCGCTGGTGTACACCGTGGGCCTGGTGGACTTCCTCAACTCGGCACGCTCCAACGGCGACATCATCGGGCGCTCCCATGAGTTCCTGATCTTCGCCGGGATCGTCTACTTCCTCGTCAGCTTCTCCGCTTCGTGGCTGGTCAAGCGCCTGCAAAAAAGGATCACCGTATGATTTCCATCAAGAACGTCAACAAGTGGTACGGCGACTTCCAGGTACTGACCGACTGCAGCACCGAGGTCAAGAAGGGCGAGGTGGTGGTGGTCTGCGGCCCGTCGGGCTCGGGCAAGTCCACCCTGATCAAGTGCGTCAACGCCCTGGAACCCTTCCAGAAGGGTGACATCGTGGTCGATGGCACCTCGATTGCCGACCCGAAGACCAACCTGCCGAAACTGCGCTCGCGGGTGGGCATGGTGTTCCAGCATTTCGAGCTGTTCCCGCACCTGACCATCACCGAGAACCTGACCATCGCCCAGCGCAAGGTGCTGGGCCGCAGCGAGGCGGAAGCCTCCAAGAAGGGCCTGGCCTTGCTCGACCGCGTCGGCCTCAGCGCGCATGCCAAGAAGCACCCTGGCCAGCTCTCCGGCGGCCAGCAGCAGCGTGTGGCGATCGCCCGTGCCCTGGCAATGGACCCGATCGTCATGCTGTTCGACGAACCCACCTCGGCGCTGGACCCGGAAATGGTCAGCGAGGTACTGGACGTAATGGTTCAGCTGGCCCACGAAGGCATGACCATGATGTGCGTGACCCACGAGATGGGCTTTGCCCGCAAGGTCGCCAACCGGGTCATCTTCATGGACAAGGGCAGCATCATCGAAGACTGCACCAAGGAAGAGTTCTTCGGTGACCAGAACGCCCGCGACCAGCGCACCCAGCACTTCCTCAGCAAGATCCTGCAACACTAAGTCGGCCACAGTGTCCGCTGCCCCTGCATTCATCGGGCAGCGGACGCTGGTCGTGACAAGGCCACTGTGATGAAATGCGACCCCTCGCTTCTTCGCCCTGCCAAACCTGCCGTGAAATCCCGCCTGATCCGTCAATTGCTGCTGCCGCCACTGGTCATCCTGCTGATGGTCGGCCTGGGCCTGGCCGGCTACCTGATCAGCGAAAGCAACGGCATCCGCACCCTCAGCGAAAACGGCGAACGCCAGCTGGAGCTGCACGCGCGCACGGTCGAGAGCGAAATCAGCAAATACACCTACCTGCCGAGCCTGCTGGAGCTGGAAGACAGCGTGTCTCAGCTGCTCACCGACCCCGACGGTGCCAACCGGCAAGTCGTCAACGAATACCTCGAAGGCCTGAACCGGCGCAGCCGCAGCCGGGCGATCTTCGTCCTGGATACCAACGGCCGCGTACAAGCCACCAGCAACTGGCGCGATGCCGACTCGTTCCTCGGTGAGGACCTGTCGTTCCGGGCCTACTTCCAGAACGCCGTGCGCGGCGAACCCGGGCGCTTCTACGGCATCGGCAGCACCACCGGCGAAGCCGGCTACTTCCTGGCCCATGGCCTGGAAGAGCACGGCAAGATCATCGGCGTGGCGGTGATCAAAGTGCGCCTGGACACCCTGGAGGAACGCTGGCAACGGGCGCGCCTGGAAGCCTTCGTCAGCGACGAGAACGGCATCATCATCCTGTCCAGCGACCCGGCGCGGCGGCTGAAATCGGTACGCCCGCTAACCCCCCAGATCAAGGAGCGCCTGGCGCGCAGCCTGCAATACTACTGGTGGCCACTCAACGAGTTGCAGCCCCTGGCCCGCGAGACCCTGGCCGATGGCGTGGAAAAGCTCACGTTCCCGGCCAACAGCGAAACCGCCCAGGGCAAGCCCCGTGAGGTGGCCTACCTGGCACAAACGCGGCGGCTGGTCGATACGCCGTGGCATTTCACCTTGCTCACGCCTTTACAGGACCTGCGCCGCGAGTCGATGGTGCAAGGCATTCTGGTGGGCGTGGCGTTCGCCTTGCTGGCGATCCTCGGCATCGCCTGGAACGAGCGGCGCAAGGTGGTCGCCACCCGCTTGGCCGCCCGCGAAGCGCTGGAAGAAGCCAACAGCCAGTTGGAGCGGCGCATCGCCGACCGGACCGCCGACCTGCGCGCCAGTAACGAACGGCTCAAGGGCCAGATCCGCGAACGTCGGCACGCCGAACAGACCTTGCGCCACGCCCAGGACGAACTGGTGCAAGCCGGCAAACTGGCGGCCATCGGGCAGATGTCCACCAGCATCGCCCACGAACTCAACCAGCCGCTGGCGGCACTGCGCACCTTGTCCGGCAACACGGTGCGCTTCCTCGAACGTGGCGCGCTGGAAACCGCCAGCACCAACCTGCGCACCATGAACGACCTGATCGACCGCATGGGCCGCATCACCGCCAGCCTGCGCTCGTTTGCCCGACGCGGCGACGACACCGGCCAGGCATCGCTGGCCAAGGCCGTCGACGCCACGCTGCAGGTGCTTGCCAACCGAATCAGCGCCTGCCACCTGCAACTGCACAGCCAGTTCGAGGACCACCAACTGGCCATCGACCAGACGCGCCTGGAGCAGATCCTGGTCAACCTGATCGGCAACGCCCTCGATGCCATGGCCTCCCAGCCGCTGCCTGAGCTGTGGCTCGAAGGTGAGCTGCAAGGCGACAAGTATCGCCTGCGGGTACGCGATAATGGCCACGGTATCGACGCCGAGGCGCGCAAGCACCTGTTCGAACCCTTCTTCACCACCAAACCCGGCGAACACGGCCTGGGCCTGGGCCTGACCCTGTCGGCGAGCCTCGCCGCCGCCGCCAAGGGCAGCCTGAACGTCGAGCACCCCGCCAACGGCGGAACCGCCTTCGTCCTGGCCCTGCGCCTGGTCACGCCCCCTAGCGAAACGGCAGATCATCCATGAACCCAGCACCCCTTACTGTCCTGATCGTCGAAGACGACCCGCATGTGCTGCTCGGCTGCCAGCAAGCCCTGGCCCTGGAAGACATCGCCTGCGAAGGGGTCGGCAGCGCCGAGCAGGCCCTTGAGCGCATCGGTGATGACTTCGCCGGTATCGTCGTCAGCGACATTCGCCTGCCAGGCATCGACGGCCTGGAACTGCTCAACCGCCTCAAGGCCCGTGACCGCAGCCTGCCCGTGGTGTTGATCACCGGCCACGGCGATATCGACATGGCCGTCGGCGCCATGCGCAACGGCGCCTACGACTTCATGGAAAAACCCTTCTCGCCAGAACGCCTGGTCGAAGTGGTCAGGCGAGCCCTGGAACAACGCGGCCTGTCCCGCGAGGTGTTTGCCCTGCGCCGCCAGCTGGCCGAGCAGAGCAGCCTGGAGGGGCGCATCATTGGCCGCTCGCCGGCCATGGAACACTTGCGCGAACTGATCACCAACGTGGCCGACACATCGGCCAACGTACTGATCGAAGGCGAAACCGGTACGGGCAAGGAGCTTGTCGCACGCTGCCTGCATGATTTCAGCCGACGCCAGGGCCAGCCTTTCGTCGCGCTGAACTGCGGCGGGCTGCCGGAGAACCTGTTCGAGAGCGAAATTTTCGGCCACGAAGCCAATGCCTTCACCGGCGCCGGCAAGCGCCGCATTGGCAAGATCGAGCATGCCAATGGCGGCACACTGTTCCTCGACGAGGTCGAGAGCATGCCAATCAACTTGCAGATCAAGCTGCTGCGCGTACTCCAGGAGCGCACCCTGGAGCGTTTGGGCTCGAACCAGAGCATCCCGGTGGACTGCCGAGTGATCGCCGCGACCAAAGCCGACCTGGCCAGCCTGGGCCAGAGCGGCCAGTTCCGCAGCGACCTCTACTACCGGCTGAACGTGGTCACCCTGGAATTGCCACCCCTGCGCGAGCGCCGCGAAGACATTCGCCAGTTGTTCGAGCACTTCCTGCAGCAATCGGCGTTGCGCTTTGATCGGGAGTTGCCGCAACTGGACAGCCAGACCCTTTCGCGGCTGATGTCCCACGACTGGCCAGGGAACGTGCGCGAGCTGCGCAACGTTGCCGAACGCTTCGCCTTGGGCCTGCCTGCCTTCAAGAAGGGCCCGAGTGGTGGCGCCAGCCAAGGGTTGGGCTTTGCCGAAGCGGTGGAAGCCTTCGAGCGCAATCTGCTCAGCGACGCCTTGCAGCGTACCGGCGGCAATCTCAGCCAGGCCAGCCAGGAACTGGGGATGGCCAAGACCACGTTGTTCGACAAGGTGAAGAAATACGGCCTGGGCTGAGATCGGCAAAGGCCCGCAACTGTCTTGCTCAATTTCCAGAAACTGACGCGATTGCTGTGGGAGCCGGCTTGCCGGCGATGAGGCCGGGACAGGCACGACGCTGTCACCTGTGCGGGCCCTATCGCCGGCAAGCCGGCTCCCACAGGAGTTGGCGCAAGCTTCTCGATCTGAGCCCCTACAGGCCGGCGATATGCGTCACGTCCTGCCGGTGCGCTTGCAGGTAAGGCAACACCGCCCCCAGCAACGGCGCCTTGAACGGCTCCTGGAAGCGATGCGCCAACCCCGGAATCAGCCGTAGCTGGCTACCCTGGATATGCGCTGCCAGGTGCACCCCATGCATCACCGGCAACAACGGATCGGCCGTGCCGTGCACCACCAGTGTCGGCACGCGCAGTTGGTTGAGCAACTCAACCCGGCTGGGCTCGGCAAGGATCGCCATGATCTGGCGCTTGGCACCCTCGGGGTTGAACGCACGGTCATAGGCCGCTGCAGCCTGCTGCAACAAAGCGGCCCGATCATCATGCACCTGCGGGCTGCCCAATGCCGCCAGCAAGTCAGCCTGCTGCTCGATCGCCACCTCGCGATTGGGCGCACTACGCCGAGCCAACAGCTGCACCAGGGCAGGGTCCGGCGCCGGCAGGCCTGCCGCGCCAGAGCTGGACATCACCAGCGTCAGGCTGCGCACCCGTTCCGGCGCCATCGCCGCCAAGTGCTGGGCGATCATTCCGCCCATGCTGACGCCCAGCACATGGAATTGACGAATGCCCATGGCGTCCATCAGACGCAAACCATCACCTGCCATGTCGGTCAGCGTGTAGGGCGCGGTAACCGGCAAGCCCAGCTTGTAGCGCAGCACCTGAACCGTCAGGTTGGCCGTGGGCGGCAGCTGGTTCCAGCGTGACAGGCCGACATCGCGGTTGTCGTAACGGATAACCCGAAAGCCCTGACGGCACAACGCCTCGACCACGTCGTCCGGCCAGTGAATGAGTTGGCCGCCCAGGCCCATGACCAGCAACAAGGGCGGATCACGCGGCGCCCCGACGCTCTGGTAGACCAGGCTCAGTTCGCCGATGTCGGCCCTTTGCACCGGCACTTGGGCATTGCAGCGATTGTCGGCGAAGCTGGCCGACACGCTGAACACGAAAAAGAAAATGACCCAAAAAACGCGCATGTAAGAAAACCAGAATGCAGATCCCCAGTAGAGCGCGAGTCTGATGACTTTCATTCAAGCGCGCTGCCACAGTTCGGTGACAGTTTGATGAACCCTGCCCAGCGGTTGATCCAAGGTTCAGTCGACAGTGAGGGGCAACATGAGAGAAACTCAACTTAATCCCTGTCTCCTCAAATTTTCTCTCGGAGTCTGCTGTGCTGGAGATCCGCCACCTGAAAACCCTTCATGCCCTGCGCGAGGCCGATAGCCTGGTGGAGGCCGCCGAACGCTTGCACCTGACGCAATCGGCGCTGTCGCACCAGTTCAAGGAGCTGGAAGAGCGCCTGGGCCTGCCCCTGTTCGTGCGCAAGACCAAGCCGATTCGCTTCACCAGCGCCGGGCTGCGTCTGCTGCAGCTGGCCGACGCCACCTTGCCGCTGCTACGTGGTGCCGAGCGTGACGTCGCCCGCCTGGCCGGTGGTACGGCCGGGCGCCTGCACATGGCCATCGAGTGCCACAGCTGCTTCCAGTGGCTGATGCCGACCATCGACCAGTTCCGCGATGCCTGGCCGGAAGTGGAGCTGGACCTGGCTTCGGGTTTCGCCTTCGCGCCATTACCCGCCTTGGCCCGTGGCGACCTCGACCTGGTAGTGACCTCCGACCCCGTGGACCTGTCGGGCATCACCTACGTGCCGCTGTTCACCTACGAAGCCATGCTCGCCGTGGCCAACCAGCACCCGCTGGCCAGCAAGCCCTACATCGTGCCGCAGGACCTGATCGACCAGACCCTGATCACCTACCCGGTGGAGCGTGATCGACTGGATATCTTCACCCGCTTCCTGGAACCTGCCGACATCGAACCGGCGGTCGTGCGCACCTCGGAGCTGACGGTGATGATGATGCAGCTGGTGGCCAGCGGCCGTGGCGTCTGCGGTATGCCCCACTGGGCGTTGCACGAATACAGCTCGCGCGGTTACGTGAAGGGCAAGCGCCTGGGCGAGAAGGGCTTGTTCGCCACGCTGTATGCTGCAGTGCGCACCGACATGCTCGATGCGCCGTACATGCGCGACTTCCTGCTGACCGCCAAGGACACCTCGTTCGCCACCCTCGATGGGGTTAGCGCGGTACGCTGACGGCCTGGCGATACAGCGGCAGGATCAGGTCGCGGGTCAGCGGCGCCAGCTCCAGCGCAGGCGCCTGATCGGCGGCCAGCCACACCACCTCTTCGATTTCCGCTGCCGGGGTCACGGCCTCGGCACAGTCGACCCTGAAGAGCTGAGCCTGCACTTCGAAGCCCGGTTCGTTGGCTGCCGGGGCACTGAACTGGCCCAGGGGGATGGCTTGCGCCGGGTCGATGTGCAGGCCCAGTTCTTCGTGCAGTTCGCGCACCAGGGCAGCCACCGGCGTTTCCCCCGCATCGATCTTGCCACCCGGCTGCATGAAGGCTTGGGTGCCGCGTTTGCGTACCAGCAAGGTGCGGCCTTGGGGGTCGATGAGCAGGGCGGCGGCGATGCGGATGATGTTGGGCATGGGGTGGGGCTCGCGGGCAAAGGGAGGGAGAATCCCATAGGCTCCCTGGCCTGACAAGGATACTGCTGTCTGCACCGGCCCAATCGCCGGCTAGCCGGCTCCCACAGGTACTGCACAAGGCTGAATATCTGTGGAGATCCCTGTGGGAGCCGGCTTGCCGGCGATAAGGCCGGAGCAGACGAACGGCCCCTTGCCAAGCCGCCCACTACCCGCCATAACCAAGGCATGAACCTGCCAGCCCACCAGCACCCGGTGCTCGAGCTGTTCCACCCTGCCGTCGGCACCTGGTTCCGTCGCCAGTTCGCCACCGTCACCGACGCCCAGGCCCGTGCCTGGCCGCTGATCCATGCCGGCCAGTCGATGCTGCTCGCCGCGCCGACCGGTTCGGGCAAGACCCTCAGCGCCTTCCTTGCCGTGCTCGACGAGCTGTTCCGCCAAGGCCTGGAGCACCACGGCGAGCTGCCGGCACAAACCCAGGTGATCTACGTTTCTCCACTCAAGGCGCTGTCCAACGACATCCGCCTGAACCTTCAGGCCCCACTCGAGGGCATCAGCCAAGTCCTCGAAGCGCAGGGCCTGAAGGCACCGCGCATCACCACCGCCGTGCGCACCGGCGATACCCCGCAGAAGGAACGGGCGGCCATGCGCAAGCTGGCCCCGCACATTCTGGTGACCACACCCGAATCGCTGTACGTGTTGATGGGCTCGGCCTCGGGCCGCGAAGGCCTGGCCAGCGTACACACAGTGATCGTCGACGAGATTCACGCCCTGGCCGGCAACAAGCGCGGTGCCCATCTGGCACTGACCCTGGAGCGCCTGCAGGCGCTGTGCGGGCGTCCGCTGCGGCGTATCGGCCTGTCTGCCACCCAACGCCCGGTGGAGCGAGTAGCGCAGTTTCTAGTCGGCCACCAGCGCCCCTGCGCGATCATCGATATCGGCCATGCGCGCCAGCGTGACCTGGCCATCGAGGTGCCACCCGTGGCGCTCGGCGCGGTGATGGCCACCGACGTCTGGGGCCTGGTCTACGACCGCCTGGCCGCCCTGGCCCGGCAGCATCGCACCACGCTGGTGTTCGTCAACACCCGGCGCCTGGCCGAACGCCTGACCCGCCACCTCAGTGACCGCCTGGGCAAGGAAGCGGTAGCCGCGCACCACGGCAGCCTGGCCAAGGAGCTGCGCCTGGATGCCGAGCAACGCCTGAAGAACGGGGACTTGCAGGTGCTTGTCGCCACCGCCTCGCTGGAGCTGGGCATCGACATCGGTGATGTCGACCTGGTCTGCCAGATCGCCTCGCCAGGCTCGATCGCCGCCTTCCTGCAACGTGTCGGACGCTCCGGTCACCAGGTTGAAGGCGTGCCCAAAGGGCGACTGTTCGCCACCTCGCGGGATGATTTGATCGAATGTGTGGCCTTGCTCGACTGCATCCGCCAGGGCGAACTCGACGAGCTGCACATCCCCAAGGCTCCCTTGGATGTGCTGGCCCAGCAGATCGTTGCCGAGGCCAGCAATCAAACCTGGCAGGAACAGGCCCTGTTCGACTGCCTGCGCCAGGCAACCCCCTACGCCGAACTCGACCCGGACCACTACCAGGCGCTGCTGCGCATGCTCGCCGAAGGCTACAACGGCCGCCTGGGGATCCGCAGCGCCTACCTGCACCGCGATGCTGTCAGCGGCGCCTTGCGCGGGCGCCGGGGTAGCCAGCTGACGGCACTGACCAGTGGCGGCACCATCCCCGAGACCGCCGACTACACGGTGCTCCTCGAACCCCAGGCGCTGAACATCGGCAGCGTCAACGAAGACTTCGCCGTGGAGAGCATTGCCGGCGACATCTTCCAGCTGGGCAATGCGTCCTACCGCATCCTGCGGGTCGAACCGGGCCGGGTGCGGGTCGAAGACGCCCATGGCCTGCCGCCGACCCTACCGTTCTGGCTCGGTGAAGCGCCGGGGCGCAGCGATGAACTGTCTGCCGCGGTAGCCCGCCTGCAGGCCCGCATTGACGAGCAGCTTGGGCTGAGCGATGGCGATTTCACCCAGGTTTTGCAGTGGTTGCAGAGCACCTTCGAACTGGACGAAGCCATTGCCAGCCAGTTGCTCGACTACCTGGGCCGTACCCGTGAAGTGCTGGGCGCCCTGCCCTCGCAGCAAACCCTGGTGATGGAGCGCTTTTTCGATGAGTCCGGCGGCACCCAGCTGATCATTCATTCGCCCTACGGCAGCCGCATCAACCGCGCCTGGGGCCTGGCCTTGCGCAAGCGCTTCTGCCGCACCTTCAACTTCGAATTGCAGGCGGCGGCCAGCGAGGACGCCATCGTGCTGTCGCTGTCCACCAGCCACAGCTTCGAACTGGACGAAGTCTGGCGTTACCTGTCCAGCCGCAGCGCCGAGCAGATCCTCATCCAGGCCCTGCTCGACGCCCCGCTGTTCGGTGTGCGCTGGCGCTGGAACGCCGCCGTGGCCATGGCCCTGCCGCGCTTCGTAGGCGGGCGCAAGGTGGCCCCACAGATCCAGCGGATGAAGAGCGAGGACTTGATTGCCGCCGTGTTCCCCGACCAGATCGCCTGCCTGGAAAACATCGCCGGTGAACGGCAGATCCCCGATCACCCGCTGGTCGAGCAGACCCTCGACGACTGCCTGCACGAAGCCATGGACTGCGAAGGCTGGCTGGCCCTGCTCAGGCGCATGGAGCACGGCCAGGTGCGCTTGCTCTGCCGCGACCTGCCGGCCCCTTCAGCGCTGGCCTCGGCCATCCTCAATGCCAGGCCCTATGCCTTTCTCGATGACGCCCCGCTGGAAGAGCGCCGTACCCAGGCGGTGCTGAACCGGCGCTGGAACCCGGTGCAGAGCAGCGATGACCTCGGTGCGCTGGACGCCGACGCCATTGCTGCCGTCGAGGCCGAAGCGTGGCCGCAACCGGGCAATGCCGACGAAATGCACGAAGCGTTGATGAGCCTGGGTGCCATCAGCCAACCCGAAGTGCATGCCAACGCCAGTTGGGACCTGCTGCTGCGTCAGCTGGCCAAGGCCGGGCGGGCGTTGCAGTTGCCCACGCAACAGCTCTGGCTGGCCCGCGAACGGATGAACGTGCTGCACGCGCTGTACCCGCATGCGCCCACGGCACCTGCCCTCGACATACTGCCCGGGTTCGACCAGGTCATCGACCCGGACAGCGCCCTCGGCGAGCTGCTGCGCGCCCGCCTGAGCGGCCATGGTCCCCTGAACTTGGTGCAGATCGCCGGCCCCCTGGGCAAGCCTCTGGCGGCCGTCGAGCAGGCCCTGGCCCGGCTGGAGGCCGAAGGGTATGTGTTGCGCGGCCACTTCAGTCCGGGCCAGCACGCGCCGCAGTGGTGCGAACGGCACCTGCTGGCGCGCATCCACCGCTACACGGTCAAGCGCCTGCGCCGGGAAATCGAGCCGGTCAGCCTGCAGGACTTCATGCGCTTTCTGTTCGACTGGCAGCACCTGGCACCGGGCGAGCGCCTGCGCGGCCCGCTGGCCGTGACTGAGGTACTTGGCCAGTTGCAGGGTTTCCCCAGCGCGGCGGCGGCCTGGGAAGCAGAGCTGCTGCCAGCACGAATCGCCGACTACAGCCCGCACTGGCTCGATGACGCGTGCCGCAGCGGGCAGTTCGCCTGGAGCCGGCTGGCAGCGACGGCGGCCAGCAATACCTTGTCCAGTACCCCGTTGGTGCTGCTGCCCCGTGAAAACCTCGGCACCTGGCGCAGCCTGGCGCCGGCCACAGCCGTGGACACCCTCGGCCTGCGCGCGCAACGGGTGCATGAAGTGCTGCAGGCACAAGGGGCATTGTTCTTCGATGAACTGGCGCAGGATGCCCACCTGTTGCCCAGCGAACTGGAAACCGCACTCCAGGCACTGGTGGGCGCAGGGCTGGTGGGGGCCGACAGCTTCATCGGCTTGCGCAGCCTGATCACCCCGGCGGCGAAGCGCACCTCGCGCAACAGCCGGCGTGGCCACCCGCCGCTGTCGAGCAACATGGCCCATGCCGGGCGCTGGGCATTACTGCGCAAGGGCAGCGGCAACGCAGATGACAGCGAGCGCCTGGAGCACATCGCCCGCGCCCTGCTGAGGCGCTACGGGGTGATGTGCTGGCGGCTGCTGGAGCGCGAAAGCGATGTGCTGCCGCCCTGGCGCGAGTTGCTGCGTTGCTATCACCGCCTGGAGGCGCGCGGCGAGATTCGCGGCGGGCGCTTCATCGCCGGACTGGCGGGGGAGCAGTTCGCCTTGCCCGAGGCGGTCGGCCTGCTCAGGCAGGTACGGCGGCGAGCGTTGGAAGGTGCGCTGGTGGTGGTCAGCGCCAGCGACCCGCTGAACCTGGTGGGGTCACTACTGCCTGGGGCGAAAGTACCCGCCGTCAGCGGCAACCGCTTGCTCTACCGCGATGGGGTGCCAGTGGCCATGCGCATCGCCGGGCGCTACAGCTACCTGGTCGAGGCGCCGGCCGCCGAGCAGGAAAGTTGGCGGCAAAAACTCTTGCGCGAATGATTTTTGTTACCCCAATTTTCATTTTCAGCACCGCGCAACCGGGCTATGGTCGGGGTTTGTTCCAGGCCCCTGAGCCTGACCGAGCCATCGCAAGGACCCCGTATGAGCCTGTCACTTCTCAGCCGCTACGCCTTTTTCGCCGCTTGTGTACTGTTCACCCTGGCGAGCCTGCCGTTTCTTCATCACGAATGGCTGTGGCCATTCACCCTGACCACCGCGCTGCTCAGCCTGATCGGCGTGTTCGACCTGCTGCAGCAACGCCACGCGGTACGCCGCAACTACCCGATCCTTGGCAACATTCGCTATCTGGTCGAAGGCATCCGCCCGGAAATCCGCCAGTACCTGCTGGAAGCCGACAGCGATGCCCTGCCCTTTTCCCGTGCCCAGCGTTCGCTGGTCTATGCGCGCGCCAAGAACGAGGCTTCGGACAAGCCCTTCGGCACCCTGATCGACGTGTATCAGTCCGGCTTCGAATTCATCGGCCACTCCATGCGCCCTGCACCGCTGGCCGACCCTGCGAGCTTCCGCACCCTCATCGGTGGCCCGCAGTGCCGCCAGCCGTACTCGGCATCGATCTTCAACATCTCGGCCATGAGCTTCGGCTCGCTCAGTGCCAATGCCATCCGCGCGCTGAACCAGGGTGCCAAGCTGGGCAATTTCCACCATGACACCGGCGAAGGCAGCATCAGCCCCTATCACCGTGAACATGGCGGCGATCTGGTCTGGGAGCTGGGCAGCGGCTACTTCGGCTGTCGCACGGCAGACGGCCGCTTCGACCCCGAGCGCTTCGCTGCCCAGGCGAGCACCCCGCAGGTGCGGATGATCGAGGTCAAGATGAGCCAGGGCGCCAAACCCGGCCACGGCGGCATACTGCCCAAGCACAAGGTGACCCAGGAGATCGCCGACACCCGCGGCGTGCTGATGGGCGAGGATTGCATCTCGCCGTCACGCCACAGCGCCTTCTCCACGCCCATCGAGATGATGCAGTTCATCGCCCAGCTGCGCGAACTGTCGGGCGGCAAGCCGGTGGGCTTCAAGTTCTGCCTCGGCCATCCGTGGGAATTCATGGGCATCGCCAAGGCCATGCTGGAAACCGGCATCCTGCCCGACTTCATTGTCGTCGATGGCAAGGAAGGGGGTACCGGTGCAGCGCCGGTGGAGTTCACCGACCACATCGGCGTGCCGCTGCGCGAAGGCCTGCTGTTCGTGCACAACACTCTGGTTGGCCTGAACCTGCGCGACAAGATCAAGCTCGGCGCCAGCGGCAAGATCGTCAGCGCCTTCGATATCGCCAGCGTGCTGGCCATCGGTGCGGACTGGGCCAACTCGGCACGCGGCTTCATGTTCGCCATCGGCTGCATCCAGTCGCAAAGCTGCCACACCAACAAGTGCCCGACCGGCGTGGCCACCCAGGACCCCTTGCGCCAGCGTGCGCTGGTGGTGCCGGACAAGGCCCAGCGGGTGCTGAATTTCCATCACAACACTTTGCGCGCCCTGGCCGAGATGCTTGCCGCGGCGGGCCTTGAACATCCGGCGCAGCTGGAAGCCAAGCACCTGGTGCGGCGTGTATCGGCCACTGAGATCAAGTTGTTCTCGCAGATGCACGTGTTTCTCAAGCCAGGCCAATTGCTGACCGGCGAGGTGGATGGGGCGTTTTATTCGCGTATGTGGCAGATGGCGCGAGCGGACAGTTTCGAGCCATCCAGTGAGGTGGCGGCCTGAATGAGTCGGGGCCGCAAAGCGGCCCCGACATGTTTACATCAGCAAGCGCGGCTCACCGCACCTTGCACCTCTTTCGGTGCCAAGCGGAACGTGTAGTACAACGCCGTCAGCAGCACCAGGAACGCCGGGCCGATGTACAGCGCCACACGGGTATCCTCGAAGTACGCCATCAGGCCCACCACCAGCACCAGGAACGCCAGCGCCAGGTATGAGCTCAGCGGCCACAGCCACATGCGGTACTTCAAGGCCTTGCGCTCGGTGCTCGACAGCCCGGCGCGGAACTTCAGCTGGGCCAGCAGGATCATCACCCAGGTCCAGATCGCACCGAAGGTGGCGATCGAGGTCACCCAGACGAACACTTTCTCCGGCACCAGGTAGTTGGCCAGTACACCCAGCAGCAAGGCAGCCATCGACAGCAGCAGCGCATTGCGTGGCACGCCGTTTTTCGAGGTACGGGCAAAGGCCGCCGGGGCCTGGCCGTTCTGCGCCAGGCTGTAGAGCATGCGCCCGGTGCTGAAGATACCGCCATTGCACGACGACAGCGCCGCGGTGATGACCACGAAGTTGATGATGCCGGCGGCAGTCTTGATGCCGAGGCGCTCGAAGGTCATGACGAACGGGCTACCCTGGCTGCCGATCTCGTTCCACGGGTAGATCGACAAGATCACGAACAGTGCACCCACGTAGAACAGCAGGATGCGCCAGAACACCGAACCGATGGCCTGCGGGATGGTTTTCTGCGGGTTGCGCGCTTCACCGGCGGTAAGGCCGATCATTTCCACGCCCAGGTAGGCGAACATCACCATCTGCAGCGACATCAGCACGCCGGTCACGCCGTTGGGCATGAAGCCACCGTTGCTCCACAGGTTGGAAATGCCCACCGCCACGCCGTCATTACCGAAGCCAAAGGCAATGATGCCGATGCCGCCAAGGACCATGGCGATGATGGTGACGATCTTGATCAGGGCGAACCAGAACTCGAACTCGCCGAACGCCTTGACCGCGATCAGGTTGACCGCCCCCATGCTGCCCAGCGCCATCAGGGCCCAGATCCAGCGTGGCACGTCAGGGAACCAGATGCCCATGTAGATGGCCACGGCAGTGATTTCCGCGACGCAGGTCACCAGCCACAGGAACCAGTAGTTCCAGCCGGTGAGAAAGCCCGCGAGTGGGCCGAGGTAGTCTTGGGCGTAGCTGCTGAACGAGCCGGCGACCGGGTTGTGCACGGCCATTTCACCGAGCGCGCGCATGATGACCAGGATCGCCAGGCCGCCAATGATGTAGGAAAACATGATGGCCGGGCCGGCCATTTCAATGGCTTTGGCCGAACCGAGGAAAAGACCGACACCGATACAGGCGCCCAGCGCCATCAGACGGATGTGCCGTTCGCCCAGTTCACGCTTGAGAGGGCCGCCCTGGGCGGTCTCTGCATGGGCAGGGTGGTTGCCGACTGGCATAGCAATACAACCTCATTTTGTTATTGGATATGACCTTCGTGCAGCGGCGGCCCGCCGATAGGCGTGGCGTTCGCTCGCCAGGCTGGCCTCGTGGGCCGGCCCGTATGCCGGTGTAGAGCGCCCGGCAGGGCGAAGGGGCCGAGCAGTATAGGAAGCCCGACGTAGGGCTTTTCACTGTAAATCTTCATAAATTTGGCGAGAAATCGGGAGCAGCTATGTGCCCGATCACGCTGTACGGTCACCCTAGCAACATCCCGGCAGGAAAAAACCCACACCAAAGCCGCATATCCCACATCTGTTTTCTGCACTTCCTACAAATTTTTCAGCTCCTGCCGTCAACGTCTAAGCTTCAGGCAAAGCAATACGAAATAACCTGGCCGGATAGAAGACTATGGGCGCACTGTGGCAATCGGAACCATCCAGAACGGAAGCACCCGAAACACCTCTGGCCGAGACGCCACAGCCAAAGTCCCCCCGTCAGCGTCGGCTTTGGTGGCGGCTGCTCCTGCTGATCCTGCTGGTGGCGATCATCGCCATCGGCTTTGCCGCGTACGATGAATTCCGCACCTCCGAGCTGCAGTCGCGAGAATTCAGCAAGCTGGCCACCACCCTCACCTACTCGTTGCAGCCAGGCCCCAGCGATGCCATCGTCTACCCGGGCGAAGGCCCGTTCGACAAGCGCCTGGGCTACAGCGCGCTCGGTGAATTCCTGCCCCGTCTGCTCAAGCGTGATTACCTGATCAGCGAACAGGTGAAATTCTCACCGGCCCTGATGAACTACGTCGATCACGGCCTGTTCGCCCCTTACATCGAGAAGATCCAGGCAGGCCTTGCGATCACCGATTGCCGCGGCGACACGCTGTACCAGTACAACTACCCCCAGCACCTGTACCCGAATTTCGCAGCGATCCCGCCGGTGATGGTCAACAGCCTGCTGTTCATCGAGAACCGCGACCTGCTGGACCCCAAGGACCCGAAGAACAACCCGGCAGTGGACTGGCCGCGCTTTGCCAAGGCCGCCTACAGCCAGGTGGCCAAGTACCTGGCCCTGCCCGGCCAGTCCGCCGGCGGCAGCACCCTGGCCACCCAGCTGGAAAAGTACCGGCACTCGCCCGACGGCCTGACCGTGTCGGGTGCGGAGAAAATCCGCCAGATGATTTCCGCCAGTGTGCGCGCCTACCAGGGCGGCCCGGACACCACCGAAGCCCGCCAGCGCATCGTGCGTGACTACCTCAACAGCGTGCCGCTGTCGGCGGTGCCCGGTCATGGCGAGGTGCACGGCATGGCCGAAGGCTTGCGGGTGTGGTACGGCGCCGATTTCGACCAGGTCAACCAGGCCCTCACTTCGACCGCCAGCGACCCGGACAGCCTGGCCGCACGCGGCCTGGCCCTGCGCCAGGTGCTGTCCTTGATGATTGCCCAGCGGCGCCCTTCACACTATTTGTCCAAAGGCCGGGTCGAACTGGCCGAGCTCACCGATTCACACATTCGCGTGCTCGCCGCCAACAACATCATCGACCGCCCGCTGGCCGACGCGGCACTGGCCAGCAAGGCGGTGTACCGCGACTGGGTGGCGCAACCGACCATCGTGCCGATCATCACCAACAAGGGCATCAGCCTGGCGCGCAACCGCCTGGCCGCCATGCTCAACCGCCCGCTGTACGACCTCGATCGACTCGACGTGTCGGCTACCAGCACCCTGCAGGCTGACCTGCAGATGCAGGTCAGCCAGTACCTGAAGAACCTTTCCGACCCCGAGTTCGCCGCGCAAATGGGGCTGATCGGCGAGCGCCTGCTGACCACCAAGACCACCGACCAGGTGCGCTACAGCTTCACCCTGTTCGAGCGCACCGCCGACGGCTCGCGGGTGCGGGTGCAGACCGACAGCACCGACCAACCCTTCGACATCAACGAAGGCAGCAAGCTGGAACTGGGCTCGACCGCCAAACTGCGGGTGCTCACCACCTACCTGGAGATCATCGCCGAGCTGCATGACAAGTACGCCGGCAAGACCCCTGCCGAGCTGAAGACGGTCGAAGTCGCCGAGCTCGACCGCATCACCCAGTGGTCGCTGGAATGGCTGGCGCAGAACAGCAAGAACCAGAGCCTGGACGCCATGCTCGACGCCGCGCTGGAGCGCAAGTATTCGGCCAATACCGGCGAAGCATTCTTCACCGGTGGCGGTATGCATGTGTTCAATAACTTCCGCAAGGAAGACAACAGCCGCAATCCGACCCTCAAGATCGCCCTGCGCGAGTCGATCAACCTGCCGTTCATTCGCCTGATGCGTGACCTGGTGCGTTACGTGACCTACCAGCAACCGTTCAATCGGGTACCGCTGCTCAAGGACGATTCGGACCCGCGCCGCCAGGAATACCTGGCGCGCTTTGCCGACAAGGAAGGCACCAACTACCTGATGCGGTTCTGGAAGAAGTACCAGCGCAAGACCTCCCAGCAGCGCCTGGACACCTTCCTCGACAGCATGCGCGTGACCCCGCAGCGCCTGGCGGCGGTGCACCGTTACCTGTTCCCCGAAGCGGGGCAGGAAACCTTCAACGCCTTTGTCCGTGCGCACACCAAGGACGACAAGATCGCCCTGGGCAAACTCACCGACGGCCGCCTGGCGGAAATGTACGAAGCCTACGGCCCCGGCAAGTACGACCTGCCGGATCAGGGCTATATCGCCAAGGTGCACCCGCTGGACCTGTGGTTGCTCGGCTACCTGCTGAAGAACCCGAGCGCCACGCTGACCGAGATGGTCAATGCCAGCCGTTTCGAGCGCCAGGAAGTCTATGGCTGGCTGTTCAAGAGCCGCCACCAGGGCGCCCGTGACAGCCGCATCCGCACCATGGTCGAAATCGAGGCCTTCACCGACATCCACCAGCGCTGGAAACGCGTGGGCTACCCGTTCGATCACCTGGTGCCGTCGCTGGCGACCGCCATCGGCAGCTCGGGCGACCGCCCGGCGGCGCTGTCCGAGCTGGTCGGGATCATCCAGAACGACGGGGTGCGCCTGCCGACCCTGCGCATCGACACCCTGCACTTCGCCGCCGACACCCCTTATGAAACCAAGCTGGTCAGCGACCCCGACCGCGGCCAGCGGATTCTGCCGGTGGAAGTGGCCCGCGCGCTCAAGGGCGCCATGTCGCAAGTGGTCGATGCCGGTACGGCGCGGCGGATCTCCGGCAGCTTCAAGTTGCATGACGGTACGCCGCTGGTGATGGGTGGCAAGACCGGTACCGGCGACAACCGCATAGAGAGTTTCGGCGCAGGTGGCCGGCTGATCGGTTCGCGCTCGCTGAACCGAACCGCGACCTTCGTGTTCTTCCTCGGCGACAACCACTTCGGCACCCTCACGGCATTCGTGCCGGGGCGCTCCGCCGAAGCGTTCAAGTTCACCTCGGCGCTGCCCGTGCAAGTGCTCAAAGGTATGGCACCGATCCTCATGCCATACCTGGAGCCGGGCAACCCCAATGCGTGCAATCCGCCACAGGTGGCGATGCAGCCTGGAAACCCATCGAATATTTAGATGATAATCATCCGCATTTAGAGGCTTGTCTTTAGATATATCTTGAGTAATATCTTTCGATATATCTAAACGACGGAGCCTCACGCTCATGCGCGACCCTCATGCCCATGATCCCTTCGAACGCCGGCCTGGCCGCGGTGAGCGCGGCCCTCGGGTATTCGCCCCCGGCGACCTGAAACTGCTGATGCTGTCGCTGCTGGCCGAACAGCCTGGCCATGGTTACGACCTGATCCGCCAGATCGAAAACCTGTTCGACGGCAGCTACACGCCAAGCCCCGGGGTGATCTACCCCACCCTCAACTTCCTCGAGGAAGCCGAGCTGATCAGCGGCCAGGTGCAGGGCAGCAAACGCCTGTACGCCATCACTGACGCCGGCCGCAACGCCCTCGTCGAACAGGCCGTAGCCCTGGACGGTGTGCGCATGCGCATCGAAGTCAGCAAGCGCGCCTTGCGTGGCCACGACCGTCCGCCCGAGATTCATGAAGCGGTCGGCAACCTGCGCCATGCCCTGCACATGCACAGCGGCCATTGGTCCCCCGAAGAAATCCAGCGGGTACGCAACCTGCTCAACGATACGGCCAAGGCCATTGCCTCGGGACCGGCCGCCCCCGCCACGGAGAATACCCATGAGTGACAGCATCCACCGCATCAACCACGAGATCCGCCAGCGCCGTCTGCAGGTGCTGCGGGTAATCGACCTGACCCCACGCATGCGCCGCATCACCTTGGGTGGCGAGCAACTGCAAGGCTTCACCAGCCTCGGCAGCGACGACCACATCAAGCTGCTGTTCGCCGAGACGGCCGAGCAGCAACAGGCCATCGACGCCGGCAACCTGGGGCGCGACGGCGCTATGCGGCCGACCATGCGTGAATACACGCCTCGGCGAATCGACCTGATCGCCAACGAGCTGGACATCGACTTCGTGCTGCACGGCGATGGCCCTGCCTCGACCTGGGCGGCCCAGGCCGCACCCGGTCAGATCCTGAACATTGCCGGGCCGCGTGCCTCGATGGTGGTGCCGGATATCTTCGACAGTTATCTGCTGGTGGGTGACGAGACGGCCATCCCGGCCATCGGCCGGCGCCTTGAGGAGCTGCCGGCAGGTCGCCAGGTGTTGGCAGTGATCCAGATCGAGGATGAGCAGGAGCGCCAGCCGCTGCCGAGCCAGGCGCAGGTCGAGGTGATCTGGGTGAAGCGCGATGAGGATTTGTTGGCGTTGCTGGGAGGCTTGGGGCTGCCTGAAGGGAGGCTGTACAGCTGGGTAGCCCTGGAGAAATCGCTGACTCGGCAGGCCAAGGCGTTGTTGTTGGAGAAGGGAGTTTCGGAAGATGCGCTCAAGGCTGCGGCCTATTGGCGGGCTGAGGGCACTGCGGACGACGAGTGATTCTTTTCGTCTGTACTGGCCCTATCGCCGGCAAGCCGGCTCCCACAGGTACAGCGCTGCCCTGGAGCCCTGTGGAGTACCTGTGGGAGCCGGCTTGCCGGCGATAGGGCCGGTACAGCCTAAGCAAATCCATGCACCCGCCGCCCGCGCCACCGATCCAGCCCCAACAACACCAAGCCGATCCCCCAGAACCCCGCCAACACCCCCAGCGCATTGAGCATCACCTGCCCATACCCCAGGCTCGCCACATCAAGGAACGGATACGGATAGACCCCGATCTCGTTGCCCCGCCACAGCGCATAGCCGAAATACACCGCCGGGTACAACGCCCACGCAGCCAGGTGCCAAAGCCGCAGGCTGCCCTTGGGCACCACGAACCACCAGTACAAGACATACAGCGCCGGCATCACATCATGCAGCAGTTCGTCCGCCAGCCATTGCCACCCTTCGGGTTGCCACAGGTGCCGCAGCAACACGCTGTAGGCCAGCGCCACCAGGATGATGCTGGCGGCCACCGCGGAACTCACTGCTGGCGACAGGAAGAACCGCTTGGCACCGCACTCCCGCCCAAAAGCCGCGTAGCTCAGGACAGTTGCCACCAAGGTATTGGTCAGCACCGTGAAATAGCCGAACACATTGATCAGCCCGCCGATGAGGCTGGCCTGTTCCTGCCAGCGCGCCAGCAGCACCAGGTAGACCTGCACCGTGAGGCCCAGCCAGCCCAGCACGGCCACCAAGGTCAAGCAGGGGTGTCGCGGCATATCAGGCCTGGCGCTGCAGTTTCACGTAGAGCTGCTCGACCTTCTCCCGCGCCCAGGGCGTCTTGCGCAGGAAGGTCAGGCTCGACTTGATGGTCGGGTTGCTCTTGAAGCAGCGCACATCCACACGCTCGGCCAAACCCTGCCATTGGTAGTGCGCCACCAGCTCGGTGAGGATCTGTTCGAGGGTCTTGCCGTGCAGCGCGTTGTGTTGGGCCGTGCTCATGCCAGTGCTCCAGCGTTGAAAAAAGATGCGCACCTTACACGAGTGTAGTGGTGGGTGGGATGTGGAGTGGTCCACGAAAAACGCTGGCCAGGGGCAAAAGCTCTGTGCTGAAATAGTGATGTTATATTGTAACATCACAAAAGCCTCTGCCAAGGAACGTCACAGCCCCATGCTGCACATCCCGCTACGCCTCTCCCCTCTCTCGGTCGCGCTGTTGCTTGCCGCCTCGCCCAGCCAGGCCGTTGAACTCGAACCCCAGGTCATCACCGCCAATCCCTTGGGCACCCAACAGCTGGCCGCCCCCAGCAGCGTGCTCGCCGGTGACGACCTGCTGCAGCAGCAACACGGCAGCCTCGGTGAAACGTTGAACAAGCAGCCCGGGGTCGCTTCCACCTGGTTCGGTCCAGGCGCCAGTCGCCCGGTCATCCGTGGCCTGGACGGCGATCGCATCCGCATCCTGCGTAACGGCGTTGGCGCGCTGGATGCCTCGTCGCTGTCCTACGATCACGCCGTCCCCCTGGACCCGGTTACCGTCGAGCGCGTGGAAATCGTCCGCGGCCCTGCCGCCCTGTTGTACGGCGGCAATGCCATTGGCGGCGTGGTCAACACCTTCGACAACCGCATTCCCGACGCGCCGGTGGAGGGCATTCACGGTGCGGGCGAATTGCGCTACGGCGGCGCCGATACCACCCGCAGCAGTGCCGGCAAACTGGAGGCCGGCGACGGCACCTTCGCCCTGCACCTGGACGCCAACAGCCGCCAGTTCAACGACCTTCGGATACCCGGTTATGCGCGCAGTTCGAGCGCGCGCAGCGCCGACGAACCGGGCAGCAAGCATCGCCTGGAAAACAGCGACGGTCGGCAGGATGGCGGCGCGATCGGCGGCGCCTACCACTGGGATCATGGCTACACCGGCCTGTCCTACAGCCGCTACGACAGCAACTACGGCTCGGTCGCCGAACCCGGCGTGCGCCTGGACATGCAGCAGGACCACTACGGTTTTGCCTCCGAGCTGCGTGACCTGGACGGCCCGTTCAGCTCGGTCAAGGTCGATGCCGGCTACACCGACTACCAGCACCGCGAGATCGAGAGCGGCGAGGTTCACACCACCTTCAAGAACAAAGGCTACGAGGCACGCCTCGAAGCTCGCCACCAACCGATCGGCCCGCTCGAAGGTGTGCTCGGCGCCCAGGTCAGCCGCAACGAATTCTCGGCCCTCGGTGAGGAAGCCTTCGTTCCGCACACCGACACCGACAGCCTGGCGCTGTTCATGCTGGAGCAATGGCAGGCCAGCGAACGCCTGAACCTGAGCCTTGGCGCCCGGCTGGAACATACCCGCGTGGACCCGGATGCCAAAGGCAACGAAAATTTCGTCGATGCCGATAGCGCCAGCAGTTTCAACGCCTACAGCCTGTCTTCGGGGGCCGTGTACCAGCTCGACCCGGTCTGGTCGCTGGCTGCCAACCTCGCCTACACCGAACGGGCGCCGACCTTCTACGAGCTGTACGCCAACGGCGCTCACGTCGCGACCGGGGCGTTCGAGGTCGGCGATGCCAACCTGGACAAGGAAAAAGCCATCTCCGCCGACCTGGCCCTGCGCTTCGACAACGGTACGCACAAAGGCAGCGTCGGGGTCTTCTATAGCCACTTTCGCAACTACATCGGGCTGATCGGTACCGGCAATCTGCGCGAAGGGCACGATCATGACCATGGCGACGAGGATCACGACCACGGTGACCTGCCCGAATACCAGTATCAAGGCGTGCGGGCGCGGTTTTATGGCATCGAAGCCCAGGACCGCTGGCAACTGCTGGAGAATCGTTATGGCAGCTTTGCGCTTGAGCTGTCTGGTGATTACACCCGGGCGAAGAACCTCGACAGCGGCGAGCCGTTGCCGCGCATCGCGCCACTGCGGTTGAACAGTGGCCTGGTCTGGGAGCTGGAACGCTGGCAGGCACGGGTCGATGTGCAGCATGCTGCCTCGCAGCACCGTACGCCGGCCAATGAGACCAGCACCGATGGCTATACCACGCTGGGGGCGAGCGTCGGTTATCGCTTCGACATCGGTCAGAGCCAGTGGCTGGCCTTCGTGCGTGGCGAGAACCTGACGGACCAGACCGTGCGTTATGCCAGTTCGATCCTGCGGGATATTGCGCCGGCGCCTGGACGTAGTGTCGAAGTCGGGCTGCGTACTGCCTTCTGATTGCCAGGGGCGCGTTGCGCCCCATCGCCGGCAAGCCGGCTCCCACAGGTACCGCGCCGCCCTGAATGTGGGAGCCGGCTTGCCGGCGAATGGGCTGCAAAGCAGCCCCCACGACTATTACCGAATCAGCAACAATAAACTGCGACAATTTGTCTTTTTTTCTTACAATTTCCCCTATATCCTCCCGACGCAAGCTGAAACGCTTCACTCAGACAATCTTGTCGCCATATTCATTGAAGGCCCAGCCTTCGATGCGCTTGCCGTTTTTTCAATAATCAGAAGATAGCGCTACCTCATGCTCCAACTGCCCAAACCCTGTTACATCGGCCTTGCCCTTGGTGCCCTGGCGACTCCCGCCAGCGCCAGTGAACCGTTCGCCAGCGATTCCCCCTGGATGCTGGGCGACTGGGCCGGCACCCGCAGCGAACTGCTGGAACAAGGCTACGACTTCACCCTCGGCTACACCGGCGAAATGGGCAGCAACCTGCACGGCGGCTACGACCATGACCGCACCGCGCGCTACAGCGACCAGTTCACCTTTGGCAGCCACCTGGACCTGGAAAAGATCCTCGGCTGGCAAGACACCGAAGTGCAACTGACGGTCACCGAACGGCACGGCGACAACATCAGCAACGACCGCATCAACGACCCGCGCGTCGGCGGTTTCACCTCAGCCCAGGAAGTCTGGGGCCGGGGCGAAACCTGGCGGCTGACGCAGATGTGGATCAAGCAGAAGTACTTCGACGGCGCCCTGGACGTGAAATTCGGCCGTTTCGGCGAAGGCGAGGACTTCAACAGCTTCCCCTGCGACTTCCAGAACCTGGCCTTCTGCGGCTCGCAGGTGGGCAACTGGGCCGGCAGCGTCTGGTACAACTGGCCGGTCAGCCAGTGGGCCCTGCGGGTACGCTACAACCTCGATGACACGCTGTACGCCCAGGTCGGCGTATACGAGCAGAACCCCTCCAACCTTGAGTCTGGCAACGGTTTCAAGCTCAGCGGCAGCGGCACCCAGGGCGCCGTGATGCCGATCGAACTGGTCTGGAGCCCGACGGTCAATGGCCTGAAAGGGGAATATCGCGCCGGCTACTACTACAGTAATGCCAAGGCTCAGGATGTGCTGAACGACAGCAACGGTCAGCCGGCCGCCATCAGTGGCGACGCCTACCGCAGCAGTTCGAGCAAGCACGGCCTATGGATCGGGGCCCAGCAGCAGGTCACTTCGCTGGCATCCGACCGATCGCGTGGCCTGAGCCTGTTCGCCAACGCCACGGTGCACGACAAGAAGACCAATGCCATCGACAACTATGTTCAGGCAGGACTGCTATTCAAGGGCCCCTTCGACGCCCGCGCCAAGGACGACATCGGCTTCGCCCTCGCCCGCGTGCACGTCAATCCCGCCTACCGCAAGAACGCCCGCCTGGCCAACCAGGCCGCCGGGCTCGACGACTACGACGATCCGGGTTACCTGCCGGTGCAGGACACCGAATACAGCGCCGAACTCTATTACGGCATTCACCTGGCCGACTGGCTCACCGTGCGCCCGAACCTGCAGTACATCCGCCATCCGGGCGGGGTGTCGCAGGTCGACGACGCCGTGGTCGGCGGCCTGAAGATCCAGAGCACGTTCTAACAATTTTCAACCTAACGGAGAACATACGATGAGCACTGACGGTGCCAAGAATGGAAGCCGCTGGCTACCGCGCCTGATGGGCGTGCTGCTGTTGCTGATGGGCCTGGCCCTGCTGGCGGGCGGAATCAAGCTGAGCCAGGTCGGCGGGTCGCTTTACTACCTGATCGCAGGCATCGGCTTTGCCCTGTCGGGCATCCTGCTGCTGGCCCAGCGCCGCATCGCCCTCGGTCTGTATGGCCTGGTACTGCTGGGCAGTACCGTATGGGCATTTCTGGAAGTGGGCCTGGACTGGTGGCAACTGGTGCCGCGCCTGGCTATCTGGTTCGCCATCGGCGTGGTGCTGCTGCTGCCGTGGGCACGTCGCCCGTTGACCGGCCCGGCCAACACGGCCAACACGGCGCTGCTCAGCGTGGCGGTACTGGCCTCCGGCGCTTGCGCGCTGGGCAGTCAGTTCACCCACCCAGGCGAAGTCTTCGGTGAGCTCGGCCGCGACAACAGTGAAATGGGCAGCGCCGCGCCGGCCATGCCTGACGGCGACTGGCAGGCCTATGGCCGCACCGAGCATGGCGACCGTTATTCGCCCCTGCGCCAGATCACCCCGCAAAATGCCTACCGCCTCGAAGAGGCCTGGCGTATTCGCACCGGCGACCTGCCGAACGACAACGACCCGGTCGAACTGACCAACGAGAACACGCCGCTGAAAGCCAACGGCATGCTCTATGCTTGCACCGCCCACAGCAAGGTGCTGGCGCTGGACCCGGATACCGGTGCCGAGATCTGGCGCTTCGACCCGCAGATCAAGACCCCCGTAGGCACCTTCAAAGGCTTTGCCCACATGACCTGCCGCGGGGTCTCGTACTATGACGAGAATGCCTACGTCAGCCGTGATGGCAGCCCGGCACCGAAAGTCTCCGACGCCGGTCAAGTGGTGGCCCAGGCATGCCCGCGCCGCCTTTACCTGCCAACCGCCGACGCCCGCCTGATCGCCATCAATGCCGACAACGGCAAGGTCTGCGAAGGCTTCGCCAACCAGGGCGCAATCGACCTGACCACGGGCATCGGCCCGTTCACCGCCGGCGGCTACTACGCCACCTCGCCGGTGGCGGTCACCCGCAGCCTGGTGATCATCGGTGGCCACGTCACCGACAACGAGTCGACCAACGAACCGTCCGGCGTGATCCGCGCCTACGACGTGCACGATGGCCGCCTGGTGTGGAACTGGGACAGCAACAACCCGGACGACACCAAGCCACTGGCCCCAGGCAAGACCTACAGCCGCAACTCGGCCAACATGTGGTCGCTGGCCAGCGTCGATGAAGACCTCGGCATGGTCTACCTGCCACTGGGCAACCAGACCCCCGACCAGTATGGCGCTGACCGTACCCCAGGTGCCGAGAAGTACAGCGCTGGCGTGGTCGCACTCGACCTGGCCACCGGCAAGGCGCGCTGGAACTACCAGTTCACCCACCACGACCTGTGGGACATGGACGTCGGCAGCCAGCCAACCCTGGTGCACCTGAAGACCAAGGACGACATCAAGCCGGCGATCATCGTACCGACCAAGCAGGGCAGCCTGTACGTGCTCGACCGCCGCGACGGCACGCCGATCGTACCGATTCGCGAGATCCCGGTACCACAGGGCGCCGTCAAAGGTGACCACACCGCGCCGACCCAGGCCCGTTCCGACCTCAACCTGCTCGGCCCGGAACTGACCGAACAGGCCATGTGGGGCGCCACCCCGTTCGACCAGATGCTGTGCCGTATCCAGTTCCGCGAGCTGCGCTATGAAGGCCAGTACACGCCGCCGTCCGAACAAGGTTCGCTGGTCTACCCAGGCAACGTCGGCGTGTTCAACTGGGGCAGCGTCTCGGTCGACCCGGTGCGTCAGTTGCTGTTCACCTCGCCCAACTACATGGCCTTCGTGTCGAAAATGGTGCCACGCGAGCAGGTTGCCGCCGGCAGCAAGCGCGAAAGCGAGACCAGTGGCGTACAGCCGAACACCGGTGCACCTTACGCGGTGACCATGCACCCGTTCATGTCGCCCCTGGGCGTACCGTGCCAGGCGCCAGCATGGGGCTACGTGGCGGCTATCGACCTGTTCACCAACAAGGTCGTGTGGAAGCGCAAGAACGGTACCACCCGTGACAGCACCCCGGTGCCGATCGGCCTGCCGGTGGGCGTGCCAAGCATGGGCGGCTCGATCGTCACCGCCGGTGGCGTCGGGTTCCTCAGCGGCACCCTCGACCAGTACCTGCGCGCCTATGACGTGAACAATGGCAAGGAGCTGTGGAAGTCGCGCCTGCCAGCGGGTGGCCAGGCCACGCCGATGACCTACACCGGCAAGGACGGCAAGCAGTATGTGCTGATCGTCGCGGGTGGCCACGGCTCGCTGGGTACCCGGATGGGCGATTACATCATCGCTTACAAATTGGCTGAGTAATCTTCGGCGGCGGCGGTGACCTTACCGCCGCTATCGCCGGCAAGCCGGCTCCCACTGGTATTCCACAGGCCTTGAAAGCAGTGGGGTACCTGTGGGAAACGGCTTGCCGGCGATTGAAGCCGATACAGGCTCCCCAAGATGAAACCCCTCCCTGCTCCCTTCGTCTACCATTGAAACCCATCCCCCCGCGCCCCATCTAAGCACCATAGTCATTCACGCAGGTGCCCCATGAGCGACCAGCAGGATTTCCCGCAACCACCCGACGCACACAGCGAAGCCGAACACCTCGATACCCAGGCCGAACCCGGCCACGCCCTCGCCCTGCCCGGCCAGCAGCTGCCGGACAAGGTCTACGTGATTCCGATCCACAATCGCCCGTTCTTCCCGGCCCAGGTGCTGCCGGTGATCGTCAACGAAGAACCGTGGGCCGAAACCCTCGACCTGGTGGCCAAGACCCCGCACCATTCGCTGGCGCTGTTCTTCATGGACACCCCACCGGAAGACCACCGCCACTTCGACACCTCGGCCCTGCCGCAGTACGGCACCCTGGTCAAGGTTCACCACGCCAGCCGCGAGAATGGCAAGCTGCAGTTCGTCGCCCAGGGCCTGACCCGGGTGCGCATCCGCACCTGGCTCAAACACCATCGCCCGCCGTACCTGGTCGAGGTCGAGTACCCGCACCAGCCGGCCGAGCCGACCGACGAGGTCAAGGCCTATGGCATGGCCCTGATCAATGCGATCAAGGAGCTGCTGCCGCTCAACCCGCTGTACAGCGAAGAGCTGAAGAACTACCTCAACCGCTTCAGCCCCAACGACCCGTCGCCGCTTACCGACTTCGCCGCGGCGCTCACCTCGGCGACCGGTAACCAGCTGCAGGAAGTGCTCGATTGCGTACCCATGCTCAAGCGCATGGAGAAAGTCCTGCCGATGCTGCGCAAGGAAGTCGAGGTCGCACGCCTGCAGAACGAGATCTCCGCCGAGGTCAATCGGCAGATCGGCGAGCACCAGCGTGAGTTCTTCCTCAAGGAGCAGCTCAAGGTCATCCAGCAGGAGCTGGGCCTGACCAAGGACGACCGCAGCGCCGACCTCGAACAGTTCGAGCAGCGCCTGCAGGGCAAGACCCTGCCGGACCAGGCCAAGAAACGTATCGACGAAGAGATGGGCAAACTGGCCATCCTCGAAACCGGCTCGCCCGAATATGCCGTCACCCGCAACTACCTGGATTGGGCCACCGCCCTGCCTTGGGGCGTGTACGGCAAGGACAAGCTCGACCTCAAGCATGCCCGCAAGGTGCTCGACCAGCACCATGCCGGCCTCGACGACATCAAGGAACGCATCCTCGAATTCCTCGCCGTGGGCGCCTGGAAGGGTGAGATCAGCGGCTCCATCGTCCTGTTGGTAGGCCCGCCCGGGGTGGGCAAGACCAGCATCGGCAAGTCCATCGCCGAATCCCTCGGCCGGCCGTTCTACCGCTTCAGTGTCGGCGGCATGCGCGACGAGGCGGAGATCAAAGGCCACCGCCGCACCTATATCGGAGCTCAGCCCGGCAAGCTGGTGCAGGCATTGAAAGATGTCGAGGTGATGAACCCGGTGATCATGCTCGATGAAATCGACAAGATGGGCCAGAGCTACCAGGGCGACCCGGCGTCGGCGCTGCTGGAAACCCTCGACCCCGAGCAGAACGTCGACTTCCTCGACCACTACCTGGACCTGCGCCTGGACCTGTCCAAGGTCCTGTTCGTGTGCACCGCCAACACCCTGGACTCGATCCCCGGTCCACTGCTTGACCGGATGGAAGTGATCCGCCTGTCGGGCTACATCACCGAAGAAAAGTTGGCCATCGCCAAGCGCCACCTGTGGCCCAAGCAACTGGACAAGGCCGGTGTGGCCAAGACCAGCCTGAGCATCAGCGACAGCGCCCTGCGCACGGTGATCGAGGGCTATGCCCGCGAGGCCGGCGTGCGGCAACTGGAAAAGCAGCTGGGCAAGCTGGTGCGCAAGGCTGTGGTCAAGCTGCTGGAAAACCCGGATGCCAAGCTCAAGATCGGCAACAAGGATCTCGAATCCGCCTTGGGCATGCCGGTGTTCCGCAGTGAGCAAGTGCTGGCCGGCAAGGGTGTCATCACGGGCCTGGCCTGGACCAGCATGGGCGGCGCCACCCTGCCGATCGAAGCGACGCGCATCCACACCCTGAACCGTGGCTTCAAGCTCACCGGCAAGCTCGGTGACGTGATGAAGGAGTCCGCCGAGATCGCCTACAGCTACGTCAGCTCCAACCTCCAGCAGTTTGGCGGTGACCCAAGCTTCTTCAATGAAGCCTTCATTCACCTGCACGTACCCGAAGGTGCCACGCCCAAGGACGGCCCAAGTGCCGGTATCACCATGGCCAGTGCCCTGTTGTCGCTGGCCCGCGACCAGCCGCCGAAAAAAGGCGTGGCGATGACCGGCGAACTGACGCTCACCGGCCAGGTGCTGCCGATTGGTGGCGTGCGCGAGAAGGTGATTGCGGCGCGACGGCAGAAGATTTTCGAGCTGATTCTGCCCGAGCCTAACCGCGGTGATTTCGAGGAGCTACCCGACTATCTGCGTGAAGGGCTGACCGTACACTTCGCCAAACGCTTTGCCGACGTGGCGAAAGTGCTGTTCTGATCTGCACAGGGCCCCATCGCCGGCAAGCCGGCTCCCACAGGGGTTGGAGAGATCCCTGTGGAAGCCGGCTTGCCGGCGATGGGGCCTCAAGAGTCAGCACAAATTCTCATCTGCTTCGGGTATCCTCAGGCCATCGCCAGCCTCCGGAGCCACCATGACTGCCCCTCGTCTGCTCGTTCCCCTGAGCCTCGCCCTGCTCACCGCCTGCGCCCAACAGCCCAGGCAAACCGTCGAACTGGACGCCGAAAGCGAATGCCCCCAACGCCTGCAAGTCGGCCAGGCCCTGACCCTGACGCTGCCCAGCAATCCCACTACCGGCTACCGCTGGTTGGTGCAGAACCCGGCTTCGAATGTACTGCGCAGCCTCGGCCCCGAGGTTTACAGCGCCCCCGAAGACGCCGGAATCGTTGGCAGCGCGGGCATTTCCAGCTGGCGCTTCGAGGCCCGCGCTGCAGGTGAAGGTCATCTGGTATTGGTCTATCAGCAGCCATGGGCCCCGGAAGTGCGACCGGTGCAGACCTTCGATTGCGCCGTACGGGTTAACTGATCGCACAGCGCTGGTCAGCCAACCATGCATCCTTGTCGCGGTTTGGCTAGAATGCCGGCCCTGCCTATTGTCAGCCGCCTGGATTCACCGTGAGCAAACAACCCGACCGCCTTTTCGCCCAGCCTCTGGAGCAAGTCCCCGACTTCGTGTTCAACGAAGATGTGGTGCGCGTGTTCCCGGACATGATCAAGCGCTCGGTACCCGGTTACCCGACCATCGTCGAGAACCTCGGCGTGCTCGCGGGGCGCTTCGCCCAGCCGAACACCGCGCTGTACGACCTTGGTGCGTCGCTGGGCGCCGTCACCCAATCGCTGCGCCGCCATGTGCGCGTCGAGGGCTGCCGGGTCATCGCCGTGGACAACTCGGCGGCCATGGTCGAGCGTTGCCGCCAGTACCTCACCGCGCAAGATTCGATGTTCCAGGAACTGCTACCGGTGCAAGTACTGGACGCCGACATCCTGACCCTGCCCTTCGAGCCCGCTTCGGTGGTGGCGATGAACTTCACCCTGCAGTTCATCGCTCCCGAACAGCGCCTGGCACTGCTCGGCCGCATCCGGCAGGCCTTGCTGCCTGGCGGCGCGCTGATCCTCTCGGAAAAACTGCGTTTCGCCGACGATGAGGAACAGACACTGCTCAATGAACTGCACCTGGACTTCAAACGCGCCAACGGCTACAGCGAACTGGAAATCGCCCAGAAACGCAGTGCCATCGAGAACGTGATGAAGCCCGATACCCTGCAGGCCCATACCGAGCGGTTGCGCGCGGCGGGCTTCAGCAAGGTGGTGACGTGGTTCCAATGCCTTAACTTTGCCTCGTTGATAGCCCTGCCATGATCGATCTGTCTCCCCTCGTCCGCCGCCTGGCGGGCACGCCACTGGCTTCCTGGTCGCAAGGCCTGCAAGCACAACTGGACACCAAGCTGGAAAAGGGCCACGGCGACCTGGACCGTTGGCGCGGTGCGCTCGACGCCTTGCCGGCCCTGCAACCCAGCCAGATCGACCTGGTCGATGGCCTGCGCCTGGACTGCGACTGCGACGACGCCACCCGCGCCCGCATGCGCGATGCGCTGATGGGCCTGTCGCCTTGGCGCAAAGGGCCATTCGACCTGTTCGGGGTGCATGTGGACACCGAATGGCGTTCGGACTGGAAATGGTCGCGGGTCAGTCCGCACCTCGACCTCAAAGGCAAGCGCGTACTCGATGTGGGCTGTGGCAACGGCTATTACCAGTGGCGCATGCTCGGTGCCGGTGCCGACATGGTCATCGGCGTCGATCCCAACTGGTTGTTCTTCTGCCAGTTCCAGGCCGTTCAGCAGTACCTGCCCGAGCTGCCCGTGTGGCACCTGCCGTTCGCCCTGGAAGACCTGCCTGCCAATCTCGAGGGCTTCGACACGGTGTTCTCCATGGGCGTGTTCTACCACCGCCGCTCGCCCATCGAACACTTGCTCGCACTCAAGGACTGCCTGGTCAAAGGCGGCGAACTGGTGCTGGAGACGTTGGTCATCGAGGGTGACGCGCAACAGGTGCTGGTACCTGAAGACCGCTACGCGCAGATGCGCAACGTCTGGTACCTCCCCTCGGTGCCAGCGCTGGAGCGCTGGCTGCGGCGCGCAGGTTTCAGCGACGTACGCTGCGTGGATGTCAGTGTGACCAGCGTCGAGGAGCAGCGCAGCACCGAATGGATGCGCTACCAGTCACTCGGCGACTTCCTCGACCCGAACGACCACAGCAAGACCATCGAGGGCCTGCCGGCCCCCCGCCGCGCGACCCTGGTGGCGCGCAAATAAAAAAGGCGCCGATCACGGCGCCCGAATCACACCTGTGCCGAGGAGCTGTTTCGGCGCAGGTGCTGTTGCCTCAATCCTTCGCCACCTTCTGCGCGTTTTCCTGCGCCTTGCGCTCACGCGCCACAACCGCCTGCTGCTTGTCGCCATGCAGGCGTTGCTGGTCCTGGCGGAAGGCTTCCCAAAATTGCCTGGAGCGCTCCGCGCCACCTTCGGCATAAACGCTGGCACTGCCCAGGGTGAGGGTTGCCAGCAGCAAATATTTGGTCAGGTTCATCGTGCTTGCCTCGTGATAACCGATCAGACAGGGCCATCCTAGCGAGGGGCAGCTAACGCCAAGGTGAGAGGGGGATTACAGTCTTGCAATGTGGCCCGATTACGCGTTTGTCTGCACCGGCCTTATCGCGGGCAAGCCGGCTCCCGCAGTTACCCCACACACCCCTGTGGGAGCCGGCTTGCCCGCGATAAGGCCGGTGCAGACAGCCAGATAACACCAGGATTACAAATCCGTTATCTACCCCGCTTGGCCTTACGCATGCCGTAACATCCTGCCCGTTGACCCTGAAGCCCCTACAGGGTCGAGAATCGCTCCCTTTTCCCCATTTTGAGCCTCTCATGCGCCTATTGATCATCGAGGACGAACTGCGTACCGCCGACTACCTGCAGCAGGGCCTGCGCGAGAATGGCTACGTGGTCGACTGCGCCCACACCGGCACCGACGGCCTGCACCTGGCACGCCAGCAGCCTTATGACCTGATCATTCTCGACGTCAACTTGCCCGAACTCGATGGCTGGGGCGTGCTGCAGCGCCTGCGCGCCGAGTCGGCCACACGCATCATGATGCTGACCGCCCACGGCCGCTTGGCCGACCGAGTCAAGGGCCTGGACCTGGGCGCCGATGACTATCTGCTCAAGCCGTTCGAGTTTCCCGAGCTGCTGGCACGCATTCGCAGCCTGCTGCGCCGCAACGACCAACACATGCAACCCAGTACCCTGCGTGTCGCCGACCTGGAACTGGACCCCGGCCGCCACCGCGCCTACCGGGGCGGACAACGCATCGACCTGACCGCCAAGGAGTTCGCCCTGCTGCACCTGCTGATGCGCCAGAGCGGCGAGGTACTGTCGCGCACGCAGATCATCTCGCTGGTGTGGGACATGAACTTCGACTGCGACACCAACGTGGTCGAGGTCTCGATCCGCCGCTTGCGCGCCAAGATCGATGACCCGTTCGAGGACAAACTCATCCACACACTGCGCGGCGTGGGCTACGTCCTGGAGGCGCGAGGATGAGACAAGCCAGCCTGTCGCTGCGCCTTGGCCTGGGCGTGACCCTGATGGGCGCTGCGCTGGTACTGTTGCTGGGCTGCCTGGCCGTGTTCGCCCTCAAGCATGAACTCGACAGCCGCGCGCGCAAGGACCTGACGCGCAAGATGCTGCAGGTCGAGCACAACCTGCGGGTCGACCTGCGCAGTGAAGACCTGGGCAACCGTGCCCACCCGCTGCTCGACCTGGTGATGGGACACGATAACCTGAGCCTGAGCGTGCTGACCCTGGATGGCCGCCACCCGCATATGCTCATCCTGGGCCCTGCCTTGGAGTCACAGGTGGGCGCGCTGTACACCGACGCCCGACTGCGCTTCCATGAATGGCGCGACAGCACCGGCCAACAGCTGCTCACGGTGACCCGGCAAATGCGCCTGCGCGACGACACCCCAGTGCGCGTGATGATGTCGCTCAACCGCGCTGACGACAACGACCTGCTGCAAGCGTACCTGCACTCGACCCTGCTGGCCCTGCCGCTGCTGTTGCTGCTGATCGGTGCCGGTGCCTGGTGGTTGGTGCAGCGCGGCTTGAAACCGCTGCGTCATTTTCGACGCATCGCTGGCAAGGTGTCCGCCCAGGACCTGCAGCACCGCCTGCCCGATCATGGCTTGCCTGTGGAGTTGGCCGAGCTGGCGACGGGCATCAACGTGATGCTCGACCGACTGGACCACGGGGTTCGCCAGTTATCGCAATTTTCCGATGACCTGGCCCACGAACTGCGCACGCCCTTGAGCAACCTGATGGGCAAGGCCCAGGTGACCCTGGCCCGCGAACGGGACAGTGAGAACTACCGCGAAGTGCTGGCCGACAGCATCGATGAACTGACCCGCCTGAACCGCATCATCAACGACATGCTGTTTCTCGCCCAGGTCAGCCAGCCCCAGGCGCAGCTGGCGCTCAAGCCGCTGTCCCTGACTGACGAGACGCAGCAGGTGCTGGAGCTGTTTGCCTACAGCGCCGAACACAAGGCGTTGACGCTACAGCTCAAAGGCTGGGGCACGGCCCTGGCTGATCGGCTGATGTTCCAGCGGGCGCTGTCGAACCTGTTGAGCAATGCGATTCGCCACAGCCCGGAGGGTCACGAGGTGAACCTGGGCATCGAGCGCCGTGGCGACGAAGTCTGGCTTTGGGTGGCGAATGAGGGGCCGGGGATCCTTGATGAGCATCTGCCGCAGCTGTTCGAGCGGTTCTATCGGGCAGGGTCGGGGCGTTCGCGGCTGGAAGGTGGAACGGGGCTGGGGTTGGCGATCGTGAAATCAATCATGCAACTGCTTGGAGGGCGGGTTGAGGTGAGCAGCAGTTGCGCAGGGCCTACTCGTTTTTCCCTGGTGTTCAGAGCCGAATAGGTAGTTGCCTGGACTGGCCCTATCGCCGGCAAGCCGGCTCCCACAGGGATCTGCACAGTTCTCGGGTGTTGTGCAGTACCTGTGGGAGCTGGCTTGCCAGCGATGGGGCCACAGCAGATCAGCGCGAAGCCGCGACGATCAGCGCCTTCATTTCCGCCACCGCCGCCTTGAAGCCGACGAACAGCGCATGGGCTACCAGCGCATGGCCAATGTTCAGTTCATTGATGCCCTTGATCGCCGCTACCGCTTCGACGTTGTGGTAATGCAGGCCGTGGCCGGCATTGACGATCAGCCCCTGGCCAACCCCAAACGCCACGCCATCGACGATACGCTTGAGCTCTTCGGCCACCTCAGTGGGGGTTTGGGCATCGGCATAGCGACCGGTATGCAGCTCGATGGCCGGTGCTCCGACACGGCGCGAGGCTTCGATCTGCCGCTCGTCCGCATCGATGAACAACGACACTTCGGCACCTGTACGCGAGAGGCGCTCCACCGCCGCTTTGATCCGTGCCTCCTGGCCGGCCACATCCAGGCCACCCTCGGTGGTCAACTCCTGACGGGTCTCTGGCACCAGGCAGATATGCGCCGGGCGGATCTTCTCGGCGAAGACCATCATCTCTTCGGTCACGCCCATTTCGAAGTTCATGCGCGTCTGCAGCACGTCCTTGAGCACCAGCACGTCGCGCTCCTGGATGTGCCGGCGGTCTTCACGCAGGTGCACGGTGATGCCGTCGGCACCGGCTTCTTCGGCGTCCAGCGCGGCTTTGACCGGGTCGGGATAGCGAGTGCCGCGGGCTTGGCGCAGGGTCGCCACGTGGTCGATGTTGACGCCGAGAAGCATGCGGTTGCTGTGAGTCACGAAAGGCTCTCCTGAGGATTTAGCCCCACAGCATACGACGTGCTCAGCGCTTGCGAAACAGTTCCCGGCTGACCAGTGGCTTTGACCCCAGGTGCACCGCCAATGCCTGGCGCATCAGGCGCTTGGCTGCGAGCAAAGCGCCGGGTGCCTGCCAGTCGACTTGGGCCAGGGCTATCAGCTCGGCGCCTTTGAACAGGCCAGGTTGCACCAGGTACACCCGCTCAAGGCCGGCATCGACCCGCAAACGATAGAGGCCATCGGCCGCGATAGGGTCGTCATTGATGTCGTGGCTGAGCGAGAAGGCATAACCGAGGTCGTCCAGCAGGCGCCATTCGAAGGCGCGCAGCAGCGGCTCCAGCGGCCGCCCCGCCGCCAGCGCCTGCAAGGTCAGGGCGTAGTGCTCGAACAGCTCGGGCTGGGGCGCCTCGGCAGGCAGCAGGCGCATCAGCAGCTCATTGAGGTACAAACCACTGAACAGGGCATCGCCGTGCAGCCAGGCGGCGATGCCGACGCTGTCCAGCCGACCGACATTCTTCAGCTCACCGCGCCCGCGCAGTTCCACTTCCAGCGGCACGAACGGCCTTACCAGGCTGCCGCCCTTGCCCCGCGCCCGCCGCAACACCGCGCGCATGCGCCCCTGCGGCGTGAAGAAGTCCACCAGCGCGCTGGTTTCCTTGTAGGCACGGCTATGCAGCACGTAGGCCGGCTGGCCGACAGGTTGTTCCATGAAAATGGCCTGAAAGCAAAGGCCCGGAACAATCCGGGCCATTGGGGAGGTTACAGGTCGCCGTAGCCCAGCGACCGCAGCGCGCGCTCGTCATCGGACCAGCCGCCCTTGACCTTGACCCACAGGTTGAGCATGACCTTGGCGTCGAACAGTACTTCCATGTCCTTGCGCGCGTCGGAGCCGATACGCTTGATACGCTCGCCCTTGTCGCCAATGATGATCTTCTTCTGGCCGTCACGCTCGACCAGGATCAGGGCATGGATGTGCAGCACGTGGCCTTGCTGCTTGAACTCTTCGATTTCTACGGTGATCTGGTAGGGAAGCTCCGCACCGAGCTGGCGCATGATCTTTTCGCGTACCAGTTCGGCGGCCAGGAAGCGGCTGCTGCGGTCGGTGATCTGGTCTTCCGGGAAGAAATGGTCGTTTTCCGGCAGGTGCTTGGCGATCAGCGCTTCCAGCGATTCGAGGTTGTGCCCCTGCTGGGCCGAGATCGGCACGATCTCGGCATTTGGCAGTTGCTCCTGCAGCCACTGCAGGTGCGGGATCAGCTCGGCCTTCTCGTCCATGCGGTCGGTCTTGTTCACCGCCAGGATCACCGGGCCGGTCACGTACTGGATGCGCTCGAGCACCAGCTGGTCCTCGTCGGTCCAACGGGTGCGGTCGACCACGAAGATCACCACATCGACGTCCTTCAGGGCCGCCGAGGCATTACGGTTCATGTAGCGGTTCAAGGCCTTGTCGTTGGCCTTGTGCATGCCGGGGGTGTCGACGTAGATCGCCTGCACGTCACCCTCGGTCTTGATGCCGAGCATGTTGTGGCGGGTGGTCTGTGGCTTGCGCGAGGTGATCGCCAGCTTCTGGCCGAGGATGTGGTTGAGCAGGGTCGATTTGCCCACGTTGGGGCGGCCGACAATGGCCACATAGCCACAGCGAGTCGGGTTGTTCTCAGTCATTGCCATTCTCCACGCCCAGGGCGATCAATGCGGCGGCGGCAGCGACTTGCTCGGCGATACGCCGGCTAACGCCCTGGCCACGGCTCTTGTTGTTCAGCAGCACCACTTCGCATTCGACGAAGAAGGTACGGCAGTGCGGTTCGCCCTGGATGTCCACCACCTCGTAACGTGGCAGATCGCAGCTACGCGACTGCAGAAACTCCTGCAGGCGGGTTTTCGGGTCCTTGTTGGTGTCGACCAGCGTCAGGCTGTCGAACTCGTCGGTCAGCCAGGCCAGGATGCGCTCGCGCACGGTCTGCATGTCGGCGTCCAGATAGATGGCACCGATCAATGCTTCCAGGGCGTCGGCCAGGATCGATTCGCGGCGGAAACCGCCACTCTTGAGCTCACCCGAACCCAGGCGCAGGTATTCGCCCAGGTCGAAGCCGCGGGCCAGACGAGCCAGGGTCTCACCTTTGACCAGGCGAGCACGCAGGCGCGACAGCTGGCCTTCGCGGGCCTGCGGAAAGCGCTCGAACAGCGCCTCGGCGGCAACGAAGTTGAGGATGGAGTCACCGAGAAACTCCAGGCGCTCGTTGTTGCGCCCGGCATAACTGCGGTGGGTCAGGGCCAGCAGCATCTGGTCCTGATTCTTGAAGGTGTAGCCGAGCTTGCGCTCGAGACGGGCAAGGGAAGCACTCATGCAGCCACCCGTGGGTTATTCAACGCGTTGTTCAAATCAACATCCTGAAAGACTGTTGGGCTGTGGTCCGTCGCGGTGAGCGGCGAATCTCTCGGTCCTTGAGAACACAGCCTATGTCAGAAATGCATTCGGCGCTGTCTACAGGACAGCGCCGATGGGTATCAATGGATCAGACCAACCCGCGACAGGTTGGGCAGGTGGCTGAGCTTTGGCTCTGGCCAGCTCATCCACACCGCGAAAGCCTTGCCGACGATGTTCCGGTCGGGAACCATGCCGTGCAGTTCCTTGGGAATGTTCGGGTCATCCCAGTAACGGCTGTCGTTGGAGTTGTCGCGGTTGTCGCCCATCATGAAGTAGTGGCCGGCCGGCACGGTCCATTGCTGGTCCGGCGGCATGCGATAACGGGTCATTTCCTTGCGGATCAAGTGCTCGGCGGCGCCAAGCTTTTCCTTGTACAGCTGGGCACTGCCCAGGGTGCCTGGCTCGGTGCCGACCAGTTGTTCGGCAATCGGCTGGTCATTGACGAACAGTCGCTTGTCGCTGGTGTAACGCACCTTGTCGCCCGGCAGACCGACTACACGCTTGATGTAGTTGACGTTCGGGTCGCTCGGGTAGCGGAACACCATCACATCGCCGCGCTGCGGGTCACCAACCTCGATGACCTTCTTGTCGATCACCGGCAGGCGAATGCCATAGGAGAACTTGTTCACCAGGATGAAGTCGCCCACTTCCAGGGTCGGCTTCATCGACCCCGACGGAATCTGGAACGGTTCGACCAGGAACGAGCGCAACACCAGCACGATGAACAGCACCGGGAAGAACGACTTGCCGTACTCCACCAGCAGCGGTTCCTTGCTCAGGCGCTCGACCACGGCCATTTCTGGCGGGTTGACGCGCCCCTGGTAGTTGGCGACCGCCGCCCGCCGGCGCGGGGCCAGGAACAGCAGGTCGATCAAGCCCAACAGGCCGCAGACGGCTACGGCGATGACTAGCAACAGCGGGAAATTTAGCGACATAGGACCTAGCTATCCAACCTGAGCACGGCGAGGAAGGCTTCTTGTGGAATTTCCACGTTGCCGACCTGTTTCATGCGTTTCTTACCGGCCTTCTGCTTCTCCAGCAGCTTTTTCTTACGGCTGACGTCACCACCGTAGCACTTGGCCAGTACGTTCTTTCTGAGCGCCTTGACCGTGGTCCGCGCGATGATCTGGCCGCCAATGGCTGCCTGGATCGCCACATCGAACATCTGCCGAGGGATCAGTTCCTTCATCTTTTCGGTCAATGCACGGCCTTTGTAGGCCGCGTTGTCGCGGTGAACGATCAATGCCAGGGCATCGACCTTGTCGCCGTTGATCAGTACATCCAGCTTGACCAGGTTGGCCGACTGGTAGCGATCGAAATGATAGTCCAGCGAAGCATAGCCGCGGCTGGTCGACTTCAAACGGTCGAAGAAGTCCAGCACCACTTCGTTCATCGGCATGTCGTAACGCACCTGCACCTGGCTGCCGAGGAACTGCATGTCGCGCTGCACGCCACGCTTCTCGATGCACAGGGTGATGACGTTGCCCAGGTGCTCTTGTGGCACCAGGATGGTCGCGGTGACGATCGGCTCGCGGAAGTCTGTCACCGACGATACGTCCGGCAGCTTCGACGGGTTGTCGACGATGATGGTTTCGCCGGTCTTGAGCTCGAGCTCGTAGATCACGCTTGGTGCAGTGGTGATCAGGTCCAGGTCGTACTCGCGCTCCAGGCGCTCCTGGATGATTTCCATGTGCAGCATGCCGAGGAAGCCGCAACGGAAGCCGAAGCCCAGGGCATCGGAGCTTTCCGGCATGTACTGCAGCGACGAGTCGTTCAGGGTCAGCTTCTGCAGGGCATCGCGGAAGTCCTCGAAGTCGTCGGAGCTGACCGGGAACAGGCCGGCGTAGACCTGCGGCTGGATCTTCTTGAAGCCCGGCAGCACTTCCACCTCAGGGGTGGTGGACAGGGTCAGGGTGTCACCCACAGGTGCACCGTGGATGTCCTTGATGCTGCCGATGATGAAGCCTACTTCACCGGCTTTCAGGTCAGCCGTCTGGGTGTGCTTGGGCGTGAATACACCGACGCTGTCGACCAGGTGCGTCTTGCCGGTGGACTTGACCAGGATCTTGTCGCCCTTCTTGACGCGGCCTTGGCGCACACGCACCAACGAAACCACGCCCAGGTAGTTGTCGAACCAGGAGTCGATGATCAGCGCCTGCAACGGCGCGTCGATGTCGCCTTCCGGCGCGGGGATGGTCTGCACCAGGCGCTCGAGCACTTCGTCGACGCCCATGCCGCTCTTGGCGCTGCAGGCCACGGCGTCGGTGGCGTCGATGCCGATGATCTTCTCGATCTCGTCCTTGACGCGATCCGGGTCGGCCTGCGGCAGGTCCATCTTGTTCAGTACCGGCATGACCTCAAGGCCCTGCTCGATGGCGGTGTAGCAGTTGGCCACGGACTGGGCTTCTACGCCCTGGCCGGCGTCCACGACCAGCAGAGCACCTTCACAGGCCGCCAGCGAACGCGAGACTTCGTAGGTGAAGTCGACGTGGCCGGGGGTGTCGATGAAGTTGAGCTGGTAGACCTTGCCGTCCTGCGCCTTGTAGTTCAGCGTGACGCTGTGGGCCTTGATGGTGATCCCGCGTTCGCGCTCCAGGTCCATGGAATCAAGGACCTGGGCTTCCATTTCGCGTGCCGACAGGCCACCGCACATCTGGATGAAACGGTCGGCCAGCGTCGACTTGCCATGGTCGATGTGGGCGATGATGGAGAAATTGCGGATATGACTCAAATCACTCACGGGTCAACACTCGAAAAGGCTGCGAGCCGGAACGCCCGCCGAAAAATAGCCGGGAATTGTACCTCAAGCCGCAGGGATATGGGAGATTCCTCTGTCGCACAGTGCACCCGCTTTCCCGCAGGGAATTGTGAAATCTCATGAAAAAGGGCAGCCGAAGCTGCCCTTTCCTTCTTCAAAGCCAGCTTATTCCGCCAGCTTGAAGGTGATGAAGCTCGCCCGTCCCTGACGCAGCACGCGCATGGACACCGAACGGTTCTTCGGCAAGTCCTTGGCAATTTCGGTGAACTGCTTGGCCGAAGTGATCGCCTGGTTGTTCAGGTGGCTGATGACGTCACCCGGACGCAGGCCGATCATCGCTGCCGGGCCATCCTGAACTTCCTTGATGACCACGCCGCCCTTGAGCTCCAGCGTTTTCTTCTGCTCGGCTGTCAGGTCCGACACGGCGACACCCAGGCGGTTGCTGCTGCGTTCAGCGCCGCCTTCGGTGCTGCCGACACCAATATCGGCATCGTCATCAGGCATCGCGCCAACGGTGACATCCAGATTCTGGCGCTTGCCATTGCGGATGATCTCGAGCTTGGCCTTGTCGCCATCCTTCAGGGTGCCGACCAGATGAGGCAGGTCAGCCGACATGACGATCGGCTGGCCGTTCATGCTCAGGATGACATCGCCCACCTGCAGGCCGCTCTTGGCCGCCGGACCGTCTTCCAGGACCTGGGCCACCAGGGCACCGGCCGGCTTGTCCAGGCCGAAGGATTCAGCCAGGTCCTTGTTGACCTCCTGAATCACCACGCCCAACCAGCCGCGGCTGACCTTGCCGTCTTTCTTCAACTGGTTGGACACATCGATCGCCACGTCGATCGGAATGGCGAAGGACAGGCCCATGAAACCGCCCGAACGCGTGAAGATCTGTGAGTTGATCCCCACCACTTCGCCGTTCATGTTGAACAGCGGGCCGCCGGAGTTGCCAGGGTTGATGGCCACGTCGGTCTGGATGAACGGCACATAGGTGTCATTGGGCAGCGTGCGGCCCTTGGCACTGACGATGCCTTTGGTCACCGAGTGGTCGAAGCCGAACGGCGAGCCAATGGCCAGCACCCACTCACCCACCTTGAGCTTCTCGGAATCACCCAGCTTGACCGTCGGCAGATTCTTGCCCTCCACCTTGAGCAAGGCCACGTCGGTGCGCGGGTCGGTACCGACCAGTTTGGCCTGCAGCTCGCTGCGGTCCGAAAGGCGGACGATGATCTCGTCGGCGTCGGCGACCACGTGATTGTTGGTCAGCACGTAACCATCGCTGGAAATGATGAAGCCCGACCCCAGCGACTGCGCCTCACGCTGGCGATCACCGCGCGGCGAACGCGGCTGCTGCGGCATGTTGCGCTCGAAGAACTCGCGGAACATCGGCGGCAGGCCTTCGAGGTCCGGCATCTGCCCCGAGGCGATGCGGCGATCTGGCAGCTTCTGCTTGGTACTGATGTTGACCACCGCCGGCGAGGCCTGCTCGACCAACGTGGTGAAGTCCGGCAGGGCTTCGGCCTGGGCGCTGAGCACCTGGCCGAGCATCAGCACGGCGGCGAACATCGATAGGTAGGTTTTCAAGCGTGGTATTGACATACGGCTCCCGTCACAACGAGCGTAGTTAGCGTAAGGCCCCCTGCAGAAGCAGGAAAGGCCAGACTCCAAGAAGCCTGACCTATAGAAAATTTACCGATGGATTGCAAATGACAATGCTTTAATTTCATTTCAGCAGCATGTCCGCAAGCGTTGGCATGGACCGAAAAAAAGCGCGCCATCACTGGCGCGCCTGGGCATCCTGGGGGCGCATCGACAGCGCAATGCGTTCTGCGGTACCCAATGGAATTTCCCCGACCACGGTGACCATCACCTTGCCCTTGGGCGTGTTCAGTCGACGCGAAACCGCCACGGTTGGGCCCAGTTGAGTGCGCACATCGGCGCCGGAGTCGTCTTTGATGGGCTCCAGGAACACCGAAAAACGTGCCAGGCCATCGTCGTACATCAGGCTGCTGATGGTGCTGTCACGCGCAGGGTCACGGCGAACGGAGCTGTTGATCAGCTCGAAACCATCTGGCAGCCAATCCGAACGCCAACCGGCGACAGCCTCGGCCTTGGTACTCGCCACATGCTCTACCGGCTTGCACGCCGCACTGGGGCGCAAGTCCTGGTCGGTGGGCAGGTCATCGGTATCCAGCCGGGTCATCTGGAAGCGTTCGAGCAACTGGCCTTTGTCATTGAGCATCAATGAACGCAGCGGCAGCCCGGTCTGGCGATCGAGGTGCAATTCGAATGCGTAGCGGTGCTGATCACGTGGGGTAAGGGTGACGATCACGGCATCGCGCCCGGCGACACGCGCCCGGCCTGCCAGGCGAAGGTCATACCAGCTCATCAGCTTGAGAGGATCGAGCACGCGTGCGGCACCGTCAGGTGGCGTGCCTACGCCACTGACCAAAGCACCACTGATGCACTGTACCTTGCCATCCACGCGCACGATTTCCTGGGCGGCACCATCGAGCTGCAGCAGCCGCTCGCTGACTTTGCCGTCCTGGACCCGATGCCAGATATCGTGGGAAGAGAAGCTACCGTTGCGTTCGTAGACGAAAGAACCCTGGTAACTCTGTTTTTGCTCGGCCAGTGCCAGCTTGTTCAACCACTCACTCGCCTCGGGCGAGGAATTGGCCGCCAACGCTGGCACCATCACGCAGCTGCCTATCAGCAGCGACAGGAGAGGTAGCGCGCGCATGATCCTCCTTACTTAGCGGTTTTCCAGGCTGGCGGCGCGGGCATAAGGCAATGCGGTTTCAGTGCCTTTGAGCGCGGATTCCTGGGCATGCTGGCGCAGGTAACCTGGCAGACGCTGATCCCAGCCGGCCTGGTTCTGCAGCACGCCGTTGGCCATTGGCCCGGTTGGTTGCTCACTGCTCTCACTATAGCCTGCCAAAACGGCCGGACCCTGAGTTTGTGGCATGCTCAGGCCTTGTTGCGCAGGCTGCTGGGAAGCCAGCTCGGCACCGGTGATCTCGTCCTGGTTGTACATGCGCACACCCGCCAGCACCGCGACGGTCACCGAGGCTGCAACGGCCAGGCGGCCAATGCTGCGCCACGGGCCTTGCTTGACCTTGGCTGGCACGGCTTCGTCGGCCAGCGCGGCAGACACCGCCGAGGCGATATCCAGCTTGGGCAGCAGCAGTTCCTTGTGCATGGCTGCGCGGGCAACCTGGTAACGCGACCAGGTGGCACGGGTTTCGGCGTCGTCGACGGCGTTCAGCACGCGACGCAGTTCCAGTTCGTCCGCTTCGTTATCCATTACCGCGGACAGCGATTCCTGCAAAGCTTCACGACTCATGGCGGTTCCTCTCTTGGCTGTCGCCGCTGTCTCAGGTGTCCTGCAACAACGGCTGCAGGGCTTTATCTATGGCCTCCCGAGCGCGGAAAATTCGAGAGCGCACGGTACCCACCGGACATTGCATGACGCTCGCAATGTCTTCGTAACTCAATCCGTCGAATTCACGCAGGGTCAGGGCCGTGCGCAAATCTTCCGGCAGTTGCTGGATGGTGCGATGGACAGTGCCTTCGATTTCATCCCGCAACAACGAGCGCTCTGGGGACTCGAGATCCTTGAGACCATGATCGCCGTCGTAAAACTCCGCATCCTCGGAGCTCACATCGCTGTCTGGTGGCCGTCTTCCACGGGACACCAGGTAGTTCTTCGCCGTGTTGATGGCGATGCGGTACAGCCAGGTATAAAACGCACTGTCTCCGCGAAAATTGCCAAGCGCACGGTAGGCCTTGATAAAGGCTTCCTGCGCCACATCCTGGGCCTCGTGGGTATCGTGAACGAAACGCACGATCAACCCGAGAATCTTGTGCTGATACTTCAGCACCAACAGATCGAACGCTCGCCTGTCACCACGCTGTACGCGCTCTACAAGCTGCTGATCCTCTTCCTGGGTTAGCATGAACACTCCTCAGTGAACTCGAAGGAGCGTTGCAACAGCCATCGTTCAGGCTTGCAACCATAGACTCGGGCTTTGCGCAAAAGTTCTCCCCTCCAAGCAAGTTTCCTGCGGCCCTTGGTCGGCTCGCACGGAAGACGCGGCGCGGTCACGGCCTGCTGCGTCGATAATCAGGTTTCGAATACGCAGGTGTCAGCCCGAATAGAGCTGCCGCCCTGCGTCGCCGCGGCAAATTGTGGCGTGCGGGCAGCCTTCATAGGATTTCCTGCCGTGCCGGAAAGTTCCCGCGAAGATCGCCGCTACGTCACATGTGGCATGGAAATTGGCTACCGCAGGCTGCTATAAAGACAGCCCGGCCTGCATTCACGATAGTTTCACATTGCCATCTGCACGTGACTATTGTGCCGCGCCCCTTTCAAAGATTACTAGTGTCCTGACATGAGCCAACAATTCCAACATGATGTCCTGGTGATCGGCAGCGGCGCCGCCGGTCTCAGCTTGGCACTGAACCTTCCCAGCCACCTGCGCATTGCCGTGCTGAGCAAGGGTGACCTGGCCAACGGCTCGACCTTCTGGGCCCAAGGCGGGGTCGCCGCGGTGCTGGACGATACCGATACCGTGCAATCCCATGTCGAGGACACCCTCAATGCGGGCGGCGGCCTGTGCAATGAAGACGCGGTGCGCTTCACCGTCGAGCACAGCCGCGAAGCCATCGAATGGCTGATCGAACAGGGCGTGCCTTTCACGCGCGACGAACACCACGGTGTCGACGATGGCGGTTTCGAGTTTCACCTGACGCGCGAGGGCGGTCATAGTCATCGGCGCATCATCCATGCCGCCGATGCCACGGGTGCGGCTATCTTCACTACCTTGCTGGCCCAGGCGCGGCAGCGGCCGAACATCGAGCTGCTCGAACAGCGCGTGGCCGTCGACCTGATCACCGAACGGCGTCTGGGTTTGCCCGGCGAACGCTGCCTGGGCGCCTACGTGCTGAACCGCAACAGCGGCGAAGTGGACACCTTCGGGGCACGCTTCACCGTGCTGGCCACCGGTGGCGCGGCCAAGGTCTACCTCTACACCAGCAATCCCGACGGCGCTTGTGGCGACGGTATCGCCATGGCCTGGCGGGCGGGCTGCCGGGTGGCGAACCTGGAGTTCAACCAGTTCCACCCGACCTGCCTGTATCACCCGCAGGCCAAGAGCTTCCTGATCACCGAAGCACTGCGCGGCGAAGGCGCCCTGTTGCGCCTGCCCAACGGCGAACGCTTCATGCCACGTTTCGACCCGCGCGAGGAGCTGGCCCCACGGGATATCGTGGCCCGTGCCATCGACCACGAGATGAAACGCCTGGGCGTGGATTGCGTGTACCTGGACATCACCCACAAGCCGGCCGACTTCATCAAGAGCCACTTCCCTACCGTTTACGAGCGTTGCCTGACGTTCGGCATCGACATCACCCGCCAACCGATCCCGGTGGTACCGGCGGCTCACTACACCTGTGGCGGGGTTGTTGTCGACGACCGCGGTCACACCGATGTGCCTGGCCTGTACGCCATCGGCGAGACCAGTTTCACCGGCCTGCACGGGGCCAACCGCATGGCCAGCAATTCGTTGCTCGAATGCTTCGTCTATGGCCGCGCCGCTGCGGCGGACATCCGCGCGCACCTGGAGCAGATCAACATGCCCAGCGCCCTGCCCTGCTGGGATGCCAGCCAGGTCACCGACTCCGACGAGGACGTGATCATTGCCCACAACTGGGATGAACTGCGGCGCTTCATGTGGGACTACGTGGGCATCGTGCGCACCAGCAAGCGCCTGCAGCGCGCCGAGCACCGCGTTCGCCTGCTGCTCGATGAGATCGATGAGTTCTACAGCAACTACAAGGTCAGCCGCGACCTGATCGAGCTGCGCAACCTGGCCCAGGTGGCGGAGCTGATGATTCGCTCGGCGATGCAGCGCAAGGAAAGCCGGGGGCTGCACTACACCCTGGATTACCCAGGGATGTTGCCCGAGGCCAAGGACACCATCCTTAGCCCGGTCTGAAATCAGTGGCGCCCCCATCGCCGGCAAGCCGGCTCCCACAGGGTTCTGCGGCGCTGCAGGCATTGTGGGAGCCGGCTTGCCGGCGATGAGGCCAACTCGGTGCCCGATCATCGCACCGGTGCTTCAGCCCACCTGCGACGACTGAATTTCAGCCTTACCCGCAGCCGCCGATGCTGATCAGCCCCCAGGGCATCCCGGGCAATACATTGGCTTTCGCCAAACCAGCACCCCGGCCGCACAAACCGCAACACCACCAACCCCGGCAACGCCACACTGTCCCGACACAACCGCACCGGCTGCCAACCGCGCGCACGGCTGAACACCCGCCAGCCAAGCGCATCGCGGCGCAAACCGGTCACGGCACGCGGATCAGTCAACAGAATGCGTCGGGGAATGGCCCAGCAAGCGTGGGCAATACAAGCTGCCAGAACGGCAAGACAGAACCACCAGGGCAGCGCACTCGACCACAAGGCCAGCTGCGCCGGCGCCTGGCAGATCAGATAGGCCGTCAGCAGCAGGCGCGAACCCTGCCAACGGCACTCGAAACGCTCACTTGGGCTGGACACGGTCCAGGATGATGCGAACCATGCGCTGCAGCTCCGGGTCTTCGGACTCGGTACGCTCCATGAACCAGCCGAACATGTCCTGATCCTCGCAGCTCAACAGGCGAACGTAGAGTTCGCGGTCGGCTTCGCTCAGGGTCGGATAGACTTCCTGGGTGAATGGCACCAGCAGCACGTCCAGTTCCAGCATGCCACGGCGGCTGTGCCAGAAAAGCCGGTTGAGTTCAGTTTGTTCGACCATGGGGCCCTCCTCGAATGGTCGGGCAGTATACCGCGCGAAGCCGCGAGCGACACCGGGCGTTGGTCTAGTCACCTACCTATTTTGTTACCGGCGTTCTATGATGGCCGCCAGACTTTAGCCACCGCGATGACCCATGGCCGATTCCGCTTTCTTCAGCCCCCTGTCCCACGAGGGCATCCTCGCCGTCCGCGGCTCCGACGCCGGCAAGTTCCTGCAGGGCCAGCTGACCTGCAACATCAACTACCTCAGCCCCGAGCATTCCAGCCTTGGCGCCCGTTGCATGGTCAAGGGCCGCATGCAGTCGAGCTTCCGCATTCTCCCCGAAGGCAACGGCTACTTGCTGGCCATGGCCAGCGAACTGCTCGAGGCGCAACTGGCCGACCTGAAGAAATACGCCGTGTTCTCCAAAGCCACGCTCAGCGACGAAAGCGCTGCCTGGGTACGCTTCGGCGTGCAGCATGGCGATGCGGCGCTGCAGGCCCTGGGACTGGACGTGCCGACTGGCGCGGGCGCCACCGTGCGTCATGAAGGCCTGATCGCGGTTGCCGTCTCGCAGGGTCGCATCGAACTGTGGGTGCCGGCGGACAACGCCGCGAACGTGCGCGAAAGACTTGCCGCTGTCTTGCCTGAGGGCACCCTCAACGACTGGTTGCTGGGGCAGATCCGTGCCGGTATCGGCCAGGTCATGGGCCCGACCCGCGAGTTGTTCATCCCGCAGATGATCAACCTGCAGGCGGTCGACGGCGTGAGTTTCAAGAAAGGCTGCTACACCGGCCAGGAAATCGTCGCCCGCATGCAGTACCTGGGCAAGCTCAAGCGCCGTCAGTACCGTCTGGCGCTCGACCAGCAAGACATTCCGTCACCGGGCGCTGAAATCTTCTCGCCCACCCATGGCTCTTCGGTCGGCGAGGTTGTCATCGCCGCCAGCACGGGCCAGGGCTGCGAGCTGCTTGCGGTACTGAGCGCCGATGCAGTGGAAGACGACAACCTGCACCTGGGCAGCCTGCAAGGCCCACGCCTGCAGCTGTTGAGCCTGCCTTACGAACTGGATCGCGACCGGGAAATCCAGCGCTGACCAGCACGCCACCCCTGCGGTAGAGACGTTCATGAACAAGCTGGCCGAGACGGTTCAAGCACAGTTGCTCGCTGCCATCGACAACGACGACCTGGTCCTGCCGACCCTTCCGGAAGTTGCCTTGAGTATCCGCGAGGCAGCGGAAGACACGGAAATCAGCGTTGCCGCCCTGAGCAAAGTGATAGGCCGCGACGCTGCCCTCTCGGCACGCCTGATCAAAGTGGTCAACAGTCCGCTGCTGCGTGCGGCGGTCGAGGTCACCGACCTGCACACCGCCATCACCCGCCTGGGTATCAACTACAGCTGCAACCTGGCCATCGGCTTGGTGATCGAGCAGATCTTCCACGCCCGATCGCCAGCAGTGGAGCAGAAGCTCCGTGATATCTGGGCCAACAGTCTCGAAGTGGCGGGTATCAGCTATGAACTGTGTCGGCGTCATACCCAGCTCAAACCCGACCAGGCCACCCTGGGCGGGCTGGTCAATCAGATCGGCGCGCTGCCGGTACTGATCTATGCCGAGGAGCATAACGAGCTGCTTTCCGACCCGGTCTGCCTGCACTACGTGATCGAGCAGATCCAGCCGGTACTGGGCGACAAGATCCTGTCTTCCTGGGAGTTTCCCGAGCAGCTGGTGAACCTGCCGAGCCAGATACAGGACCTGGATCGCTGCACGGCCAAGGTCGACTACATCGACGTGGTACAGATTGCCCGCTGCCTCAGCCAACGCGGGCGCAACCGGCCGCTGGGGACGCTGCCGGCCTATCGGCACCTGGGGTTGCCGCCTGGCACCGAGCTGGACATTGGAGAGCTGCTGGAAGCGCGCAGCATGCTGCGCTGAATATCTGCACCGGCCCTATCGCCGGCAAGCCGGCTCCCACAAGGAACTCACCGCGCTTCATGTGGGAGCCGGCTTGCCGGCGATAGGGCCAGCACAGCCAACACCTCAATCGGCGATGAAACTCACCCGCACCTTCAACCCGCCCTTCTCCCCATCATGCAGGCTGATCTGCGCCAGATGCGCGCGACAGATCTCGCCCACAATGGCCAACCCCAGGCCAGTACCCTGGGCGCCGCGCCGATAGAAGCGCTCGAACACCCGCTCACGCTCCGCCTCGGGAATGCCCGGCCCATCATCCTCGACCTCCAGCACCGCCGGCGCCAGCGCCCGCAGGATCACATTGCCCCCTGCCGGCGTATGCGCCAGGGCGTTGTCCACCAGATTGCTCAACAGCTCGTTGAGCAAGGTCGGCTCGCCCTTGAGCCAGACCGGCGCCTCGGCCTCCAGCGCCAATGCCACGCCGCGATGGTGCGCCAATGGCGCCATGGCCATGCCCAGCTCGCGCGCCAGCTGGCTCAGGTCCAGACGCTGTGCCCCACCTTCGGCGATCGCGCGGGCACCGTTTTCCACCCGCGCCAACGACAACAGCTGATTGGCCAGGTGAGTCAGGCGGTCAGTCCCTTGGGCCGCGGACTCCAGGGTCTGGCGCCACTCCTCGGGCTGCTGCGAACGCAAGCCCAGCTCCACCCGTGCCTTGAGCGCCGCCAACGGTGTGCGCAACTCGTGGGCGGCCTCGGCGATGAACTGCGCCTGGCGCTCGAACTGCTCGCGCAAACGCTCGGTGAAGTGGTTCAGGGCGCGCACCAGTGGCCCCAGTTCCCGCTGCACCTGCACCACCGGCAGCGCCCGCAGGTCGTCCGGCTGGCGCTCTTCCACCGCCGTGCGCAGGCGCTCCAGGGGACGCAGCGCCGCGCTCACCGCAAACGACACCAGCACCAACGCACCGAGCGCCAGCATGCCCAGGCGCAGCAAGGTGTCGGCCATCAGCCCACGGGCCATGCGCACCCGCGCCTCCTCGGTCTCGGCCACGCGGATTTCCGCCATGCCATTCATGTTCGGTTCGCTCACGGGTTTGAGCAGGCTCACCACACGCACGTCCTGGCCCAGATAAGTGGCGTTGTAGAAACGCGCCAGCGCCGGGTAGTCATCGGTACGCGGCGTGCCGGGCGGCGGCGGTGGCAGTTTCTCGTAACCCGAAATGAGCTTCTGGTTGATGTCCAGCACCTGGTAGTAGATCCGCCCGGCACTGTCGTAGGCGAAGGTGTCCAGCGCCACGTAGGGCACGTCCGCGCTCAGGGTGCCGTCGCGCTGGGACAGGCCGGCGGCGATGGTCCTGGCCGAAGCCAGCAAGGTCCGATCGTACGCGGTGTCGGCAGCCTCACGGCCGTTCCAGTAGGCGCTCAGGCCGCTGGCCAGCATCAGCACCACCAGCAACAGCGCCAGGTTGCCCAGCAGTCGTCCGCGCAGGCTGCCGTTGTCACGCATCGCGGTGCTCGAGCAGATAGCCCAGGCCACGGAAGGTCACGATGGCCACCGGGTGGCCGTCGAGCTTCTTGCGCAGCCGGTGGATGTAGATCTCGATGGCGTCGGGGCTGGCCTCTTCGTCCAGGCCAAAGACTTGGGCGGCCAATTGCTCCTTGCTCATCACCCGCCCCGGCCGAGCGATCAGCGCTTCGAGCACGCTCTGCTCGCGCAAGGTCAGTGTCAGGTTGTCTTCGCCCAGGCTGAAACGGCGGGTATCGAGGTCGTACACCAACGGCCCGCAGCGCTGCTGGCGCTCGCCACCGAGCACGCTGCGCCGCAGCAGGGCCTTGACCCGCGCCTCCAGCTCGGTCAACTCGAAGGGCTTGGCCAGATAATCGTCGGCGCCAAGGTTCAGGCCGTGCACACGGTCCTTCACATCGCTGCGCGCGGTCAGCATCAGCACCGGCAGGGTCTTGCCGCGGCCACGCAAGCGCGCCAGCACTTCGAAGCCGTCCATGCGCGGCAACCCCACGTCGAGCACGGCAACGGCGTACTCCTCGCTGGCCAGGGCCAGGTCGGCGGCCACGCCATCGTGCAATACATCCACGGTCAGGCCATGGCTTTTCAGGGCCTGGGCCACGCTTTCGGCCAGTTGCAGGTGGTCTTCGACCAACAGCACACGCATCGGATTCTCCCTGCTCAGGTGGGGGCGGTGGCGCGGAGTGTACCGCTGTCGCCCGGCCTTTGAAGCCCTTTGTGACAAACCTTTCTCGCTGAAAGGTTAGCGAAAGGTTGGTTGCCTAGCATCGCACCACGGTCGCCCCGCGCGCCGAAAAAAAGCACCAGCAAGGTGCAACGAATAAGAACAATAAACGGAGCCACCCCGATGCTGTCATCGCAGCTGCAGGCATTCGCACCTGCCCGTTCCCTGTCCGCACGCCCCTCGGCCATCGCCAGTGCCCTGGCACTTGCCGGTGTCGCCCCGATGAGCCAGGCCGCCTTCTTCGAAGACAGCTCGGCGACCTTCGAAACCCGCAACATGTACTTCAACCGCGACTTCCGCGATGGCACCAGCGCGCAGCAATCCAAGCGTGACGAATGGGCCCAGGGCTTTCTGCTCAATTTCGAGTCCGGCTACACCGACGGCAACGTCGGCTTCGGCCTGGATGCGCTGGGCATGCTGGGCATCAAGCTCGACTCCAGCCCCGACCGCACCGGCACCGGCCTGTTGCCGACCCATGACGACGGCAAGGCCGCCGACGAATACGCCAAGCTAGGCCTGACCGGCAAGGTGAAAGTGTCGAAGACCGAACTGAAGATCGGCACCCTCATCCCTGAACTGCCGACCCTGCAGCCCAACGACGGCCGCATCCTGCCGCAAACCTTCGAGGGCGGCCTGCTCACCTCCCAGGAGATCAAGGGCCTGACCTTCACCGGCGGGCGCCTGGACAAGGCCAAGGACCGCGACGACACCAACTGGGAAGACCTGGCCCTCAACAACAAGAACGGACGCTTCGGCGGCACCTTCAGCGCCGACAACCTCGACCTGGCCGGCCTGGACTACACGTTCACCGACCGCATCACCGGCAGCTACCACTTCGCCCAGCTCGACGACATCTACCGCCAGCACTTCATCGGCCTGCTCGCCACCCAGCCCTGGGGCCCTGGCACCTTTGGCGCCGACCTGCGCCTGGCGGTCAGCGACGACCAGGGCGCGGCCAAGGCCGGCAACATCGACAACACCACCGTCAACGGCATGCTCAGCTACGCCCTGGGCGGGCACAAGGTCAGCGCCGCCTACCAGCATCTGTCCGGCGACAGCGCCTTCCCCTACGTCGATGGCGCCGACCCGTACCTGGTCAACTTCGTCCAGATCAACGACTTCGCCGGTGCCGACGAGCGCTCCTGGCAAGCACGCTACGACTACAACTTCGCAGCGCTCGGTATCCCCGGCCTGACCTTCATGACCCGCTACATCAACGGCGACAACGTCAGCCGTGCCGATGGCAGCGAGGGCAAGGAATGGGAACGCAACACCGAGTTCAAGTACGTGGTACAAAGCGGCCCGTTGAAAGACGTCGCCGTGCGCCTTCGCAACGCCACCTTCCGTTCCAACTTCACTCGCGACGCCGACGAAGTGCGGCTGCTGGTGAGTTACAGCGTGGCGCTGTGGTAGCCAATAGCAGTCACCCATAACAACAACGCTCACGGAGATAGACGATGACCTTTTCACTGCGCCGCCTCGTTCTGGCTACCGGTTGCCTGCTGTTGGCCGGCAATGCCCTCGCTGCCGAACCGAAACGCCCCGAATGCATCGCCCCGGCTTCGCCCGGCGGCGGTTTCGACCTGACCTGCAAGCTGGTGCAGAGCGCGCTGGTGCAGGAGAAGATCCTCAGCAAGCCGATGCGTGTGACCTACATGCCTGGCGGTGTCGGCGCGGTGGCCTACAACGCCGTGGTGGCCCAGCGCCCGGCCGATGCCGGCACCCTGGTGGCCTGGTCCAGCGGCTCGCTGCTGAACCTGGCCCAGGGCAAGTTCGGCCGCTTCGACGAAAACGCAGTGAAATGGCTGGCGGCGGTCGGCACCAGCTACGGCGCCATCGCGGTGAAGAGCGATTCGCCCTACAAGACCCTCGATGACCTGGTCGCGGCCCTGAAGAAAGACCCGGGCAAAGTGGTGATCGGCTCCGGCGGCACCGTCGGCAGCCAGGACTGGATGCAGACCGCACTGATCGCCAAGGCCGCCGGCATCAACCCGCGCGACCTGCGCTACGTGGCCCTGGAAGGCGGCGGCGAAATCGCCACTGCGCTGCTCGGCGGCCATATCCAGGTGGGCTCCACCGACATTTCCGACTCCATGCCGCATATCCAGAGCGGCAACATGCGCATCCTCGCGGTGTTCTCGGAAAACCGCCTGGACGAGCCGGAGATGAAGGACATCCCGACCGCCAAGGAGCAGGGCTACGACATCGTCTGGCCGGTGGTGCGTGGCTTCTACCTCGGGCCGAAGGTGAGCGACGAAGAATACGCCTGGTGGAAGGAATCGTTCGACAAGATGCTCGCCTCCGAAGACTTCGCCACGCTGCGTGACCAGCGCGAGCTGTTCCCGTTCGCCATGACCGGTGCAGAGCTGGACGGCTATGTGAAGAAGCAAGTGGCCGACTACAAGGCGCTGGCCAAGGAATTTGGCCTGATTCAGTAAGCCCGGGTTGCCTGTACTGGCCTCATCGCCGGCAAGCCGGCTCCCACAGGTACAGCGGTGCTCCCACTGTGGGAGCCGCTTTGCCGGCGATGAAGCCCGCATGGCCACTACCTGCCCCCACGAGGATTCCCCAATGATCCTGCAACGTATCTTCGCCCTGGCCCTGCTGGCGGTGTGCGCCGCCCTGGCCGTGATGGCCTGGCCCTACCAGGCCGCGTTTTCCTATGAACCGGTGGGCCCACGTGCCTACCCGCTGCTGATGCTCGGCCTGATGAGCCTGGGGCTGCTCTACCTCGCTATCCGCCCGACGCCGATCGTGCGCAAGGACGACGAGCCCGAGCTGGACCGCGAAACCCTGACCAAGATCGGCTTCTGCATCGGCCTGCTGATCGTCTTCGCTGCAACGTTCGAGGCCCTGGGCTTCATCCTCAGCGCCATCCTGGTCGGCATCCCCATGGCCCGCCTGTACGGCGGCCGCTGGCTGCACAGCGCCATCGTGGTGGTGGGCATGAGCCTGTTCCTCTACTGGCTGTTCGACCGCGTGATGGATGTGCCCCTGCCCCTTGGCCTGCTGAGCGTACTGGAGAACTGACACATGGATACCTTGAGCTACCTGGGCCAGGGCTTCGGCGTCGCCCTGAGCCCGTACAACCTGGTTACCGCCCTCTCGGGCACCCTGATCGGCACCGTGGTCGGCCTGCTGCCGGGCCTGGGCCCGATCAACGGCGTGGCCTTGCTGATCCCGATCGCCTTCGCCCTCGGCCTGCCGCCGGAATCGGCACTGATCCTGCTGGCCGCGGTATACCTGGGCTGTGAGTACGGTGGGCGGATCAGTTCGATCCTGCTGAACATCCCGGGCGAGGCCTCGACGGTGATGACCACCCTCGACGGCTACCCGATGGCACGCAATGGCCTGGCCGGTGTGGCCCTGTCGCTGTCGGCCTGGAGTTCGTTCATCGGCGCCTTCATCGCCACCTGCGGCATGGTGCTGTTCGCCCCGCTGCTGGCGAAATGGGCGATCGCCTTTGGCCCGGCGGAGTATTTCGTGCTGATGGTGTTCGCCATCGTCGCCCTGGGCGGCATGGCGGGCGACAAACCGCTGAAGACCTTCATCGCGGCGCTGATTGGCCTGTTCCTGTCGGCGGTCGGCATCGATGCCAACAGCGGCGTATACCGCTTCACCGGTGACAGCGTGCACCTGGCCGACGGCATCCAGTTCGTGGTGCTGGTGCTGGGCCTGTTCTCGATCAGTGAAATCCTCCTGCTGCTGGAAAAGACCCACCATGGCCACCAGGCGGTCAAGGCCACCGGGCGCATGCTGTTCAACTTCAAGGAAGCGGCCTCGGTGTTCGTGGTCAACCTGCGCTGCGGCCTGCTCGGTTTCATCATGGGCGTGCTGCCGGGCGCCGGCGCTACCTTGGCCAGTGCCGTGGCCTACATGACCGAGAAACGCATCGCGGGTGAGAGCGGCAAGTTCGGCAAGGGCGATGCCCGTGGCCTGGCCGCCCCGGAAACCGCCATCGGCGCCTCCTGCTGCGGCGCCCTGGTACCGATGCTGACCCTGGGTGTGCCGGGTTCAGGCACCACCGCGGTGATGATTGGCGCACTCACCTTGTACAACATCACCCCGGGGCCGATGTTGTTCGAGCAGCAACCGGACATCGTCTGGGGCCTGATCGCCTCGCTGTTCATCGCCAACATCATGCTGGTGATCCTGAACATCCCGATGATCCGTATCTTCACCCGCATCCTTGCCGTGCCGAACTGGGCGCTGGTGCCGGTGATCGCGATCATCACCGGAATCGGCGTGTACGCCGTGCATGCCACCACCTTCGACCTGTTCCTGATGGTCGGCATCGGCATCATGGGCTACATCCTGCGCAAGCTGGACTTCCCGCTGTCGCCGATCCTGCTGGGCTTCATTCTTGGCGGGCTGATGGAGCAGAACCTGCGCCGCGCGCTGTCGATCTCCAACGGCGAGCTGGGCATTCTCTGGTCGAGCCCGATCAGCATGGGCATGTGGGCACTGGTGGTGTGCATGCTTGGTCTGCCTCTGCTGCGTATCTGGCGTAAACGCAGCCTGCAACGCCGGGCGCTGGCCGATGCCTGATCGGTCGTTGCAGCTGTTCTGGGCAACCGGGCTGGTCGGCCTTGCGGGCGGGTTTCTCGCCAGCAAGGTCGGCTGGCCTTTGCCGTGGATGGTCGGCTCGCTGCTGGCGATCATCCTGGTACGCTGCCTGACGCCCTGGCAGCTGTCGGAAATCCCCCATGGCCGCAAATGCGGGCAATGCATCATCGGCCTGGGTATCGGCCTGCACTTCACCCCGGCAGTGATCGAACAGGTGGCCAGCCACCTCGTGCTGATCTTCTGCGCGGCCCTGTTCACCACCCTTTCCAGCGTGATCGGCGTGTGGCTGCTGCGGCGCACCGGTGAAGACCGGGCCACGGCGTTTTTCGCCAGCATGCCTGGCGGTTCGGGGGAGATGGTCAACCTCGGTGCGCGCAATGGCGCGGAGCTCAGCCAGGTGGCGGCGGCGCAGAGCTTGCGCGTGCTGGCAGTGGTGCTGTGCGTGCCGGCGCTGTTCAAGTTTCTGATCGGTGACGGTGTCGCCCTGAATCACGCTGGCAGTGTCAGCTGGGGTTGGCTGGCGTTGATCGTGCCCGTGGGTGTGGCGGTCGGTTTCATCTGGCAACGCTTGCGTCAACCCAACCCCTGGCTGTTCGGGCCCTTGCTGGTGGCGGCTGCGGTGAGTCTGGCGGCCAACCTGCAGATCGCCCTGCCCAATGGCGCCAGCCAGATCGGCCAATGGTTGATCGGCAGCGGGCTGGCCTGCCACTTCAACCGCGCGTTCTTTCGGCGGGCACCGTCGTTCCTCGGGCGCACGCTGGTGGCCACGGCGTTGTGCATGCTGATTGCTGGCGCTGCGGCCTGGGGATTGAGCGTGATGACAGGGCTGGATCTGCGTTCGCTGACCTTGGGCATGATGCCAGGCGGCATTGCCGAGATGAGCCTGACGGCGGAGACCTTGCAGTTGTCGGTGCCGCTGGTGACGGCGTTGCAGGTGATGCGGCTGTTGTTCGTGCTGTTTCTGGCGGAGCCGCTGTTCAGATTGTGGAATGCTGATCAGCAGTGATCGTGGCGCCCTCATCGCCGGCAAGCCGGCTCCCACAGCAACCCCACCGCTCTCAAGGGCAGTGGGGTTCCTGTGGGAGCCGGCTTGCCGGCGATTGGGCCACCACTAAAGCGGCGGCAACGCCCAGTTGATCGGCGCCAGCCCACGCTGCTCCAGGAAACCATTGGCCCGGCTGAAGTGCCCACAGCCAAGGAACCCGCGGTAAGCCGACAACGGCGAAGGATGCACCGACTTCAGCACCAGGTGCTTGGTGCCATCGATCAACTTCTGCTTGCTCTGGGCATGCGCGCCCCACAGCAGGAACACCACGTTCGGGCACTGCTCGCTGACCACCTGGATAACCCGGTCGGTAAAGAACTCCCATCCCTTCTTGGCATGCGAAGCGGCATTGGCGCGCTCGACGGTCATGGTCGTGTTCAGCAACAACACGCCCTGCTCGGCCCAGCTCTGCAGGTAGCCATGACTGGCGATGGGAATGTTCAGGTCGCGCTGCAGCTCCTTGTAGATGTTCACCAGCGAAGGCGGCGTCGCTACGCCCGGCTGCACCGAGAAGCACAGGCCATGGGCCTGGCCGGGGCCGTGATACGGGTCCTGGCCGAGGATCACCACCTTCACCTGCTGCAGCGGCGTGGAGTTGAGCGCGTTGAAAATCATCGGCCCCGGCGGGTAGATCTCTTTGCCGGCTGCGTATTCCTCGCGCAGGAATTCGCGCAGCTTGTGCATGTAGGGCTGGTCGAACTCGGCGCGCAGTGCAGCCTTCCAACCGGGTTCGAGTTTGATGCGATCGTCGTCAGTCATGGGGCCATCCGTTAACAATGGCGCGACACTAGGTAAGCCATCCACCCTTGTCAATCGATCCGACCGACGACCGGCATGATTGGCTACGCAGGCCATACTAGGGTGATGACTTGTGCGAGGTAGTCCATGTCCATTCATTGCGAGGTACTCACCGGCGTCGATGGCGCCCGCATCGGCGTTGCTACCCTGGATGCTCCCAAGGCACTCAATGCCCTCAACCTGCCGATGATCGAAGTGCTCGGCGAACAGCTGCACGAATGGGCCCGCGACCCCGGCGTGGTCTGCGTGCTGCTGCGTGGCAACGGCGCGAAGGCGTTCTGCGCCGGGGGCGACGTCCGGGCCCTGGCCCAAGCCTGCCGTAACCACCCAGGCAGCGTACCGCCGCTGGCGGCCACCTTTTTCGCCGCCGAGTATCGCCTCGACTATCTGTTGCATACCTACCCCAAGCCGCTGCTGTGCTGGGGGCACGGACATGTGCTGGGAGGCGGCATGGGGCTGTTGCAAGGGGCCAGCGTGCGCATCGTCACGCCCAGCAGCCGGCTGGCGATGCCTGAAATCAGCATCGGCCTTTACCCCGATGTCGGCGCCAGCTGGTTCCTCGCTCGCCTGCCGGGCAAGCTTGGGCTGTTTTTCGGGCTGACCGGTGCGCCGATCAATGCCCGCGATGCGCTTGATCTCGACCTGGCGGATCGATTCTTCGGCGAGCACCAGCAGGAAGACCTGATCGACGACCTGCTGCAACTGAACTGGCAGGAGCAGACCGACTTGCAGCTCAACAGCCTGCTCAAGGCCGAGCAGCATCGTGCCAGTGAAGAGCTGCCGCAGGCGCAATGGCTACCTCGGCGTCGGGTGATCGACGAACTGCTCGATGTCGCCGACCCAGCCGCTGCATGGCATGCACTGGAAGGCTTGAAGCATCACAGTGACCCACTCCTTGCCGCCGCGGGCGAACGCCTGCACGAGGGCTGCCCGCTGACCGCGCACCTGGTCTGGGAGCAGATACACCGGGCCCGGCACCTGTCACTGGCGCAGGTATTCCAGATGGAGTACAGCATGAGCCTCAATTGCTGCCGTCATCCCGAGTTCAGAGAAGGCGTGCGCGCCCGCTTGCTCGACAAGGACAACCAGCCACACTGGCACTGGCCGGATGTGGCGCAAGTGCCGGCGGCGGTGGTCGAGGCGCATTTCGTGAAAGTGTGGGAAGGGCGACATCCCTTGGCAGACCTGGCCTGACGTGACGGGCCCCATCGCCGGCAAGCCGGCTCCCACAGGGACCGCACAGCTTTTAAATGCGGTGATTTTCCTGTGGGAGCCGGCTTGCCGGCGATGAGGCCAGTCCCGCCAACACGGTCCCTTCAACCCTCATCGCTGCCAGTTGCGATCCCTTCCGTGCCCGTTGGAATGCCAGCGGTCATTCGGATAACGCTGGCTGCCATTGCGGTAGTCGTGACGATCGCGATCGCGCCCATAGTCATAACGCTGGCGATTGCCATAGTCGTAACGCGGATTGCCGTGCCACTGGTTCATGCCCGGCTGCGGATAGGGCCTGTAATGCGGCACGGGCGCCGGCCGGTAGTAACGCGGTGCGGGCTGGTAGTAACGCGGTGCCGTCTGGTAGTAGTAGCGCGGTTGTGGCGTTACATAGTACCGGTCGTAACGGTAGTAACCCGGCGACACGTAGCGATCGCTGGTGTAGTAGTCCGAGCGATAATAGCTGCCGCCTTCGTAGTAGGGTACGCACGCGCAAGTCATCAGCCCCGTGAGGGCTACCAACAGCATTCGATAGGACATGGCGGCCTCCTGGACCGCTGGGGTGCCCGAACAGCGGCGCTGGCGAGCGTCGATTGAAAAGCGTTCATCGACACTGAATAAGACCGTTGCGCCAAGGTGCAGTGCCATTTCTGCAACAATTGGAAACAGCTCCACTCACTTGATAACTGCAGCCCGGAAACGACCATGATTGACCAACAGCACTGCCCCGCCTGTGGCGCCCTCAACCAGTGCGCCCTGGCCGACCCGCGCAGCGCCACGCAAGCGTGCTGGTGCTATGCCGTGACCATCGCCCCTGCCGTCCTGCAGGCCCTGCCTGCCGAGCTGCGCGACAAGGCCTGCCTGTGCCCGCGCTGTGCCCAGGTGCTGGATCAACTTCAGCAAACATCCAGCGATCGAGGGTAAAAAACGCTAGACTGCGCGCCCATCGTCCAACTGCCTTGCCACCATGCGCCTCGACCGTTTCCTCGCCAACCTGCCCTGCTATAACCGCCAGCAAGTGCGCCTGCTGCTGGTGCAGCGCCGCGTGCGCGTGGACGCCAAGGTGGTGACCGACCCAAAGGCCGAGGTGCGCGAATTCAGCAGTGTCGAAGTGGACGATCAGCTGCTCCAGGCAGGCCGTCCAGCGCGCTATCTGATGTTGCACAAACCGGCCGGCTGCGTGAGCGCCACCCACGACCCGCAGCACCGCACGGTGCTGGACCTGTTGCCCACCGAGCTACGTGACGACCTGCACATCGCCGGGCGGCTGGACTACAACACCACCGGCCTGCTGATCCTGACCAATGATGGCCAGTGGTCACGGCGCCTGACCCAACCGACCACCAAGCTGCCCAAGCATTACCTGGTGGAAACCGAGGACGAAATCGGCGCTCACTATGTCGCCAAATTTCGCGAGGGCTTCTACTTCGCCTTCGAAGACCTCACCACCCTGCCCGCCCAACTCGACATCCTGGGCCCGCGCCAGGCGCGGTTGGCGATCGTCGAGGGACGTTATCACCAGGTCAAGCGCATGTTCGGGCATTTCGACAACAAGGTGGTGGGGTTGCATCGGGAAAGCATGGGGACGATCCAGCTGGACCCCCGGTTGGCGCCGGGGGAGTTCAGGGCATTGACGGGTGATGAGATCGCCACGGTCTAGGTTGTCTGGTCGGGCCTCATCGCCGGCAAGCCGGCTCCCACAGGGTGTCCGCAGTACTCAGGACCGGTGGCGAACCTGTGGGAGCCGGCTGCCGGCGAAAGGGCCGGAACAGACAGCGCAGCGTCGTCATACGACCACCCAGCGGCAAAAGTCACATATTTGCGCCAACGGCACTTGCGAGAACCCCAACCCACTGCTTGAATCCTAACTCGTCAGTCTGTGCGTGACTCATGAGTCACATTTGCAGTCGAAGACACCTTTTCGCCGGCTACCCAATGCCTAGATGCCTTGGGGCACGGCGAATTGCCCGCCTAAAACAATACCGTCGACACGTGTACGAAGGATCGACACAGGGCCCCCGGTTTTTCTTCAGGCAAATGCCTACCTGTCATATTGAACGTGCACCCTAGGTGACGCGAATACCCTTTTTGCGCCAGGAGTCGATGACATGAGGCCAGAAATCGCTGTACTTGATATCCAAGGTCAGTATCGGGTTTACACGGAGTTCTATCGCGCGGATGCGGCCGAGAAAACGATCATCCTGATCAATGGTTCGCTGGCCACCACGGCCTCGTTCGCCCAGACGGTGCGTAACCTGCACCCGCAATTCAACGTCGTGCTGTACGACCAGCCCTACGCTGGCAAGTCCAAGCCGCACAACCGCCAGGAACGCTTCATCAGCAAGGAGACCGAGGCGCATATCCTCCTTGAGCTGATCGAGCACTTCCAGGCCGACCACGTGATGTCGTTCTCCTGGGGCGGTGCGGGCACGCTGCTGGCGCTGGCGCACCAGCCGCGGCGGGTGAAGAAGGCGGTGGTCAGTTCGTTCTCGCCGGTGATCAACGAACCGATGCGCGACTACCTCGACCGTGGCAGCCGGTACCTGGCGGCCTGCGATCGCTACCAGGTCGGCAACCTGGTCAACGACACCATCGGCAAGCACCTGCCATCGCTGTTCAAACGCTTCAACTACCGCCACGTGAGCGGCCTGGACAGCCATGAGTATGCGCAGATGCACTTCCACATCAACGAAGTGCTGCAACATGACCTGGAACGGGCGCTCAAAGGCGCGCGCAACATCGACATCCCGGTGCTGTTCATCAACGGCGACCGTGACGAGTACACCACCGCTGAAGACGCCCGGCAGTTCGGTCATCATGTCGACAAGAGTCATTTCACGGTGATACGCGATGCTGGCCACTTCCTCGACATGGAGAACAAGTCGGCCTGCGAGGACACCCGCAGCGCACTGCTCGACTTCCTCAAACCCACCGTGCGCGAGCCGCGGCCGCGCAACCCGTACACGGCCCAAGGGCAACATGCATGGGCTATCTGAGTGAATCGGCGTCCTGTAGCCACCACCCGCAGGCTAAGGACGCCGACAGCCTTTTTATAACTGGGGCTTCTAATTCGATGAGGGTTCTGGTAAAAAGTCGAGCGCAGACGCGGGTATAGTTTAATGGTAGAACAGTAGCTTCCCAAGCTTCCGACGAGGGTTCTTATTGGACACGCCGCTTCAGTGCACCGTGTAGGCAAAAAAGCGGGTATAGTTGAATGGTACAACTATTGCTTCCCAAGCAATCGGTGAGGGTTCGATTCCCTCTACCCGCTCCACCTCTGCTCTAACTCGTTGATTCCTGTGGAGTTTTATGAGTTCGGAGCAAGCCGTCGCGTGAGTCCTACTACAAAGGACTCATACACGTGGCACAGCGCAACAACCTCTACCGCCGTTCGAGCGGAATCTATGTCCTTCGCCTGACCGTCCCGGCCCGCTTTCGCCTTCTGCTAGGGCAGAGAGAGATTCACGCGTCGACCGCCACCAGCAACCCGGCTCAAGCGAGAACTGTTGCATGCCGACTGCTGGGTCTCTGGGACCAATGCCTAAGCGAGCTTGAAATGGTTGACCGTGGACAAAAAAACACTGGGAGCGAACCGGCGCCCAAGGGGGTTATAAGCGTCAACGAAATCAGCGAAGCGACCGGACTTCAAGTCAGTTTCATTCTGCGGGAGCTGCTGAACCACCGAATACCGATCATGGCCGAGGTTAATTCGCAGCCCGGTTATCTGGTGGATGACTTTCTAGAGGTCGACCGGGAAGCCGACACGGGCGGTTTCGTGCTCAATAGCGCATTCGAAGTCGGATCACCCCACGTTTTCAGCCGCTTTCTAAGGCCCTTCGACGAACGGCATACGATCCTCAACATTATTGAGTGCGGCTACGCGGAAGAGGTTGTGTTCAGGACGAATACGCGCCCTCGCGGTGCCGCATTCTTTGACCTACCCGGCATTCGACTGACCCCACGGTCGGTATTGCTCCTGAAAATCCACGCGGACCGGTTCAGCAGGACGGGGCCTTCAAGCGCCAGCCTCTCAGAGAGCCCTGCGCTTAACTCTGATGCACATAAAGGTCTTGCAGCGAACGGATTGACCTGTGAGAACTGCCGCCCTGAACGCGCCGACGAACGTGTCTCCTCGCTTATGGCGACCTTTTTCGAACGCAGGCAATCCAGTTGGAAGCCGGACCAGCAGAAAAAAATGGCAACGCAGTGTGGCACGTTCGTCGAACTGATGAACGACCCTCCATTAGGAGCGCTCAACCGTCAGATGATCTGGAGTTACGAAGCAAAACTTCGCAAGATGCCTGCGGATAGATACAACGCTGCTCGCCGACATAAAACGAATGAAGCGCACCGCCTTATAGCCTTGGCCGAAGAGCTTGGAGAGGACCGCTTGTCATCAACGAGTGTCGAGCGCTATCTAGACAACCTTTCAAGCATGTTTGCATGGGCGAAGCGCAACCAGATCCTCACTGGAAATCCTGCTGAACGAGCTATCGAAAAGCCGAAAAAGACGACCAGGGATCAGGATGACCGTTCGAAATTCGAGAGCACCGACCTAGACAAGATTTTCACCGCCCAGTGGTTTGCGACCGGCGCGGGTGAGAGAAACAAACACGGCCGATTCCACAGGTTCCGCCCCCATTTCTACTGGCTTCCTCTATTGGGACTCTACACTGGCGCACGGCTCAACGAGCTATCCCAGCTCTACACCAACGACGTCAAGGTGACTGAGGCGGGGGTGCTCTACCTAGACTTCAACCTCGATGGCGCAGATAAGGTCGACGCGGACGGATCTGATAAATCGCTCAAGACCGTCAACGCGAAGCGGATCGTTGCAGTTCATCCAAACCTCATCGAGCTGGGCCTGCACGACTACGTCAGAGCCCTGTCTGCGGCTGGACATTTGCGGCTGTTCCCTGAGCTTAAGCATGACGCGGTGAAAGGCTACGGCAAGCCGGCTGGCAGCTGGTTTAATGAGCGTTTTCTGGGCAACCAGTTGAAGATCCAGAGAGATGGAACGCGCACTTTCCACTCCTTCCGACACACGTTCATCACAGCCCTCAGCGAGCTGAATGTCCCTGCTGACATCCAGTCGCAGTTGGCCGGGCACAGTCGCGGCGGCACGATCACTCTGACCCGGTATCGGAAAGATGCCGAAGCTGATCGGCTGCTGGGCTACGTCAAGCAACTGGACTTCAAGCTACCGGCGATTGCTCCTTTCTCTATTGCCGATGGACTGGACGCTGTGAGAGACGCTTTGAGGCGAAAAGCAAAGCCAACACAATAAAATGCATGCCGGTCCAAGAGGTTTGCTCAAGCTTTCGGTAGCTCTCAGGGGGCACTCTGAGCCGCTGACGGGCATATGCTAGCTCGGCAGTTTTCAAGGTTTAGTCAACGCTGAGAGTGCTTCCCTAATGGCTGACGTGACGCCGGCTGGATTTGCAGTTGTGCCCAGTTTGGAGGGGGTTAAGCTACCCAAGCGGCAGCTTTCCCCGCATTTGCCAAACCATTATTCGGTGACGGAGCAGTCCACCCTCAAGAAGGGAAAAAGTTCGTCCGGATTACGGCACTCGCTGTTCAGCTTCGCTCGTGCTGCTTCTGCGAGCGCCTTGGTAGCGTAGCTTGGCTTCAGCCGCAATTTTTCTTGGTTGTCGTAGATGTCGAAGCCACCTGACACGGTAGCGGCATAGAAACGAGATCCCGATTGGAAGGATTCTTTTTCGATTGGCACAGCTGGAACGATAACAAATCTTGTTTGCATGATTCGTGCCTCCCCAGGCAGATACTTGAGTATTAGCCTGAAGGTTGGAAACCATCAATATGGTTCATCGAGACGAATCAATGGCGCTTCGTGCCAGTGGGTATATGCCCATCCGCTCGTGCGCCGTGGCGACCGGACCTCGATTTCCAACAGGCGGGGCGTGAGTGAGATTGCGCATACTGTAAAGCCCAAACGCTCTAAGCTCGCATGGTGCGATTTGAGGCGTTTTCAGCGCATCACCATGGCATGGGCGCAGTCAGACGGAAATCGCTTGTCCTGAGCGACTACAGAGGCCGTGCCGGACAATTCGGCGAATCTGGTTGCAGTGCGTAGGCAGTAGATTTTTCAAACCTGGACCTCGAACTGGGTGATACCCAGCAATTGAGGGCATTTCCCGTAGGTATAAGGTTTGCTGTGCGCTGGCCGATTTCGAAGCATGCTAGCCCTTCGTGACCTTACACAAAATCTAAGATATTGGTTTTTGAAGGGGGGGGTTGGTCAGTGCCCCTGCATGGGAGCAAGAGCAATCTACCGGGTTCACACTCTTTACTGTTTTTACAGTTATTAGGTCGGACGGAGGAAACCCTTTTCCAGCGCGGCTTCCACACGGCTTGATAGGTGAGATTTGTCACCTTTTTCTCCGCACGCCTTCTACAGGCTCAGTCGGCGGAGAGCACCTCTGACTGCATTCCGCAGCTCGTCGTCGGCTTCGAGGTGGGAGCTCTCTGCCCGTATCTTTCGAGACTTGTCGCGCCTTCCAATTGCATCAAAGCTGTGTATCCCCCGTTCGGAGGTAGCGTCATGTAACTGGCGATTTATCTTGATCGCCGTTAGCCTGAAAAGGTCAGCGCCAGCCATTTCCGCCGGTGCTCTGGGACGTCGAAACCGAAACAGTCCGGCGAGCTTGTCGAACCGGAAATGCTGCACATCAGACAGCAGGTAAAGCCCATATGACTGTGGTGCCGGCCCCTGTAGCGTTACTTCAACCCGGGCGCGCCATTGGTGTTCTGGGAGTGCTTTCTGGTTGTCGGTTCGCTTGAAATAACACTGCCAAGAAAGTGGGTCGCCCCTGTTGCCAATGCGAAAATTCAGGTTCGGGTCGAGTCGATCCCCGTGATGGTCGAGGTAACGATTCTGCTCGATGGCGGGGTCAAACTGGCGGTGCTTCGTTCCATCAGCATACAGGCTTGATTGCAGCCTGTGGGTCATCGCCAGCGTCTCGGGTATCGAACCCGCCTTGTGCCGGAAGTCGCAGGCCACCTCAATCGCAGTGATCTTGGGCTGCTCGACGAAAGGATATCGGGCAGACAGCTCGTCCAGCGCATTGGCTAAATTTGCATAGTCGTCCACATCATGAAATCGAATTCTGAACCCCGTGCCGACACTGCCTGCCTGTTTATCAAGCGTCTCGACCCAGAGCTTGGTGCCAGCTGTGCCGGTGCCGCTGGTTCTCAGTGTTTCTTGAAGGTGGTGGTGCTGCGTTGGTCTGGACGTCTTAATTGTGACGTCCAGCCAGTCAATGCAGGCCGTGACCTTGAAGGGTTTACGGCTGACCACGTCTGACCCGCTCACGGCAGCACACGAACTTTCCAAGAACGCTTGTCAGTCGGGTCGACCTCAAACTCACGCACCTGGAGCGAAATCGTCGCCGGGGATGGTGGCGCTACAGCGAGGACCGCGCCGATGAAGTCGGCGATATCTACGAGACTGTAGTAGGGACGTGACCCTTTGCCGTCATGGCTGCAAAGATACGGAATAAGCACTAACCCGAAGTATGTGCTTTTGCCGCGCCTCATATCGGCAAGCATATCGTCCCACGCACGAACCGCGCCGAGCTTGCTGCGCAAGATGTAGGCCGCTTCGCTGGCTGGAACCGTTTTCACTTTCATTGACCAATCCTCTTACAGGCGCTGACGACCTCTGCCATTTCCTGAATGATCGCCTCTGCTTCATCGACCTCAAGGCGGTAGACCATCAGCGGGTCTGTCATGACGAGTTGGATGTATGGCACGCCGTCCTGGACTTGAAGGTTGATTCCGTCGATCTTCAACTTACGACCAGTGGTGCTCCCGCCCTTTTCACCGATCCCAAAAGCCCGCATCGCTTCCGCTGCCCGGCCCGTGAGCTTCAGAGTTCCGAGCTGACGAGACTTTTCCCATTCGATGAACGCGGTCAAATCATCATGACGATAAAACACACCACCGGCCAAGCGCTCGAACGGAATACGATAAGAAACGGTGCGGGACTGGTTCCGATTGTTCTGCAACCAGTTTGCCCATTGCTCAATCGTCTTCGATGGCTCCAGCTCATGGAGCGTTTGTGCTGCGACGGTGTTGCTCACTAGTTCTTCACTCATGGTCGCCTCATCCAACAGTTCAGGTGAGCCAAAATTACCAACCAATCACACATCAGTCAATGATGATTTTAATTTGACTGACAAGCCCGCTTCAACCATCATGACCACACATTAAACGAACGTTTTGCAATGTAGTCAGGGGTGGTGCGAGATGCTAAAGAACGATTTTGTCAGCTACCTGCGTGTATCGACGCAGAAGCAAGGAAGCTCAGGCTTGGGGCTTGATGCTCAGCGTGCAGCCGTCGAGAGCTTTGTTGCAGGCACACGAGGCACGCTGATCGCTGAGTATCAGGAAGTGGAAACCGGAAAGGGTTCGGATGCGCTCTCAAAGCGTCCCACCTTGAAGGCCGCTCTTGAATTCTGCCGCAAGCATGGCGCAACCCTGGTCATTGCCAAACTGGACCGGCTCGCAAGGAACGTGCATTTCGTCTCGGGGCTGATGGAGTCCCGCGTCAGGTTTGTCGCTTGCGACATGCCCGAGGCTAACGAACTCACTATCCACATCATGGCCGCGTTCGCAGAGCACGAAGCAAAGCGCATCAGTCAGCGCACAAAGGAAGCGCTTGCAGTGGCAAAGGCTCGTGGCGTCGCACTCGGGACCGCAGGCGCCTCGAATCTGAAGCCGAATCTGGAAATGCGCCACCAAGCTGCTCAAGCGTTTGTAGAGCGGCTACGGGCTTTATTTGACCAAATGTCTGCGAAAGGTCTGTCTCAGCGAGCGATGGCTGAGGAGCTAAATAAGATCGGTAGCCCCGCGCCCAAAGGCGGCAAGTGGGGGCTAACCCAAGTCCAACGTGCAATAGCTCAACTACAGAACGCTTCGTGTGCCATTGACAAATGCTTTTGAGGTCATCAAATCTGATGAGCAAAGTATGCTCACCTTCAACGGCGAAGATGCAAACCTTCGCCGTCAGGTTAGCGTGGAGGCATGGTCAAAGCCGGCCCGGCACCACTTTAATGTCGATCACCCTTTTATTAACCGTGTCGTAGTTGCACGTATAAGTCATCGCTTGGTAAGCGCCTAGCCCATTCTGAAATTCGACTTTGTCCCCGATATAGGAGACATAGGCGCGCTCAGAGTCCAGCCACCGATACTGACTTAGCTTCATGTGCAGCCCTTCGTTAGTCCAGCGCGCACTGTATTTCGCCATCCGCTCGATAGCCGGTGCACAGTCTACCTCTGCATTGCCAAAGTAGCGCTCCCCCCAGCACACGGCGCTAGACCTGCACACGGCCTCCCTCCTAGCGTCTTTCTGGCTGCTCTCCTTACTCCACCCGTCATACCACTCCACCACAACATTTTGCAGGCTGAGCCCCCCCCACAACATCAGCCCAACCACCACGACATGCACCACAAGATTTACAGCCGGAGACAGTTTTTTTTCTTGCTCAGTCAGCATTGAGATGCCCCCGGAATGAGATTCAACGCGTTATTTACTGCAAGAGGAGGCCGGGAGGAACACGAACTCGATACGCCCGTGAGGCAGCTCATTGATTTGCTCGGGGAAGTCATAACCGGATTTCCGTTCTGGTTTGCTTTGGCACCCACCCAAAGGGTGCTTTTTATTATTCCATACTAGCCAAATGCCGCTATAGAAAATTCGCTTTGCCGTTGTGGATCAGCACTGCGCAGGCTGAGGAGCTGCCTGAAGGCATAGAACTGGCCATTCCGACAAGACTGTGCATTCCATATCCGCCCAGTCCTACAAAAATGTCATACAATCCTGCTCGCAACCTGCGCCTTTCACCAATAAATGCTGGGACTTGCGCGACTTGTAGTCATGGGGCCGAATCCCTCTACCCGCTCCACACCGCATTCCCCGCATGGCGTTCCAGCAACGTCATCGCTGTCAAAAGGAGCCTTGGCTCCTTTTTTCGTTTTCATGACTTAGCTCACTTGCCAGCAGCTCGACTTGTAGCGCATATGCTCAATGCATTTCGCGAGACATATCGAAAGGACTGAGCATGTTTCTGTCACGCTGGCTCCCTGGCCTTGCCAACCTGCTTCATTACCGCCGCGAGTGGTTCCACGCCGACCTGCAGGCTGGCTTGTCGGTAGCCGCCATCCAGATCCCCATCGCCATCGCCTACGCACAGATCGTCGGCCTTGCGCCCCAGTACGGGCTGTATGCCTGTGTGCTGCCCATGATCATCTATGCCCTGGTCGGTAGCTCGCGGCAACTGATGGTCGGCCCTGACGCCGCCACCTGCGCGATGATCGCCGGTGCCGTGGCACCGCTGGCCATGGGCGACCCGCAGCGCACCGCCGAATTGGCAGTGATCGTCACCGTGCTGGTGGGCGTGATGCTGATTGGCGCCGGGCTGGCGCGTGCCGGGTTCATTGCCAGCTTCTTCTCGCGGCCGATCCTGATCGGCTACCTCAACGGTATCGGCCTGAGCCTGATCGCCGGGCAGTTGTCCAAGGTGGTGGGGTTCAAGATCGAAGGTGACGGATTCATTCTCAGCCTGCTCAACTTCGTGCAGCGGCTGGGCGAAATCCACTGGCTCACCCTGGCCATCGGCGGGGCCGGGCTAGCCCTGCTGATCTGGCTACCACGGCGCTTCCCACGCCTGCCCGCCGCCTTGGTCACCGTCGCCGTGTTCACCGCACTGGTAGGCCTGCTCGGCCTGGACCGGCTTGGCGTTGCCATCCTCGGCCCCGTACCGGCTGGCATCCCGCATCTGGCCTGGCCACAGAGCAACCTCGCGGAAACCAAGAGCCTGCTGCGCGATGCCCTGGGTATCGCCACCGTCAGCTTCTGCAGCGCCATGCTCACGGCGCGCAGTTTCGCCGCGCGTCACGGTTACGCGATCAATGCCAACCATGAGTTCGTCGCCTTGGGCGTGAGCAACCTGGCGGCCGGCATTTCCCAGGGGTTTGCCATCAGCGGGGCCGACTCGCGTACCGCGGTCAATGACATGGTCGGTGGCAAGAGCCAACTGGTGGGCATCATCGCCGCGCTGGTGATCGCGATGATCTTGTTGTTCTTCACCGCGCCCATGGCGTGGATCCCGCAGGCGGCGCTAGGCGCGGTGCTGCTGATGGCCGGCTGGGGGCTGATCGATATCAAATCGCTGGGGCGCATCCGGCGCCTGAGCCGCTTCGAGTTCTGGCTGTGCCTGCTGACCACGGTTGGCGTGCTCGGGCTGGGCGTGCTACCGGGCATCATGGTGGCCGTGACCCTGGCGATCCTGCGTTTGCTGTACAGCATCTATCAGCCCACCGACGCGGTGCTGGGCTGGTTGCCGGGCGTCGAGGGTCAGGTGGACATCCGCAAGCACAAGGAAGCCCGTACCGTCCCGGGCCTTGTGGTGTACCGCTTCGACGACGCGATCCTGTTCTTCAACGCCGACTACTTCAAGATGCGCCTGCTCGAAGCCGTGCAGAGCCAGGCAACCCCCCAGGCCGTGCTGTTCGATGCCGAGGCGGTGAGCAGCATCGACGTCAGCGGCATTGCGGCCTTGCGCGAGGTACGCGACACCCTGGCGGCGCAAGGGATCTACTTCGCCATCGCCCGAGCCCGCGGCAACTTCCTGCGCATGCTGGTGCGCTCCGGAATGGCGCGGGAAATGGAGGAGAAATTGCTGTTCGGTTCGGTACGGGCGGGGATTCGGGCGTATCGGGTGTGGCGTAACAGGAATCGCAAAGGGCCGGTGGCGGAATAAAGAAGAGGACCAGTGCGCGGGCTCGTCGAAGTTGGCAGTTGGCCGAACTGCAGCCCGCGCATCTTGCACGACATGCTAAAGTCGCCCCCGTTTTCCGCCCCACCGAATGGACCCAGCATGCCTGCACTCGACGCCCACCTCGCCACCTGGCCGGCAATCGCCCAGCGCCATCCCTGCGACGCCCTGCTGCTGGGCAACGGCGCCAGCCGTGCGCTGTGGAGGCCTTTCGGCTACTTCTCGTTGTTCGAAGAAGCACAGCGCGCCGGTCGCAAGAAAGGCCTGGCGATCAGCGACCAGGCCTTGTTCAAGTCCCTGGGCACGGAGCTGTTCGAGCCTGTACTGAGCACCCTCAACCATACCGTGCGCGCCAATGCAGCCCTGGCGATCAACTCCACCGCGCCGCTGAACCGCTACTACTCGATCAAGGAAGGCCTGATTCACGCCATACGCACCGTGCACCTGCCCTGGTCGCTGATGCCGGCGGCTACCCTGGCGTCGATCAACCAGGCCCTGCGCGGCTACCGCAGCGTATACACCAGCAACTACGACCTGATCCTGCCGTGGGCCGTGCAGCATGACCCGCAAGGCTTCGCCGACCTGTTCGACGAACAGGGTTTCTTCGACGTGCGTCGCACCCGCAGCGAAGGCACCCGCGTCCTGCACCTGCATGGCGGCCTGCACCTGCTCAAGCTGCCCGACGGCACCACCCGCCTACGCAGCGCCGACAGCGCCGAGCTGCTCGACGGCTTTGCGGTGAACATTCCCGGTGAGGTGCCGCTGTTCGTCAACGAGGACCGCAGCGAAGAGAAACTGCGGGCAATTCGCAACTCGGATTACCTGGGCTGGTGCCTGGGGCAGTTGGCGCAGGAGCGCGAGGGGTTATGCCTGTTCGGGCAGCATCTGGATGCGAGTGATCAGCACCTGTTCGAGGCCGTTCGCCAGGCACGGCCGGCGCATCTGTCGATTGCCATCCGGCCGCTGGGGGAAGCGTCGGTGATCAATCAGAAACGGCATTTCGTTGAACGGTTTGCTGGTCTGCCGGCGACTGAGCTGCATTTCTTCGATGCGAGTACCCATCCGCTGGGTATGTTGGCGATGACCATTGATGTGACGCGCGGGCGCGGTTGAAGGATCGCCTTGAGCCTTTTTGCGCTCTTGAGATCGAGCGCCGCGCGGGCGGCGCTCGGTTTGCGCCCCACAGCTGGACTCAAGCAGAAATCAACCCATCCCCCCGCAACAACGTCTCCAGGCAATGCTCCTGCACGCCATAAAACGCCTTGAGCTGCGCAATCTTCTCCAGCAACGCCCCCGCCGCCACGGGTTGCTTGCGCTTCACCGCAAGAATCATCTTGTTCTTGTTGGTGTGCTCAAGCGAGATGAACTCGAACACCTTGGTCTCGTAGCCACAGGCTTCCAGATACAGGGCGCGCAAGCTGTCCGTCAGCATCTCCGCCTGCTGCCCCAGGTGCAGGCCATATTGCAGCATCGGCTGCAGCAACCCCGGGCTGTGCAATTGCGGGCGGATCTGCTTGTGGCAGCACGGCGAGCACATGATGATCGCGGCGTTGCAACGGATGCCGGTGTGGATGGCGTAGTCGGTGGCGATGTCGCAGGCGTGCAGGGCGATCATCACCTCGATGGCCTCGGGGACCACGCTGCGCACGTCACCGCACTGGAATTCCAGGCCCGTATGCTCCAGGCGCGCGGCTGCAGCGTTGCACAGGTCGACCATGTCCTGACGCAGCTCTACACCGGTCACCTGAGCTTCACGACCCAGCGTGTTGCGCAGGTAGTCGTGCATGGCGAAGGTCAGGTAGCCCTTGCCCGAGCCGAAGTCGGCTACCCGCAACAGCTGCTGCGCCGGCACCGGGGCATTGGCCAGTGCGTGGTCGAAGACTTCGATGAACTTGTTGATCTGCTTCCACTTGCGCGACATCGACGGAATCAGCGCGCCTTGCGCATCGGTCACGCCAAGGTCGCGCAGGAACGGGCGCGACAACTCCAGATAGCGTTTCTTCTCACGGTCATGGCCGGTAGTGGCGGCAGCCTCACGGGGCGGCTGCGCACCGTGGCGCTGAAGCATCGGCTTGCCCTTCTTGCTGAAGGTCAGCTGCACTTCGCCATCGGCGTCGAACAAGTGAGCGTTGCGAAAGCTTTCCGGCAGCAGTTCGGCAACCAGCGCCAGGGCCTGGTCCAACGGCAGATTGCGGGTGATGTCGCGGGTCTGGTGGCGGTAGACCAGCGACAGGTTGGCCTGCCCTTTCACCTGCACGGGCTTGCCAATGATGCGCTGCAAGGTCTGGTCGGCGCCGACATGGCGTGCCAGCACCAGCTTGACCAACGTATTGCCGTGCAGGGTGGCACTGAGCAGGTCGAGGAACTGGGTGCGCGCATCCGGCGCAGAAGAAGCGGAAGTACTGGCGGACATGGAAAACAGGTGCCTCGGATAACAGGGGCGCGTTGCGCAATGCCGCGCATTCTACACCCCTGCCAGCTGCAGGTTCAGTCGAGAATCACCAGGCGGTTGGGCAGTTCATTACGCCCATGGGTGCGCGGTACCTGCTCGCACAGCAGCTCGCCGCACGCCTCGATGCACTCGACGAAGCCCTGCAAGGTCCGTCCTTGACGCACCTGCTCGGCAAGACGCGCAACGATCATGGCCCGGGCCTGGGCATCGAAGTGGCGGTCGATCCCCGGGTCGACAAGGATCTCCACATGCCGCTCTGCCTCGGCGACGAAGATCAACACCCCGGTACCGCCGGCCGTATTGCGCAGATTCTGTTCGCGAAACTGCTGCCGCGCCAGGCTCGAAGCGCGCCAGCGGCGCAACGCGACGGGGATCAGCACGGCGGCCAGGCGCGGGTTGCGCAACAACAGGCACAAGCCGATGAACAGCACCACGTTGGCCACCAGCAGCCCGCGCATACCGGGCCAACCGAGCAACCACTGCAACAGGCCCGGCACCGCCAGCGCCAGCACGGCCGCCCAGAACAATGGCAGGTAAGCGTAATCATCGGCTCGCCGCGCCAGCACGGTCACCAACTGGGCATCGGTGCGCCGCTCCACGCGGGCTATGGCCTCGGCGACCTGGCGCTGCTCGTACTCGTTGAGAGGGTTCATGCCTTGGGCCTCTTGAGCGTTTTCTTATAGTTTTTGTCCCGGCATTCGGGTAGCTCCGCGAGCGGCATATTCAGGCATAATCCGCCGCTGGGAAGCATTACCCGCGAATCGTACAACAATAGCCGCCTGAAAACTTCGGCCGCGCGCGTATCCCCGTGGATACGGCATAAGCCTCGACAACGGAATTCATGATGAAACTGTCTTTGCTGGGCCTGGCCATGGGCCTTGCCAGTCAGGCGGCCCTCGCCGCCCCCTCCGCCCCGTCCCTGCAGGACAAGCAGGCGTTCATCGAACACCTGATCAGCCAGATGACCGAAGCCGAGAAAATCGGCCAGCTACGCCTGATCAGCATCGGCCCGGAGATGCCGCACGCCAAGATCCGCGAAGAAATCGCCGCCGGGCGTATCGGCGGTACCTTCAACTCGCGTACCGCCCCCGAGAACCGGCCGATGCAGGACGCTGCCATGCGTAGCCGCCTGAAGATCCCGATGTTCTTCGCCTACGACACCATCCACGGCGAACGTACCATCTTCCCGATCGGCCTGGGCCTGGCCTCCAGCTGGGACATGGACGCCATCGCCAAGGTCGGCCGCACCTCGGCCATCGAGGCCTCCGCCGACGCCCTGGACATGACCTTCGCGCCGATGGTCGACATCGCCCGCGACCCGCGCTGGGGCCGCACCAGCGAGGGCTTCGGCGAAGACACCTACCTGACCTCGAAAATCGGCCAGGTGATGGTCCGCTCCTTCCAGGGCAGCAGCCCGGCCAACCCCGACAGCATCATGGCCATCGTCAAGCACTTCGCCCTGTATGGCGCAGTCGAGGGCGGGCGCGACTACAACACGGTCGATATGAGCCTGCCGAAGATGTACAACGATTACCTGCCGCCCTACCGCGCCGCGCTCGACGCCGGTGCCGGCGGGGTGATGGTGGCGCTCAACTCGATCAACGGCGTGCCGGCCACCTCCAACACCTGGCTGATGAACGACCTGCTGCGCAAGGAGTGGGGCTTCAAGGGCGTGACCATCAGCGACCACGGCGCGATCCAGGAACTGATCCGCCATGGCGTCGCCCGCGACGGCCGCGAAGCGGCCAAGCTGGCGATCAAGGCCGGCATCGACATGAGCATGAACGACACCCTGTATGGCCAGGAGCTGCCAGGGCTACTGAAGTCCGGCGAAGTGACCCAGGGCGAGCTCGACCAGGCCGTGCGCGAGGTCCTCGGCGCCAAGTACGACATGGGCCTGTTCAAGGACCCCTACGTGCGTATCGGCAAGGCCGAGACCGACCTCAAGGACTATTACAGCGACGACCGCCTGCACCGCGACGCCGCCCGTGACGTGGCACGCCGCAGCCTGGTGCTGCTGGAAAACCGCCAGCAGACCCTGCCGCTGAAAAAAGCCGGCACCATCGCCCTGGTCGGCCCGCTGGCCGATGCGCCGATCGACATGATGGGCAGCTGGGCCGCCGACGGCAAACCGATGCACTCGGTGACCGTGCGCGAAGGCCTGCGTCGCGCCGTCGAGGGCAAGGCCAAGCTGGTATACGCCAAAGGCGCCAATGTCACCGGCGACAAAGCGATCTTCGACTACCTGAACTTCCTCAACTTCGACGCCCCGGAAATCGTCGATGACCTGCGCCCTGCCGCTGTGCTGATCGACGAGGCGGTCAAGGCCGCCAAGCAATCCGATGTGGTAGTGGCCGTGGTCGGTGAGTCCCGAGGCATGTCCCACGAATCGTCGAGCCGCACCACGCTGGAGATTCCCGCCAGCCAGCGCGAACTGATCAAGGCCCTGAAAGCCACTGGCAAACCGCTGGTGCTGGTGCTGATGAACGGCCGTCCGCTGTCGATCGGCTGGGAACGTGAACAGGCCGACGCCATCCTCGAAACCTGGTTCGCCGGCACCGAAGGCGGCAACGCCATTGCCGACGTGCTGTTTGGCGACTACAACCCGTCGGGCAAGCTGGCCATTACCTTCCCGCGCTCGGTCGGGCAGATCCCGATGCACTACAACCACACGCGCATCGGCCGCCCCTTCACGCCGGGCAAGCCAGGCAACTACACCTCGCAGTATTTCGAAGAACCCAACGGCCCGCTGTATCCGTTCGGTTACGGCCTGAGCTACAGCAGCTTCGAGCTGTCGGGGCTGAACCTGTCGAACAAGGCGCTCAAGCGCGGTGAAAGCCTGGAAGCCAAGGTGACGGTGAAAAACACCGGCAAGGTTGACGGCGAGACCGTGGTGCAGCTGTACCTGCAGGATGTTTCGGCGTCCATGAGCCGCCCGGTCAAGGAGCTCAAGAACTTCCAGAAACTGATGCTCAAGGCCGGTGAGTCGCGAACCTTGACCTTCCGCATCAACGAAGACGACCTGAAGTTCTACAATGGCCAACTGCAGCGCGTGGCCGAACCTGGCGAGTTCAATGTTCAGGTTGGGCTGGATTCCGAGGCCGTGCAGCAACAGAGTTTCGAACTGCTGTAAGCAGGGCCGGCCCTATCGCCGGCAAGCCGGCTCCCACAGGTACCCCACTGTTCTCAAGTGCAGTGCTGTACCTGTGGGAGCCGGCTTGCCGGCGATAGGGCCGTGACTGACACCCCATCATCCGGACCCGCCCCATGCCCTTAACCTTTCGCGCCCTGCGTCTGGGGCTGATTACCCTGCTGATCCTGGCCGGCACCGCGCTCAGCGCCGGCTGGGCCATGCACCAGGCCAAGCGCCAGGCCATGGAAGAAGACGCCCGCCGTGCCAGCCAGCAGCTGGGGTTGTATGCCAATACGTTGCACACGCTGATCGAACGCTACCGCGCCTTGCCCGCCGTGATGGCGCTGGACCCGGAATTGATCGAAGCCCTGCGTGGCCCCGTTAGCGACACGGTGCAGGACGCGCTCAACCGCAAGCTCGAACGCATCAACGGCGCCGCCAATTCCTCCACCCTCGAATTGCTCGACCGTACCGGGCTTGCGGTGGCAGCCAGCAACTGGCGCCTGCCGACCACTTACGTGGGCTCGAACTACGCTTTTCGCCCCTATTTCAAACAGACTCGCAGCCAGGGCAGCGGCCGTTTCTACGCGGTCGGTGTGACCAGTGGCGTACCGGGCTACTTTCTCTCCAGCGCAATCACCGACGAGCATGGTCGCTTCCTTGGCGCCATGGTGGTGAAGCTTGAGTTCCCCGAACTGGAGCGCGAATGGCGCCAGGGCAGCGATATCCTGCTGGTCAGCGACGCGCGCGGCATCACCTTCATCGCCAACCAGGACGGTTGGCGCTACCGCGAGCTGCAACCGCTGACGGGCGCCGACCGTGCCGAACTGGCCGAAACCCGCCAGTACGACAAGCAGCCGCTGGTACCGCTGCAACATCAGGTACTGACCCGCTTCGCCAGCAACAGCCAGCTGAGCCGCGTGCAAGGGCCTGACGGGCCGGCCGAATACCTGTGGGAAAGCCTGCCGCTGGAAGGCGAAGACTGGACCCTGCACCTGCTGCGCAAGCCGCAGGTGGCTGCCGACGGCCGCAACGCCGCGTTGGGCGCCGCCGCCGTCTGGCTGAGCCTGGTGTTCGCCGCCCTCTTCGTCAGCCAGCGCTGGCGCCTGGCCCGGCTGCGCCAGCGCAGCCGCGACGAGCTCAAGCGCCAGGTCGAGGAACGCACCCGCGAGCTACGCACCGCCCAGGAAGGCCTGGTGCAATCGGCCAAGCTGGCCGCGCTCGGGCAGATGTCGGCCGCCATGGCCCACGAGATCAACCAGCCGCTGACCACCCAGCGCATGCAGCTGGAGACCCTGCGCCTGCTGCTCGACCACGGCCGCTACGAGGAAGCGCGCAAGGCCCTGGAGCCGCTGGAGCAGATGCTCACGCGCATGGCCGCACTGACCAGCCACCTGAAGACCTTCGCCCGCAACAGCCCAGGCGGTTTGCGCGAGCGCCTGGACCTGGCGAACGTGGTCGACCAGGCCCTGCAACTGCTCGACACGCGCATCCGTGCCGAGGCGGTCGAAGTGGCCCTGTACCTGGCGCGCCCGGCCTGGGTACGTGGCGACGCGATCCGCCTGGAGCAGGTGCTGATCAACCTGCTGCGCAATGCCCTCGACGCCATGGCCGACAAACGCTACAAGCGCCTGGAGATCCGCATCGAACCCGAGCAGGGGCAGTGGCACCTGAGCGTGCTCGATTCCGGCGGCGGCATTGCCGATGCCGACCTGACCAAGGTCTTCGACCCGTTCTTCACCACCAAGCCGGTGGGCGAAGGGCTTGGCCTGGGCCTGGCCATCTCCTATGGCATCATCGTCGAGGCCGGCGGCCAGCTGCAGGCCGAAAACGTGCCGGGCGGCGCCCGCCTGAGCCTTACCCTGCCCCGCGACCTGGAGCCTGTATGTTGAACTCAGTGATCGTCGTCGATGATGAAGCGAGCATCCGCAGCGCCGTCGAACAGTGGCTGAGCCTGTCCGGTTTCAGCGTGCAATTGTACGCCCGCGCCGAGGACTGCCTGGCGCACCTGCCGCGGCACTTTCCCGGGGTGGTCATCAGCGATGTGCGCATGCCGGGCATGGGCGGCATGCAGCTGCTCGAACGTCTGCAGGCCGATGACCCCGACCTGCCGGTGATCCTGCTGACCGGCCACGGCGATGTGCCGATGGCGGTGGAAGCCATGCGCAACGGTGCCTACGACTTCCTCGAAAAGCCCTTCACCCCCCAGCATCTGCTGGGCAGCCTGCGCCGTGCGCTGGAGAAACGCCAGCTGGTGCTCGAGAACCGCCGCCTGCACGAGCAGGCCGACCTCAAGTCACGCCTGGAAACCACCCTGCTGGGCATGTCCCAGGGCCTGCAGCAGTTACGGCGACAGGTGCTGGACCTGGCCAACCTGCCGGTCAACGTGCTGATTCGTGGCGAAACCGGCAGCGGCAAGGAGCGCGTGGCGCGTTGCCTGCACGATTTTGGCCCGCGTGCCGACAAACCCTTCGTCGCGCTCAACTGTGCCGCGATCCCCGAAGCGCTGTTCGAGGCCGAACTGTTCGGCCATGAAAGCGGCGCCTTCACCGGCGCGCAAGGCAAGCGTATCGGCAAGCTGGAATATGCCAATGGCGGCACGGTGTTTCTCGACGAGATCGAAAGCATGCCGCTGGCCCAACAGGCCAAGCTGTTGCGCGTGATCCAGGAACAGAAGCTGGAGCGGCTGGGCGCCAACCAGAGCATCAGCGTCGACCTGCGGATCATCGCCGCGACCAAACCCGACCTGCTCGACGAAGCGCGTGCCGGGCGTTTTCGCGAAGACCTGGCGTATCGGCTGAACGTGGCGGAACTGCGCCTGGCGCCTTTGCGCGAACGGCGCGAGGACATTCCGTTGCTGTTCGAGCATTTCGCCCAGGCTGCGGCTGAAAAGCTCGGACGCACTGCGCCGCCGCTGGCAGGGGCGCAATTGAGCCAGCTGCTGTCGCACGACTGGCCTGGCAACGTGCGCGAGCTGGCCAATGCGGCGGAGCGGCATGCGCTGGGCCTGGGGTCGCCGAGCCTGGAAGGGGCGCCGGCCGGGCAATCGTTGACCGAACAGATGGAAGCGTTCGAGGCGCAGTGCCTGCGGGCGGCGTTGCGCATGCACAAGGGTGAGATCAAAGCCGTGATGGAAGCCCTGCAGCTGCCGCGGCGGACGTTGAACGAAAAAATGCAGCGCCATGGGTTGGTGCGAGAGGATTTCGTTATGCGCGAATAGGCGGAAATCCGCTTATTGGCTGTATGGGATGAGCGAGAAACCGCTTATTCAGGGGATTTTTGCGGTGGCAGGGGGCTGCTTTGCAGCCCATCGCGGGCAAGCCCGCTCCTACAGGGACCGCGTCGTGGCGGGGTTTTGGGGGTGGGCGTGCCTTCAAATGGATCGCCCTGCACTCATTTGGCACAGCACGTGCAAAACCCTTCTCAAGCTGCGCCCAGGCGCGCTCCACAAAAACAACGAGAAGGTATCCCTGATGGATAACGCCACCTCCCTGCCAGCCGGGGCGGCCACCGCGCCCGCCGCAGAAAAAACCACCGCCAGCCGTCTCAAGTCGATCTTCAGTGGCTCGATCGGCAACATGGTCGAATGGTACGACTGGTACGTCTACGCCGCATTCTCGCTGTACTTCGCCAAGGCCTTCTTCCCCGCCGGCGACTCCACCGCACAACTGCTCAACACCGCCGCGATCTTCGCCGTGGGCTTCCTCATGCGCCCGATCGGTGGCTGGCTGATGGGCCTGTACGCCGACCGCAAGGGCCGCAAGGCCGCGCTGATGGCCTCGGTACTGCTGATGTGCGCAGGCTCGCTGGTGATCGCCCTGACCCCAGGTTATGAAACCATCGGCGTCGCCGCGCCGGTGCTGCTGGTCATCGCCCGCCTCATGCAAGGCCTGTCGGTGGGTGGCGAATACGGCACCTCGGCCACCTACCTCAGCGAAATGGCCAGCAAGGACCGCCGTGGCTTCTTCTCCAGCTTCCAGTACGTGACCCTGATCTCTGGCCAGCTCATCGCCCTGGCGGTGCTGATCGTGCTGCAGCAGACGCTGACCACCGAGCAGCTGTATGCCTGGGGCTGGCGCGTACCCTTCGTGATCGGCGCGCTGTGCGCGGTGGTTGCCCTGTACCTGCGCCGCGGCATGGAAGAGACCGCTTCCTTCACCAAGAAGGAAAAGGCCAAGGAAAGCCTGATGCGCACCCTGATGCGTCACCCCAAGGAGCTGATGACCGTGGTCGGCCTGACCATGGGCGGCACCCTGGCCTTCTACACCTACACCACCTACATGCAGAAGTACCTGGTAAACACCGTCGGCATGAGCATCAGCGACTCGACCACCATTTCGGCGGCCACGCTGTTCCTGTTCATGTGCCTGCAGCCGATCATCGGCAGCCTGTCGGACAAGATCGGCCGTCGCCCGATCCTGATCGCCTTCGGTGTGCTCGGCACCCTGTTCACCGTGCCGATCCTCAGCACCTTGCACACCATCCAGACCTGGTGGGGCGCGTTCTTCCTGATCATGGCGGCGCTGATCATCGTCAGCGGCTATACCTCGATCAACGCCGTGGTCAAGGCCGAGCTGTTCCCCACCGAGATCCGCGCCCTGGGCGTCGGCCTGCCGTATGCGCTGACCGTGTCGATCTTCGGCGGCACCGCCGAGTACGTGGCCCTGTGGTTCAAGAGCGCGGGCATGGAGAGCGGTTTCTACTGGTACGTCACCGCGTGCATTGCCTGCTCGCTGCTGGTGTACGCGACCATGAAAGACACCAAGCAGCATTCGCGGATTACCACTGACTGACAGTGGTCGGCGGCTTTGAAGGACGGGTGCCCAAGGATATGGGCGCCCCTTTTTTATGCTGTTCATTTTCAGGTGAGCCGAAAACCCGCCCTATTCGGCTCACGAAATGAGCCGAATAGGTTTAGTATTCGGCTCATGAAGCACATCGAGGCAATCATGAACCTTCCTCACTGGATCTGGCAGCAACCCGAGTGGCCCCATTTCCAATGGCAAAACGACCAACTCGCGCCATTGCTTCGCAGTTGCGTCGAGGCTCAAGGGCGACTGCTGGGCAGGATGGGTGCGGTCGATGAGCTCAGCGCGTGTGAAAACATGCTCGACACCCTGCTGCAGAATATCGTCACCTCGTCTGCGATCGAAGGGGAACAACTGAATGCCAGCTCTGTGCGGTCTTCCCTGGCACGACGAATGGGCATGCATGAGCAAGGCGCCACCACTGCCCGAAGCGAAGGTCTCGCAGAACTTATGCTGGATGCAACGCAAGGGTATGAGCAGCCGCTGACGTTGCAGCGACTGTTCACTTGGCACCAGTGGTTGTTTCCCGACCACAGCGATCTGCTAGCGAAACCGATCCTGGTTGGGCAACTGCGCGACGAAGCACCGATGCAGGTGATTTCTGGCCGCCTCGATCAGCCAACCGTACATTTCGAGGCCCCATCCCGCGTCGGCCTGGAAGGTCAGCTCGACAGCTTTCTCGAATGGTTTGCCAACAGCCGGCATGCTACAGAACTCGACCCACTGCTTCGCGCAGGTATTGCCCATTTCTGGTTCGTCACGCTGCATCCATTCGACGATGGCAATGGTCGCTTGACCCGCGCCTTGACTGACCTGGCGCTCGCTCAAGGTGAACGCCAGGCCATTCGTATGTACGCCATGTCCGCAAGCATTCTCGAAGACCGTGCAGGTTACTACCGCATTCTGGAAAGTAGCCAGAAGGGCGACCTGGACATCACCCGATGGCTGACGTGGTTCCTCGAGACGCTGCTGCGCAGCCTCGAACAGGCACTGCTGCGCATCGACCGGGTGCTGGTCAAAGCCAGGTTCTGGAATGCCCACCGGGGCGATGGGCTTTTACCAGAGCAGGTCAGAGTACTCTATCGGTTGCTTGATGGTGGCCCTCGTGGTTTCGAGAACGGCATCAATGCAGCGCAATATCAGGCAGTGGCCAAGGTTTCCAAGGCCACCGCAACACGTCACCTGACAGACCTCCTGGACAAGACCTGCCTGGTGCGGCTACCCGGTGGCGGACGCAGTACTCGCTATCAGATCAATACTCAGGACATCTCCATCACCTGACGCGGCTCACGGCGCTGGTACACGATCGCGACCAGTACCAGCACCAGCAGCACCCCACCCAGCACCGCCGAGGAGCCGATGGTGCCGAAGTCCAGGCCGCCTTTCTCGTGCGGCTTGGTGAGGAAATCGCCAAGGGTTGCGCCGAACGGGCGGGTCAGCACGAAGGCGATCCAGAACAGCACCACGCCCGGAATACGCGTCCAGTAGCGGGCCACCACCACCAGCGCGATCAAACTGCCGATCAGCAGTGCGCCGCCGGCAAAGCCAAGTCCCGAATCGTCGGCCAGGTAATCGCCCAGGGCAGTACCGAGGGTGTTGGAGAACAGAATCGCCACCCAGTAGAACAGCTCGCCCGTACGGGTCTTGATGCGGGTGACGTCGAGCGGGTTGCCGCTCAGTCGCCAGACCAGGAAGGTCAGCAGCAGGATGCCGATGAGGATCGCCGACCCCGCCGCATAGCCCAGGCCCAGGGTGCGGTCCATGAAATCGGACATGGTGGTGCCGGCGGTGCTGGTGGAGAGGATCACCAGCCAGTAGAGCGCCGGATGGTAGCGGCGCGAGTGAAGCTGGCCGAGCAACGTCAGCAGGAACACGCTGATCAGCAGCATCGAGCTGACCGCATAGCCGACGTTCAGGGTCATCGACAGCAGGTCGCCGGCCGTCTCCCCCAAGGTGGTTGCGCAGATCTTCATGACCCAGAAGGCCAGGGTGATTTGCGGAAGTTTGTTCATCGTTTGCCGCTCCGGAAAAAGGTGCGGCGATGGTGATGAGCGGTACCTGAAAAATCGGTTCGCGCTTCATGAAAAAAGCGTTCAACCCGACACCTCGGCTTCCTTAACACGCCTTAACCCCCGATTAATGCCACCCCAGCATGATGCAAGCACTGGCGAAGCCTATCGCTCGCTGGCGGGTTGGTGCATCACGCAGAGTGGCCAGAGCGTACGTGAAATCACGGCCAGCGCACCCATATACATCGATAAACTAGATTATTTAGCGCCATTTTTTGCGCTTTTTAATCAAATTAATCGGCGTAGCATTAAACCCATAGAAACAAACAACCTCTCGAACCCAACGGAGCAACGACCATGAAAAACAAACTGATCCTCAGCCTGGCCTTCTCGGTTTTCGCCACTGGCGCGTTCGCCGAAGATGGCTTCGACCGCACCAATGCCCACACCTTCACAGCCGCCCAGAGCCAAGCAGCCACCTATGCGGAAGATGGTTTCGACCGGACGGGTGCACAACGTTTCGCTGAAGACGGTTTCGACCGTACCGGTGGCCAACGTTTCGCTGAAGACGGCTTTGACCGTACCGGCGGCCAACGCTTCGCCGAAGACGGCTTCGACCGCACCGGTGGCCAACGTTTCGCTGAAGACGGCTTCGACCGCACCGGCGGCCAACGCTTCGCCGAAGACGGCTTCGACCGCACCGGTGGCCAACGTTTCGCCGAAGATGGTTTCGATCGCACCAACGCTCACCGCATCAGCTGATCCCTGATGCGTGCAACCAGCCCGGCCTCGGCCGGGCTCGATCATTTCCAGGCGGGCTCAGGCTTGGCACACTAGGCGCCTTGTCCACCAGGAGGTAGGGCCAGCAAGCCCGACAGATGTATTACTACGAACCCACCAAAGGCCACGGCCTGCCCCACGACCCGTTCAATGCCATCGTCGGCCCACGCCCGATCGGCTGGATCTCCTCGCAGGACCGCGAAGGCCGCTTGAACCTTGCGCCCTACAGCTTCTTCAACGCCTTCAACTACATCCCCCCGATCATCGGTTTCTGCAGTGTCGGGCGCAAAGACAGCCTGAACAATATCGAGCAGACCGGCGAGTTCGTCTGGAACCTGGCCACCCGCCCCTTGGCCGAGGCCATGAACCAGAGCTGTGCTGCCGTGCCGGCGCAAGTGAACGAGTTCGAGCTGAGCGGGTTGACGGCCACCCCATCGAGCCTGGTGAAGGTGCCACGGGTGGGCGAAACGCCGGTGGCGTTCGAGTGCAAGGTGAGCCAGATCGTCCAGCTCAAGCGGGCCGACCAGGAGCCGGTGCCGAGCTGGCTGATCCTCGGCGAGGTGGTAGCGGTGCACATCGCCGAACACCTGCTCAAGGACGGCATCTACGATACCGCCGCCGCCGAGCCGATCCTGCGTGGTGGCGGCCCGGCGGACTACTTCGAACTGGGCAATCTGTTCAAGATGAGAAGGCCCCAGGTCTGATCACCAGACCAGTTCGCCTTCCTCGCCAACGCCGTTGAGGCGTTCGAGCTCGGCGCAGGCGGCCTCGTCGGCCGCCACCGCGCTCTTGAACACCTGGCCATCGAGCACCTTGTGAAAGCGCGGCGCACCGCCCATGTTCAGGGCCTTGACCGCGATGGCGGCGTTGTAGCCACCGCCTTCCACCGGGACTATCGCCGAAACCGCTTCGAAGTGCGGGAATTCTTTACGTGCCATGTCGCTATCCGCGTCGTTGATCGAGGGGCGGCATTCTACCCCGTGCGGCTCGGCATTCAATCGAAGGTGTGCAGGTCCAGGCTGCTGACGACCTGGGCCTGGACCAGTTCGCCGAACACGTCCAGGGTGGGCGAAGCGAAATAGCCGCTCATCGCCTGCTGATCGCACCAGCTGCCACTGAGCAGCCACAGGTCGGCATCGGCCTGCGAGCGCTGCACGCTGAAACTCAGGCAGCCAGGCGTGCGCAAAGAGGGCTCCAGCAGGTCTCGCAGGCGCGCACCGAGCTCGGCCGAACGGCCACTGCTGGCGCGGATGAAAGCCAAATGGGTGACCGGTTGTCGTAGGGTCATTGCACGATCTCCTTGAAGCACACGGGCGGATAACCAGGTTGCCAAGGTTAGGGGCTTGCCCGCGCGGCGCGTTAGGCTATTACTGCACGCCGATTGCCTGATTCTGCCGCGCGGCAGGATCAGGCAATCGATGTGCAGCATTCGACTAGCGCCCGCCATTGCCCAAACCTATGCTGCGACGGTCTGCAGAGGAGCGTCATCATGACCACAGCCCCGTCCATCGATCCGACCCTGGAAGTGCAACGCCAGGAACTCGCCGAACTGATCGTCCGGCATGCTGGCGAGCCTTACGGCCCGGCTTCGGCCATCGACGCGCTGTACCTGGTGCGCTACACGGAAAATGTCCGCTCCGTGCCGACCTTGGCGCAACCGGCCCTGTGCATCCTGGCCCAGGGCAGCAAGAGCCTCTTTCTCGGCGATGAGCAATACGCCTACGACCCGTTGCATTACATGGTGGTGTCGGTGACCTTGCCGTTGAGCGGGGTGAAGCTCGATGCCAGCCCGCAGAACCCCAGCCTGGGGCTGCGCCTGGACCTTGATCCGGCCGAGATCAGCCAGTTGATTGCCGAAAGCGGGCCGATGCTGGTGCCCAACCTGCCCTCCGGCCGCGGCCTGTATGTGGAACGGACCGATCCACAGCTGCTGGACGCCCTGTTGCGTCTGGTTCGTCTGCTCGACACACCGCGTGACATCGGCATGCTGGCGCCGCTGATTCGCCGGGAAATTCTCTACCGCCTGCTGCGCGGCCCCCAAGGTTACCGCTTGTATGAGATTGCCCTGGCCAACAGCCAGACCCACCGGGTATGCCAGGCGATCACCTGGCTCAACCAGAACTTCCAGCAACCGCTGCGCATCGAGGACCTGGCTCGGGAGGTGAACCTCAGTACCTCGACCTTGCACCATCGGTTCAAGGCGGTGACGTCGATGAGCCCGTTGCAGTACCAGAAGCAGCTGCGCCTGCAGGAAGCGCGGCGACTGATGCTCAATGACGGGCTGGAAGCGGCGGTGGCGGGCTATCGGGTGGGCTATGAAAGCCCGTCGCAGTTCAGCCGTGAGTACAGCCGGCTGTATGGCGCGCCGCCGATCCGCGATGTGGCGCGGTTGCGGGCCAGTGCTGGCTGACTGGCCTGCACCGCCCCCCCTGTGGGAGCCGGCTTGCCGGCTCCCACAGGGATCGTGGCCTGATCGTCAGCCAGCCACCGCCGCCTGCCACTGGTTCTGATCGACCTCGATCAGGGTCGGCCCCTTGCGTTCCACCGCCCGCCCCAGCGCCGCCTGCAATTGCTGCACATCGCCAACATGCTCGGCCTCGGCCCCCAGCGCCTTGGCCACACCGATGAAGTCCGGGGTATGGATATCCACCCCGACCGGCTCGATGGCACGGTTGACCATGTACTTCTTGATCTCCTCATACCCCTGGTTATTCCACAGCAGCACGATCAGCGGCACCTGTGCCTCCACCGCACTGGCCAGCTCCGGCAGGGTGAATTGCAAGCCGCCATCGCCGATCAGGCACACCGCTGGCGCACGCTCGGCGATGCGCTCGGCGCTGCCCAGCCAGGCGCCCATCGCGGCAGGCAGTGCATAACCCAAGGTGCCATAGCCCGTCGAGGCGTTGAACCAGCGGCGCGGCTGATCCATGTCCAGGGTCAGGTTGCCGGTGTAGACCGGCTGGGTCGAATCCCCCACCAGGACGGCATTCGGCAAGCGGTCCAGGACGCTGGTCAGCAGGCGGGTCTGGCTCAGGGTCGGCTGATCCCAGCTCGCCGCCAGCGACTGACGCAGACGCTGCGCACGCACCGCGCCCCAATTGCCGTCGCGCACCGGCGCTGGCAGATCCTGCAACGCGTCGAACAAGGCCTGCGCAGCCAGTTCGGCATCGGCCACCAGGGCCAGCTCCGGCAGGTAGTTGCGCACGGTCTGGTCCGGGTCGATATCCACCCGCAGCAGGCTGCCAGGGATCTCGAAGCCACCCTTGAAGGTCACGTCATAGTCGGTTTCGGCAAGCTCGGTGCCGATCGCCAGGACTACGTCGGCTTCCGCCACCAGTGCTCGGGTGGCGACCAGCGATTGGGTCGAGCCGATTTGCAGCGGGTGACCGGCCGGCAGCAAGCCTTTGGCATTGATCGTCAATGCCACCGGGGCCTGCAAATGCTCGGCCAGGCGCGCCAACGGCGAACCCGCGTTCAATGCGCCGCCACCGGCCAGGATCAGCGGCTTGCGTGCCTTGGCCAGGCGTTCTGCCATGCGCGCCACGGCGTGCGGTGCGGCGCCTGCGCGGCTGCTGCGCACCGGACGGCCCGGTAGCAGGTGGTCGGCCGCCTCGACCAGCACATCCAGCGGGATCTCGATATGCACCGGGCGCGGCCGCGCGCCATCGAACACGGCAAAGGCGCGGGCCAGCACCTGCGGCAAGTCGTCGGCGCTCATCAGCGTCTGCGAGAAGGCCGCCACACCCGCCACCAACGCGCCCTGGTTGGGCAGCTCGTGCAACTTGCCACGGCCACCGCCCAGCTGGTCACGCGACTGCACGCTGGAAATCACCAGCATCGGGATCGAATCGGCGTAGGCCTGGCCCATGGCGGTGGTGATGTTGGTCATGCCGGGGCCGGTGATGATGAAGCATACGCCCGGTTTACCACGGGTTCGGGCATATCCATCAGCCATGAATCCAGCACCCTGCTCGTGGCGCGGAGTGATGTGGCGAATGGACGAAGCCGCCAGGCCTCGGTACAGCTCCACAGTGTGCACGCCGGGAATGCCGAAGACATGGTCCACGCCATAGCCTTCAAGGAGTTTGACCAGTACTTCGCCGCAGGTTGCCATGGGTTTCACCTTGCATCTTGTTGAAAAACTGCGCTCATTGGACCCAAGGCACGGCTATCGCCACAATGCAAAAAAACACATACTAGCCATGTCCTGTAATCATGGCTTGTCACGATGAAACGCCTTCCCCCTCTCCCCGCCCTGCACACCTTTCTGGTCACTGCGCAGCACTGCAATTTCACCCGTGCCGCGCAGCAGCTGCATATCACCCAGGGCGCGGTCAGCCGGCAGATCGCCGGGCTCGAGGAGCACCTGGGGTATGCCCTGTTCCAGCGTCAGGCCCGCGGCCTGAGCCTGACCCGCGAAGGGCAGGACTGGCTACCGCGGGTGCAGCAGGTGTTCGCCTTGATCGAACAAGGCGTGCGCGAAGTGGGTGGGCGCAGCGCCACCTTGCAGCTCAAGGCGCCGACCTGTGTGATGCGCTGGCTGCTGCCACGGCTGATGGAATGGCAGGCACTGCGCCCGGACGTACCCGTGGAGCTCACCACCACGGTGCAGCATGGCGTGGATTTTCGTCGCGAAGGCTTCGATGCGGCGGTGGTCTATGGCGATGCGCCGAACCATGGGCTGCATGTACGCAAGCTGTTCGATGAGCAACTCACCCCCGTGTGCGCGCCATCGCTGCTGGCGGGGCCGGTGCCGTTGAAGGCGATCGACGACCTCAAGCGCCACATGTTGCTGCACCCCTCGCGTGACGAGCACGACTGGCGCCTGTGGTTGCAGGCTGCCGGGGCGACCCACGATGCGCTGGGGCCCCGGCAGCATTTCGAAACCCTGGACATGGCCATGGCGATGGCCTCGCAAGGGACCGGGGTGGCCATTGGCGACTGGGCATTGATTGGCGACGATCTGAAAAGCGGCAGGCTGTGCATGCCGTTCGGGCTCAAGGTGCTGACAGGCAAGGGCTACTACCTGGCCTGCCAGGCGAGGAATGTGCCGCCCGGGCTGGTCGAGTTGATGGATTGGTTGCAGAGCCGGGCAGAACAGTGAGGGCGGCTCAGGTGCACCTCATCTAAAAAAAGCACTCCCCCCCTTGTGGGAGCCGGCTTGCCGGCGATGAGGCCCTGACAGGAAACCCCTGTAGCCTGCCCCGGCCTCATCGCCGGCAAGCCGGCTCCCACAGGGTCAGGGTCAGGGGCAAGGGCAAGGGCAAGCTACTGCTCAATACCCGACGGTGAACCGCTGCCGCGAGTGCGCCGGCTTTTCCAGCTCATCGATCATGGCGATCGCATAGTCGGCAAAGCTGATCCAGCTCTTGCCTTCAGCCCCGATCAGCAAATGATCCTTGCCCAGGGTGTAGTGCCCCGTGCGCTCCCCTTCGACAAACTCGGCCGATGGCGACAGGAAGGTCCAGTCCAGGTTCTGTTCCTGACGCAACTGCTCAAGAAACCGTACCCCGGCGCTCGCTTCGGCCTTGTAGGCCTCCGGGAAGTCCGGGCTGTCGATCACCCGATGCCCGGAAGGCAGCATCAGGCTCCCGGCACCGCCCACCACCAGCAGGCGCTTGACCCCGGCACGCTTGACCGGCTCGATGATCGCGTGCGGCTCGATGGTGGCAAAATGCGCTGCGCTCAGCACCGCATCCACCCCGGCAAGCGCCTTTTGCAGCGCCGCGCTGTCCTTCACATCCAGCGCCTGCACTGTGACACCCGCACGCCCCTGCAGCCGCGACGGGTCGCGGGCAATGGCCAGCACACTGTGGCCCCGGCGCAGGGCTTCTTCCAGCAGTTGACTGCCAGCACGGCCGGTAGCGCCGATGATTGCGATCTTGCTCATGGGAAACACTCCATCAGTTGAACGGAATTACCACTTCATCTCGCCCTTGGCGACCTTGGCGCTCAGCTCAAGCGAGCTTTCATCGGCCAGGCCCGGGTAACGCTTGTTCATCGCCGCGATCAAGGCCCCGGCATCTTTCGCCTTGGCCGTCTCGGCATCGAAGTCACGAATGTAGTTCGCGGTGAAGCGCACCGCCTCCAGCGAACGGCTGCTCTGGCCCATGAAGTGACCGGGAACCACGGTGCGCGGCGCCAGCTTTTCGATCTGCGCGAGCGTGCCGAGCCAGTCGGCATGGGACTTGGGCGACTGGGTGTCGGCCATCCACACATGAATGTTTTCCGCCACCACCACGCCTCCGACCACGGCCTTGATCGACGGAATCCAGACGAAACTGCGCTCAGGCTGCGGCCCGTCCAGGCCAACCACTTCGAGTGCCTGGCCCTCCAGCAGCAACTGGTTGCCGTCGAGCACGTGCGGCACGACCAGCCGCGCGGGTTTGTCCGCGCCCATCTGTGGGCCCCAGTACGAGAGCTTGGCGTCCATGGTCTGGCGAATATGCGCCACGGTGGCGGCCGAGGCGAGCACCTTGGCGTCCGGGAAGGCCTGGGTCAGGGTATCGAGGCCGAAGTAGTAATCCGGGTCGCCATGGCTGATGTAGATGGTCGTCAGCGCCTTGCCGCTGGCCCGCAGGCGCTGCACAAGCTGTTCGGCCTGGGCCTTGCCGAACTGGGCATCGACCAGGATGGCGTGCTTTTCGCCCGTGACGATCACCGAGCTGACCGGAAAGATCGCCTCGTGCCCAGGATTGTAAACCTCAAGCCGCAGCGGCTCGGCGGCCAGCACCGGGCCGGTCAGTGCAATACAGGCCAGCAAGAGGCCGCGCATAGGCGTGAAAAGAGACATCGCAAACACCCGCAGTCGAGGAATGACCCACAGCTTAATTGCCCGATCCATTACAAAAAATGCAATGCTCATACATAGTTTGTTTCTAAAATCGGGCAAATCATGGACCGTCTCAACGCCATGCGCGTGTTCGTTACCGTCGTCGACCTGGGCAGCCAGTCGGCGGCGGCGGATCATCTGCAACTGTCTCGACCGGTGGTATCACGCTACCTGGCAGAACTGGAGGACTGGGTCGGCGCGCGGCTGATGCAGCGCACCACGCGCAAGCTGAGCCTGACCGCCGCCGGCCAGCAGACACTGCCCCGCTGCCGCCAACTGCTGGAACTGGCCGGCGACCTGCAAGCCGCTGTGCGCCAACCGGACGACGCACCCCGTGGCGAGCTGCGCATCAGCGTCAGCACCTCGTTCGGCCAGGCGCAGCTGGTGGATGCCGTAGCCGAATATGTGCGCCGCTACCCCGGGGTGAAGGTTGAGCTGCAGATGCTCGATCGCACGGTGAACCTGGTGGACGAGCGTATCGACCTGGCGATTCGCACCAGCAACGATCTTGACCCCAACCTCATCGCCCGACGCCTGACCGTGTGCCGCTCGGTGGTCTGCGCAGCACCGGCCTACCTGCGCGAACACGGCACGCCGCTACGGGTCGAGGAACTGAGCCGGCACAACTGCCTGACCCACGCCTACTTCGGCCACAGCCTGTGGCACTTCGAGGTGGACGGCCAACAGGTCGCGGTGCCGGTGGACGGCAACATCAGCGCCAACGAAGCGATGACCTTGCAAAAGGCGGCCCTGGCCGGGGCGGGGATCGCCATGCTGCCGACCTATCAGGCCGCCACGGCCCTGCACACGGGCGAACTGGTGCGCCTGCTGCCCGAGGCACGGCCGCGGGAGTTGAACCTGAATGCGGTATACACCTCGCGCAAGCACATGCCGGCGACCTTGCGCAGCATGCTGGACTTTCTAGCGCAGCGGTTCACCGAGAAGCCCGAGTGGGATCGCTAGCCTTCGAGCGCCGTCCATGGGCTGAACGGCGCCCCGCCCGTCACTCTTCGACGCTCATGTATTCCTTGGCCCAGCGGATGTAGTCCTCCGGCTGGGTGTAGGTGTGCGAGAGCTCGGTGGCACTGAGGTTTTCCGATTTGTTCTGCTGGCCACGCTGCAGGCGCAGGCAGTCGTAGGTGGCCTTGATCGCGGCAAAATACGCGGCGTGGCCATCGACCACGATACGCACGCCCAGACGTGCCAGGCGCTCGTCGTCGCGCAGGCTGGGGTTGCCGTAGGTCACCAGCATCAGCGGCACGGTCAGGTGCTCGGCGATCTGCTCCAGCTGCTCGAAATCCTTCACCCCGACCATGCAGATGCCGTCGGCGCCGGCTTTCTGGTAGCTCTGGGTGCGCACGATGATTTCTTCGGTGGTGAGCACGCCGGCGTTGGTCCGGGCAATGATCGACAGCGAGGAATCCACCCGCGCCTCCAAGGCTGCGCGGATCTTGCCGACACCCTCTTCGACCGGGATCAGGTCGGTGGACTTGCGCCCGAACTGGGCTGGCAGCAGGGTGTCTTCGAGGGTCAGCGCAGCCACACCGGCACGCTCAAGCTCGGTGACCGTGCGCATTACATTGAGCGCATTGCCGTAGCCATGGTCGGCATCGGCCAGCACCGGCAGCTGGGCCACACGGCCAATGCGGGTGGCTTGCTCGACGAATTCGCTCAGGGTGATCAGGGCGAAGTCTGGCGCCGCCAGCACCTGCAAGGACGCGACCGAACCGCCAAGAATGCCGACTTCGAAACCCAGGTCGGCGGCAATGCGCGCCGACATCGGGTCGAACACGGACGCGGTGTGATAGCAGGAACCTGAAGCGAGCAGCTCGCGGAAGGCAATACGCAAATCTTGATGGGAAGCCCTGGGCATGATCACTCCGCAAATAGGTAAAAAATAGAACGGTTGCTACCGACCCCTGAATCGGGTCTACCTGACCTGTTCCAACCGTCGCCATCTGGGCGGTCATGCTCGACATGCAGGCAGAGGAATAAAAGGTGTGGGAGACAGCGACAGGAAAAACCGGCGGCTTTGTAGTGCACCACGCTGGTGCAAGCCCCGGATTTCAGCCTCTGCGGTAAAGCCACGATATCACGCGGCCATGCAGCACTGGATGAATGCGCCAATGCCGATCTTGCATAGGCGATGCAGATAGTACATAGGAAGCTACCTAAGTCAGGTTACAATCCTTGCCAATCGCGCCCGCCCAGCCAAGGTAAGCCTCGTGACCGCCGCCCTCCCCCCCACCGTCCTGCGCAACGTCCTTACCGCCTTGATGCTGGCGATCTTCCTTGGCGCCCTCGATCAGACCATCGTCGCCGTCTCATTGCCCGCCATCTCGGCCCAGTTCAACGATGTCGGCCTGCTGGCGTGGGTGATTTCCGGCTACATGGTGGCGATGACCGTGGCCGTGCCGATCTACGGCAAGCTGGGTGACCTGTATGGTCGGCGACGCATGATCCTCACCGGCATCGGCCTGTTCACCCTGGCTTCGATCGCCTGCGCACTGGCCCAGGACATGCAGCAGCTGGTACTGGCGCGGGTGCTGCAAGGCATTGGCGCGGGCGGCATGGTGTCGGTGAGCCAGGCGATCATCGGCGAGTTCGTGCCGCCGCGCGAACGTGGCCGCTACCAGGGCTATTTCAGCAGCATGTACGCCGTGGCCAGCGTGGCCGGGCCGGTGCTTGGCGGCTGGCTGACCGAGTACCTGTCCTGGCGCTGGGTATTCTGGATCAACCTGCCACTGGGGCTGGTCGCCTTGTGGGCCATTCGTCGGGCCCTGGCCGGGATGCCGGCGCAGCGCCGAAACGCCAAGGTCGACTATGTGGGCGCCCTGTTGCTGATCATCGGCCTAGGCAGCCTGCTGCTGGGCATCACGCTGGTCGGCCAGGGCCAGGCGTGGAACGCGGCGCCGGTGCTGGCGCTGTTCAGCTGCGCCGGGATTGGCCTGCTGTTGTTCATCAGCCATGAACGTCGCTGCCAGGAGCCATTGCTGCCGCTCGAACTGTTCGGCAACCGGGTTGCCGTGCTGTGCTGGGGGGTGATTTTCTTCGCCAGCTTCCAGTCGATCTCATTGACCATGCTGATGCCCCTGCGCTTCCAGGGCATTACCGGCGCCGGTGCCGACAGCGCCGCGCTGCACTTGCTGCCGCTGGCCATGGGGTTGCCCATAGGCGCCTTCACCGGCGGGCGCATGACCAGTTTCACCGGACGCTACAAGCCGCAGATCGTCGCTGGCGCCGTGTTGATGCCGGTAGCCATCTTCGCCATGGCCATCACGCCACCGCAGTCTGAACTGCTCAGCGCCGTATTCATGCTGCTGACCGGTATCGCCTGTGGCTTGCAGTTCCCGACTTCATTGGTGGGCACGCAAAGCGCAGTGGACATCAAGGACATCGGGGTGGCCACCAGCACCACCAACCTGTTCCGCTCGCTCGGCGGGGCCATGGGCGTGGCCTGTATGTCCAGTCTGCTGCTGGCACTGCTGCATCAGGGTGGGTTTGAAGTGCTGGGTAACCCGTTGCTGGGGAGTTTGCAGGCGGGTCAGCCGGAGCCTGCGATGCAGGCTCGGCTGCTGGAAACGTTCCGTCATCTGCTGATGGGCAGCGCTGCAGTGGCCTTGGTGGGGTTGTTGGCAGCCTTGGCGTTGCCAGACCGGCAGTTGCGGGGGCGGTAAGATTCTTGGGGGCGCGTTGCGCGCCAATCGCCGGCAAGCCGGCTCCCACAGGAGCCGGCTTTAATGCCTACTTAATAAATAAGGGAAACACTTCCTCACAATCCTTAACAAAGTGTCATTTGCGCAGCGCAGGGCTCAAGCGCAGCATATCCAGCCCGGTGTCGACCCATTGTTCGGCATCGCCCTGCAGGTCGAAGCTGTCCGGTAGCAGCAACCAGCGCCCGATCAGACCATCTACATAGGCAAACAAGGTTACCGCGGCGCGCTCCACGTCGAGCTCGGCAGGCAACTGCTCACGGCGCACGGCATTGGCCAGCGCCAAGGTAATGCTCTCGTGGCAGTCCAGCACCGCCCCCTGGCGCTGCTGGCGAATTTCACACATGTCGTCGGTGAACTCGCACTTGTGATGCAGGATTTCGTTGATACGCCGGGTTCGGGCGTCGAGCACCAGCTCGTTGAACACCTGCAGCAGCAGTTTGCGCATGCAGCCAAGCGGATCCAGTTCGTCCTCGCTTTCACTGGCGCGCGCCAGGTGGTCATGGGTTTCGTGCAAGCTGTCGAGCAAGGCCTGCACCAGCTCGGCCTTGTTGCTGAAGTGCCAGTAGATAGCCCCGCGGGTAACGCCCGCCAGTTCGGCGATTTCGGCCAGTGTGGTGCGCGCGACCCCACGGTTGTAGAAGGCCCTTTCGGCGGCCTCGATAATTTGGACGCGCGTCTCCTGGGCTTCTTCTTTGGTTCGACGGACCATGGCAGTACGACCTCATCTGGGCCCGCATGCAGCGCCTGCGGGAAATCCGCCGGTGGCACTTCTGCAGGGTGCCTGCCGGATGGGCTAATCGAAGGCTGAGGTAGTCGTTGGCTACCACCCAGCGCTATTTACAAACAACCGTGAATGTAAGTATATTCGTTAGTAAGCTACTTATCCACCGGATAGTTTCTTTCCGACAAGACTCATCCATTACTCTTGAGCGTTTCCCTGCTCTAGCGACCCGAGGATCCTCATGCAATTCAAGCCAGCCGTTACCGCTCTGGTTTCCGCCGTCGCCCTGGCAACCCTGCTAAGTGGCTGCAAGAAAGAAGAAGCCGCGCCCGCAGCGCAGGCTCCTCTGGTCGGCGTCGTCACCCTGCAACCACAATCCTTCACCCTGACCTCGGAACTGCCGGGGCGCACCAGTGCCTACCGCGTCGCCGAAGTGCGGCCACAGGTCAATGGCATCATTCTCAAGCGCCTGTTCAAGGAAGGCAGCGAGGTCAAGGAAGGCCAGCAGCTGTACCAGATCGATCCCGCGGTGTACGAGGCCAACCTGGCTAACGCCCAGGCCAACCTGCAAGCGACCCGCTCTCTGGCCGAACGCTACAAGCAGCTGATCGACGAGCAAGCTGTCTCCAAGCAGGAATACGACGACGCCAATGCCAAACGATTGCAGGCCGAGGCTTCGCTCAAGAGCGCGCAAATCGACCTGCGCTACACCAAGGTGCTGGCGCCGATCAGCGGTCGTATCGGCCGTTCCTCGTTCACCGAAGGTGCGCTGGTGAGCAACGGCCAAACCAACGCCATGGCCACCATTCAGCAGCTCGACCCGATCTACGTCGATGTCACCCAGTCCACCGCCGAGCTGCTCAAGCTGCGCCGTGACCTGGAAAGTGGCCAACTGCAGAAGGCCGGCAACAACGCAGCGTCGGTACAGCTGGTGCTGGAAGACGGCAGCCTGTTCAGGCAGGAAGGCCGCCTGGAGTTCTCGGAAGTCGCGGTCGACGAGACCACCGGTTCCGTCACCCTGCGCGCCATCTTCCCCAACCCCGAGCACACGCTTCTGCCGGGCATGTTCGTGCATGCGCGACTCAAGGCCGGGGTCAACAGCAACGCCATCCTTGCCCCACAGCAGGGCGTGACCCGTGACCTCAAAGGCGCCCCTACCGCGATGGTGGTCAACCAGGAGAACAAGGTCGAACTGCGCCAGCTCAAGGCCAGCCGCACCCTTGGCAGCGACTGGCTGATCGAGGAAGGCCTCAACCCAGGCGACCGCCTGATCACCGAAGGCCTGCAGTACGTGCGCCCAGGTGTCGAGGTCAAGGTCAGCGATGCCACCAACGTCAAGAAGCCGGCCGGCGCTGATCAGGCCAACGCGGCCAAAGCAGACGCCAAAGCGGAGTAAACCATGTCGAAGTTCTTTATCGATCGCCCGATCTTCGCCTGGGTGATCGCCTTGGTGATCATGCTGGTCGGCGCCTTGTCGATCCTGAAGTTGCCGGTCAACCAGTATCCGAGCATCGCCCCACCGGCCATCGCCATCTCCGTGACCTACCCGGGCGCTTCGGCGCAAACCGTGCAGGACACTGTGGTGCAGGTCATCGAGCAGCAGCTCAACGGTATCGACAACCTGCGTTATGTGTCTTCGGAGAGCAACTCCGACGGCAGCATGACCATTACCGCCACCTTCGAGCAGGGCACCAACCCTGATACTGCGCAGGTCCAGGTGCAGAACAAGCTGAACCTGGCCACCCCGCTGCTGCCGCAGGAAGTGCAGCAGCAAGGTATCCGTGTCACCAAGGCAGTGAAGAACTTCCTGCTGGTGATCGGCCTGGTGTCCGAAGACGGCAGCATGACCAAGGACGACCTGGCCAACTACATCGTCTCCAACATGCAGGACCCGATCTCGCGTACTGCCGGTGTCGGTGACTTCCAGGTGTTCGGTGCGCAGTACGCCATGCGTATCTGGCTGGATCCGGCCAAGCTGAACAAGTTCCAGCTGACCCCAGTCGACGTCAAGACCGCGGTTGCCGCGCAGAACGTGCAGGTGTCCTCCGGCCAGCTCGGCGGCCTGCCTGCCTTGCCCGGCACCCAGCTCAACGCCACCATCATCGGCAAGACCCGCCTGCAGACCGCCGAGCAGTTCGAGAAGATCCTGCTCAAGGTCAACAAGGACGGCTCGCAAGTACGCCTGAGCGATGTGGCCCAGGTTGGTCTGGGTGGCGAGAACTACTCCGTCAGCGCCCAGTTCAACGGCAAGCCGGCCTCGGGCCTGGCGGTCAAGCTGGCCACCGGTGCCAACGCCCTCGACACGGCCAGGGCACTGCGCAAGACCGTCAACGACCTGGAGCCGTTCTTCCCGCCGGGTGTGAAAGCGGTGTTCCCGTATGACACCACGCCAGTGGTCACCGAATCGATCAGCGGGGTAATCCACACCCTGATCGAAGCCGTGGTTCTGGTGTTCCTGGTGATGTACCTGTTCCTGCAGAACTTCCGTGCCACCGTCATCACCACCATGACCGTTCCGGTGGTGTTGCTGGGTACGTTCGGTATCCTCGCTGCGGCCGGCTTCAGCATCAACACCCTGACCATGTTCGCCATGGTCCTGGCCATCGGCTTGCTGGTGGACGACGCCATCGTCGTGGTGGAGAACGTCGAGCGGGTGATGTCCGAGGAAGGCTTGCCGCCCAAGGAGGCGACCAAGCGTTCCATGGAGCAGATCCAGGGCGCCCTGGTGGGTATCGCCCTGGTACTGTCGGCGGTACTGCTGCCGATGGCCTTCTTCGGCGGTTCCACCGGTGTGATCTACCGGCAGTTCTCCATCACCATCGTTTCGGCCATGGGCCTGTCGGTGCTGGTGGCCCTGATCTTCACCCCGGCGCTGTGCGCGACCATGCTCAAGCCGGTGAAGAAGGGTGAGCACCATGTGGCCAAGCGCGGCTTCTTTGGCTGGTTCAACCGTAACTTCGACCGCAGCGTGGAAGGCTACGAGCGCAGCGTCGGTACCATCCTGCGCAACAAGGTGCCGTTCCTGCTCGCCTATGCCCTGATCGTGGTCGGCATGATCTGGCTGTTCGCCCGCATCCCTACGGCGTTCCTGCCCGAGGAAGACCAGGGCGTACTGTTCGCCCAGGTACAGACCCCGGCCGGTTCCAGTGCCGAGCGTACCCAGGTGGTCGTCGACCAGATGCGCGAATACCTGCTCACGGACGAAGCCGATACCGTTGCCTCGGTGTTCACCGTCAACGGCTTCAACTTCGCCGGTCGCGGCCAGAGCTCGGGCATGGCGTTCATCATGCTCAAGCCATGGGATGAGCGCTCCAAGGAGAACAGCGTGTTCGCCCTGGCCCAGCGTGCCCAGCAGCACTTCTTCACCTTCCGCGATGCGATGGTGTTCGCCTTCGCCCCGCCTGCGGTACTCGAACTGGGTAACGCTACCGGCTTCGACGTGTTCCTCCAGGACCGCGGCGGTGTCGGCCATGAAAAACTCATGGAAGCGCGCAACCAGTTCCTGGCCAAGGCCGCGCAGAGCAAGGTGCTCAGCGCCGTGCGCCCGAACGGCCTGAACGATGAGCCGCAGTACCAGCTGACCATCGATGACGAACGTGCCAGTGCCCTGGGCGTGACCATCGCCGACATCAACAACACCCTGTCGATCGCCCTCGGTGCCAGCTACGTCAACGACTTCATCGACCGCGGTCGGGTCAAGAAGGTGTACATCCAGGGCGAACCGAACGCTCGCATGAGCCCGGAAGACCTGCAGAAGTGGTACGTGCGCAACGGTGCGGGCGAAATGGTGCCGTTCTCCTCCTTCGCCAAGGGTGAGTGGAGCTACGGCTCGCCGAAGCTGTCCCGCTACAACGGCGTCGAGGCCATGGAAATCCTTGGAGCACCAGCGCCGGGCTACAGTACCGGTGAGGCCATGGCCGAAGTGGAACGCATCGCAGGCGAGCTGCCTGACGGCATCGGCTTCTCCTGGACCGGCATGTCCTACGAGGAAAAACTCTCCGGCTCGCAGATGCCGGCACTGTTCGCCCTCTCGGTACTGTTCGTGTTCCTCTGCCTGGCAGCCCTGTACGAAAGCTGGTCGATCCCGATCGCGGTCGTGCTGGTGGTACCCCTGGGTATCATCGGTGCACTGGCCGCCACCAGCCTGCGCGGGTTGTCCAACGACGTGTACTTCCTGGTCGGCCTGTTGACCACCATCGGCCTGGCGGCGAAGAACGCGATCCTGATCGTCGAATTCGCCAAGGAACTGCACGAACAGGGCCGCAGCCTGTATGACGCGGCGATCGAGGCGTGCCGCATGCGTCTGCGCCCGATCATCATGACCTCGCTGGCGTTCATTCTCGGCGTGGTACCGTTGACCATTGCCAGCGGCGCGGGCGCCGGTAGCCAGCACGCCATCGGCACCGGTGTGATCGGCGGCATGATCAGCGCCACCGTGTTGGCGATCTTCTGGGTACCGCTATTCTTCGTCGCTGTGTCGTCACTGTTCGGCAGCAAAGAGCCGGATGCGGACGCCACCCCTGAAACTCCACGTTATGAGGCTGGGCAATGACCAAGTCTTTGTTGTCCCTGGCGGTAACCGCTTTCATTCTGGGCGGCTGCTCGCTGATACCCGACTACCAGACCCCGGAAGCGCCGGTGGCTGCGCAGTGGCCGCAAGGCCCTGCGTACTCGCCGACCCAGTCGGCCGACGTGGCCGCCGCCGAGCAGGGCTGGCGCCAGTTCTTCCACGACCCGGCGCTGCAGCAGCTGATCCAGACCTCGCTGGTCAACAACCGCGACCTGCGTGTCGCGGCGCTGAACCTCGACGCCTACCGCGCCCAGTACCGCATCCAGCGTGCCGACCTGTTCCCGGCCGTTTCGGCCGACGTCAGCGGCAGCCGCCAACGGGTTCCGGGCAACATGTCGCAAACCGGCGAGTCCGGCATCACCAGCCAGTATTCGGCCACGCTGGGCGTCAGTGCCTATGAGCTGGACCTGTTCGGCCGGGTGCGCAGCCTGACCGAGCAAGCCCTGGAAACCTACCTGTCCAGCGAGCAGGCACGCCGCTCCACGCAGATCGCCCTGGTGTCCAGCGTGGCCAACGCCTACTACACCTGGCAGGCCGACCAGGCGCTGTTCCGCCTGACCGAGGAAACCCTCAAGACCTACGTGGAAAGCTACAACCTGACCCGCCGCAGCAACGAAGTCGGCGTGGCCTCGGCGCTCGACGTCAGTCAGGCACGCACTGCCGTGGAAGGCGCTCGGGTCAAGTACTCGCAGTACCAGCGCCTGGTCGCCCAGGACGTCAACAGCCTGGCCGTGCTGATCGGCACCAGCCTCCCCGCCAACCTGGCCACGCCGCTGGAGCTCAATGCCGACCAACTGGCCGAAGTACCGGCCGGCCTGCCGTCGGACATTCTGCAGCGCCGCCCGGACATCCAGGAAGCCGAGCACCTGCTCAAGGCCGCCAATGCCAACATCGGCGCGGCTCGCGCTGCGTTCTTCCCGAGCATCAGCCTGACGGCCAACGCCGGTAGCCTGAGCCCGGACATGGGTCACCTGTTCTCGGGCGGGCAAGGTACCTGGCTGTTCCAGCCGCAGATCAACCTGCCGATCTTCAACGCCGGCAGCCTGAAGGCCAGCCTGGACTACTCGAAGATCCAGAAGGACATCAACGTCGCCAAGTACGAAAAGACCATCCAGACTGCCTTCCAGGAAGTCTCCGATGGCCTGGCGGCGCGCAAGACCTTCGAAGAGCAGCTGCAGGCGCAACGCGACCTGGTGCAGGCGAACCAGGATTACTACCGCCTGGCTGAACGTCGCTACCGCATCGGCATCGACAGCAACCTGACCTTCCTCGACGCCCAGCGCAACCTGTTCAGTGCCCAGCAGGCGCTGATCAGCGATCGCCTGGCGCAACTGACCAGCGAGGTCAACCTGTACAAGGCGCTCGGCGGTGGTTGGTACGAGCAGACCGGGCAGGCCAATCAGCAGGCTTCGGTGGATACACCGAAGAGCTGATGCTTTTTGCTGCAGCATCAAGCCCACCCTCGCGGTGGGCTTTTTGTTTTCAGCTGTCTGAAACAGCTTCTGGCTCGCTCAAGATGCAAATTTTCTACGATCCCTGTGGGAGCCGGCTTGCCGGCGATAGGGCCCTGACAGACTATCCAGGTCTGCCTGCCCCGGCCTCATCGCCGGCAAGCCGGCTCCCACAGGGATATCATTGCCCTCCCCACAATTAACCAACTGGAACATTCCGTTCGATTATCGCCCCGTTCCGCTTGCGACGAATTGCCTCATCCCCGCCCCTCCCCGCACCATCCCTCACGCAACGTTGCACTGGTTCATCAAACAGCCCCGCCCCTGCAGGCCCGCACCCTGCAGCGTACCGGCTCGCCAATAAAAACAAGAGATCCACCACCGATGAGCACTCTGCAACCCGCACGCCAGCTGCTGCCCGGCCTGTTGGCCATGTCCTGCGCCCTCCCCGTGTTCGCCGCCGAAGGCGGTTTCATGGAGGACGCCAAGGCCAGCCTCAACCTGCGCAACTTCTACATCAACCGCAACTTCGTCGACCCGGCCCCCCCCCAGGCCAAGGGCGAGGAATGGACCCAGAGCTTCATCCTCGATGCGCGCTCGGGCTTCACCCAGGGCACCGTCGGCTTTGGTGTCGACGTGCTGGGCCTGTACTCGGTCAAGCTCGACGGTGGCAAAGGCACCACCAATACCCACCTGCTGCCGGTACATGACGACGGCCGCCCGGCCGACGACTTCGGCCGCCTTGGCGTGGCCTTGAAGGCCAAACTGTCCGAGACCGAACTGAAGGTTGGCGAGTGGATGCCGGTGCTGCCCATCCTGCGCTCGGACGATGGCCGCTCGCTGCCACAGACCTTCCGTGGCGGCCAGCTCACCTCGAAGGAGATCGATGGCCTGACCCTGTACGCCGGCCAGTTCCGCGGCAACAGCCCGCGCAACGACGCCAGCATGGAAGACATGTCGCTCAACGGCCGCGCAGCCTTCACCTCCGACCGCTTCAACTTCGGCGGCGGTGAATACACGTTCAACGAAAAGCGCACGCTGATCGGCCTGTGGGACGCCCAGCTCAAGGACATCTATCGCCAGCAGTACCTCAACCTGGTGCACAGCCAGCCACTGGGTGAATGGACCCTGGGCGCCAACCTGGGTTACTTCATCGGCAAGGAAGACGGCGCCGAGCGCGCCGGGCAACTGGACAACCGCACGGCCTCGGCGATGCTCTCTGCACGCTACAAAGGCAACACCTTCTATGTCGGCCTGCAGAAAGTCAGCGGCGACGACGCCTGGTTGCGGGTCAACGGAACCAGCGGCGGTACCCTGGCCAACGACAGTTACAACTCCAGCTTCGACAATGCCAAGGAACGCTCCTGGCAGGTGCGCCATGACTTCAACTTCGTCAGTGTCGGCATCCCTGGGCTGACCCTGATGAACCGCTACATCAAGGGCGACAATGTGACGGCGGGGGGTGTCGATGATGGCAAGGAGTGGGCGCGCGAGACCGAGCTTGCATATGTGGTGCAGTCGGGGTCATTCAAGGACTTGTCGGTGAAATGGCGCAACTCGACCATGCGGCGGGACTTCAGCACCAATTCGTTCGATGAGAACCGGTTGATTGTGAGTTATCCGTTGAATCTGCTGTGAAGCCACGGGCCTCTTCGCGGGCTTGTCCCGCGAAGCGGCCGCAGGATCAATAAATAACCAAAGTACATAACAAAATACAATAACCTTCTTTGACGGCATATCAAGTAACCGTTTAAATCGATCTCTGATCCCCGCCGCAGAGCTTCGACATGGACCTTCGCCAACTGCGCTATTTCATCGCCCTCAACGACTACCGCAGTTTCGTCCGCGCCGCCGAAGCCATGGGCATCACCCAACCAGCCTTCAGCCGTGCCATTCAGGGCCTCGAACACACCTTCGGCTGCCCCTTGGTCGACCGCGCCAGCAAAGCCCTGCCCCCTACCCCCGAAGGCCTGGTGGTGCTGCAGCACGCCCGCCGCCTGGTGCAAGGCGCTGCGCAGCTAAGCAACGACGTGCTGCAAATGACCAAGCTCGACGCCGGCGAGCTGCATTTCGGCAGCGGCCCGGCACTGGCGGCGCGCCTGGTGCCAGAGGCACTGCAGCTTTTCATCGCCCGCCACCCCGGAATCCGCACCGCACTGCTGGTCGACAATGGCGAACGCCTCGGCCAGGCATTGCGCCGCGAGCAGATCGAATTCTTCGTCGACGATATCCGCCCTTTCGAAGCCGACCCCAACTTCCACACCGAGCCCCTCAGCCCGCGTCCGGGCCTGTTCTTCTGCCGCCCAGGCCACCCCCTGCTGAACAAGGACAGCCTTTCGACCAACGACCTGTTCACCTACCCCCTGGCCAGCGCACTGCTCACCCCGGGCGTGCGCAAGCGCCTGGCAAACCTGAGCGGACGCAGCGACTTCACCCCGCACCTGCAGACCGAACACCTGGCAGTGCTGCGCAGTGTGGTGCTGGCCAGTGATGCTATCGGCACCGCCAGCGAGGAGGCGGTGGCCGACGACCTCGCCGCCGGGCGTCTGGTGCGCCTGCACTGGCGCAACCTGCCGCCAGCACTGGAGGTACTGAGTGTTCGCTGCGGGGTGGTCAGCCGCAGTGGCTACCGCCTGTCGCCGGCGGCGCGGGCGATGATCGAGACCCTGGTGGGGCTGGATGCGCCCATGCGAGCTGCTGCCATTCGCTGAACTGATGATGGTTCGGCTGCAGGCTATTCTCAGCAATAGTGGGTCAGTGGCTGCCCAAGGAGGAACAACAATGAAAACCCTCGTCGAACACCTGAGCCAGTACGCGGCCTACCACCGCGACCCGCGCAACATCGCCACCCACTTCGTCGGCATTCCGCTGATCGTGCTGGCAGTGACCGTGCTGCTGTCGCGCCCCGGCTGGGACGTGGCAGGCATGTGGCTCTCGCCCGCGTTGCTCGCGGCAACGGCTTCGGTGTGGTTCTACCTGCGTCTGGACCGGCGCTTCGGGCTGGTCATGGGCCTGCTGCTGGGGCTGTGCCTGTGGGTTGGCCAGGTACTGGCGATGCAAAGTACCGCGCTGTGGCTCAGTGCCGGGCTGGGGGCGTTCGTGGTGGGCTGGATCATCCAGTTCGTCGGGCACTATTACGAAGGGCGCAAGCCGGCGTTCGTCGACGATGTCAGCGGGTTGATCATCGGGCCGTTGTTCGTGGTGGCCGAGGCGGGGTTCATGCTGGGGCTGTGCCCGGATTTGAAGCGTGCCGTGGAGGCCAATGCCGGGCCCGTGGCACTGCGCTCTTTGTAGGAGCGGCCTTGTGTCGCGAAAGGGCTGCGCAGCAGCCCCAGTTCTTCAGCTTCGCCGCAAAGATTGTTGGGGCTGCTGCGCAGCCCTTTCGCGACACAAGGCCGCTCCTACAGGGTTGCGTGAAACTCAGGGCTGCTGGCGCGACTCGACCCCCAACTCATCCCACACCGATTCCGCCAGGTGGAAGGTGGCATTGGCCGCCGGAATCCCGCAATAGATCGCGCTCTGCATCAGCACTTCCTTGATCTCGTCGCGGGTCACGCCGTTGTTGGCTGCCGCGCGCAAATGCAGCTTGAGCTCATCATTGCGGTTCATGCCGATCAGCATCGCGATGGTGATCAGGCTGCGGGTATGCCGTGGCAAGCCGGGGCGGGTCCAGATATCACCCCAGGCATGGCGGGTGATCATCTCCTGGAACTCGCCATTGAAGTCGTTGAGCTTTTCCAGGCTGCGGTCCACATGGGCATCGCCGAGCACCGCGCGGCGTACCTGCATGCCGGCGTCGTAACGGTGTTTCTCGTCCATGGCAGACTCCTCAGCGGGCCAGCAGGAAGTCGAGCACGCGATGGCTGAACGCCTCGCCGATTTCGACGTTGGACAGGTGCGCTGCCGGGAACTCGGCATAGGTGGCACCGACGATGTTGGCTTGCATGAAGCGGCCATGCTCAGGCGTGGTCACCACGTCTTCGGTACCGGCGACGATCAACGTGGGCACCTGGATACGGCTCAGTTGCTCACGGTAGTCGGCGTCGCGCACCGCCGCGCAATTGGCGGCATAGCCCTGCGGGGAAGTCTGCGCGAGCATCTGGCAGATACGCTGCGCCTGCTCCGGTTGGGCCTGGGCAAAACCAGGGGTGAACCAGCGGGCGATGGAGGCGTCGCGCAAATCGGCCATGGCCTGCTGGCCGCCCTTGAGCACGGTGTCGATGCGGGTATTCCAGACCTCGTCGTTGGCGATCTTCGCCGCCGTGTTGCACAGGGTCAGGCTGTGCAGGCGATCACCGGCATGAATACCCAGCCACTGGCCGATCAGGCCGCCCATCGACAGGCCGACGAAGTGCGCGTGGCGGATATCCAGCGCGTCGAGCAGGGCCAGCACATCGCGCCCCAGTTGCTCGATGCTGTAGGGCCCATCGGTCACCAGCGAAGCGCCATGGCCACGGGTGTCGTAGCGCAGCACACGCAAGTGCTCGCTCCACAGCGGGATCTGGCTGTCCCACATCCCCAGGTCAGTACCGAGCGAGTTGGACAGCACCAGCACCGGGGCATCATCCGGGCCGTCGATTCGATAGTTCAGTACGCCATCAGCCAGTTGCAATTGCGCCACAGCGGTCTCCTTCAGGCAGTGAAACGTTGATGTTCGGCCACCGCCCGCGCCACCCAGACGCGGGCCTGGCCGAGGTAATGGGCAGGATCGAGCAGGCGGTCGAGTTCTTGTGCCGACAGTTCGGCGCTGACTTGCGGCTCGTCACCCAGCACGGCACGCAGGTGCCGCTGCTCGGCGACGGCGCGCTGGCAGCATTGCTCCAGCAGGTGGTGGGCGCGGTCACGGCCCAGACGTTGAGCCAGGACGATGCTCACCGCCTCGGCCAGGACCAGGCCCTGGGTCAGGTCGAGGTTGCGGCGCATGCGTTCGGCGTCCACCTCCATGCCCTCGGCGATCACCTGGGCCTGGCGCAGCGCACCGGACACCAGGCAGCAGATGTCTGGCAGCGTCTCCCACTCGGCGTGCCACAACCCCAGGCTGCGTTCATGTTCCTGGGGCATGGCGGCGAACAAGGTCGAGAGCAGGCCCGGCACGCGGGTAGCGGCACCGATCAGCACCGCCGCCCCTACCGGGTTGCGCTTGTGCGGCATGGTCGACGAACCGCCCTTGCCCGGCGCGGAGGGTTCGAACACCTCGCCCGCCTCGGTCTGCATCAGCAGGCTGATATCGCGGCCGAACTTGCCCAGGCTGCCGGCGATCAGGCCCAGCACCGAGGCGAACTCCACCAGGCGGTCACGCTGGGTGTGCCACGGCTGCTCGGGCAAGCTCAACTTGAGCTGTTCGGCCAAGGCTTCGGCAACTGGCATGGCTTTGCTGCCCAAGGCGGCCAGGCTGCCGGAAGCACCGCCGAACTGCAGCACCAGCAAACGCGGGCGCAGTTCCTGCAGCCGCTGGCGGTGGCGCGTGAGGGCGCCAAGCACACCCGCCAGCTTCATGCCCAGGGTCACCGGCGTGGCGTGCTGCAGCCAGGTACGGCCCACCAGGGGCGTGTCGGCATGCTGCAGGGCCTGCTGCGCCAGGGTATCGCTCAGCTTGGCGAGGTCGGCTTCGATCAGTTCCAGAGCCGCACGCAACTGCAGGACCAGGCCGGTGTCCATGGCATCCTGGCTGGTGGCGCCGAGGTGCACGTAGCGCTCGGCTTCGGGCACACCGCTGGCGATCACCTTGCCCAGCGCCTTGACCAGCGGGATCGCCGAGTTGCCCGCCGTGGCGATGGCATCGGCCAGTGCACGGACGTCATAGCGCTCGGCCTGGCAGGCGGCCTCGATGGCCACCACCGCAGTGTGTGGCACCAGCCCGGCGCCGGCCTCGGCGCGGGCCAGGGCCGCCTCGAAGTCGAGCATGCCCTGCAAGCGACCGCGGTCGGAGAACACCTCGCGCATGGCCGGGGCAGTGAAGTAGGCGTCGAACAGTTGGTTGCTCATGCAGCATCCTTAGTCGTCATGGTGCAGGTACGCCGCTTGTTTCGGCAGCCGCAGGCTGAACAGGAAGGCGATCGCCATCATGGCCGTCACGTACCAGTAGAAGGTGTTCTCCATGCCCAGGGTTTTCAAGCCCAGGGCCACGTACTCGGCCGAGCCGCCGAACATCGCGTTGGCCACCGCATAGGCAAGACCCACGCCCAGCGCGCGCACCTGCGGCGGGAACATCTCGGCCTTCACCAGGCCGCTGATCGAGGTGTAGAAACTGACGATGCACAGTGCCAGGCTCACCAGCACGAAGGCCATGAACGGGCTGCTCACGGTCTTCAGCGCCATCAGCAAGGGCACGGTGAACAGAGTGCCCAAGGCGCCGAACAAGAGCATCGAGTTGCGCCGGCCGATGCGGTCCGACAGCATGCCGAAGAACGGCTGCATGACCATGAACAGGAACAGCGCGCCGGTCATCACGTAGCTGGCGTTCTTCGCGGTCATGCCGGCGGTATTGACCAGGTACTTCTGCATGTAGGTAGTGAAGGTATAGAAAATCAGCGAACCGCCGGCGGTGTAGCCGAGCACGGTGATGAAGGCGGCGGTGTGATGGCGGAACAGGCCCTTGATCGAGCCGGCGTCCTTGTCCTTGCGGGTTTCGGCGCTGCTGGTCTCGTGCAGCGAACGGCGCAGCATCAGCGAGATCAGCGCGGCGATGGCACCGACCACGAACGGAATGCGCCAGCCCCAGGCACGTAGCTCGTCTTCACTGAGCAGCTGCTGCAGGATCACCACCACCAGCACCGCCAGCAACTGGCCGCCGATCAGGGTGACGTACTGGAACGAGGCGAAGAAACCGCGCTGGCCGCGCAGTGCCACTTCACTCATGTAGGTGGCGGTGGTGCCGTACTCGCCCCCGACCGACAGGCCCTGGATCAAGCGGGCCAGCAGCAGCAGCGCCGGCGCCCAGGTGCCGATGCTGGCGTAGGTCGGCAGGCAGGCGATCATCAAGGAGCCTGCGCACATCATCAGCACCGAGATCATCAGGGAATTCTTGCGTCCGTGGCGGTCGGCCAGGCGGCCGAAGATCCAGCCACCGATGGGGCGCATCAGGAAGCCTGCGGCGAATACCCCGGCAGTGTTGAGCAACTGCACGGTGGGGTCGTCGGAGGGGAAGAAGGCCGGGGCGAAGTAGATCGCGCAGAAGGCGTAGACGTAGAAGTCGAACCATTCCACCAGGTTGCCTGAAGAGGCACCGACGATGGCGAAGATGCGCTTACTGCGTTCTTCGCCGGTGTAATAGGCTGAGGTCATGACGGTTTTACTCCTGGAGGGTCCTGGGTAAGTCTAGACATACCTAGTAACACACTCGTTCCGCTGGCAGGCTGGCAATTGGCCTTGTGTCGTAGCTACCGGCCCTATCGCCGGCAAGCCGGCTCCCACAGGGATAGGCGTGGTTTTCCCTGTGGGAGCCGGCTTGCCGGCGATAGGGCCGGTACAGATCAAACCCGCTCGATGGCCAGCGCCAACCCCTGGCCAACCCCGACACACATGGTCGCCAGGCCTTTGCGCCCACCGCTCTTCTCCAGCTGGTGCAGCGCCGTCAGCACCAGGCGCGCACCGCTCATGCCCAGCGGGTGACCCAGGGCAATCGCGCCGCCATTGGGGTTCACCTGCGGCGCATCATCGGCCACACCCAGCTCGCGCAGCACTGCCAGACCCTGGCTGGCGAACGCTTCGTTGAGCTCGATCACATCAAAGTCACTGACCGCCACACCCAGGCGCTCGGTCAACTTGCGCACCGCCGGTACCGGGCCGATACCCATGACCCGTGGTGCCACACCCGCGCTGGCCATGCCCAGGACCCGGGCACGCGGGGTCAGGCCGTGCTTCTTCACAGCCTCCGCCGAGGCCAGGATCAGCGCCGCGGCACCGTCGTTGACGCCCGACGCGTTGCCGGCGGTGACGGTCTTGTCCGGGCCGTTGACCGGCTTGAGCTTGTTCAGCGCCTCGAGGGTGGTCTCCGGGCGCAGATGCTCATCGCGCTCGACCACGGTCTCGCCCTTCTTGTGGGCAATGCGCACCGGCACGATCTCTTCGGCAAAGAAACCGGCAGCCTGGGCCGCTGCGGCCTTCTGCTGGCTGCGCAGGGCGAAAGCGTCCTGGTCGGCGCGGGAAACCTGGTAATCGTCGGCGACGTTGTCGGCGGTCTCGGGCATCGCGTCCACGCCGTACTGGCTTTTCATCAGCGGGTTGATGAAGCGCCAGCCAATGGTCGTGTCCTCGAGCTTCATGTTGCGCGAATAGCCACTTTCGGCCTTGCCCATGACGAACGGTGCGCGCGACATGGACTCGACGCCACCGGCAATGGCCAGTTCCATTTCGCCACTGGCAATGGCGCGGAAGGCGGTGCCGATGGCATCCATGCCCGAAGCGCACAGACGGTTGAGGGTGACCCCCGGGATGCTTTCCGGCAGGCCCGCCAGCAGCAGCGCCATGCGCGCCACGTTGCGGTTGTCTTCGCCGGCCTGGTTGGCGCAGCCGAAGAACACTTCGTCGAGCTGCTCCCACTGCACGGTCGGGTTGCGTTCGATCAGCGCCTTCAGCGGGACCGCCGCCAGGTCGTCGGCACGTACCCCGGCCAGGGCGCCGCCGAAACGGCCGATCGGGGTGCGGATGGCGTCACAGATGAATACGTCGCGCATCAGGCTTCTCCTGCCACCTGGCCATGGGCCACGGCGGTACGGGCTTCGAGGTCGCGCAGGGCGCCGAGCTCGACTTCGGTCGGTGCGCTGGTGGTCTGCACGTCATCGGCAAAGCGGATCGCCCAACCGGTGGCGGCGACGATCTGCTCGCGGGTCACGCCCGGGTGGATCGAGGTCACGACGAATTCGTGGGTGCCGGCTTCCGGCTCCATGATGCACAGGTCGGTGATGATGCCGACCGGCCCCTCGCCTGGCAGGCCGAGGCGCTTGCGCGAATCGCCGCCTTCACCGTGGCCGACCGAGGTGATGAAGTCGAGCTTGTCGACGAAGGCACGTGGCGACTGCTTGAGGATGATCAGCACCTGCTTGGCGGAACCGGCGATCTCCGGCGCGCCGCCGGCACCCGGCAGGCGCGTCCTCGGCGCGTGGTAGTCACCGACCACGGTGGTGTTGATGTTGCCGAAGCGGTCGACCTGGGCAGCGCCGAGGAAACCGACATCGATGCGGCCACCTTGCAGCCAGTAGCGGAAGATCTCGCCGGTCGGCACCACGGTGTCGGCGGTTTCGGCCAGCTCGCCATCACCGATCGACAGCGGCAGCACGCTCGGCTTGGCACCGATCGGGCCGGACTCGTAGATCAGCACCACATCAGGCGACGAGGTCAGGCGCGCCAGGTTGGCGGCCTTGGACGGCAGGCCGATGCCGACGAAGCAGACAGCGCCGTTGCGCAGGCGGCGGGCAGCGGCAACGGTCATCATTTCAGAGGTGGAGTAGCTCATTGTGCAGCCTCCGCGGTGCTGGCCAGCTTGGCCTTGAATGCGTTGAAGTCGGCGGTGCCACGGATGTAGGTGTCGATCCAGGCAGTGAACGATTCGCGGTTGCGCGCGATCGGGTCCCAATCCTGGTAGAAGCGGTTGTCACGCTCGTAGTAGCCGTGGGCATAGGACGGGTGGGCGCCACCGGGCACCAGGCACACGGCGCTGAGGGCCCAGGTCGGCAGGACGCAGGCGTTCATCGGCGCCTGCAAGTCATCGACAATTTCCTCGACGGTGACGATGCAGCGCTTGGCCGCCAGGGCCGCTTCCTTCTGCACGCCGAGGATGCCCCACAGCAGCACGTTGCCTTTGCGGTCGGCCTTCTGTGCGTGGATCACGGTGACGTCCGGGCGTACCGACGGCACGGCAGCGAGCACTTCGCCGGTGAACGGGCAAGTGACGCTCAAGATCCGCGGGTTGACCTTCGGCAGGTCGGAGCCGGCGTAGGCACGCAGCACCGCGAACGGCAGGCCGGAAGCACCGGCGACGTAGGCGTTGGCAAGGTCGGCGTGGCTGTGTTCTTCGATCTCGATCGCATGTGGCCATTGCTTTTCGACCGCATCACGCAGGCGGTGCAGCGAACCGACACCGGGGTTGCCGCCCCACGAGAAGATCAGCTTGCGGGCGCAACCGGCACCGATCAGTTGGTCGTAGATCAGGTCCGGGGTCATGCGCACCAGGGTCAGGTCGCGCTTGCCCTGACGGATGATCTCGTGCCCGGCGGCGGTCGGGATCAGGTGGGTGAAGCCTTCGAGGGCGACGGTATCGCCGTCCTGGATGAACTGCTTCACGGCTTCGTGAAGCGGGAGAATTGCAGCCATTTGGAGACTCCTGGTCAGGGTGCTACGTTGCGTTCAGATTAAGGAGAGCGGTGGGGGCTTACAATCCGATAATCGACTATTCGTGCGATTATCGAACCGATTAATGCCTTCCTACCTATGCCTGATCGGGCCTCATCGCCGGCAAGCCGGCTCCCACAAGAGCAGCTTGTGAGGGCCCTTGTGGGAGCCGGCTTGCCGGCGATGAGGCCAGTACGATCGCCTACGTAGCGTCGGCGTGGCTCACCAGCCCCTTCACGATCACACCCACCGTCGCCAGCGCCGCAGGCACCAGCAAAGCCGTCAGCACCTGTTCGAAGTTCCAGCCCAAACCGAGCAATGTCGCGCCACTCCAGGCCCCCAGAATCGCGCCGAAGCGGCCGATGCCCAACATCCAGGACACCCCTGTGGCACGCCCCTGGGTGGGGTAGAAACGCGCCGCCAGCGAAGGCATGGCCGATTGCGCGCCGTTCACGCACATGCCGGCGATCAGCACCAGGGTGGCAAGCACGGTGATGTTGCCCAGGCTCTGCCCGACCGCATACGCGAACACGCCCGCCAGCAGGTAGAACACGCCAATGACCTTGTGCGGGTTGAAGCGGTCCATGGCCCAACCCACCGCCACCGCGCTGAGCACGCCACCGAACTGGAACAGCGCGCCGATAAACGCGGCCTGCTCCATGCTCGCGCCACTGTCGCGCATCAGGGTCGGCAGCCAGCTGGTCAGCAGGTAGACGATCACCAGGCCCATGAAGTAGGTCAGCCACAGCAGCAGCGTGCCCAGGCCGTAAGTGCCGGAGAAGATCACCGTGAACACGTTGCGCGCCGCCACGACCTTCTGTTCCGGCACGCTGAAGCTGGACGCCTGGGCCACCACTGCCGGGGCGATCGGCGCCAGGGTCTTGCGGATCTTGTCAGTGCCGCGGTTGCGCACCACCAGAAAGCGCGCCGATTCCGGCAGCCAGACCAGCAGCACCACCGCCAAAAGCAGCGGCAGCACTCCGCCGACGACCAACAAGCTGTGCCAGCCGTAGGCCGGAATCATCTTGGCCGAAATGAAGCCACCACCGGCCATGCCCAGGTTGAAGCCGCAGAACATGCTGGTGACCAGCAGCGACTTGAGGCGTTCAGGGGTGTACTCGGAAAGCAGCGTGGTGGCATTGGGCATACCGGCCCCCAAGCCCAGGCCGGTCAGGAAGCGCAATACCAGCAGCTGGTCGACGTTGCTGGCATAGGCCGAGGCCAGGCTGAAGCCACCGAACACCAACACGGCCACTACCAGCACGCCCTTGCGGCCAAAACGATCAGCCAGCGGACCCGAGCCCAAGGCACCGAACACCATGCCGATCAGCGCGGCGCTCATCACAGGGCCCAGGCTCGCGCGGTCGATGCCCCATTCCTGCGACAACGCCGGGGCGATGAAGCCCATTGCGGCGGTGTCGAGGCCGTCGAGAAAGACGATCAGAAAACACAGGATCACCACGCGCCATTGATAGCGCGACAGCGGTTGTTCATTGATGAAGGACTGTACGTCGAGGCATTGCCCGACAGCGTGGGGTTTGTTCATTGTTGTTATCCAGAAGTTAGGCACGGTCGGGCCACTGCGGGCGTGCAGGGTCAAGTACGAGTAAGTGCGAGCCGATATCAGCCTGGAAACAACAGCACTGCGAGCGGGTGCGGCCGCGGCAGCGAAGGGACAGTGATCATTAATGTGCGCCTCTTTATGTTTTTCTTGTTCGGTCGGCCAGGCCGACCGTTGCGAGAGACATTAATCAGCGAATGAGGGGGGTGCAATTGACCGGGGACGACACTGTGCGTTTATCGAACAGGAAACGGTGTAGAGGGGGGCGCTGTGCGCCCCAATCGCTGGCAAGCCAGCGATTGGGGCGCATACAGCCTGTCAGCCAAACAACTGATGGCAAAGATCGCGGCTGGCTGCCAGCAGGATCGGCAGGAACCGCTGCTCAAGCTCGCTGCGGCTGACCCGCCCGACATGGGTGCTGACATTCAGCGCCGCCAGCACCTGCCCCGAGGCGTCATAGATCGGCACGGCGATGGACCTCAAGCCCTGCTCCAGCTCCTGGTCGACCACGCACCACCCCTGCGCCCGCACCTGCTGAATGCAGGCGAACAGCGACTCGGCGTCATGCAGGGTGCGGCTGGTGCGCGCCTTAAGGTCGGCGCGGTCGAGGTACTCGCGCAGGCTGGTGTCGTCCATCGCCGCCAACAGAATGCGCCCCATCGACGTGCAATAGGCCGGCAACCGCCCGCCTACCGACAGGTCGACCGAGATCAGCCGCTCCACCGTGGCCGAACGGGCTATATAAAGAATGTCGTCGCCTTCGAGGGTGGCCATGTTGGCGGCCTCGTGCAGTTGGTCGCTGATGCGATCCAGGTACGGCTGGGCCGACACGGCCAGCGGCGTCGACGACAAGTAGGCATGGCCAAGGGTCAGCACCTTGGGCAGCAGCGAATAGGTGCGGCCATCGGTGGTGGCGTAGCCGAGCTTGATCAGCGTATGCAGGCAACGGCGCACCGCGGCCCTGGGAATCTCGGTACGGTGGCTGATCTGGGCGATCGTCAGGTGGCGTTTGCGCTCCTGGAATGCCTGGATCACGGCCAGCCCCCGCGCCAGGGAGGTCATGAAGTCCGGGTCGCCGGTAAACGCCTGGATACGCTTGGCCGGCGAGGCCACGATCGGCGGTGCCAATGCCGGCGAACTCGGGCGGGACGCCTCCGGGTTGGCCGATTCATTGGACGGGGTTTGGTCGCTCATCGCTCACCTCAAAAAAATCGCTAGCTTGTGCGATTATCGAACGAACGGCCGATAATCGCAATTGACCGCTGACAAATTTACTTATACCTTTCTCCAGCCACTTTGTGGCTTCTTTGGAGAGACTGGTCAGGTACCCACCGTAGAAGTCCCAGGCAGCGGCCTCGCCCAGTGCGAGGCCGTTTTTCATTGCCTCCCCTGCACGCCCCCAAACAGTAGTGAACTTTGCGGGCCTCTGTTCGCTCAAAGTTTGCACAGCCGATAACTTGCAACAGTCGATGTCACAGTCGGTAAATAACCCTGTTTGTCGATTTATCGATTGCTATAATCGATTCTGCTGGCGCGGATCGATACACCGGCACTGCAAGCACCGACATCGGCCATCCAGCACACTCAGTGCATGGAGCAACTAGCACCTGCATACAACATCGGCACTTTCAAGCATTCAGGTATAACTGTGACGAAAGATGAACTGCGCGCGGAACTCGAGCGCCAGGCTGAACGTTACAAGGAAGTTTACGGTGGTGAAGTCACCACCTACGCAGCTCAACCCGACCCGGAACGCAAACCCTGGCGCAAACGCGCCACCGTTCAGGATCAGGCGTTCAGCCAGGAACTGGAGAAAATGGAAAAGGAACTGCGCAGCGAAGAACCGTGAACCGCTGCCAGCGTCATTGCGTCGTGGGCCAAGCGCCCTCGACGCGGCCTATCTTTACCGATTGGCGTCGGATGAAATGGAATTACACAAATTTCATACGACCGTTTGAACCATTGAAGGCCATGGTCATTTTCGGGAAATTAGCGAAATTCCCTACATTTTGCGATTTTTAGCGGAACTTATCACGCTTAAGCCTGTCTTCTCAGGCCGTGAGAGGCCGCTCACAACGCTGCCACTGGTCTGCAGTGGGTGCATCGATTGCCAAGGTTTTCTGGCATAATCCCGCCCCCCATATGACCGCCAGACAACCTTCATGATCGATTTATTCAGCGGACTGGATGCCTGGGTATTGGTGAGCCTGCTACTCGCCTTGACCTTCGTGCTCGCATTCGAGTTCATCAATGGCTTTCATGACACCGCCAACGCGGTAGCCACCGTCATCTATACCAAAGCCATGCCGCCACACCTGGCCGTGTTCTTCTCCGGGGTGTTCAACTTCCTTGGCGTTCTGCTCGGCGGTGTCGGGGTGGCCTATGCCATCGTTCACCTGCTGCCGGTCGAACTGCTGATCAACGTGAACACCGGTCACGGCCTGGCCATGGTCTTCTCATTGCTCGCCGCCGCCATCACCTGGAACCTCGGAACCTGGTACTTCGGCATTCCGGCTTCCAGTTCGCACACCCTGATCGGTTCGATCCTCGGTGTGGGCCTGGCCAATGCCCTGATCAACGACATTCCGCTGGGTGACGGCGTCAACTGGCAGAAGGCGATCGACATCGCCATGTCGCTGGTGGTTTCGCCCATGGCTGGCTTCGCTGTCGCCGCCCTGGTGCTGCTCGGCCTGAAATGGTGGCGCCCGCTGTCGAAGATGCACAAGACACCGGAGCAGCGCCGCAAGCTCGACGACAAGAAGCATCCACCGTTCTGGAACCGTCTGGTACTGGTCATTTCGGCCATGGGTGTGAGCTTCGTTCACGGCTCCAACGACGGCCAGAAAGGCATCGGCCTGATCATGCTGGTACTGATCGGTATCGTTCCGGCCAAGTTCGTACTCGACCTGAACAGCACCACCTACCAGATCGAGCGCACCCGCGACGCCACCACGCACCTGAGCCAGTTCTACCAGCGCAACGCCGCCACCCTGGGCGAATTCCTGGCGCTGGGCAAGGCCCAGGCCAGCGACTTGCCGGAGCAGTTCAGCTGCAACCCGCAGCAGACCGAGCCGACCATCGCCGCGCTGCAGTCCTCGCTGCAAGGTGTGACCGACTACCGCGCCCTGAGCGCTGAAAAGCGCGTGGAAGTTCGCCGTTACCTGTTGTGCCTGGATGACACCGCGAAGAAGGTCGGCAAGCTGCCGAGCCTCAACGCCCGTGAAAAGGCTGACCTGGACAAACTGCGCAAGGACATCACCGCCACCACCGAATACGCCCCGTTCTGGGTCATCGTGGCCGTTGCCCTGGCCCTGGGCCTGGGCACCATGGTCGGCTGGAAGCGTGTGGTACTGACCGTTGGCGAGAAGATCGGCAAGCAGGGCATGACCTATGCCCAGGGCATGTCGGCGCAGATTACCGCAGCGTGCGCCATTGGCATGGCCAACGTGTTCGCCCTGCCGGTGTCGACCACCCACGTGCTGTCGTCCGGCGTTGCCGGCACCATGGTCGCCAACAAGAGCGGCCTGCAAGGCGGCACGGTGAAAACCATCCTGCTGGCTTGGGTGCTGACGTTGCCAGCCACCATCGGCCTGGCGGCTGGCCTGTTCTGGCTGGCGTCCAAGGCGATTAGCTGAGCGATACAGCTGAAATGAAAAAGGCGCCTTCGAGGCGCCTTTTTCATGGGTCTGTACTGGCCCTATCGCCGGCAAGCCGGCTCCCACAGGTAAGGCGCCGCACTTGAGGTCAGCGCCGTACCTGTGGGAGCCGGCTTGCCGGCGATAGGGCCGGTACAGGCAACTACCGCTTCTTGCCCCCCAACAGCGACCCCATCAACCCGCGCACCAACTGCCGCCCCAGCTGGTTGGCCGCCTGACGCACCGCCGACTTGATCGCCTGCCCCGCCGCACTCTGCAGAAACTCTCCGGCCTTGTCGGCCAGGCTCTCTTCATCGGCCTTCTGCACCGGCGCCGGCTCCACCGGCTCGCCCCTGCGCTGGGTCAGCATTTCATAGGCCGACTCACGGTCAACCGGCTTGTCATAGCGCCCCAACAATGGCGACCCGGCAATCAACGCAGCCCGTTCGGCCCCGCTCAATGGACCGATGCGCGATTGCGGTGGGGCGATCAGCACTCGCTGCACCACCGCAGGCGTGCCCTTCTCTTCCAGGGTACCGACCAACGCTTCGCCGATACCCAGCTCAGTCAGCACCGCCAGGCTGTCGAACGCAGGGTTTGGACGAAAGCCGTCCGCCACCGCCCGCAGCGACTTCTGCTCTTTGGCCGTGAATGCCCGCAAGCCATGCTGGATGCGCAAGCCCAGCTGGGCCAGCACCGTGTCTGGCAGATCACCCGGAGACTGGGTCACGAAATACACCCCAACGCCCTTGGAACGGATCAGCCGCACCACCTGCTCCAACCGGTCCTGCAATGCCTTGGGCGTGTCGTTGAACAGCAAGTGCGCCTCGTCGAAGAACAGCGCCAGCACAGGCTTATCGGCATCTCCGCGCTCAGGCAGCTGCTCGAACAGCTCGGCCAGCAACCACAGCAGGAAAGTCGCATAGACCTTGGGCGCGTCATGCACCAGCCGGCTGGCATCGAGCAGATGGATACGCCCGCGCCCATCGCCATCGAGTCTTAGCAGGTCTTCCAATTGCAGCGCCGGCTCGCCGAACAGCGCCTCGGCGCCCTGCTGTTCCAGGGTTGCCAGGCGGCGCAGGAGCGCCTGGGTCGAAGCGCTGGTCATCAGGGCGCTGTCTTCGCCCAGCAACTGCGGGTTGTCCTTCAAGTGTGCAAGCAGCGCCTTGAGGTCCTTGAGGTCGAGCAGCAACAGCCCTTCCCGGTCAGCCACCTTGAACGCCGCGTACAACGCCGCCTGCTGACTGTCGGTCAACTCCAGCAAGTTGCCGAGCAACAACGGTCCCATTTCACTGAGGGTGGTACGCAACGGATGACCGGACTGCCCGGCGACATCCCACAAAGTGACCGGGTAAGCACGCGGCTGATGCCCCAGCCAGGGCATTGCGGCGATCCGCTCGGCCACCTTGCCCTGGGGCGCGCCCGGTGCGCCGAGGCCGCAGAGGTCGCCTTTGACATCGGCCGCGAAGACCGCCACGCCCGCGTCGCTGAACACTTCCGCCAGGTGCTGCAAGGTCACCGTCTTGCCGGTACCGGTAGCACCCGCCACCAACCCGTGACGGTTGGCCAGGCGCATGGCTTGCTTGACCGGTTGGCCATCGGTGCCAGCCCCTATAACCATGGTCAAAGAATCCGACATCTTTTTGATCCTCTTCTCAAGCTTTACCGCCTATTGGCCGATAACGCGGGGTGATATTCGCCATTAAAGACAGGAACAACCCAAAGGACTACCCGGGATGTTGCACTGTTTTACAGCTGTATTCGTGCGAACGCCCGATAAAAACCTTAGCGGAACCGATTACGCCATGAACAAAAGCCTGCGTTTCAGCCACAAGATTCTTTTGGCGGCATCACTGATCGTGATCCTCGCCTTCAGCCTGTTCACCCTCTACAACGATTACCTCCAGCGTAATGCGATCCGCGAGAATCTGGAGAATTATCTGGCTGAAATGGGCGAGTCCACTTCGACCAACATTCACAACCTGTTCGAAGGCCGCATCAAGCTGGTTGAAAACCTGGCCCAGAACATTGCCCAAGAGCCTGAACAGGCTGAGACACTGATGGGCCAGAACGCCCTGATCTCAAGCTTCCTGACGGTCTACCTGGGCAAGGTCGACGGCGGTTTCAGCGTACGCCCCGACTCGAAGATGCCCGAAGGCTATGACCCGCGCACCCGCCCTTGGTACAAGGACGGCATGAATGCCCAAGGCGTGATCCTCACCGAACCCTACATGGACATGACCACCAACAAGATGGTCATCGGCATCCTCGGCAAGGTGTCCACCCAGGTGGGCGTGGTGGGCGGTGACCTGGCCCTCGACGGCCTGGTACGCATCATCAACTCGCTGAACTTCGGCGGCATGGGCTACGCCTTCCTGGTCAACGACCAAGGCAAGGTCCTGGTTCACCCGGACCAGAAGATGGTCATGAAGTCGCTGTCCGACCTGTTCCCGCAGCACACGCCGAAACTGACCGGTGACCTGACCGAAGTCCAGGCTGACGGCCAGACTCGCCTGTTGACCTTCACCCCGATCAAGGGCCTGCCATCGGCCAACTGGTACATCGGCCTGTCGGTGGACAAAGACAAAGCCTTCGCCATGCTCAGCACCTTCCGCACCTCGGCGGTGATCGCCACCGTGGTGGCGGTGGTCATCATCATCGGCCTGCTCGGTCTGCTGATCAGCGTGCTGATGCAACCGCTGCTGACCATGACCCGCGCCATGGAAGACATCGCCGAAGGCGAAGGCGACCTGACCAAACGCCTGCGCATTCACAACCACGACGAATTCGGCATCCTCGGCACTGCCTTCAACCGCTTCGTGGAGCGTATCCACGGTTCGATCCGCGAGGTGTCCTCGGCCACCGAGCAGGTCAACGAGGTGGCCCTGCGCGTCATCAGCGCTTCCAACTCGTCGATGGCCAACTCGGACGAGCAGTCCAACCGCACCAACAGTGTCGCCGCCGCCATCAATGAGCTGGGTGCTGCCGCCCAGGAAATCGCCGGCAACGCCGCCCAGGCCTCGCAGCACGCAAGCTCCGCTCGCCTGCTGGCCGAAGAAGGGCAACAGGTGGTGGACCGCAACATCGCGGCGATGAATCGCCTGTCCGACCTGATCGTGACCTCCAGCGCGCACATCGAGACCCTGAACAGCAAGACCGTGAACATCGGGCAGATTCTCGAGGTGATCACCAGCATCTCCCAGCAGACCAACCTGCTGGCACTGAACGCCGCGATCGAGGCGGCCCGGGCCGGTGAAGCCGGGCGCGGCTTTGCCGTGGTCGCCGATGAAGTGCGCAACCTGGCGCACCGTACCCAGGAGTCTGCGCAGCAGGTGCAGAGCATGATCGAGGAACTGCAGGTCGGCGCCCGCGAGTCGGTCGAGACCATGGGCCAAAGCCAGCGCCACAGCCAGGACAGCGTGCAGATTGCCAACCAGGCCGGTGAACGCCTGGACAGCGTCACCGTGCGCATTGGCGAGATCGACGGCATGAACCAGTCGGTGGCCACCGCCACTGAAGAGCAGACCGCGGTGGTCGACTCGATCAACATGGACATCAACGAAATCAACATGCTCAACCAGGAAGGCGTGGAGAACCTGCAGGCCACCCTGCGGGCGTGCTCGGACCTGGAGCAGCAAGCCACTCGCCTGAAGCACCTGGTCGGCAGCTTCCGTATCTGACCTGAAGCACCGCGTCGCCCTTATCGCCGGCAAGCCGGCTCCCACAGGCATCTGCACAGGCTTCGAGCCTTGTGCAGTAGCTGTGGGAGCCGGCTTGCCGGCGATGGACTCGACACCACTCCCCCGCCCAACCCGATCGAACAAACTATCCTTCAGTAAGGTCAACCTTTAGGCGCGTCATCACCGGCCCGTTACAGCCGAATGACAGACCCGAAGACGATCCCGGAGGGATGCTGATCGTGCACATCGCTGACATCACCATGTTCTATGCCCCGGCCAGCGGAGGCGTACGGACTTATCTTGATGCCAAACATCATCGCCTCGACGCCCTCCAGGGCGTTCGCCACAGCCTTTTGATCCCTGGCCCAAGCGCCCGCCATACCAATGGCGTGTACGAAGTACCTGCCCCCCCTCTGCCCTTCGGCAACGGCTATCGATTCCCCGTGCGGCTGGGCCCTTGGTGCACGGTGCTACGCGGACTCAAGCCGGACCTGATCGAAGTCGGCGACCCCTACCTCACCGCCTGGGCAGCACTGGAAGCACGACGCCAGCTCGATGTACCGGTGATCGGTTTCTACCACTCCGACTTGCCGCTGCTGGTCAGCAACCGCATGGGCAACTGGTTCACGCCCAATGTCGAAGCCTATGTCAGCAAGCTGTATGGCAATTTCGACCGGGTACTGGCGCCCAGCCAGGTAATGGCCGACAAGTTGCGCCGCCTGGGTGTGCGTGATGTGCATGTACAACGCCTCGGCGTCGACCTTGCTACCTTCAACCCGGCACACCGCGACCCGCAACTGCGAGCTCAGCTGGGCATACCCGACACCAGCCGGCTACTGGTGTTCGCCGGCCGGGGCTCGCGGGAGAAGAACCTGCCGGTGCTGCTCGAATGCATGCAGCACCTGGGCCGCCCCTATCACCTGCTGCTGGTGGGTTCGAACATGCCGGCCAACGTGCCGGACAATGTCAGCGTGATCGACCACTTCTGCCCACTCGACGAAGTCGCCCGGCTGGTGGCCAGTGCCGACCTGCTGGTACACGCCGGCGACCAGGAAACCTTCGGCCTGGTGGTCCTCGAAGCAATGGCCAGCGCCACGCCCGTGGTGGCGGTACGGGCCGGAGCTTTCAGCGAGATCATCAACGAACAATGCGGCCGCCTGTGCCGCGCCAACGATGGCCAGGCCATGGCCACGACGGTACGCGAAGTGTTCGAGGCCGGCGTCCGCAAGCTCGGTGCCCAGGCTCGCCTTCACGTGGAGCAACATTACTCGTGGGACAACGTGGTAAATGGCCTGCTCCAGCATTACCAGGCGGTGCTCGGCCATCAACCCCTGGTACGCGCCCATGGCTGAGAGCGATGGCACGTCGCGCAGCCTGATGCTGGTGCTGCACGACATAGCGCCGGAAACCTGGCCGGACTACCAGCCGTTCGTGCAGGCGGTCGATGAAAGGGGCGGCGTGCCGATGACCTGGCTGGTAGTCCCCGACTTCCACCACCGCAATCCCCTTGCCCGCTCCCCAACGTTCTGCCGCCTGCTCGAACGGCGCCTGGCGCAGGGCGACGAACTGGCGCTGCACGGTTTCTTCCATGCCGATGACGGGCCCTCGCCACGCAGCCTCGGCGAGTACTTCATGCGCCGTCTCTACACCCACGAAGGCGAGTTCTATGCGCTCGACCAGGCCCAAGCGCTGCAGCGCCTGGAAGATGGCCTGGCACTGTTCGACCGGCAAGGCTGGCCGGTAGCCGGCTTTGTCGCGCCGGCCTGGCTGATGAGCCAGGGCACGCGCCAGGCCTTGAGCCAATTGCCGCTGCGCTACACCAGCACCCCGCAGCACTTGTACCGGTTGCCCGATTTCCGCGCATTCAGCGCCCCCGGCCTGGTCTGGAGTGCCGGCAGCGCCTGGCGTCGGGGTGTTTCACGGATGGTATGCGACTGGCAGCGACGGCGCTGGCGTGAGGCCCAGACCTTGCGCCTCGGGCTGCACCCAGTGGACATGCGCCACCGCTCGTCACGCAACTACTGGCTGGCCACGCTCGACCATTTACTGCTTCAGGGCCGTGAACCCCTGACCAAATCGGCCTGGCTGGAACGCCAGGTGCTCGCGTGAATCGCTTCGCCTGGCTGGGCCTGGCACTGCTGTGCGCAGTCCTGGTGCCAGCATTGCTCGGTGGCGACGAGCTGCTGCCCAGGATCAAGGCCTTCGACCCCGGTCTGATGTTGACCCTGCTGGGCATGATCCTGTTGTGCTGGATCATCAATGCCATGCGCCTACGCCTGCTGCTCGGCCAGCACGGCGCAAAGCTTGGGCACGTGCGTAGCCTTGGCGTGGTAATGGCCACGGAGTTCGCCATCTGCACCACGCCCGGTGGCAGCGGCGGGCCGTTGACGCTGATGGCCTTGCTCGCCCGCGACCGCATCGGCCCGGCCCGCAGTGGCGCGGTGTTCGCCATGGACCAGTTGAACGACTTGCTGTTCTTCTTCTGCGCGATGCTGGCGATCGCCGGCTACGCCCTGTTCCACAGCCTGGGCCGCAGCCAGGAAAGCCTGCTGCTGGGCAGCGCCTTGCTGATGTGCACAGCACTGGCCGCGATACTGGCGTTGCTGCACTACCGGCGCGCGATCATGCGCTTCAACGGCCGGCTGCTGCATCGCGCCGGCATGAACCCACGCCGCAGACGGCGCTGGGCGCGTAAGGTGTTGCACTTCATCGCGGCGCTGGCCCAGACCTGGCGGCTGCCCAAGCGCACCTTGGCGCTCGTGTTCAGCCTGACCTGCGCTCACTGGAGCCTGCGCTACAGCGTGCTGTTTCTGGTGTTGCGGGGCTTGGGCGTGGAGTTGTCGTGGGTGCCGAGTTTTCTGGTGCAGATGCTCTCGCTCAGTGCCGGGCAGTTCAGCCTGATGCCGGGCGGCGCCGGGGCCGCCGAACTGACGTCGGCAAGTTTGCTGGCACCGATGGTGGGCAGCTCGACCGCGGCGGCGGCGATCCTGATCTGGCGCGCGGTTACGTACTACTTTTATCTGCTGGCGGGCGGGCCGGTATTCGTCTGCCTGCTGGCGCGTCCGCTGCTGGAACGCTGGCGGGGTCAGGCGGGTTGAGCTGACGCCAGAGATCGGCGGCGCCGGGGAACTCGGTGCCGTCTTCTTCGTCGAGCGCTTCGGGGTCGTAGCGGGCCAGGCACCCTTCGCCGAGGGTGGGAGGGGGTGTGGCAGTGGGCTTGTTGCGGGCGCTTGCCATTGGATACACCTCCGGGGGCGCTGTACGCCCCAATCGCCGGCAAGCCGGCTCCCACAGTGACCTCCACAGACCTCAAGCCTTGTGCAGTACCTGTGGGAGCCGGCTTGTCGTGGCGACGAACCGCGGCGATTGGGCTGCGAAGCGGCCCTATGCTCGAATCAGTCGAACACCACCGTCTTGTTGCCGTGCACCAGCACGCGGTCTTCCAGGTGATAACGCAGGCCACGGGCCAACACCATCTTCTCGACATCACGGCCGAAGCGAACCATGTCCTCGATGCTGTCGGCGTGGCTCACGCGCACCACGTCCTGCTCGATGATCGGGCCGGCGTCCAGTTCCTCGGTCACGTAGTGGCACGTTGCACCGATCAGTTTCACACCGCGCAGGGCTGCCTGGTGATACGGCTTGGCACCGACAAACGAGGGCAGGAAGCTGTGGTGGATGTTGATGACCTTCTCGGCGTAATCCTGGCAGAGCTGCGGCGGCAGGATTTGCATGTAACGCGCCAGCACCACCACATCGGCTGCATGCTCCTGGACCAGACGCGACACCTCGGCAAACGCCGGCGCCTTGTCTTTCGGGTCGACCGGCACGTGGAAGAACGGAATGCCGTGCCACTCGACCATGCTGCGCAGGTCGTTGTGGTTGGAAACCACGCAGGGGATCTCGCAATCCAGCTCGTCGGTGTGCCAACGGTGCAGCAGGTCTGCCAGGCAGTGCGATTCGCGGCTGGCCATCAGCACGACGCGCTTCTTCTGCGCCGAGTCGGTGACACGCCAGGTCATGGAGAACTCTTCGGCAATCGGTGCAAAGGCTTCGCGGAAGGCCTCGATACCGAAAGGCAACGATTCGGCACGGATTTCATGGCGCATGAAGAACCAACCACTCTGCTCATCGGAGTGATGGCTGGCTTCGTTGATCCAGCCATTGTACAAGGCCAGGAAATTACTGACTTTCGCCACGATGCCAACACGGTCGGGGCAGGCGATCACCAGACGATAGGTGCGCATGAATAAGACTCCAGAACTTCGCAAAGGCGCCCATTCTAGCGGCCCGGCCCAAAAAACGCAGTAAGCATTGCACCCGCCGGCTGCATCCTCAGGTCATGCCTTACCGCTGCGACATGGCGTAACTGGGTAGAGGACATTCATGCCCAATTGAAGGGGGGCTATGTAAATTTTTCTTAATCTTGAGATATTTTGTCACAGGCTAATTAACAGTTCGCTGCCCTATTAATATGTTTACTTGAGTGTATCGCCTGTCTATTATTGCCCCACACATTTCTGAACACGCATTAAGGAACACTCCATGTCCCTGATCAACGAGTACCGCGCCACCGAAGAAGCCATCAAGGAACTTCAGGCCCGCCTGGCCAACCTGTCGCAGGATGACAAGCTGAAAAAAGAACTGGAGTTCGAAGGCAAATTGCGCACGCTGATGGGCGAATACTCCAAGTCGCTGCGTGACGTCATCGCCCTGCTCGACCCAGAGTCGAAACTGAGCAAAGCCCCACGCGGCGCAGTCAAGACCACTGGCACCAAGCGTGCTCGCAAGGTCAAGCAATACAAGAATCCGCACAATGGTGAAGTAATCGAAACCAAAGGCGGCAACCACAAGACCCTGAAAGAATGGAAAGCCAAATGGGGTGGCGATGTGGTTGAAAGCTGGGCAACCCTGCTGGACTGATTGTCCGCGCAGACGCAGCTTGTATAAACAAAAACGCCGGCTCGATGCCGGCGTTTTTGTTTGTCCATTCATTGGCTGATAGCAAATTGCTCTGACAACTGCCGGGCATGCACTTGCCAAGCCTCCAGCACCCGGCGCCCGGCTTCGTCAGCGTTGGCCCAGGCGCTCTGCCGAGCCTGCTCGAAGTCGCCCAGGGTATTCGGCGCGCCCCACAGCGGGTCGCTCAGGCGCTGCTGACAGAAGGCATACCAGCGCTGGCGCTCATCGCTGTTCAAGGTCTCTGGAAAGTTGCGCGCCCGATAACGGAACAGCAATTCAGGTATGCGTGGGTCATCGAACATCCAATGGCCATTGCCCAATGCTGCGGGGTCCAGCGTGCGAACTTGCTCGCACAAGCGACGATCGCGATCCCCCAGGAAACCGTCATACAACTGCTGTTCAGGGTCCTCATTAGGCGCAAACTCATCCTTGCCGTAGATAAGCTCCAGCTTGTCTTGCCACTGCGCTTGCTGATTGGCCAGCGCTTCGCCACGTGATTGCAAAAGTGCCAGATCGATACCGAGTCGTTGCTGATCCGCAGGGCGCAATACCGCAAGCGGCGCCAACACGGGACAGCGATTGATCTGTACCAACTTGAGCGGGACCGGTAATTGTCCTTCAGACAACTCCTCATGGCGCGTATACAAGCGCTCACGAAGTACTTCGGCACTTTCCCTCAATAACGGTAGGGTTTCCTGATGCAGGTCGCACACAATCAGTGCATTGCGATTGCGCGGGTGCCAGGCCAACGGCAAGACCACGCCCAGATAATTACGCGCCGCCGAGAAGCGACCGGATATATGCACCAGCGGTTGCAATAAACGAATCTGCTCCAACACTTTGTGTTTGCTGCGCAGTTGGAACAGCCATTCGTACAACCTGGGTTGTTTTTGCCGAATCAGGCGCGCCAGGGCAATGGTCGCCCGCACGTCGGAAAGTGCTTCGTGCGCATGCCCATGGTCGATGCCGTTTGCCTGGCTCAGCAATTCAAGGCGCAGGCTGGTGCGTCCATCCTGTTGCGGCCAATTGATACCTTCGGGACGCAGGGCATAGGCGGTGCGCACCACATCGATCAAGTCCCAGCGGCTGTTGCCGCCCTGCCATTCGCGCGCATACGGATCGAAGAAGTTGCGGTAGAGGCTGTAACGGGTCACTTCATCATCGAAGCGCAGGGTGTTGTAACCCGCACCGCAAGTGCCTGGACGCGCCAGCTGCTCATGGACCCGAGTCATGAACTCTGCCTCGCACAAGCCCTGGGTTGCCAGCTGCTGCGGGGTAATGCCTGTCACAAGGCACGCCGCCGGGTGCGGCAGGATGTCGTCGGAGGGGCGGCAATAAAGACTGATGGGCGGTTCGATCTCGTTGAGTTCGAAATCGGTGCGCACACCCGCCACCTGCAACGGCCTGTCGCAGCGCGGGTTGATGCCGGTGGTTTCGTAGTCGTGCCAGAAGATGCTGGAAGTCACGGAGTCGTCCTGAATCGAGGTTGCCCCGATTCTAGCGGACCTCGTCTCAGACGGAAGCGTTGGCCGGACGGAAACTGAAATAGTCGCGCAGCGAGCGGACGAAATCGTCGTATTCGCGCGGTGTCTGCAGCAACATGAAACCTGAATCGTAGTGACCCGGCGTCTGGTCTTCGCGGCACCAAAGGCAACTGGCTGTCAGGTTGATGCACTGGAAGCCGCCGCCGGCAAGCGGCACGCGCAGCTGCAGCTCGAAATCCGGCCCGACCAGCACCGGCAGCTGGCTGATCAACATCAATCCGTCTTCAGAGGCATTACCCAGCTGACCGATAGGTTGATCGGTGAAGCGGTTGAACACCTTCAATGCACACGGCAATTGGTGGCGTTCGATATGGCGCTTGTTGAACATGATCACACGTGCAATCCGTACCAATGCCAGGAATGCAAGGTACTGGCGGTTGTTGTAACAACTGGATTACAGGTTAGCGCAGCGGGCCGTGCAAATCCCGTGAAATTATTGACACCTTGGTGTTAACGCCAAGGTGAGGTATTCACCGGGCTGGCCATTGCCGCCTGACCGCTGCGGTAATGACCAAGTTTTTCAAGCGTTTGCAGGCGCGCCTTGGCGCGGTAGGCGTACTCATTGTTTGGATACTGCTGGATCAGGTACTCATACGTTTGCGCGGCATCCACGAACAGTTGCTGGCGTTCCAGGCACTGGCCACGCAGCAATGACACTTCCGGGTGAATGAAGGGGCGCGCACGGCTGGTACGGTCGACCTGGGACAATTCCAGCATGACCTTCTGGCAGTCGCCACGGTCGTAGGCGCGGTAGGCGTTGTTCAAGTGATGGTCCATCGACCAGCGGGTGCAGCCGACGGTACTGGCCGTCGCCAGGGCTAAAACGATCAGGGCTCGCATGTGGGATCTCCTTGGATGCCTGTGTATCGGCCTTTGTCGACAAATCTTCACCACCATTTGCCAGGATACCTCGCCCAGTCATTTGCCACCCTGCACGGCTTGCAGGTAGTGCAACGGAACAATGACTACAGCGTGATTCAGGAGTAGCCTTTCGCTGCGCTTCACTATAGGAGTCTGTGCATGACCATCCGCCGTACCAAAATCGTCGCCACCCTTGGCCCCGCCAGCAACTCGCCGGAAGTGATCGAACAGCTGATCCTCGCCGGCCTGGATGTGGCACGCCTGAACTTTTCCCACGGCACCCCGGACGAGCACAAAGCGCGCGCCCGCCTGATCCGTGACATCGCCGCCAAAAACGGCCGCCATGTCGCACTGCTGGGTGACCTGCAGGGTCCGAAGATCCGCATCGCCAAATTCAGCAACAAGCGCATCGAACTGAAGATCGGTGACAAATTCACCTTCTCCACCGCCCACCCGCTGACCGAAGGCAACCAGGACATCGTCGGCATCGACTACCCGGACCTGGTCAAGGACTGCGGCGTCGGTGACGAGCTGCTGCTCGACGATGGCCGCGTGGTCATGCGCGTCGAGACCGCCACCGCCGATGCCTTGCATTGCGTGGTGATCGTCGGTGGCCCACTGTCGGACCACAAAGGCATCAACCGCAAAGGTGGCGGCCTGACCGCACCGGCCCTGACCGAAAAAGACAAGGCCGACATCAAGCTGGCCGCGGAAATGGACCTGGACTACCTGGCCGTGTCGTTCCCGCGTGACGCCAAGGACATGGAATACGCCCGCAAGCTGCGTGACGAGTCCGGCGGCAGCGCCTGGCTGGTCGCCAAGATCGAGCGCGCTGAAGCGGTCGCCGACGACGAGACCCTCGACGGCCTGATCGCCGCCTCCGACGCCGTCATGGTTGCCCGTGGCGACCTGGGCGTGGAAATCGGCGACGCCGAGCTGATCGGCATCCAGAAGAAGATCATCCAGCACGCCCGCCGCAACAACAAGGCAGTGATCGTGGCGACCCAGATGATGGAGTCGATGATCCAGAACCCGATGCCGACTCGCGCCGAAGTGTCCGACGTGGCCAACGCCGTGCTCGACAACACCGATGCGGTCATGCTGTCGGCCGAAAGTGCCGCCGGTGCCTACCCGATCGAAGCCGTTCAGGCCATGGCGCGGATCTGCCAGGGTGCCGAGAAGCACCCGACCAACCAGAAATCCAGCCACCGTCTGCACACCACCTTCGAGCGTTGCGACGAAAGCATCGCCCTGGCGGCCATGTACACCGCCAACCACTTCCCCGGCGTCAAGGCGATCATCGCCCTCACCGAAAGTGGCTACACCCCGCTGATCATGTCGCGCCTGCGTTCGCACGTGCCGATCTACGCGCTGACCCCACACCGCGCCACCCAGGCCCGTACCTCGATGTTCCGCGGTGTCTACCCGATCGCCTTCGACCCGGCTTCGCTGCCGGCCGACAAAGTGAGCCAGGCAGCGGTCGACGAGTTGCTCAAGCGTGGGCTGGTGGAACAGGGTGACTGGGTGATCCTGACCAAAGGCGACAGCTACCACACCATCGGTGGCACCAACGGCATGAAGATCCTGCATGTCGGTGATCCGCTGGTCGGTTGATGCAGGAAAAGGGGCCTCTCAGGGCCCCTTTTCTTTTGTGAGAAATATTTCCCACAGTGTGGGGTGATTACCCCTCGTGAAATCACGGTGTTTGCCTGTACTGGCCGACGTCGATTGTCGAGATTCTTCAATCTCCAATTCGACTGCAACAGGAAGCAAACATGCCCTACCGCATTGATGCCAAACAGGCCCAAGGCCTGATCGACCCCGATTTCCCCGCTCAAATCTTCGCGCCTGAATTCGCAGGTGTTACCACGTCAGTGAAAACTGACAAGGGCCGCGTTTATGTCGGAAGTGCCTACACCAACGGCAGCACCCTCGAAACGGGCTACCTCCTCTTCCGTCTGACCGACGATGGCGTGCTCGACGAACAGTTTGGCCACCTGGGCAGCACCGTTGGCACGTTCCAGCAAGGCAGCCAATCTTTCGGCTACCACATCATCCAGAACAACGACGGCAAGTTCATGGTACTGGGCCTGACCTTCTCCCCAATCATCCCCAAGAAGCCCGCGCTGGCGCGCTTCAACGAAGACGGCACGCTGGATACCACGTTCGCCGATAACGGTCACTTTGTCATCGAACAGCCGGGCCGTGCCCAGCGGCGGGCGTTCAGCGCGCCGATCGCCATGGCCATGCCATCGGCCACACCGGCCGATTCGTCTCAACAGGCGTGGCAGATGGCGGAAGCGGGCGGCACCTTCATCGTCTTCGGCAATTATTACAATCAGGATCTGGTCGTCATGATGTTCGACTGGGAGGCCAACTTCGTTACTTCCTTCAATGGCACAGGTTACAAACACCTTGAACGCCAGGGGGACGGCGTGGTGTACGGCCACTCGCTGTTCAGCGATGCGAACTCCCTCTCCATTTGCGCGACCATGCGACAGCCCGACCTCAAGGACCGGGATGCCTTCGTCGTCCGGTTGACCCGCGAGGGCGAATACGACCCATGCTTCGGCAAGGGCGGTATTGCCGACTTCCCGGGGCTACCCACACTGAAGAACTTTCTGGTGCTACCGGAGGACGAGCGCATCATTGGCTGCGGCGCCGATGACGACGGATCGGGGCTGCTGGTCGCACTGCACAAATCCGATGGCAGCCTTGATCAGCGATTCAAGCGCGTACCGGTAAAGCACGAAGGCAACAATGTTCGCTGGGAACATGTCCTCGCCGTATCGCCCGGCAGCAAAGGCACCAAGCTGATAGCTGTCGGCGAGATGCGGATCAGGGTCGGCAACCTGCCAGCGATCGTTGGCCGCTTTGACAGCGATGGCGAACTCGACAGCTTCGCGACCCAAACCTTCGCGCTGCGCAGGGTGACCATGGCGGCGGGCTGTGAAGTAGACGAGCAAGGCCGATTGCTGGTGCACGGCCAGACCCAGATCCCGGAGCGGTCCAACGGTTACGTACTCAGGCTGTTGACCAACCGCAACCCGTAGAGCTCTTGCAGCACTCACACGTGCCCGACGAACACATCTGCGAACACTTGCCCCCTGGGTAGCCCGGAAATAAACATCTGTCGGGCAAAACGCTCGACACTTGCTGCAGAACCACAGGCCAAAACCACCGTTTGCCGGGACGACGGGCGCAGTGCCCTCAACACATCATCGAGCTGGTTGGCAACGACCAGCTCGATGATGACGCCCGGCAACTGTCGCAACGACTGCTCCAGATAGTGTCCCGAGTGATCACGCGCCACATGCACCACCCGAATTTCACCCTGGTGCCCCTGCCGCAAGGCCTCGCGCAAGATGCCCCACAAGGGTGCCAATCCTGTACCTGCCGCCAGCAGCCAGAGCGGTCGCTCCTGCCAGTCCTGATCATAATGCAGCGCCCCACCCCGAAGCTCACCCAGACGCAGCGCATCGCCGACCCGCAAGCCTCGAGCCCCATCACAGAAAGCTCCGGAGCGCTGGCAGTCGATATGGAATTCGAGAAAGCCATCCTCACCCGGCAAGCTGGCCAGTGAATACGGCCGTGCCACGCTCCCCTGCCAAAGCACCATGTGCTGACCTGCGCGATATCGCAGGGGCCGTTCCGGCACCAGCCGCAGACGCAACACATCACCGAACCAGTCCAACGCACTCACCGTAGCTGGCAGGCCATCTTGCTGCGGATCAAACACTGATACCCGCAGGTCACCTGTTACCCGGCACTGGCATGCCAGGCGCCAGCCCTGGGCGTACTTTTCCAGCGCCAAGGCCTCAGGCAAGGCATCCGCCGGCTGCCCGTCCAGGCAGTGCACCAGGCAGGCATGGCAGCTGCCGGCACGGCAACTGTAAGGCACGTTCAGCCCGGCCTCGTTCAGGGCATCGAGCAGGTTGCTGCCGGTGGGCACCGTCCAGCGGCGCTCGCCCACGCATAGTTCAGGCATGGTCGGTGTTTCTCCAGAGATCTCCGGCTCACTGTAAGCCAAGCGCTCGACGGCAGCAAAAAGGATGCCCGCCAGCTGCCGACCATGGTCCAGACCGGCCGCAGGTGTGCCCGGCACGGATGCGCGCTATACTGCCGCGCCTTTTTCCGTCGGCCTGACCTGCCGGCGCCTTGCAAGGCGCTTCGACACGCTGGTCGGCACTGTCGAGCGTCTTTTTGAATGTTCCCGTCTTTAAGAGGAGCGCGCTGCATGACCGTGATCAAGCAAGACGACCTGATTCAGAGCGTCGCCGACGCCCTGCAATTCATCTCGTACTACCACCCCGTCGATTTCATCCAGGCGATGCACGAGGCCTACCTGCGTGAAGAGTCGCCTGCTGCACGCGATTCGATCGCCCAGATCCTGATCAACTCGCGCATGTGCGCCACCGGCCACCGCCCGATCTGCCAGGACACCGGTATCGTCACCGTGTTCATCCGCGTGGGCATGGACGTGCGCTGGGACGGCGCCACCATGAGCGTCGACGACATGATCAACGAGGGTGTGCGTCGCGCCTACAACCTGCCTGAAAACGTCCTGCGCGCCTCGATCCTGGCCGACCCGGCCGGTGCTCGCAAGAACACCAAGGACAACACCCCGGCTGTCATCCACTACTCGATCGTCCCTGGTGACAAGGTCGAAGTCGATGTCGCGGCCAAAGGCGGCGGTTCCGAGAACAAGTCGAAGATGGCCATGCTCAACCCGTCCGACTCGATCGTCGACTGGGTACTGAAGACCGTGCCGACCATGGGCGCTGGCTGGTGCCCGCCTGGCATGCTCGGCATCGGTATCGGCGGTACTGCCGAGAAGGCTGCCGTGATGGCCAAGGAAGTGTTGATGGAATCCATCGACATTCACGAGCTCAAGGCCCGTGGCCCGCAGAACCGCCTCGAAGAGATCCGCCTGGAGCTGTTCGACAAGGTCAACCAGCTGGGCATCGGCGCCCAGGGCCTGGGTGGCCTGACCACCGTGCTCGACGTCAAGATCATGGACTACCCGACCCACGCCGCCTCCCTGCCGGTGTGCATGATCCCGAACTGCGCGGCTACCCGCCACGCGCACTTCGTGCTCGATGGTTCCGGCCCTGCCGAACTGGAAGCGCCGTCGCTGGACGCCTACCCGGAAATCGTCTGGGAAGCTGGCCCGAGCGCCCGCCGCGTCAACCTCGACGAAATCACCCCGGAAGAAGTCGCCAGCTGGAAGCCGGGCGAGACCATCCTGCTCAACGGCAAGATGCTCACTGGCCGCGACGCTGCGCACAAGCGCATGGTCGAGATGCTCAACCGTGGCGAAGAGCTGCCAGTCGACCTCAAAGGCCGCTTCATCTACTACGTTGGCCCGGTCGACCCGGTCGGTGACGAAGTGGTAGGCCCAGCCGGCCCGACCACCGCTACCCGCATGGACAAGTTCACCCGCCAGATCCTCGAACAGACCGGCCTGCTGGGCATGATCGGCAAGTCCGAGCGTGGCCCGACCGCCATCGAGGCGATCAAGGACAACAAGGCCGTGTACCTGATGGCCGTCGGCGGCGCTGCCTACCTGGTGGCCCAGGCGATTCGCAAGTCCCAGGTTCTGGCCTTCGCCGAACTGGGCATGGAAGCGATCTACGAGTTCGAAGTGAAGGACATGCCGGTCACCGTCGCGGTCGACAGCAACGGTGAGTCCGTGCACATCACTGGCCCTGCGCTGTGGCAGGGCAAGATCGCCGAAAGCCTGGCTGTAGAAGTTAAGTAATCTGAACTGGGGCCGCTCTGCGGCCCATCGCCGGCAAGCCGGCTCCCACAGGAACAGCGTTGCGCGTGCCTCTGTGGGAGCCGGCTTGCCGGCGATGGGCTGCAGAGCAGCCCCAATTCACACAATCCGCTCGAACTGCTCTGGCCAATCGCGCCGAGTGAACACCTGCCCCTCCTCCCTCACCCGCCGAACCTCCCCAAGATCCACATCACAGATCAGCCACCGGCTGCCTGGCGGATCGAGTTCCTCACTCAGCGCCACCACTCCATCCCCCGGCATCCCATGATCCGGCGGCACGAACAGCCCTGCCCGGCCAACATTTTCATCCAGCGCCGGCGACCAGGGCGCCAAGCCAACGGTCGGACTCTGCAACACCGCAACCTGGTTCTCCAACGCCCGTGCCTGAGCACCGATGCGCACCCGGTGATAACCCGCCACGGTGTCGGTACAGCTCGGCGCCAGAATCAAGTCGGCACCGCGCTCGGCCAAACGCCGGGCAAGCATGGGAAACTCATTGTCGTAGCAAATCAGAATCCCCATACGCCCGAGGTCAGTGTCGAACACCTGCAGCCCTTGGCCCGCCGTGATGCCCCACTGCTCCCGCTCGAAACGGGTCATCATCAGCTTGTCCTGATAGCCAAGCACCCCTTGAGGGCCAAACAACCAAGCCCGGTTGCGGTAGTGGCCAGCGCTGCCCTGAACCGGCAGGCTACCCGGTTGCAGATAGACACCCCAGCGCCGGGCGATCCCCTCGCACAGCGCCAGCCAAGGCTCGATCAGCGGCTGGATGCCGGCGATCGAAGCCTTCAGATCGCCACGCTGTTCGGCCGGCAACTGGCCGCTGAGCAGCAGCCCAGCGTACTCCGGCAGCAGCAACAACTGAGCTCCCGCCTCCACTGCCTCGGCGCACACCCCCTGCAAGTGGTCGGCATAGGCATCCCAGGTTTCATGCAACTCAATGGCGTACTGGCAAGCTGCAAGGCGAATCAAATGGGCAGCTCCTTGACCCAGAACGACATGATCTTTTCCGTGCTCTCCTGCTCATCCAGGTCACGCCAAGCGTAGCGAGTGCGCAGGGAAGGATCATGCAGGAAGCCGCGGTTGCGCCAGAATCCGTGCAACGGCTTGTAGTCCGCGGGCCGTCTCGGATGCACGCCGGGGCGCTCGACGGCGCAGAACGCGCAGGCGTCGAACTCGGCCAGTTTGTGCGCGTAGGACTCTCGCTCGATGAAAAAGCGCACGCCCAGGCCCTGCCCTCGGTATTGCGGCAGTACCAGCGACTCACCGAAGTAGTAGACGCTGGCAGGGTCGCGCCCCTGGGCCAGGAACGGCTGCTGGAATTCGGGCGCTACGTCCACCAGCGGCAGGCCGGTCGAGGCACCAACCACCTGGCCATGGTCCAGGGCCAACACCACCAGGCTGCGACCCGATCGGGCATAGCTTGCCAGGTAGTCGGCTTCGTACTCGGGAGTGCCGTCGTAGAGGTAGGGAAACTCGCGAAACACGGTCAGGCGCAGGCGAGCGAGGTCATCGATGTAAGGCGCGATAGCGGCGCCGTGCAACAGGCGTATTTCCATGCTTGGCGGTCGTTTTGTCGATGTGGATGACGCGCTCGGCTAAGCCGGGCTTGAGGGGAAACCCTATCATCCGAGCCAACGCACCGCCTTTCCCCAACACGACAGGTAATGTTCCATGACCGCTACCGAACTGGTAAATGCCTACTACGCCGCCTTCAATGCCGGCGACATGCCGAACTTTCTCGCCCTGCTCAGCGAAGACGTGATCCACGACATCAACCAGGGGGAGCGGCAGATGGGCAAGGCCAGGTTCGCCGCATTCATGGACAAGATGAACCGCTGCTACCGCGAGCGCCTGGCCGACATCGTGGTGATGCAGAATGCCGACGGCAGCCGGGCGGCGGCCGAGTTCACCGTGCACGGGGAGTACCTGGCCGATGACGAGGGGTTGCCGGCGGCGAATGGGCAAACCTATGTGCTGCCGGCGGGGGCGTTCTTCTACATTCACTGCGGGAAGATTGCCCGGGTGACCAACTACTACAACCTCAATGACTGGGTCGAACAGGTGGGGTGAATGTGAGCCCAGTAGGAGCGGCCTTGTGTCGCGAAAGGGCCGCAAAGCGGCCCCAGGTTTTAGAGTTGACGCATGAATTGCTGGGGCCGCTTTGCGGCCCTTTCGCGACACAAGGCCGCTCCTACACGGGCTACCTCTGTCAGACGATACGCGTCCCCAGCACCTTCAGAAACGCCGCCAACCACGCCGGATGCGCAGGCCACGCCGGCGCAGTCACCAGGTTGCCATCCACATGCGCCTGATCAATGGCAATATCGATGAACTTCCCACCCGCCAGGCGCACCTCCGGTGCACACGCCGGATACGCACTGCACTCGCGTCCTTCCAGCACGCCCGCCGCTGCCAGCAGTTGCGCCCCGTGGCACACCGCGGCAATCGGCTTGCCGGCCTGATCGAAGGCCTTGACCAGATCCAGCACCTTCTCGTCCAGGCGCAGGTACTCCGGGGCACGTCCACCGGGAATCAACAACGCATCGTAGCCCTCGGCACGCACGCGGACGAAGTCATGGTTCAGGGCAAAGTTGTGGCCCGGCTTCTCGCTGTAGGTCTGCTCGCCTTCGAAATCATGGATCGCCGTGCGCACGGTCTGCCCCGCGACCTTCTCCGGGCACACCGCATGCACGGTATGGCCCACCATGGTCAACGCCTGGAACGGCACCATCGCCTCGTAGTCCTCGACGTAGTCGCCCACCAGCATGAGAATCTTCTTCGCCGTCATCGCAGTCTCCCTCACCATTGCCTGTGAACAGTCACTGCACGATAGTCGCTGTCAGTCTCGTCGGTCGAGCAAATTGACCACCAGCCGGTCCAGCCAGCCCCACACCCGCTGCTTGACCCGCCGCCACAGGGGCCGGGCGTTCCAGTGATCGAGGTCGACCTCCTCGCTCAAGGCGAAATCACGCTCGAAGCTGGCCTGAACGGCGGCGGTCAACTGCGGGTCGAGTGCCTCGATGTTGGCCTCCAGGTTGAAGCGCAGGTTCCAGTGGTCGAAATTGCACGACCCGATGCTGACCCAGTCGTCGATCAACACCATTTTCAAGTGCAGGAAACAGGGCTGGTACTCATAAATTTTTACGCCGGCGCGCAGCAAGCGCGGGTAATAACGGTGCCCGGCATAACGCACGGAGGGGTGGTCGGTGCGTGGTCCGGTCAGCAACAGCCGCACATCGACCCCTTTGCTGGCGGCCCGGCGCAACGAACGGCGCACACTCCAGGTCGGCAGGAAATAAGGCGTGGCCAACCACACGCGCTGCTTGCCGCTGTTGAGCGCACGCACCAGCGAATGCAGGATGTCCTGGTGCTGGCGGGCGTCGGCATAGGCCACACGGCCCATACCCTGCCCTTGCGCCGGCACCTTGGGCAGGCGCGGCAGTCCGAAGCCTTCGGCGGGGCGCCAGGCGGTGCGACGGTTGTTGGCGTGCCACTGGCGGTCGAACAGCAACTGCCAGTCGCTCACTACCGCCCCTTGCATTTGCACCATCACTTCGTGCCACTCGCTGGTCGCCTCGTCGGGTGTCCAGAACTCGTCGGTGACACCCGTACCCCCCACCACCGCCCAGCGTTCGTCCACCAGCAGCAGCTTGCGATGGTCGCGGTACAGGTTGCGAAAACCACGCTTCCAGCGCAGGCGGTTGTACCAGCGCAGGTAGACGCCCGCCTCCAACAGGCGCTGGCGCAGGGCCGTGGTGAAGGCCAGCGATCCATAGTCGTCGAACAGGCACCGCACCTGCACACCGCGTCGCGCCGCCTGCTCCAGCACCTCGACCACCGCCTCGGCGCAAGCACCGGCCTCGACCAGGTACAGCTCAAGGTCAACCTGGAACTCCGCTTGCGCGATCGCCTGGAGCATGCGCGGAAAGAACTCGGGACCGTCGATCAGCAGTTCGAACTGGTTGCCATCCCGCCAGGGGAAGACCGGCCCCGGCATGTCAGCGGGCGTTGAAAATCAGCACCGCGTTGACCGGTACCGTGGGGTTGATGGACTTGAGCTTGGCGAACTTGCGCAGGCCTTCCAGACCGGGCAGCAAACCGAAGTCGTTGGCATTGAGGATCAGCGGTTCGAGCGTCACCACCTGGAACCGGCGCTCATCAAGACGGGTGGCCAGCAGCAGCGCGTTGTAGCTGTGGGACTGGCCCCGCAAGGTGACGGTAAGCGGCAGGCGCAGCTCGATCTGCGCACCGTTGGCCAGGTCATTGATGGGACGCAGGTCGATCTGTGCGTTCACCGAGGCTTCAGCGAAGCGATCGACTTCGAACAGGTCGTCGCGCATGCGCTCATCGCGCAGCGGGACGCCACTGCTGACCGAATCCACCTCGATACGCAGTGCCGCTGCACCCTTGCGATCCACCGAGCCATGCAAGACCAGGAAGCGATGAACCTCAGCGGTATCGCCGTTCTTGCCAGTGATGAACGACAAGCGGGAAGACTCGCCATCGAGGTGCCAGTTGGCATGGGCGGGAAGGCACAAAGCCAGCAGCAAGGCCGGCAGAAGACGGAGCAGCTTGAACATGACAGATCTCGTGAAACTTGACCGCCAACCTTAACCGCCCACCGTCATGGCAGCAAGCGGCAACCCTCGTGCGCGCCCTGCCAGGCCGCCCGGCTGCGCTGGCCCAGCCCGGTGGCGTTGACCACGCGCTGCTGGCTGTCTTCCTCCAGCTGACTCAAGGGTAGCCACTGTTTCACGTAACCGCGGCAATACCCTTGCTCGAAACCCATGACGAAGCGGCACGAGCAGTACTCCTTGGCCGAATAGGCCGACAGGATGCCGGGAAAATCCGCCAGCGCCTGACGCTCCAGCCAGGCCCAGCCGAGCAGCACGACGATTACCAGCAACGCCAGGCGCCTCATGTTCCCTCCCTGGCGAGCGCCACCAGCACCCGCTTGAGCAGCTCGTTATGGCTGTAGGCGCCATCGCGGTCATCGCCGTAGCGGACGATCACCAGCTTCTGCGTGGGCAGCACGTAAAGGGCCTGGCCCCAATGACCGAGGGCGGCGTAGGCATCTGCTGGTACATCGGGCCAAGGTCGTGCATGGCCCGGCAGCGGCTGGTTCAGCCACCAGTGGCCGCCAGGGTTGGCTTCACCAGGGACAGCCTGGGCCTGGGTAAACAGCCCACGGTTGAATGCCACCCAGCCTGCCGGCAACAACTGGCGCGCTTGCCAGCGCCCGTCGCGCTGCATCAGCAGGCCAATGCGTGCCAGGTCGCGGGCGCTGAGGTAGAGGTAGGAAGAACCGACAAACGTGCCAGTGCCATCGCGTTCCCAGACCGCGCTGTCGATGCCCAGCGGGGTGAACAGCGCCCGCCAGGGGTAGTCGGCATAGGTGCCTGCGTCGAGCATGCCACGCAAGGCGGCGGCCAGCAGGTTGCTGTCGCCGCTGGAGTAGAGAAAGCGCTGACCGGGTTTGTCGGCGGCAGGGTGCGCAGCGGTGTAGGCCGCCATATCATGGCGCCCACGCGTGTAAAGCATGGCCACCACCGAGGACTTCAACGGCGCGTATTCGTAGTCTTCCTGCCATTGCAGGCCACTGGCCCAGTGCAGCAGGTCGGCCATGCGCACATCAGGGTGGGCCTGCATGGGTAGGTAGAAGCGCGCTATCGGGTCCTGCAGGGTGAAGCGCCCTTCTGCCTGGGCCACACCCAGCACCGTGGCCAGCACACTCTTGCTCACCGACCAGGTGAGGTGGGCGGTTTGGGCGGTGGTGGGTGCGCTGTAGCGTTCATGGACGATGCGGCCATCGCGGATGATGAGCAGGGCGTCGGTACGGATGCCGCTGCGATCGCTGGCGTTGCGTTGCGGGAAGGCGTAGGTATCGACGGATTGCCAGTCGCTGTTGCTATCAATGATTGGCCAGTCGGGTTCGGGCCAGTCTTCGGCCCAGGCAGGCAGGATGGTCAGGCCGATGATGGCCAGCAGGGTCTTGAGCATAGGGTTTGCCTTGTTGGGGCCGCTTCGCGCCCCATCGCCGGCAAGCCGGCTCCCACAAGTACAGCGTCGTCCTCAATCGGTGGGAGCCGGCTTGCCGGCGATGGGCTGCGAAGCAGCCCCAGATTCAAAAAGATGGCACAGCCTCTCAATCTTTCATGACAACCCTTCGGCCGCCCAAGCCTTGGCCAGGCGTTTCTCCCGTGCGGCAGTGGCCAACGCCAGCACGCCCTGGTCCCGCTGCCACAGTTGCGACCACTGCGCCGGCCCCGCCAACAGGGCCTTGTCGATCACCCCGCGCAGCGCCTGAAACTGCGCAAACAATCCACCCAGCAACAAATGGCAGCCCACGCTATCGGCGCACTGCCGGCTACCTTCGGCACAGCCCGCCAGCAACCCCAGCAGACGTAAGCGCAAGTCCTGCGGCCAGCCACACTCCTGGCCGACGCCATACAACCAGGCGGTCAACGCCGCCAGCACGTACAAATCTTCCAGCGAACGGAACGGCTTGACGTAGGCATCCCAACCGTCGCCCGCCAGCAGCTCGCAACCCGCTTCCTGCAAGCGCAGCCGCCCATGCCCCACTTCAGGCATCAACGGCAAGGTAGGCAGTGCCTCCAATGTCACCCCCGGCTCACCGGGATAGACCACCGCCAGGTTCAACCTCGGCCCCTCACCCGGCCCTTCGCTGCGCGCCGCCACCAGCAGCCATTCGGCATCCAGCCCGGCGGTGACGAAGTCCTTGCTGCCAGTGAGGCGCAACCCTTCAAGGCGCGTCTGCATGTCCGCCGGGCGCACGCTGCGCCGCTCGGTGGCGCACAGCGCGCCAAGGCTGGCCGGGGCACTGGGCCAGAGCACCCGCAGGGCCGCCTGGTAACCGATCAGGAAAGCCAGGCCAGGGGTGGCCATGGCGCGCCCGCCCAGCACCGCCAGTTCGAACGGGCAGACCGCGCCAAGACGTTCGAGCTGCGCGCTGTAAGTCTCGCCCAAGGTGCCAGCCAGCGGCTGTCGCAGGGGGTCGTTGAGTCGTTGCAACCAAGCCATCGCATGCTCCTCGTGGGGCTCTGGGGGCTGTCACGCAAGCATCACCAAAGGTTCACCGCCGTGACACCGCGCCTGCCTAGGCTGACTTTGCACAACAAAGCCGACCGGCCGCAACCCTTCATGGCTGGCTTATGGAGACTCGCAATGACTCGGATCGCTCACCCTGGCGACAACAGCACTGAACGCCGTCTGCAAGCCGAACGCCTGATTGGAGCAACCGCCCTGCACGAAGCGCAGGCGCTGCGCTACAAAGTGTTCAGCGCGGAATTCAAGGCCAAGCTCAAAGGCGCCGAACAGGGCCTGGACATGGACGATTACGACGTACATTGCCGCCACATTGGTGTGCGTGACCTGAGCACCGGCGAGCTGGTGGCCACCACCCGCCTGCTCGACCACCAGGCCGCCAGCAGCCTGGGGCGTTTCTACAGCGAAGAAGAGTTCAGCCTGCATGGCCTGTTGCAACTGCAAGGCCCTATCCTTGAACTGGGGCGCACCTGCGTCGACTCGGACTACCGCAACGGTGGCACCATCGCCGTGCTCTGGGGCGAGCTGGCCGAGGTGCTCAACGAAGGCCGCTACAGCTACCTGATGGGTTGCGCCAGCATCCCGATGCAGGATGGCGGCGTGCAAGCCCACGCGGTCATGCAACGCCTGCGCGAACGTTACCTGTGCACCGAGCACCTGCGCGCCGAGCCTAAGAACCCCTTGCCCAGCCTGGCGCTGCCGACCAACGTCATCGCCGAAATGCCACCGCTGCTCAAGGCCTACATGCGCCTGGGCGCGAAGATTTGCGGCGAACCCTGCTGGGACGAGGACTTCCAGGTGGCCGATGTATTCATTCTGCTCAAGCGTGACGACCTTTGCCCACGCTACGCACGCCACTTCAAGGCGGCAGTCTGATGCCCAGGCTGCGGGTGCTCGCCCGCCTCTGCCGGCTGCTGCTGGTGCTGCTCTGGGGCACGCTCATGGCCAGCGTCATCGCCCTGGGCGAGCGCTTAGGGTTCAAGGCCCCCCTGGAACGCCGGCAGCGCTGGACCTGCCGATTCATGAAGCACCTGGTCGCCGCCCTGCCCTTCGACGTGCGCGTGAAGGGTGTGGTGCCGCAACGGCCGATGCTGTGGGTCAGCAACCACGTCTCCTGGACCGACATTCCCCTGCTCGGCATGCTGATGCCGCTGTCGTTCCTGTCCAAGGCCGAAGTACGCCGCTGGCCGCTGGCCGGTTGGCTGGCGGAACAGGCCGGCACGCTGTTCATACGCCGTGGGGGTGGCGACAGCCAGCGCTTGCGTGAACAGATCAGCGAACAGCTCGGCCAGGAAAGGCCGCTGCTGATCTTCCCTGAAGGCACCACCACCGACGGGCGCCAGCTGCGCACCTTCCACGGCCGCTTGCTGGCCGGTGCCATCGATCAGGGTGTGGCGCTGCAGCCAGTGGCCATTGAGTATCTGCGCAAGGGCGAGACGGACCTGATTGCGCCATTCATTGGCGATGACGATCTGGTTTCTCACCTGCTGCGACTGTTCGCCGAGCCTCGCGGTGAGGTGTGCATTCACTTGTTGCAGCCGATCAGCAGTGTGGACAAGGAGCGTGCGGCGTTGGCGTTTCAGGCGCAGCAAGCAATTCACATGGCGTTGTTTGGGGTTGAGGAGGTTGAGGTGGCGCCGCGCAGGCAGGCTCGGGCTGCTTGATAGTGTTGCCTGTACTGGCCTCATCGCCGGCAAGCCGGCGATGAGGCCCGCCCCGACGCCGCAAACGCCTGCAACTGCGGGTAGAACTCACGGAAATCCGCAAGCAAAGGCTCATACAACCGCTCCAGCTCGCCCATCACTCCGGCCATTCCTTCCGGCCGCGACAAGCGCCGGGCAATCCCCTTGTATACCTGCTCCAGGGTAGCGAAATCGCCATAAGCCCCCAGCCAGTCATCGGCCGCCATGAACGGCGCAATCCGCGCCAGCCGACCGGGCAACGCCGGTTCCGCCAGCAGCACTCGATAAAAATCACCGGTGAATTGCGCCAGCGGCTGTTCGGCGTAATCCCCCCAGTGGCGCGCCAGACAATGATCGAAGAACACATCCAGGACGATCCCGGCAAACCGCCGCCGCTCGCGCGGAAATCGCGCCAGCGCCGCCAATACCAGCGGATGCTGATCGGTGTAACTGTCGATATGCCGGTGCAAGCGGATGGACGCTTCAAGGGCAGGCGGAAACCGCCCCTCCAGCGATCCTTTGACGAAGTCGCCATACAGGCTGCCAAGCAGTTGTTGCGGCGCAGGGCCGCCCAGGTGCAGATGTGCGAGGTAGTTCATGCCCGCAGTTTAGCACCGGCCTCATGCATATCGTTATAACGCGATATAGCGATTCGTGCTCAGCTCAGAGCCTATTCATATTTCGATATCGAGAATTTCCGATTTATATTTCGTCTCATCGCGATATACCGGTACATCACAAGTGACGACCATGCCCATAGATCTCGACGAAATCATCAAAGCCCTGGCCCATCCGGTCCGGCGCGAAATCCTCCACTGGCTGAAAGACCCGGCCGCGCAATTTCCTGACCAGCACCACAGCACCGCGCAGGGCGTCTGTGCCGGGCAGATCGATCAACGCTGCGGCCTGTCGCAGTCGACCGTCTCCGCCCACCTGGCCACGTTGCAGCGGGCCGGCCTTATCAGCAGCCAGAAGATCGGCCAATGGCACTTCTTCAAACGTAACGAAGCCACGGTCCAGGCATTTCTCGAACAACTGCGCCAAGCGCTCTGACAAGGCAGGTAACCTTTATGACTACGCTTTTCGATCCGATCACGCTGGGCGACGTGCAACTGCCCAACCGCATCATCATGGCGCCGCTGACCCGCTGCCGCGCCGACGAAGGCCGGGTGCCCAACGCGCTGATGGCCGAGTACTACGTGCAGCGCGCCAGCGCCGGGCTGATCCTCAGTGAAGCGACCTCGGTGACGCCGATGGGTGTCGGCTACCCGGACACCCCGGGCATCTGGAACGACCAGCAGGTACGTGGCTGGAACAATGTCACCAAGGCCGTGCACGCCGCTGGCGGGCGGATTTTCCTGCAGCTGTGGCACGTCGGCCGCATCTCCCACCCCAGCTACCTGAACGGTGAGCTGCCGGTGGCGCCCAGTGCGATCCAGCCCAAGGGCCATGTCAGCCTGGTACGCCCGATCACCGAGTACCCCACCCCACGCGCGTTGGAAACCGAAGAGATCGCCGACATCGTAGAGGCCTACCGAAGCGGCGCCGAGAACGCCAAGGCGGCAGGCTTCGATGGTGTGGAAATTCACGGTGCCAACGGCTACCTGCTCGATCAGTTCCTGCAGAGCAGCACCAATCAGCGCACCGACCGCTACGGTGGCTCGCTGGAAAACCGTGCGCGACTGCTGCTGGAAGTGACCGACGCGGCCATCGAAGTGTGGGGCGCGGGACGGGTGGGCGTGCACCTGGCACCGCGAGCCGACTCGCATGACATGGGCGACGCCGACCGCGCCGAAACCTTCACCTATGTGGCGCGGGAGCTGGGCAAGCGCGGCATCGCCTTCATCTGCTCGCGAGAGAAGCAAGCCGACGACAGCATTGGCTCGCTGATCAAGGCAGCATTTGGTGGCCCGTATATCGTCAACGAACGGTTCGACAAGGCCAGTGCCAGTGCGGCGCTGGCCAGTGGCAAGGCGGATGCGGTGGCGTTTGGCGTGCCCTTCATTGCCAACCCGGACCTGCCGGCGCGGTTGGCGGCGGATGCGCCGCTGAACCAGGCGCATCCGGAGACCTTCTATGCCAGGGGGCCGGTGGGGTATATCGATTATCCGCGGATGTGAGCGAGATTGCCGGGGCCGCTTCGCGGCCCTTTCGCGACACAAGGCCGCTCCTACAGGCGACTGCGATCATCTGTAGGAGCGGCCTTGTGTCGCGAAAGGAGGGCAAAGCCCTCCCCTGCAATCTCAAGGTCGGGCATTGATCTGCTTCTGCAGGTTCTGAATCTGACTCTGCAGGGTATTGATATTGCGCGTGGTCTGCCCACGGAACGCATCGAACTCCTGCACCGATGCGCCACCGGAAGCCGCTGCCGGTCGGTTGTCGATCTGGCTCTTCAGCACCAGCACGTCCTGCTCCAGGCTATCGATGGCCGCCTTCTGGTTACCCTGCTTCTTCAGCGCCGCAACTTCATCGTTCAGGCTCTTGAGCTGCCCATCCAGCTTGCCGCCATCCACCTGTCCCGACTTCAACGCCGCCAGTTCACCATTCACGGCTTTCAACTGCGCCTGCAGCTGGGTTTGCAACTCGGTCACAGCTTTCTGCTGCTCTCGGGTATCGGCCAGCACCTGCTCCAGACGCTTGCCCAGGTCACCCGTCTGCCCCGCCACGCCCTGCTGCTGCTTGCCCTGCTCGGCCAGGTTGGCCTGCAACTGGCGAATCTGCAGTTTCAACGCCTCGCTGCCGGTATTGACCGTCGATTCGCTGGCATCGACCTTGCCGCTGATGGCCTGCAAACGCCCGGCGGCTTCTTCACTGATGCGTGCGAAGCTTTCCTGGGTCGCCACCAGTTGCTGCTCCATCAGCGAGATCTGCTGGAAACTCCACCAGCCCAGACCCGCCAGCGCGATGAACGACGCCCCCAGCAGCGCCCAGAGCGGGCCGGTACTGACCGGTTTGGCAGCTTTCTGACGGCTGCGCGAAACGTGCGCAGGCAGCAGTTCGTCATCATCAGGGGTACCGGCCCGCAAAGTGGGCACATCATCGAAATCGTCGTGGGCATCGTTACGCATGGGTAGTTTCAACCACAGTAATAGCAAAGAGGCATGAGTATAAACCGCTCGCGCGGCGCATTGATGACCATCATCCGCGCGCCAGGTTCACTGGTTAAGGGGCTGATGCCTCCACCAGGCGCAAAATTCATCCAGCGCCGACCATAGGCTGACTTTGGGCTGGTAGTCGAGGTACTGGCGAGCGCGACTGATATCCAGGGTGAAATCACGGCTCATCACCTGCATCCCCAAACGCGACAGCGTCGGCTGCGGACGCCCAGGCCAAAGCATGCAGGCGCCCTCGTTCAGCGCTGCCAGGCTGTAGGCCAGGCCGTATGAACGGTAACGGGTCACCTGGGGCAATTGCATCTGGCGCATCACGTAGTTCACCACGTCCCACAGCGGCAGCGGATGACCGTTGCTGATGTTGTAGGCCTGCCCCAGGGCACGGTCTTCGGCGAACAGCGCGCTGAGCAACGCCTCGTTGAGGTTGTGCACACTGGTGAAGTCGACCTTGTTCAGGCCGTTGCCGATGATCGCTACGCGGCCCTTGCGCTGCATCTGCATCAGCCGCGGAAAAATACTGGCGTCACCGGCCCCGGTGACGAAGCGCGGGCGCAGCGACAGTACCTCCAGGCCGAACTCCTGGGCACCGAACACCTTCTGCTCGGCGAGGTACTTGGTCTGCGCATAGTGGTCATGGAAGCGGCGCGGCACCTGGTCTTCACGGATATCCACACGCGACCGGCCGTTGAAATAGATCGACGGCGATGACAAGTGCACCAGGCGGCGCACATGTTCCTTGAGGCAACCCTCGACGACGTTCTCCGTGACCACCACATTGCCCTGGTGAAAGTCCTGGTAACGCCCCCAATTACCCACCGCGCCCGCGCAATGCACCACGGCCTCGACGCCCTGGCACAGGCGCCGGGCCAGCTCGGCATCACCCAGGTCGCCGGGGATGAACTGCGCGCCGCGCTTGACCAGGTGCTCCACCCCCTCGGCGCGTCGACCGCTGACCCGCACGTCCAGGCCCTGCTCCAGGGCAAAACGCGCAAAGCGCCCGCCAATGAAGCCGCTCGCGCCAGTGACCAGAATTCGCATGTATGACTCCGCCTTGATTTCAGATGCAACAGACGCCAGCTGCGGCTACAAGGGCACCAGCCAGTGCCGGGCCGTGTGCCGCAGGTGCTCGGTCAATTGCGCGAGCAGATGGCCACCGTTGCGCCAATGATGCCAGTACAACGGCACGTCGATGGGCGTATCGGCACAGATTTCCACCAGTAGCCCGTTCGCCAGCTGCTCGCGGGCCTGCAACTCGGGCACCAGCCCCCAGCCGAGGCCGGCCTCGGTCATGCGCAGGAAACCTTCGGACGACGGGCACAGATGGTGCAGGAAGCCGTCCTCAATGCCCAGCGATGCCAGGTATCGGTGCTGCAGGAAATCGTCCGGGCCGTAGACAATGGCGGGTGTGCGGGCCAAGCGCTTGACCTCGAACCCCAGTGGAAAATACCGCGCCATGAACCCGGGACTTGCCAGCGCACGGTAGCGCATGGCCCCCAGCGGCAGGCTGCGCGCCCCGGCCACCGGCCGCTCGCTGCCGCACAGGCAGGCCGCCACTTCACCGGCACGCATGCGCTTGAGGCCGACCTCCTGGTCTTCCACCACCAGGTCAGTCAACAACTGATGCTCGGCGCAGAATACCCCGACCGCACCCGCCCACCAGGTCGCCAGGCTGTCGGCGTTGAGGGCGATGCGCAAGCGCTCGGGCATGCCCTCCTCATCCAGCGCCGGCACCTGGCGCTGCAAGTCGCGCTCAAGCAGACGCACCTGCTGCACATGGTTGAGCAACTGACGGCCAACCTCGGTCGGGCTCGGCGGTGTTGCACGCACCAGCACGGGTTGGCCGACCCGCGCTTCGAGCAGCTTGATGCGCTGCGAGATGGCCGATTGCGACAGCCCCAGCACCTGCGCGGCACGCTCGAAACCACCTTGCTCGATCACTGCCGCGAGGGCGGCCAGTAGCTTGTAGTCGAACATCGATTTTCCTAATGACGGATCAGCTTTATTTGTTTTTCTTATACAGCGCCAATCCGCACAATGGCCAGCATCTTCTTGGGAGTATCTGCCATGTGGCAAAGCTATCTGAACGGCATGTTGGTGGCCTTCGGCCTGATCATGGCCATTGGCGCACAGAACGCCTTCGTCCTGGCCCAGAGCCTGCGGCGTGAACATCATCTGCCGGTGGCGCTGCTGTGCATTGTCTGCGACGCCCTCCTGGTGGCGGCCGGGGTGTTCGGGCTGGCCACGGTGCTGGCACACAACCCGACCCTGCTGGCCATTGCCCGTTGGGGCGGCGCTGTGTTTCTGCTCTGGTATGGCGCCAAGGCGCTGCGCAGCGCCTGTTCCAAACAGAGCCTGCAGCACCAGGAAGGCCAGGGCATGCGCTCGCGTCGCGCGGTGCTGCTCAGTGCCCTGGCAGTGACCCTGCTCAACCCCCACGTATACCTCGATACGGTGCTGCTGATCGGCTCGCTCGGCGCCCAGCAGACCGTGCCCGGCGCCTATGTGGCCGGCGCCGCCAGTGCCTCGGCGCTGTGGTTCACGACCCTGGCGATTGGCGCGGCGTGGCTGGCGCCCTGGCTGGCACGTCCGACCACCTGGCGCATGCTCGACCTGATGGTGGCGGTGATGATGTTCGCCGTGGCGGCGCAGTTGATCTTCAACTGACCTCAAGGGCCCTATCGCCGGCAAGCCGGCTCCCACACGTGCAGCCAGCGCGGTCATGGTGGGAGCCGGCTTGCCGGCGATGGGGCCACACCGCCGGTCGGCAGCCGACGACCGCCGCGGAACCTCTATTCCCTATGTTTGTTGCGTGGTTATGCGCGGGGGCTGATGCTATGATCGACCTCTTGCGTCGCAAAGAGTACAAACTCGCCGACGCACATAGGGCCGCCCGTGATCGGCCTTGCGCAAACCGCGAACTAGACCTGAATCAGGAGATCCACCATGGCTTTTGAATTGCCGCCGCTGCCGTACGCCCACGATGCCCTGCAGCCGCACATCTCCAAGGAAACCCTGGAGTTTCACCACGACAAGCACCACAACACCTATGTCGTGAACCTGAACAACCTGGTCCCAGGCACCGAATTCGAAGGCAAGACCCTGGAAGAGATCGTCAAGACCTCTTCGGGCGGCATCTTCAACAACGCCGCTCAAGTCTGGAACCACACCTTCTACTGGAACTGCCTGGCACCAAACGCCGGCGGCCAGCCTACCGGTGCTCTGGCTGATGCCATCAACACCGCTTTCGGTTCCTTCGACAAGTTCAAGGAAGAGTTCTCCAAGACTTCGATCGGTACCTTCGGTTCCGGCTGGGGCTGGCTGGTGAAGAAAGCTGACGGTTCCCTGGCCCTGGCCAGCACCATCGGCGCCGGCTGCCCGCTGACCAGCGGCGACACCCCGCTGCTGACCTGCGACGTCTGGGAACACGCCTACTACATCGACTACCGCAACCTGCGTCCGAAGTACGTCGAGGCGTTCTGGAACCTGGTCAACTGGACCTTCGTTGCCGAACAGTTCGAAGGCAAGACCTTCAAGGCCTGATCCCTCGAGCCTTGAACAGAAAACCCGGCCTTGAGCCGGGTTTTTTTATTGGATGGCCGACCTCTTGGCGGCAAATGACACACCCGCGGCCAACGCTCTTGCTCACCCGGCATAGCACGCTAACATCAAACATCTGGACATTCGCTACAGCGCACTCAAGTTGCAGGCTGAGGTAACCGATACACTGCTCAGGAGAGCCGCACCGGCCAATAGTGTATTGCCAATGATGATGGCAAAATGATGCCGCGCGCATGGATTAAGGAAACCCCATTGAAGCTGGAATTGCGGAACAGCTTATCGGTCAAGTTGCTCAGGGTCGTGCTCCTGTCGGCGCTGGCGGTCGGTGTCGTCCTCAGCTGCGCGCAGATCGTCTACGACTCCTACAAGACCCGCCAGGCCGTCAACAACGACGCCCAGCGCATCCTCGACATGTTCCGCGACCCTTCAACCCAGGCGGTGTACAGCCTCGACCGGGAGATGGGCATGCAGGTGATGGAAGGCCTGTTCCAGGACGAATCGGTGCGCCAGGCTTCCATCGGCCATCCCAATGAAACCATGCTTGCCGAGAAATCGCGCCCGCTGCAGGACATGTCCATGCGCTGGCTGACCGACCCGATCCTCGGCCAGGAACGCACCTACACCACCGAACTGGTCGGTCGCGGCCCCTACAGCGAGTACTACGGCGACCTGAGCATCACCCTCGACACCGCGTCCTACGGTGAAGACTTCCTGGTCAACGCCATCATCATCTTCATCTCCGGGGTGCTGCGTGCCCTGGCCATGGGCCTGGTGCTGTACCTGGTCTACCACTGGCTGCTGACCAAGCCGCTGTCGAAGATCATCGAGCACCTCACCCAGATCAATCCCGACCGCCCCAGCCAGCACCAGATCCCGCTGCTCAAGGGCCACGAGAAGAACGAGCTGGGTATCTGGGTCAATACCGCCAACCAGTTGCTGGCCTCGATCGAACGTAACACCCACTTGCGCCACGAAGCCGAGAACAGCCTGCAGCGCATGGCCCAGTACGACTTCCTCACCGGCCTGCCCAACCGCCAGCAACTGCAGACGCAGCTCGACAAGATCCTTGCCGACGGTGGTCGCCTGCAGCATCGCGTGGCCGTGCTGTGCGTCGGCCTGGACGATTTCAAGGGCATCAACGAGCAGTTCAGCTACCAGGTCGGCGACCAGTTGCTGCTGGCCCTGGCCGACCGCCTGCGGGCCCACAGCGGTCGCCTGGGAGCCCTGGCGCGCCTGGGTGGCGACCAGTTCGCCCTGGTCCAGGCCAACATCGAGCAGCCCTACGAGGCCGCCGAACTGGCCCAGAGCATCCTCGACGACCTCGAAGTGCCATTCGACCTCGACCACCATCAGATCCGCCTGCGCGCCACCATCGGCATCACCCTGTTCCCGGAAGATGGCGACAGCACCGAAAAGCTGCTGCAGAAGGCCGAACAGACCATGACCCTGGCCAAGGCCCGTTCGCGCAATCGCTACCAGTTCTACATCGCCAGTGTCGACAGCGAAATGCGCCGGCGCCGCGAGCTGGAAAAAGACCTGCGCGAAGCCCTGCCACGCAACCAGCTGTACCTGGTCTACCAACCGCAGATCAGCTACCGCGATCACCGCGTGGTCGGTGTCGAAGCCCTGCTGCGCTGGCAACACCCGGAGTTGGGCATGGTCCCGCCGGACCAGTTCATCCCGCTGGCCGAGCAGAACGGCAGCATCATCAACATCGGCGAATGGGTGCTCGACCAGGCCTGCCGGCAACTGCGCGAATGGCACGACCTGGGCTTCAGCGAACTGCGCATGGCCGTCAACCTGTCCACCGTGCAGCTGCACCACAACGAGCTGCCGCGGGTGGTCAACAACCTCCTGCAGGCCTACCGCCTGCCTCCGCGCAGCCTGGAGTTGGAAGTGACGGAAACCGGCCTGATGGAAGACATCAGCACCGCCGCCCAGCACCTGCTCAGCTTGCGCCGCTCGGGGGCGATGATCGCCATCGACGATTTCGGCACCGGCTACTCGTCGCTGAGCTACCTGAAATCGTTGCCGCTGGACAAGATCAAGATCGACAAGAGCTTCGTCCAGGACCTGCTCGACGACGATGACGACGCCACCATCGTTCGCGCCATCATCCAGCTGGGCAAGAGCCTGGGCATGCAGGTGATCGCCGAAGGTGTGGAAACCGCCGAGCAGGAAAGCTACATCATTGCCCAGGGCTGCCACGAAGGTCAGGGCTACCACTACAGCAAGCCGCTGTCGGCGCGCGAACTGACCCATTTCCTCAAGCAGGCTCAGCGCAATCAGGTTTCCGCGCTGTAGCCCCTGCACCGCGTGTTACAGACCATGACGCACATTTGCATGAATTGCGTGCTGGCCTCTTTACAGCAAATGCAAATCTTTCGCATGATGTTGCGGTTTCGCGTGCCACGGCGCACGGCCTAACCCCTTGGTCCAACCACACGACGCAGGAAAACCAATAATGATTCGAATGCCTCTGGCCTCCGCCAGTCTGCTGGCCATCGCCATCGCCCTCGCCGGTTGCGGCGAAGGCAAGGACGACAAGGCCGCCGCCCCGCAAGCACAGGCACCTGCTGCTGCCAGCACCCCCGCCGCGGCGCCTGGGGCTGTCGACGAAGCGGCCGGCAAAGCCGTGGTCAAGCATTACACCGAGATGGTCTACGCCGTGTACAGCGACTCGCTGAGCACCGCCAAGACCCTGCAGAGCGCCATCGACGCGTTCCTCGCCAAGCCTAGCGACGACACCCTGAAAGCCGCCAAGGTCGCCTGGGCCGCCGCACGCGTACCGTACCTGCAGAGCGAGGCGTTCCGCTTCGGCAACACCATCATCGACGACTGGGAAGGCCAAGTGAACGCCTGGCCCCTGGACGAAGGCCTGATCGACTACGTCGACAAGAGCTACGAACACGCCCTGGGCAACCCGGCAGCCAGCGCCAACATCATCGCCAACACCGTGGTTCAGGTCGGCGAAGAGAAGGTCGACGTCAAGGACATCACTCCCGAGAAGCTGGCCAGCCTGAACGAGCTGGGCGGTTCCGAAGCCAACGTCGCCACCGGCTACCACGCCATCGAATTCCTGCTCTGGGGCCAGGACCTCAACGGCACCGGCCCAGGCGCGGGCGCTCGCCCGGTTTCGGACTACCTCGAAGGCAAAGGCGCCACCGGTGGCCACAACGACCGTCGTCGCGCCTACCTGAAGGCGGTGACCGACCTGCTGGTCAAGGACCTCGAAGAGATGGTCGGCAACTGGGCACCGAACGTCGCCGACAACTACCGCGCCACCCTGGAAGCCGAGCCTGTGGCCGACGGCCTGCGCAAGATGCTGTTCGGCATGGGTAGCCTGTCGCTGGGCGAACTGGCCGGTGAGCGCATGAAGGTGTCGCTGGAAGCCAACTCGCCGGAAGACGAGCAGGACTGCTTCAGCGACAACACCCACTACTCGCACTTCTACGACGCCAAGGGTATCCGCAACGTCTACCTGGGCGAGTACACCCGTGCCGACGGCACCAAGCTGACCGGCCCGAGCCTGTCGTCGCTGGTGGCCAAGGCGGACCCTGCCGCCGACGCTACCCTCAAGGCCGACCTGGAAGCCACCGAGGCGAAGCTTCAGGTGATCGTCGATCACGCCCTCAAGGGTGAGCACTACGACCAGCTGATCGGCGCCGACAACGCTGCCGGCAACCAGATCGTGCGTGACGCCATTGCCTCGCTGGTCAAGCAGACCGGTGCCATCGAGCAAGCGGCAGGCAAGCTGGGCATTGCCAACCTGAACCCGGATACCGCCGACCACGAATTCTGATTCGGGCGGGTGTGGTTCTGAAAATGAGGCGGCCTTCGGGTCGCCTTTTTTCTTTCGGGCCCTATCGCCGGCAAGCCGGCTCCCACAGGGTAAACAGCGCCGCATTACCTGTGGGAGCCGGCTTGCCGGCGATAGGGCCCGCACCGACACCAATTTCATGAAGCAATTGCAAATTGCTCTTATTCAAACTTCCATGGCCTGCTAAGCTTGCACGCCGGTTTTTTAGTCCTTCCACGCCCAGGATTTTGCATGTCCTTGTCGCTGTCCCGACTCTCCCCTCTGCTGCTGGCCCTTGCCCTCGCCGCCTGTGACGACGCCCCGCGTTTCACCCAGGCCGAGCCCGGCGAAGCGTTGTCAGCTGGCCAGGCGACCGTCCAGCGCAGTGATCGCAATGCCTTTTCCCTGCCCTCGGCCAACCTGTCGCCCGAGCGGCGCGTGGACTTTGCCGTCGGCAACAGTTTCTTCCGCAACCCCTGGGTGATCGCCCCGTCCACCACCACCGCACGCGACGGCCTGGGCCCGCTGTTCAATACCAATGCCTGCCAGAACTGCCATGTGCGCGACGGCCGCGGCCATCCGCCGGAGCCTGACGACAGCAACGCGGTGTCGATGCTGGTGCGCCTGTCGATCCCCGACCAGCCGTACCTGGCCAAGCAGATCGAGCGACTGGGCGTGGTCCCCGAGCCGGTCTATGGCACCCAACTGCAGGACATGGCCATCCCCGGCGTGCCCCCCGAGGGCAAGGTGCGGGTGAGCTATGACCACGAGACCGTCACCTTCAAGGACGGCCACCCGGTCGAACTGCGCCGGCCAACGCTGCAGATCACCCAGCTCGGCTATGGGCCGATGCACCCCGACACCCGCTTCTCGGCCCGCGTGGCACCGCCGATGATCGGCCTTGGCCTGCTCGAAGCCATCCCCGAAGCCGCCATCCTGGCCAACGAAGACCCCGATGACCACAACCGCGACGGCATTCGTGGCCGCGCCAACCGGGTCTGGGACGATGCCCAGGGCAAGACCGTGATCGGCCGCTTCGGCTGGAAGGCCGGGCAGCCCAACGTCAACCAGCAGAACGTGCATGCCTTTGCCGGTGACATGGGCCTGACCAGCACCCTGCAACCGCAGGATGACTGCACGCCAACTCAAACCGCCTGCCTGGCCGCAGCCAATGGCAACGGTGCCGGCGACGAGAAGGAAGTCAGCGACAACATCCTGCGCCTGGTCACCTTCTACACCCGCAACCTCGGCGTACCGGCCCGGCGCGATGTCGGCGCCCCGCAAGTGCTGGCCGGCAAGAACCTGTTCTTCCAGGCCGGCTGCCAGGGCTGCCACACCCCGCAATTCACCACGGCCACCGACGGCGTCGAGCCCGAGCTGGCCGGGCAACTGATCCGCCCCTACAGCGACCTGCTGCTGCACGACATGGGCCCGGGACTTGCCGACGAGCGCACCGAATTCGCCGCCAACGGCCAGGACTGGCGCACCCCTCCGTTGTGGGGCATCGGCCTGAACGAGGCGGTCAGTGGCCACACCCAGTACCTGCACGACGGCCGCGCCCGCAACCTGCTCGAAGCCGTGCTCTGGCACGGCGGCGAAGCGCAGGCGGCACGCGACCAGGTCTTGACCTTCAATGCCGAGCAGCGCGCTGCGCTGCTGGCGTTCCTGAACTCACTTTAAAACGCGCAAGGAGCCGGGCATGTTCCGACCCAAACTGTTGTTCACCAGCCTCGCCGCACTCGCTCTCGGCGCGTGCTCGCCGCAGGACCCGCAGGCCGTGACTTCCGCCGCCATCGCCAAGCAGGTGATCCTGCCGACCTACAGCCGCTGGGTCGAAGCCGACCGCCAGTTGGCCAGCAGTGCCCTGGCCTACTGCGAAGGCAAGCAGAGCCTGGAAACCGCGCGTGCCGACTTCCTCAATGCGCAAAAGGCCTGGGCCGAATTGCAGCCATTGCTGGTCGGCCCGCTGGCTGAAGGCAACCGCGCCTGGCAGGTGCAGTTCTGGCCCGACAAGAAGAACCTGGTCGGCCGGCAGGTCGAGCAACTGGTCAACAGCGACAAGCCAGTCGACGCCGCCTCCCTGGGCAAGGCCAGCGTCGTCGTACGCGGCCTGTCGGCCTACGAGTACATCCTGTTCGACAGCAAGCCGGACATCGCCAGCGCTGAGCAGAAAGCCCGCTACTGCCCGCTGCTGGTGGCCATCGGTGAACACCAGAAGGCCCTCGCCGAAGACATCCTCAAGGGCTGGAACAGCACTGACGGCATGCTCTCGCAGATGACCAAGTTCCCTAACCAGCGCTACGCCGACTCCCACGAAGCGATCGCCGACCTGCTGCGCGCCCAGGTCACCGGCCTGGACACCCTGAAGAAGAAACTGGGCGCGCCGATGGGCCGCCAGAGCAAGGGCATCGCGCAGCCACTGCAAGCTGAAGCCTGGCGCAGCCATTCGTCACTCAAGAGCCTGGAAGCCAGCCTCAAGGCCGCCCAAGCGGTCTGGGTCGGCGTCGACAACCAAGGCCTTCGAGGCCTGCTGGGAAGCGATCAGAAAGCCCTGGCGCAAAAAATCGACGACGCCTACGCCAGCGCCCTCAAGTTGCTGGCCGACAACCAGAAGACCCTGGGCGAGCTGCTGGCCGACGATGCAGGCCAACAGAGCCTGAACCAGATCTACGACGCGCTCAACGTCGTCCACCGCCTGCACGAAGGCGAGCTGGCCAAGGCGCTGAACATTCAACTGGGCTTCAATGCCAACGACGGTGACTGATGATGCTGCGACGCCAGGCGATCAAACTCGGTAGCGTACTGCTCAGCGCCCTGACCCTGGGCGGCTGGAGCCTGTTTCGCAACAAAGGCAGCGAACCCCTGCTGCTGTCGGCGCGTGACGATGGCGACGGCAAGCATTACGCGGTCGGGTTCCGCCTGAACGGCACCCAGGTGTTCAGCACCCAGGTGGCCCAGCGTTGCCACGCCATCATCAACCACCCCAGCCTGCCGATTGCCCTGTTCGTCGCGCGCCGCCCCGGCACCGAAAGTTATCTGGTCGACCTGCGCGACGGGCGCTTGCTGCAAACCGTCACCTCGCAGCCGAACCGTCACTTTTACGGCCACGCGGTGATCCACAACGGTGGTGAATGGCTGTACGCCACCGAGAACGACACCACCGATCCCGGCCGTGGCGTACTGGGCGTCTACCGGTTCGAAGGTGAGCGCCTGGTGCACACCGGTGAAATCCCGACCCACGGCATCGGCCCGCACGAAGTGGCCTGGCTGCCCGACGGCGAAACCCTGGTGGTGGCCAACGGCGGCATCCGCACCGAGGCCGAGAGCCGGGTCGAGATGAACCTCGACGCCATGCAGCCCAGCCTGGTGCTGATGCAGCGCGACGGCACCTTGCTGAGCAAGGAAACCCTCGCCCAGCAGATGAACAGCGTGCGCCACCTGGCCGTGGGCCGCGACGGCACCATCGCCGCTTGCCAGCAGTTCATGGGCGATGCCGATGAAACCGCCGAACTGCTGGCGATCAAGCGCCCGGGCGAGCCGTTCAAGGCCTTCCCGGTGCCGGAGCGGCAGCTGCAGTCGATGGCCCAGTACACCGCCAGCGTGGCCATCCACAGTGACCTGCGCCTGGTGGCGCTGACCGCGCCGAGGGCCAACCGGCTGTTCATCTGGGACCTGGACAGCGGCGCGGTGAAGCTCGATGCGCCGATGCCGGACTGCGCCGGGGTCGGGGCGGTGGAAGATGGCTTCGTGGTGACCTCCGGGCAGGGGCGTTGCCGGTTCTATGATTGCCGCAAGGCGGAGTTGATCGGGCAGCCGATGAACCTCCCTTCCGGGTTCTGGGATAACCATCTGCATCTGGCCTGACACTCAGGCTGTCTGCACCGGCCCTATCGCCGGCAAGCCGGCTCCCACAGTTACGGCGGTGCTGCTTACCCTGTGGGAGCCGGCTTGCCGGCGATAGGGCCGGTGCAGACAATCCATTTCCCCCACAGCCAAAAACAGTCAATACTTCCCCCATCCGCACGTGGGCAGGATCGCCCGTTGTCGTGTCAAAACGAATAACAACCACGTATCCAAGGAACCGGACTTATGCTGCGCCGCCGCATGCTCATCATGTTGGCCGTCGTTTTGCTGATCGTGCTGGCCCTGGGGGGTTACAAGGCATTCTCGATCTACCAGCAGATCCAGATGTTCTCTGCCCCAAAGCCGCCCATCACCGTGGCCGCAGCCCTGGCCGAAGAGCGCCAGTGGCAGGAGCGCCTGCCCGCCGTCGGCAGCCTCAAGGCCCTGCAGGGCGTCGAACTGAGCCTCGAAGTGGAAGGTATCGTCAAATCCTTGCACTTCGACTCTGGCCAGAAGGTCAAGGCCGGGCAACTGCTGCTGCAACTCAACGACGACCAGGAAACCGCCTTGCTCGGCACCGCCCAGGCCGACCTGGGCCTGGCCAAGGTCGACTTCGGCCGTGGCAGTCAATTGGTGGGCGACTCGGCTATCTCCCGTGGCGAGTACGATCGCCTCACCGCCCAGTACCGGCGCAACCAGGCCGTGGTCGACCAGCTCAAGGCGGCGAAGACCAAGAAGAGCATCAGCGCCCCGTTCAGCGGCACCATCGGCATCCGCCAGGTGGATGTCGGCGACTACCTGGCCGCCGGTTCTGTGATCGCCACCTTGCAGGACCTCTCCAGCCTCTACGTCGACTTCAACGTACCGGAACAGGCCCTGCCCCACCTGAGCCTCGGCCAGCAGGTCCAGGTGCAGGTGGCTGCGTATCCGGGCCAGACCTTCCCCGCCAGCCTCAGTGCAATCAACCCCAAGGTCGAGGAAAGCACGCGCAACGTGCTGGTGCGCGCGACCATGGCCAACCCCGACGGCCAGCTGTTGCCGGGCATGTTCGCCAACCTGCTGGTGCTGCTGCCTGACCCTCGCCCACAGGTGGTGGTGCCGGAAAGCGCCATCACCTACACGCTGTATGGCAACTCGGTGTACGTCGCCACGCCCAGCAAAGACAAGGACGGCAACCCGCAACCCGATGACCAGGGCCAGGCGCAGCTGACCGCCGAACAACGCACCGTGCAGACCGGCGAGCGCCGCGATGGTGTGGTGGTGGTCACCAAGGGGCTCAAGGCCGGTGAGCAGGTGGTGACCGCCGGGCAGCTCAAGCTTACCCCCGGCGCAGCCATCCGCATCGGCCAGGACACTGCCCTCAAGCCCGAACAGGGCACCCCGCGCGCGGACTGACCAGGAGGCAGGCATGGCGTTCACCGATCCCTTCATCCGCCGCCCGGTACTGGCCAGCGTGGTCAGCCTGCTGATCCTGCTGCTCGGTTTCCAGGCCTGGAGCAAGCTGCAGATCCGCCAGTACCCGCAGATGGAAAACGCCTTGATCACGGTGACCACCGCCTATCCGGGGGCCAATGCCGAAACCATCCAGGGCTACATCACCCAGCCGCTGCAACAGAGCCTGGCCAGCGCCGAAGGCATCGACTACATGACCTCGGTGAGCCGGCAGAATTTCTCGATCATCTCCATCTACGCGCGCATCGGTGCCGACAGCGACCGACTGTTCACCGAACTGCTGGCCAAGGCCAACGAGGTGCGCAACCAGCTGCCGCAGGACTCCGAAGACCCGGTGCTGAGCAAGGAAGCCGCCGATGCCTCGGCGCTGATGTACATCAGCTTCTACAGCAAGGAAATGAGCAACCCGCAGATCACCGACTACCTGTCACGGGTCATCCAGCCGAAGCTGGCCACCTTGCCAGGCATGGCCGAGGCGGAAATCCTCGGCAACCAGGTGTTCGCCATGCGCATCTGGATCGACCCGGTGAAGCTGGCCGGTTTCGGCCTCTCGGCCGTCGATGTGACCAATGCCGTGCGCCGCTACAACTTCCTCTCCGCAGCGGGCGAGGTGAAAGGCGAATACGTGGTCACCAGCATCAACGCCAGCACCGAGCTCAAGTCGGCCGAGGCCTTTGCCGCGCTGCCGGTCAAGACAGCGGGCGACAGCCGGGTGCTGCTGGGCGATGTGGCACGGGTCGAGATGGGCGCGGAGAACTACGACACGGTCAGCTCGTTCGACGGCATCCCGTCGGTCTATATCGGGATCAAGGCCACCCCTGCCGCCAACCCGCTGGAGGTGATCAAGGAGGTTCGGCGGATCATGCCGGAGCTTCAGAGCCAGTTGCCGTCGGCGCTCAAGGTGTCGATCGCCTATGACGCCACACTGTTCATCCAGGCTTCCATCGACGAAGTGATCAAGACCCTCGGTGAAGCGGTGCTGATCGTCATCGTGGTGGTGTTCCTGTTCCTCGGTGCCCTGCGCTCGGTGCTGATCCCGGTGGTGACCATTCCGCTGTCGATGATCGGCGTGCTGTTCTTCATGCAGATGATGGGCTACTCACTCAACCTGCTGACACTGTTGGCGATGGTGTTGGCCATCGGCCTGGTGGTGGACGACGCCATCGTCGTGGTGGAGAACATTCACCGCCACATGGAAGAAGGCAAATCACCGTTCGACGCAGCCCTGGAGGGCGCCCGGGAAATCGCCATGCCGGTGGTGTCGATGACCATCACCCTGGCGGCGGTGTATGCACCGATCGGCTTTCTCACCGGGCTCACCGGCGCCTTGTTCAAGGAATTCGCCTTGACCCTGGCGGGGGCAGTGATCATCTCTGGCATCGTCGCCCTGACCTTGTCACCGATGATGTGCGCCCTGCTGCTGCGCCAGGAGCAGAACCCCAGCGGCCTGGCCCATCGCCTGGACCAGCTGTTCGAACGCCTCAAGGAGCGCTACCAGCGCCTGCTGCATGCCACCCTGGACAGCCGCCCGGTGGTGCTGGTGTTCGCCGTGATCATCCTGTGCCTGATCCCGCTGCTGCTCAAGTTCACCCAGAACGAGCTGGCGCCCAACGAGGACCAGGGCGTGATCTTCATGATGAGCAACGCGCCACAACCGGCCAACCTCGACTACCTCAATGCCTACACCGACCAGTTCACGCCGATGTTCAAGGCCTTCCCCGAGTACTACTCGTCGTTCCAGATCAATGGTTTCAATGGGGTGCAAAGCGGTATCGGCGGCTTTCTGCTAAAGCCCTGGAACGAGCGCGAGCGCACGCAGATGGCGCTGTTGCCGCTGGTGCAGGCCAAGCTCGAGGAAATCGGCGGCCTGCAGATCTTCGGCTTCAACCTGCCGTCGCTGCCAGGCACCGGCGAGGGTCTGCCGTTCCAGTTCGTGATCAACACCGCCGGCGACTACCCGGCCCTGCTGGAAGTCACCCAACGGGTCAAGGAACGCGCCCAGGCCACGGGCAAGTTCGCCTTCCTCGACATCGACCTGGCCTTCGACAAGCCCGAAGTGGTGGTGGATATCGACCGCGCCAAGGCGGCGCAGATGGGCGTGTCCATGGACACCCTGGGCGGTACCCTGGCGACCTTGCTGGGCGAGGCGGAAATCAACCGGTTTACCCTGGAAGGCCGTAGCTACAAGGTGATCGCCCAGGTCGAGCGGCCTTATCGTGACAACCCTGGCTGGCTCAACAATTACTACGTGAAGAACGATCAGGGCCAGTTGCTGCCGCTGTCGACCCTGATCACCCTCAGCGACCGCGCCCGCCCGCGCCAGCTCAACCAGTTCCAGCAGCTGAATTCGGCGATCATCCAGGGCGTGCCGATGGTGAGCATCGGTGAAGCACTGCAGACCGTGGCTGATATTGCCCGCGAGGAAGCCCCCGAGGGGTTCTCCTTCGATTACGCCGGTGCCGCGCGCCAGTATGTCCAGGAAGGCAGTGCGCTGTGGGTGACCTTCGGCCTGGCGCTGGCGATCATCTTCCTGGTGCTGGCGGCACAGTTCGAAAGCTTCCGTGATCCACTGGTGATCCTGGTGACGGTGCCGTTGTCGATCTGCGGGGCGCTGTTGCCGCTGTTCCTGGGCATTTCCAGCATGAACATCTACACCCAGGTAGGGCTGGTAACGCTGATCGGGCTGATCAGCAAGCACGGCATCCTGATCGTCGAGTTCGCCAACCAGTTGCGTGAGGAAAAAGGCCTGAGCGTGCGAGAAGCTATCGAGGAAGCGGCGGCCATTCGCCTGCGGCCGGTGCTGATGACCACGGCGGCAATGGTATTTGGCATGGTGCCGTTGATTCTGGCGACCGGCGCCGGGGCAGTGAGCCGATTCGATATCGGCACAGTGATTGCGACAGGGATGTCGATCGGGACCTTGTTCACGTTGTTCGTGTTGCCATGCATTTACACGCTGCTGGCGCATAAGTCGACAGCCCGGGAGGCGGCTGTCGTTTGATCTGGCCCTATCGCCGGCAACCCGGCTCCCACAGGTACAGTGCAATGCCCAGGACCTGCGATAACCCTGTGGGAGCCGGCTTGCCGGCGATAGGGCCAGTGAAGCAAAACCAGGAAAAGCAAAGGCCCCGCAATAGCGGGGCCTCTTGTGCTCGAAACAGGCTCAGCCGGAAGACCGTAGCCCTTGGTGCATGCCGAACAGGAACAACAACAGGTCCTGGTCAGGCCGGGCCTGTGCCTGGTGTTGTTTCACGACCCGCGGCAGTGCGCACTGGTCTGCCATCTCGGCCTTGCTGAAGACCACCGGCCGCGGCTCTTCCCAGGCAGCGAACGCTACCGTCGTCACGGCCAAGCCCGCCACCAGAAATAAAGCTCGAGCGATTTCTAGTTTCATTGCCCTAACCCTTTGACAGCGCTGCCAAACGCCATCTGGTAAAAATAGAGCAGCGCTTGCCATTCTGCTTCGGTGAACGACGAATGGCGGCGCAGCTGGCGTAGGTCATTGGCCGCCGCACGCTGACAACTGATGCGTCGACGGCATTTCTCAAGATCGAGCAAGGCCACTTCGACACGGGCCTGTTCGCCCTCGCCAATTACCTTGATGAACACGTGCTTGCCATACAGGCAACCATGCTGCCAATGCCCCAGGTGCATGCGCGCCAGGTTGTCGGCCAAATCCTTGAGCATGCGCTCGTGCACCACTTGCGGATAACGCTCGCGCGCGCCCTCGGCGTGCCAGGTATCCAGCTCGACGAAGCCATCCAGCGCCTCGCTGACCAGCAGCGCGCGCCATTGATGATCGGCATCGCGCTCGGCACCGCAAAAGACTATGCGCGGCACGCGTACGCCCAGCTGTTCGAAGCTGTTCAGTGCGTCGAGTTCCCGCAGTACGGTCGGCCGCCCGAACGGGTGCAGCAGGCTGCGATAGATATGCCCGATCTGGCGCTTTGAATACAGCAACTTGCCGTTGCCATCGCTCAGCCGTTGCACACCACTTTCACCACCACGACGCTGGTTGGGTTCCTCGACCCATTCGCCCTGCTGGCGCCAGTAAAAATCGAACCGCGACTCCTCACCCTGGGCTACAGCCATCAAACATTACCCCTTACGCAATACATAAACCCGCCACATGGCATAGAACGGCAGGAAGTCGAGGCGTTCCTGGATTCTGAAGCCGGCGGCCTTGAACTCTGCTTCAACCGTCTCTACCGGTAACACAAAACGGTTCTGGAAACTGTCCTGCTCGGCTTTGACACTGCGGCGTTGCTCGAGTTTCTTGCGTCGCCAGGCCTTGAAGTTGCCGTCCACCCACAATGACAGGATTACGCTGTCGCGGCTAACCCTTTGAAACTCAGACAGAATTGCCTTGCGGTGAGCGGACTCGCCAATGTGGTGAAGCAGCCGCATGCAGAAGATGCTGTCGACCGAGTTGTCCGGAAGATCGATGTCGAAGGCCGAAGTCTGCAAAGGGCGTACCCGCGCCACCACCTCCGGCGGTTGCGCGGCACAGGCTGTCGCGATCATCGCCTCGGAGTTGTCGGCACCAATGATCACCCGGTTCGGCTTTTCCGCCAGCAGGGGCCAGAAGCGTCCAGCGCCGCAAGGCAGGTCAAGCACCAACCCCGGTTCTCCGGCCAGCGCCAGGGCACGGCGTGCCAGCTGTTCGTCGCGCTTGTGGGACATGCGACGAGCCAGGCCATCCTGGTGCTTGAGGAAGTACTCTTGAGCATGTTGCTGGTCGTACTTCTCGGAAAATTCGAGTTTGATCGGGCTGCGCATTGGGCATCTCCTGGCTTCCAGTGCGCTGACTGTAGGTAACGAAGCGTGGGCAACAGGTTATGCCAATGTGAAAAAATTGTTATCCGCCCAACAACATGTTTCAGCGAATTTCTAAAGCGCCGTGGGGTCGATTTTCTCCGCGCTCCGGCTCAAGTCGACCTGGAAGCGGCATCCATGCGGTGCAGTCGAGGTCAGCGTCACACGCCAACCCTGGTCGTCACAGATCCGTTGCACCAGCGACAGCCCCAGCCCAAGGCCCTCGCCGCGCCGCTCGTCACCGCGCACGAAGGGCTGGAACATCGCCTCGCGCTGTTCTTCAGGGATGCCCACGCCACTGTCTTCGACACTGAAGCCGTTGGGCTGCAGGCTCAGGCGGATATAGCCACTGTCGGTGTAATGCGCGGCGTTGCGCAGCAGGTTGCCCATCACCGATTGCAGGAAGGTTGCGTTGTACAACAGAGGCCCAGCGCTGACCCGACCGTCGTAATACAGTGCCAGTCCCTTCTGTTCGATAGTGTCGCGCCACACCCCGATCAGGTCATCGGCCACTTCGCGCAAGTTCGCCTGGGAGGCCACAGCCCCTTGGTCGCGCTGGGCGCGGGCGAGCATCAGGAAGGTCTTGACCAACTCGCGCATTTCTTCAGTGGCACGGGCGATCCGCTCCACCTGGCTGCGCGAACGCGTATCCAGGTTGGGGTTCTCGATGAGCAGCTCGCATGAGGTGGCCAGCACCATCAGCGGCGTGCGCAACTCATGGCTGACATCACTGGTGAACAGCCGCTCGCGGGTCAGCGCATCGCGCAGCCGGCCCAGGGTATCGTCGAAGGCCACGGCCAACTGGCCGACTTCGTCCGCTGCGTAATCCGGCGCCAGCGGCGGGGCCAGGCCGAGCAACTGGTCGCGATGACGCACCTGGCGGGCCAGGCGAATCACCGGTGCCATCACCCGACGGGCCAGCAGCCAGCCCAGCACCACCGCCAACACCAGACTGAGCACGAAGCCAACCACGACCACGGCGAACAGCACCCGCTCGCGCTCTTCGAAATCGCTCTGGTCCTGCAGCAGCACGTAGCGCCGGCCATCCACGATCTCGACCATCGCGTGATAGGACAGCTGGTCGCGAAACACCTCATGGAAACCCTCACTGAGGTGACGCAGGTCCTTGGGCAGCTCGAAGTCGTCACGCCCACCGCTGAAGTAGAACAGCTGGTCGGGGCGTGGCCGGTGGCTCCAGTCGCTGACGCTGTCCATGCGCAACAGACGTTGCAGGTCGCCCCCCAGCACCGAGGAAATCAAGCGTTCCTCGACCAGGTGGACGGTGGCGACGATACCAAAGGCGAAGGCCCCTGCCACCAGCGCGCTCATCAGCGCAAAGGCGATGATGATGCGCTGCGCAAGGCTTTGCTTAAACTCCATCGCGACCCTCGGCGAGGCGATAGCCGACGCCATGGACGGTATGCAACAGAGGCTTCTCGAACGGTTTGTCGATCACTTGGCGCAACTGGTGCACATGACTGCGCAGGCTGTCGCTGTCGGGGCAATCGTCTCCCCACAGGGCTTCTTCCAGCACTTCGCGGCGCAGCACATGCGGGCTCTTCTGCATCAGCACGGCGAGCAGCTTGAGGCCGACCGGGTTGAGCTTGAGCAGGCGGCCCTGGCGGGTGACTTCGAGGGTGTCGAGGTCATAGCTGAGGTCGGCGACCTGCAAGGTACGGCGTCCCCCCCCCTGGGCCCGGCGCAGTACCGCTTCGATACGCGCGGCCAGCTCAGAAAGGGCGAACGGCTTGAGCAGGTAATCGTCGGCACCGGAGCGGAAACCCTGCAGGCGGTCGTCCAGCTGGTCACGGGCGGTCAGCATGATCACCGGCGTGTCGCGCCGGGCATCTTCGCGCAGGCGCTTGCACAGGGTGTAGCCATCGATGCCGGGCAACATGATGTCGAGCACGATCAGGTCGAAGTGTTCGGTGGCAGCCAGGTGCAAGCCGGACAGGCCGTCCTGGGCACAGTCGACGGTGTAGCCTTTCATGCCAAGGTAGTCGGCCAGGTTGGCGAGGATATCGCGGTTGTCTTCAACCAAAAGAATGCGCATCGGGTTCTCCTGTGCGGCGCTTCGCGTGGGTGCGCGGCAGGCGCAGCTTAAGGCCATCGCCCGGCCTGTACCAGCCCCACGACTAATTCAGCGAAGTTGACAGTTTTTTCACTGATCCTTCACGGACACAGGATAGCGGGCACTCGACAATGCCCCGTCTTATTCGTGCCTGGAGCCGTCATGCATCCTCCCCTTCGACCTCGTCCGATCAACACCTGGCTGTACCTCGGCATTCCGCTGGCCATCGCGGTAGCCTTGATCCTGCTCGAACTGACCTCGGTCGACATGGACTTGGCCAACCTGTTCTTCGATCAGGCGGCCGGCCAATTCATCGGCCGCCATAGCTACCTGCTGGAAAACATTCTGCATGACCGCGTCAAGCAAGGGGTGATTCTGCTCGGGCTGCTGTCGGTGGTCGCCTTTGCCTCGAGCTTTTTCTGGAAACGCCTGTTCGGCTGGCGCCGCGAGCTCGGCTGCCTGGTACTGGCGCTGAGCGTGTCCACAGCCTTCGTCACACCGCTGAAGAAAGTTACCCAGGTGCAGTGCCCATGGAGCCTGACCCAGTTCGGTGGCAAGGAAACCTACAGCAAGCTGCTGGAGCCGCGCCCGGCTACCAACAAGCCTGGGATGTGCTGGCCGGGTGGGCATGCGGCGACCGGCTTCTGCCTGTTCGGCCTGTTCTTCATGCTGCGTGACCGGCGGCCACGGCTGGCGCGGGTGGCGTTCGTGGTCGCCTTGGTGGCCGGCTCGGTGCTGTCGGTGGGGCGGATGATGCAGGGCGCGCATTTCCTTTCGCACAACGTGTGGACGGCAGTGTTCTGCTGGTTGATCGGGTTGGGGTCTTATTACCTTGTGCTGTATCGCAAGGGGATGGCTGAGGTGCCAGCCGCCAAGCGCAGCGTTGCCTGAACGAGGGGCCGCTTTGCGGCCCTTTCGCCGACAAGCCGGCTCCCACAGGTACAGCGCCATATTCAAGGTTTGCACTTCAACTGTGGGAGCTGGCTTGCCAGCGATGGGCTGCACAGCAGCCCCGATGGCCGGCACAGGAAAACGAAAAAGCCCCGCACTAGGCGGGGCTTTTTCTTGCTGCAGGGGGTAAGGCTGGCTTACATCATGCCGCCCATGCCACCCATGCCGCCCATGTCTGGCATGCCGCCGCCAGCTGGGGCTTCGCTCGGAGCGTCAGCAATCATGGCTTCGGTGGTGATCATCAGACCGCCGATCGAAGCAGCAGCTTGCAGGGCCGAACGGGTGACCTTGGCTGGGTCCAGGATGCCCATCTCGATCATGTCGCCGTATTCGCCGGTAGCAGCGTTGTAACCGAAGTTACCCGAACCTTGCTTGACCTTGTCAGCGACAACGCTTGGCTCGTCGCCGGCGTTGGCAGTGATCTGGCGCAGCGGCGCTTCAACAGCGCGACGCAGCAGGGCGATACCGACGTTCTGGTCTTCGTTGTCGCCTTTGAGGTCGATGATCGCGTTCAGGGCGCGAACCAGGGCAACACCGCCGCCAGGCACCACGCCTTCTTCAACGGCTGCACGGGTAGCGTGCAGGGCGTCTTCAACGCGGGCTTTCTTCTCTTTCATTTCAACTTCGGTGCCGGCACCGACCTTGATCACGGCAACACCGCCAGCCAGCTTGGCCAGACGCTCTTGCAGCTTCTCACGGTCGTAGTCCGAGGAAGTTTCTTCGATCTGGGCACGGATCTGCTTGACGCGCGCCTGGATGTCATCTTCAACGCCAGCGCCGTCGATGATGGTGGTGTTTTCCTTGGACAGGATGACGCGCTTGGCGTTACCCAGGTGCTCCAGGGTAGCGGTTTCCAGGGACAGGCCGATTTCTTCGGAGATGACCTGGCCGCCGGTCAGGACAGCGATGTCCTGCAGCATGGCCTTGCGGCGGTCGCCGAAGCCTGGAGCCTTGACCGCTGCAACCTTGACGATGCCGCGCATGTTGTTGACTACCAGGGTAGCCAGCGCTTCACCTTCAACGTCTTCGGCAACGATCAGCAGTGGGCGGCCGGCCTTGGCAACGGCTTCCAGCACTGGCAGCAGCTCACGGATGTTGGAGATCTTCTTGTCGACCAGCAGCAGCAGCGGGCCTTCCAGCTCGGCAACCATGGTGTCCGGCTTGTTGACGAAGTACGGCGACAGGTAGCCACGGTCGAACTGCATGCCTTCAACGACGGACAGTTCGTTATCCAGGCCCGAGCCTTCTTCAACGGTGATCACGCCTTCTTTACCGACTTTTTCCATGGCTTCGGCAATGATGTTGCCGATGGAGTCGTCAGAGTTGGCGGAGATGGTGCCTACCTGAGCGATGGCCTTGGAGTCGGCGCATGGCTTGGACAGGTTTTTCAGTTCGGCGACAACGGCAGCGGTAGCCTTGTCGATGCCGCGCTTCAGGTCCATCGGGTTCATGCCGGCAGCGACGGCTTTCAGGCCTTCGTTGACGATGGCCTGAGCCAGAACGGTAGCGGTGGTGGTGCCGTCACCGGCAGCGTCGTTGGCCTTGGAAGCAACTTCCTTGACCAGCTGGGCGCCCATGTTCTCGAAGGCGTCTTTCAGCTCGATTTCTTTGGCGACGGAAACGCCGTCCTTGGTGATGGTTGGCGCACCGAAGCTCTTGGCCAGTACCACGTTACGGCCTTTCGGGCCCAGGGTCGCTTTTACCGCGTCAGCCAGAACGTTGACACCAACCAGCATTTTCTTACGAGCGGAATCGCCGAATTTTACGTCTTTAGCAGCCATGATCGTTTAATCCTTGAAATTCTTTGGAGTAACGGGAAGTCGGAGAAATCAGCCTTCGATAACGGCGAGGATTTCGTTCTCGGCCATGACCAGCAGGTCTTCGCCATCGACTTTCACGGTGTTGCTGCCCGAGTAAGGGCCGAAAACCACTTTGTCACCCACTTTCACGGCCAGCGCACGTACTTCGCCGTTGTCCAGGATGCGACCGGTGCCGACGGCTACAACTTCGCCGCGGTTTGGTTTTTCGGCGGCCGAACCCGGCAGGACGATACCGCCAGCGGTTTTCGATTCTTCTTCGCTGCGACGGATGACTACGCGGTCATGCAGAGGACGAAGCTTCATTGTCGATCTCTCCCAAATTGTGGTTTTCATCGGCCGGTAACGACCGGCGGGTTGATTCGGTCCGGCGTTGCCGGGGGTGGCCCGCAGTGTGCGAACCACCTGTGTCATGTCTGGTGTTGCCACCAGAAACCTTGCGGTGACCACATACATGAGGCCGGCATATTCAATTACAAGGGCTTGGCATGGAAAATTTTTCACTGCCTGAAAAAGCCTGGGGCCGCTTGAGCGGCCCCAGGGTATTCACTTGTCGCGGCGCTCGTACTCGCCTTCGATTACATTTGGCCGGTGGCCGCTGTCGCGTGGCTGCGCCTGGAACGGGTCATCCTGAAACGCCCGCTGGCGCATGGCCTGTGCTTCGGCACGCTGGCGCAACTTGCGCGCGGCCAGATGGCGGGTGAATGGCAGCAGGCAAAGCACGCCCAGCACGTCGCTGATGAAGCCCGGCAGCAGCAGCAGGCCACCGCCGACCGCCAACATCAGGCCCTGGAACATGTCCTCGGCGGGCAGTTCGCCACGCTGCAGGCTTTCGCGGGCGCGCAGGGCCGTGGCCAGGCCGGCCACGCGCATTACCAGCACACCCAGGGCGGAGCCGGCAATGATCAGCAGCAGCGCCGGGAAGAACCCGATGGCCGCGCTGACCTTGACGAAGACGAACAGCTCCAGCACAGGGAAAAGGAGAAACAGCAGTAGAAAAGCACGCATCAAAGCAATCCTCGTTGGAAGACAACCTTCCTGTAAGACCATCACATGGATGCGCGCATTCGCATTTTCAAGCTTCGACTTCAGTCGCACTCGGCCATTGGTCGGCGCGCGCCAGCAAAACCAGGGCTTCGCGAACTTGTGTCGGCGTATTGCAAATAGCTGGGAAGGGCAACCAGTAGACGCCCTGGCCGATACGCAGGTGCATGCCTTCGCTGTCGATGCCGACCATCTGCGCCGGCGCGCTGCGCGGCAGCTCGCTCAACTCGACGTAGTGGGCAATGGCATTGGCGTGATCGCTGTTCATGTGTTCGATCATGCTCGCCTCGGCCTTGCCCGCAAACGGATTGGCCAGGGTCACCTGGTCGAGCCAGTGGATCGCGCCGAAGCCGCCGATGTAGCGATGACGTACCGGCTGCAGCACCCAGAAATCGAAGTCGTGGGCCTTGTGGTAGTTGGCCGCATCGGGGAAGTAACGGTAGTAGCGCTCGGCCGCCGCCTCGACAGCGGCTTCATCGACCAGCTTGTGGGCCTCGGCCATCACGGTGAGACGACCGACGGCCTGCACGTCCTCGGCTTCGCGCTCACCCACCAGCAGCGAGCACTTGGGGTCTTTCTGCAGGTTGTGGGTGTGCTGGGCGATGCGGCTGATGAGGATCAGCGGGTTGCCGTCGGCATCGAGGCAGTACGGCACCACGGAGCCGAACGGGAAGCCGGGCATGGACTTGGAGTGGGTCGAGAGCACGCCGCGGTATTCCTTGAGCAGCAGTTCCCGGGCGGGGCGGATGGCGGTGGTACTCACTGAGGGCGCTCCTGGCGGCGGAATGGATGGGTGACAAGATAAGCATTATCACCCACCACTGCCACTGCTGGCGCAGCCGCCGCCCTTCTTTACCAGGTCACGCCGAATCCGGCGGTATAGCGGGCCTTGTCCAGGTCGCTTTCGGGTGTGCCGCTGATGATGTCCTTTTCCGCCTTGAGGTTCAGCGAAGCCCATTCGGTGACCTTGTAGCGCAGCCCCACCTCGGCATCGAGGGAGTAGTTGGCCACGCCTCCCAGCGGCTTGGCGAGCTCGCCGTTGGTGAACAACTGGACTTTCTTGCCGATCAGGTAGCGGGTGTAGTCCCACTTGACGGCCGCCGAATAGAAGTTGTCCTTGGCGCCATCCCGGTACTCGAAGTCGGTGCGGTTGATCAGCGAACCGAGCGAGAAGGCGCCCAGTTCGTCATCCCAGAACTGGTAGCCAGGGCCGGTACCCACGGTACGCTGACGCGCCAGGTCTTCGATATGGTCGCGCTTGTACTCGAGCCGCCCCTGCCAGAACCACTTCTCGGTGATGAAGCGGTCGAGCGCATATTCGGCGCTCCAGTTGTTGGTGGTGGTTTCGTCGTTCTTGGACTCGCGGTTGTATTCGCCCTCGGCATTGTGCCGCCAGCGGCCATGCCGGGCAGTGGTCTTGAAATCGATGTCGTAGTCGTCGCTGTCGCTCTCGGCGCGCTGGTAGTCCATCGCCACGTCGACATTGCCCTTCCAGATCATGTCCTCGACCACAGGCTTGGGCTTCATGATCTGCTGGATGCTGGCCAGCTCGACGGTCTTGGGTGCATCGCCATTGGCCAGCGTCACCTTGCCCGCCTCGGCCGCCTTCAGGGACTTGGCCCTCTCGCCGTTATAGGCGTCCTGCTTGACCAGCAGTTCCTGGTCGCTCTCCAAGGTCTGAACCTGTTTCCAGTCCAGCGAAATCGAACCACCGTAGGGGGTTTCCAGAAGCAGTTTGCCACCGTCGAACACGCGAATCTTGCCGCTCAGGCGATCACCGTTCTTCATCCACACGGTGTCGGCGAAAGCGGGGGTGGCGCACAGGCTGGCGGTCAACAGGCACAACAAGGATCTAGAATACATAAGTGGACTACGGGTTCGATTCGACGAAAAAAGCCGGGCATTATCCAGATGCCGACGACCAGAGCAAGGAAAGACCGACCAGCATGCCATCGAGTTCAACGCTGATTTGCCGCGACCACTCGTCCGGTTTCACTTCAGGCCAGGGCTGCTCTGATGTCTGAGCGATATGAGCATGCCCTGGAAACGCCCGAAGCCCGACGAACGGCCCTGTATTCGGTGCTCGGCCAAGTGCCTGAGGGCAAGGTCGTCAGCTACGGGCAACTTGCCGAACTGGCAGGACTGGGCCGCGCGGCACGATGGGTCGGCCGCACCCTCGGCCAACTGCCCGGCGACACCCGCCTGCCGTGGCACCGGGTACTCGGCGCGGGTGGGCGCCTGAGCCTGGCACTGGGTACGCCTGCGGGCGATGAACAGCGGGCACGACTACGTGCAGAGGGCGTGAATGTAACCAATAATCGGGTGGATATGACGCGCCATGGCTGGCGCCCAATGGAGCACAGCGGTTAGAGTGCGCGCTTTGTTTTCGCAAATTTGAGGCAGATGTTGGCCCATGCCCCGTAAAACCTGGCGCGCTGCGCTTGCCGCCTATGCCAGCCCGTCAACCCTGGTACTTCTGCTGCTGGGCTTCGCCGCCGGCCTGCCCTACATGCTGGTGTTTTCGACCCTTTCAGTGTGGTTGCGAGAAGCGGGCGTGGCCCGTGAGACCATCGGCTATGCCAGCCTGATTGGCCTGGCCTATGCCTTCAAATGGGTATGGTCGCCCCTGCTCGACCAATGGCGCCTGCCGCTGCTGGGCGGTCTTGGTCGCCGCCGTTCGTGGCTGTTGCTTTCGCAGTCGTTGGTGGTGATCGGCCTGGTCGGCATGAGCCTGTGCGACCCGCAGCAACACCTGTCGTGGCTGATCGCCCTGGCCGTGCTCGTGGCCTTCGCCTCGGCCACGCAGGACATCGCGGTCGATGCCTATCGCCTGGAGATCGCCGACGATCAGCGCCAGGCGGCGCTGGCTGCCAGCTACATGGCCGGTTACCGGATCGCCGCCCTGCTCGCCACCGCCGGCGCGCTGTTCTTTGCCGAATGGTTCGGCTCGACCGGTTTCAGCTATCTGCACAAGGCCTGGGCAGGCACCTATGTGCTGTTCGGTGTGCTGATGCTGCCTGCGGTGTTCACCACCCTGATCATGCGTGAGCCACCCGTGCCGATGCGCACCCAGTTGTCGGCAGCGCGCTATGGTCTGGTCCATCAGATGGCCTCGGTTTTCGTGCTGATCATCCTGCTGGTGTCGGTGCCCGCCAGCTTCACCCAGATGTTCAACACCGGCTGGTCCAGCGTCATTTCCGGCGACGCCAGTCCGCTTGACCTGCTGCTCGAAGACCGTGCGTTCCTGCGGCTGATCCTCTACGTGCTGCTGAGCTGGGCATGCTTGTCGAGCTTGGGCCGACGCGGCCTGGCACCGGTGCTGACGCCGGTCAACGACTTCATCGCCCGCTACCGCTGGCAGGCCCTGCTGCTGCTCGGACTGATCGCCACCTATCGCATGTCGGACACGGTGATGGGCGTGATGGCCAACGTGTTCTACATCGACATGGGCTTCACCAAGGACCAGATCGCCAGCGTCAGCAAGATCTTCGGGCTGATCATGACCCTGGTCGGCGCAGGTATCGGTGGCCTGCTGATCGTGCGCTTCGGCATCCTGCCGATCCTGTTCATCGGCGGTGTGGCCTCGGCGGCGACCAACATCCTGTTCCTGATGCTGGCCGACATGGGGCCGAACCTGGAAATGCTGGTGGTGACCATCTCCCTGGACAACTTCAGTTCAGGGCTGGCCACCTCGGCCTTCGTCGCCTACCTGTCGAGCCTGACCAACCTCAAGTTCTCGGCCACGCAATATGCGCTGCTGAGCTCGATCATGCTGCTGTTGCCGCGCCTGATCGGTGGTTATTCGGGGGTGATGGTGGAGAAGTTCGGTTATCACGACTTCTTCCTGATTACTGCGCTGCTGGGGGTGCCGACGCTGATTCTGATTGCCTTGCATTGGCGTCAGGAGGTTGGCCGCGGCAAACAGGTACCTGTGGAGAGTTCGGCGGCCGAGCGGCCCTGAATGACTGCACTGGCCCTATCGCCGGCAAGCCGGCTCCCACAGGGATTTCACATGCCTTGAGTGCTGTGGGGTACCTGTGGGAGCCGGCTTGCCGG